>JAZJXP010000033.1:0-108104 GCA_040390835.1 Pseudomonadota bacterium
AGCAAGAGTATGCGTCATAAGCTTCATTTGAGGCTTTAAATTATCTGCCGGGCACACCCTGACCTGTGCTTTGACTTGTCGGGCAATCTATGTGACTCCTGTGACGATCCCGTGCCAGAGCCATGCCCTATCTGGCACGACCAGAATATATACCTCCTACAGTTGCGCCATTTTCTATATGCGTTTCTGCATTTGTTTGCAGGCGTCATCGTCGCTTTGATTTTTAATGAATTATTGTCAGGTGTTTAATTCATTGCACTGCAATTGTCATTTTTTGTGACGCCACAGTGAATGACGCGCAGTGTGTCAGGTTCTTATCCCCCTCCATTTCACTGCATCCTCCTATGAAAACAATATGCTCGTCTGCATGAAGCAGCGGCTTTTATGCATCCCTGCAAAAATTTTAAAACTGGTATAAACTGTTGACTAGTCAATGAATATTGTTGCTGTCATGAATCACGAAAATCAAAATTCAGAATTTTTTGCCCATCAGGTTGAAGAAAGCGTGGGCTATCTTCTGGCCCGTTCCCGCACCATGCTGTCACGCGCTATTGATGAGTCCATGCGCCGCTTGGACATCACCCACGCTCAAGGGAGTGTCTTCATGATGCTGTCCATGGGCACTTGCCATACGGCGGCGGATCTGGCGCGTGAGTTGTTTATCGATTCTGCTGCCATGAAACGCACGCTTGACAAGCTGGAAGCCAAGGGCTATGTGCAGCGCATCGTGGATGAGAGTGACAAGCGCCTGTTCAAGCTGGCACTGACAGCCAGTGGCAAGAGTCTGGCAGCGCAATTGCCTGCCGTATATTCAGAAGTGCTGGATGTGGGCTTTACCGGGTTTGCGCCTGAAGAAATCAATTTCCTCAAGTATCTCTTGCGCAAATTGCTGGCCAACAGATCCACCCTTGAAGCATGGATGGCAAAGAATAATTAGTTGCTTGGGCAATAAATTCGTTCGCCAATTTAAGTCATCATTTTTTGACATCGTCTATATGAAAAAATCTCTTTTCAAACCAGCAGCAGCCGCAGCCAGCCTGCGTCTGCTGCTCAGTGCATCTGCATTGTGCCTGCTGTCGGCTTGCGTCAGCTTTCAAGGCATACAAAGTCAGGCGCAACTCAAAACCCTGACCGCGCAAGCAGGGGCATTCCCTGACCAGGGCGGCAATGCTGCCTGGCCTGATTTGCAATGGGCGACCAGCATAGGTGGCGCTGAGTTGCAGGCACTGATCAACCGTGCGCTGGAAAATCACCCTAGCCTGCAAGTCGCCGCCGCACGTTTGCAGGCAGCGCAGGCAGCTACTGCCGCCGTGGGTGCCAATAAATTGCCATCGGCAAATCTGAGCGTAGACAGCACTTACCAGCGTTTTACCGAGCATGGCCTGGTACCACCGCCACTGGCTGGTACTTACAATACGAATAACCAGATCAGTTTCAATGCTACTTATGAACTGGATTTCTGGGGCAAGCACAGCGCCGAAATGCGTGGTGCATTGTCGCAGGAAAAAGTGGCAGAAGCCGAAGCACAAAGCGTGCGCCTGATGCTCAGCAATGCCATCGCCCGCGCATGGTTGCAACTGGCACGCCAAAATGCACAACTGGAACTCAGCAAGCAGCAACTGGCAGTGCGTGAACAGTTTGACCGCCTGACGCAACAACGTGTCAGCGCTGGTCTCGATACCAAGGTCGAAGTGCAGCAAAACCTGGTGCAATTGTCCGGCCTTAAAAATGAACTCGCCCAATGGCAAGAAGCCATGGCGCTAACGCGTAACCAGATCGCCGCCTTGCAAGGCCTGGGACCAGAAGAAGGCAAGCTGATCGCCACGCCAAAATTCCAGCCTGTGGCAGACATGGCATTGCCAGGTAATTTGCCACTGGAATTGCTGGGCCGCCGTCCTGATATCGTCTCTGCCCGCTGGCGTGTAGAAGCAGGGCAGAGTGATATCGATGTCGCCAAGACCCAGTTTTATCCCAATATCAATATCGTCGGCTTCGTTGGTTTGTCCAGTCTCGGCCTCTCCAATCTTGCCAATAGTGGCAGCAGCATCATAGGTGCAGGTCCGGCGATACGCCTGCCGATATTTGAAGGTGGCCGTCTGCGTGCGCAATTGAAGGGCAAGGTCGCGGCTTATGATGTGGCCGTGGCGACGTACAACCAGAGCCTGACTGATGCCCTGCATGAAGTGGCAGACCAGGTGCAGATACTGCAAGCGAGTCAGTCGCAGTTGACTGAGCAGCAAGCCGCCGAGCAGGCTGCCCGCGTTGGCCTGCAACTGGCTCAGCAAAGACAAAAAGCAGGCACTGCCAACAAGCTGCCTGTACTGGCTGCTGAAAGTGCCGTGCTGTCACAGCAAAAACTCTCGCTGGAACTGGCAGTGCGCCATACCGAAGCACGCATCAACCTGATCAAGGCGCTGGGTGGCGGTTATGAAAGTAAGAATCTGCCTGCTGCCAATGCCACCAATGCCGCCAGCAGCAATCAAACCATTATTCAACCCCAAGTTAAAAACACACCGGAGGCTGCGTTATGAACGCCCCAGATCAAAACAAACCTGTCAACGTAGCTCCTCAAGCTGAATATGTACAAGAAAAAAGTGGCAAGCGCCGCGTGCTGCTGATCATCATCACCCTCATCGTATTGGTGGCGATTGCTGTCTATGCTACATGGTGGTACACAGTAGGCCGCAATTTCGAACATACTGAAGATGCCTATGCTGCTGGCAATGTCGTACAAGTGACATCGCAAGTTGCCGGTACTGTGATTGCCATTCATGCCGATGACACTGATGTGGTGCAAGCAGGCAAGCCCCTGGTAGAACTCGACAAGACTGATGCAAAGGTGGCTGTTGATCAGGCTGAAGCTCAGTTGGCACAGACCGTGCGTGAAGTGCGCGTACTGTTTGCCAATAATGGCAGCCTGCAGGCCAATGTCAGCCTGCGCAGCAGCGAAGTCGAAAGAGCCAAATCTGACCTGGCACGTCGTACTCAGTTATTGAGCACAGGAGCAGTCTCTGCTGAAGAACTGGAGCACGCCCGCAATGCCGTCAAGAGTGCAGAAGCTGCTTTGCAAGCGGCCAATGAACAACTGACATCCAACCGCACACTGACAGAAAACACCACCGTCACCCAGCACCCGAATGTATTGCGTGCAGCCGCCCGTGTACGTGAAACCCTGCTGGCACTGAGCCGCACCAGCCTGCCAGCACCCATGAATGGCTTTGTCGCCAAACGTGCTGTGCAAGTTGGTCAGCGTATCGCTCCTGGTTCACCTTTGTTGTCCATCGTGCCTTTAAATACTTTGTGGGTAGATGCCAATTTCAAGGAAGTGCAACTGGCCCACATGCGCATAGGCCAGGATGTGGAATTGCATTCAGACCTGTATGGTAGTGATATTAGCTATCACGGCAAGGTGCTTGGCATGTCAGCGGGTACTGGCTCTGCCTTTGCCTTGCTGCCAGCACAAAATGCCAGCGGTAACTGGATCAAGGTGGTGCAGCGCGTACCAGTGCGTATCAGCCTCGACCCTAAAGAGCTGGCAGCGCACCCATTGCGCATCGGTGTCTCCATGCAGGTGCAGGTCAATATTTCGCAACAACAAGGTGCACCTGTGACTGCTGCTACACGCACTGCACCTGCTTACCAGACTGCTGTGTTTGAACAAAATGGCAAGGATGCTGACCAGCGCATTGCTGAGATTATCGCGGCGAATTTGCCTGCGACCAAGGACAGCAAGGCTGCTGCCATGGCGGCTTCGACAGCAACTTCGACTACGACAACTAAAGGCAAGTAATGAGCGCGCCTCCACGTCCACAGGCACCGCATCCGCCACTGAAAGGTGGGCAACTGGCAATGGGCACGCTGGCCCTGTCGCTGGCGGTTTTCATGAATGTGCTGGATTCATCGATTGCCAACGTATCGATACCGGCGATCTCTGGCAACCTGGGTGTCTCGCCACAGCAAGGCACCTGGGTTATCACCTCGTTTGCGGTGGCGAATGCGATTTCTGTGCCGCTGACGGGCTGGCTGACCACCCACTTTGGCCAGGTCAGGTTGTTCCTGTCATCCATCCTGCTGTTTGTCATTTCATCGTGGCTGTGCGGCATGGCACCGAATATCGAAACATTGATTGCGGCGCGTATTTTGCAAGGTGCGGTTGCTGGCCCCATGATCCCGTTGTCACAGGCCTTATTGCTGGGCAGTTACCCGCCCGCCAAGAGTTCGATGGCGCTGGCGCTATGGGGCATGACGACCCTGGTTGCGCCCATCATGGGGCCGCTGCTGGGTGGCTGGATATCGGACAATTATTCCTGGCCCTGGATTTTCTATATCAACATCCCGGTAGGTTTGTTTACGGCCTGGGCTACCTGGTCCATTTACCGCAAGCGCGAATCGGCCATCAAGAGCCTGCCTATTGATAAGGTCGGTTTGTTCTTGCTGGTGATCTGGGTGGGTGCCTTGCAAATCATGCTCGACAAGGGTAAAGAGCTGGACTGGTTCAATTCTGGCGAGATTGTCCTGCTGACCGTGATTGCTGTGATCGGCCTGATTTATTTCGTGGTCTGGGAACTGGGGCAAGATCATCCTGTGGTTGATCTGTCCTTGTTCAAAGGACGTAATTTCAGCGCTGGTGTGATTGCGATTTCGATAGGTTATGGCCTGTTCTTCGGTAGTCTGGTCATCATGCCGCTGTGGCTGCAAACCCAGTTGGCTTACACCGCTACTGAAGCTGGCAAGGTCATGGCACCAGTCGGCATCTTCGCGATTATTTTGTCACCCATCATAGGCAAGATATTGCCCAAGGTGGACGCCAGAAAAATCGCCTCTGCTGCCTTCCTGGGTTTTGCGCTCGTGTTCTTCCTGCGGTCGCGATTTAATACCGAGGTGGATACTTATACCTTGCTGATCCCTACCTTGATACAGGGCGCGGCGATGTCGATGTTCTTTATACCGTTGACGTCGATCATCCTGTCAGGCCAGCCACCGGATAAAATCCCGGCAGCATCGGGCTTGTCGAACTTCGTGCGTATCATGTGCGGTGGTATGGGAGCATCCATCATGACCACCATCTGGGACAGCCGCAGCACCCTGCATCATGCCCAGATCGCAGAAAACACCGGTAGCAGCTTTCCGACCTTTGTACAAACCGTGCAGGGGCTGATGCAGCAAGGCATACCAGAACAGGGGGCCTACGCCATCATCGACCGTACTATCAGCGTACAGGCCAGCACCATGGCCGCAACCGATATTTTCTGGATGTCTGCCTATATGTTCATCGGCCTGATAGGTCTGGTGTGGCTGACCAAGCCGAAGAAATCGGCGGTACCCGTTGATGCGGGTGGGGCGCATTAGGCCTGAGTTTTAGACAAGTAAAAAAACGCGTCCATTTTCATGGGCGCGTTTTTTTTCGTCTTTTTCAAGGTATTTCATCCCCCCTCTTCAGTAGTGCTCAAAAAGTAAACTTGAATAATGACAGTTTAACTGTTATAAAGTACTGTATGAATACTTCTTCTGATAAAAAAGACAGCAGCTATCTGCTACCTGAACTTTGTTTGATGGCAGAGATGTCAGTACGCACTGTGCGTTACTACATGCAGATAGGTCTGGTCAGCAAGCCTGAGGGCGGGACGCGGGCGGCGCGTTATGGAGCGCAGCATCTCGAACAATTGTTGTTGATCAGGAAGTGGAGTTCTGCGGGGGTATCACTGGAGCGCATACGTGAATTGCTGCACGGCGCACCTGCCCCGGTGGAGGTGAAACAGCGGGAAATCGGGTCAATTTCTGTCTGTACGCATTTAACCGTAGCGCATGGGGTAGAGCTGGTGATTGATGCCGGCAAGGCAGGCTGGACCCCGGAGCAGCTCAGGGAATTCGTCAGACAGGCAATCGAATTGGCAGAACGTATGAAAACAAGTCAGGACGCCTGAAGCGTTTGACTTAAAGAAGGAGAGAACTATGTATGGACATCAAGTAGCAACAATACGATCCAGCGAGGGTCAGGAAATGGCACTGGTTAAAGTGAGTGCAACTGGTTTTATCAAGGGATTGCTGCTGGAAATGCAGCTAGTGCAAAGCTTTATCAATCCCTCGGACAAAGAGCATGCGGAGGTGGTGTATACCTTTCCTTTGCCTATGGATGCAGTCTTGCTGGATATAGAAGTCGAGTTGAATGGAAAAAAATTATCTGGTGCCGTCGTGCCCAGGAAAAAAGCAGAAATTGATTATGAAGAAGCAATTTCAGAAGGTAACTCTGCCTTTATGTTGCAAGAAAATGGGGATGGCAGTTATAACCTCAGTCTGGGTAATCTGGCACCGGGCGAAGCTTGCACATTGACCATGCACTATGCGCAAAGTCTGCGCTTTGCCGAGATGGATGGATTGAACGCCTTGCGTATCTGCGTGCCGACTGTGATCGCGCCACGTTATGAAATGACGCAGGCGATTGCTGCCAGGAGGCGTAATCTGCTTGAGCGCCTGATCACGCCCAAACACGATATCCGGGTGGAGTATCCGTTTGATATCACGCTGCATCTGACGACAGAAGTGGCAAGTGCCCGTATTGCTTCGCCCAGTCACCCCATCAGCGTCATGTCCAGGGAAGGCGGCGTGACCGTGAGTTTGTCGCGCAAAGGCAATCTGGACCGCGACTTTGTGCTGTGCGTAGACCAGTTCAACCAGCAGGCATTCAGTGTCCTGGGGCGTGATTATCACCAGCCCGGACATGTCGCTTTGCTGGCCAGCTTTTGTCCGCAAATTGCTGCTGCAAATATGACAGACGTCGCGGTCAAGTTATTGGTTGATTGTTCTGGCTCCATGAATGGCGACAGCATCAGGGCCGCACGCACGGCATTGAAAGAAATCGTCGAAAAATTGAATACGGGCGACCGTATTTCCCTGTCACGTTTTGGCAGTGAGGTGCAGCATCGCTCACCTGTGATGTGGAAATTTGCCAAGCCCAGCAAGGCCGCGGCATTGCGCTGGGTGGAAGAGCTGGATGCCAGCCTGGGCGGCACAGAAATGGCACTGGCACTGGAATCCACTTTTGCCATCCAGAGTAATGGGCGCAGCGATGTGCTGATGATTACCGATGGTGAAATCGATAGTGTCGATAGCTTGATTGAGAGCGCACGTTTAGCCGGGCAAAGGGTGTTTATTGTTGGCATAGGCTCCAGCCCGGCAGAAGTGCATCTGGAGCGTTTGGCGAGAGCTAGCGGTGGCTCATGCGAATATGTCGCGCCAGGTGAGGACGTGGCACCCGCCATCATGCGCATGTTCATGAAGTTGCGTTCTCCAGTCTGGCAAGGTATCCGTGTCGATACCGGCTTTGCCAGTGCGGCAATTTGGCAAACTCCCTTGCCTGCATCGGTATTCAAAGGCGAAACCCTGAATATGTTTTATCTCTTGCCGGAACAACCCGCAGGTTTGATGAGATTGTTCGGTACTTTGCCGGGAGAGACTGAAGAAATTGAGATAGGCCGCCTGGAGTTGACGCAGAAATTGCAGCAAGAGACTTCCTTGTCGCGCGTCGCCGCAGCGACTTATTTGTCCAGCATGCAAAGGACGGCGGGACAAGAACTTGCAGTGCAGGAACTGGCTGTGCAATATCAACTGATCTCCAAAGAGACCAGCTTTTTGATCGTGGAGGAAAGGGCAGAAAATGAAAAACCTCTCGACATGCCTGCCTTGATAGAAGTAGCGCACATGTTGCCAGCAGGCTGGGGTGGAATGGGCGCCGTAGCAGGCGCAGCGGCAGGCTGCGCGCCTGCACCTGCAATGACCATGATGGCGCCACCGGTATCTTCGGCGCCAGACCTCATGCAAAGGCTCAGGGCGATGAAGTTGTCCAAACGCGGCCTGCCAGATACAGGTGATATGGATATGCTCAGTTCGCTGGGTGGTAATAGTGATACCGCTGCTCCCATCACGAGAGAGTTTATCGACGCGCAAGCCATGCAAGAGTTTTATGAATATGCCCGGCGACTGGGTATACAAAACTCGCACAGTCAGGATATGCATTATCAGGGCCTGACGCCAATTGGCCTGACGCTATTGCTCAACTATTTTGAAGATCGCATATGGCCAGATAGCTTTGCCAGTCTGAAGGATATACAACTGGGCGATGCCGTCATCGAGTGGCTGGAACTGACAATCTGGGACAATTACAAAGACCAGCTCAGTGTCCAGGAAGTGATCAGGCTCTTCTTTAGTATCATGGCGGAGCCAGAAACGCTGGACCTGCTTTTTCAGCCAAGCGTTAAACCGGGCATTAATAAAGAGGGCCTGCAAGCTCATGACAGGACTCGTGCGCATACGCAGCAACTGATTACTGCATCGGCTGATCCCGCTACCAGTAAGCTGCTTGAGGCCCGACTACGGAAAACTGTGCATGGTCTTACTACTGAGACTTGGTCGGAATCTATCTTTATGATGAACTTTGAGATGTAAGTGGTGGTTTGTAGGGTTGTGGGCAGAATCCGGTTATATGCACCGGATTCTGCATGTTGAATTGATCGCATGGCTTGCAAGAATAATTTTCCATTCCGCCACATGGTCGTCACGGGTATTGGTTAAAGCGCACTGGTCAAAATGCAAATCAAAATGCAAATCAAAACGCAAATTCAGGCATACTCACTGCAAATGCCGGGTATTTCTTGTATTAACAGTTATCTGGGCATCGGGCATGCCAGCAAAAATCCCCCAGCTAAGCTAATATCCCAACCTTGAGTCTTGATTCCGGTATGTGTATATGAATAAGAAGTTTATTGGCCTGGCAGTCGCGCTGGGTTTGTTGTTTGCGGGTTTGGGGATTTATGCGGGCAACCGCCAGACCACGCCCAAGCCGCCAGCCGACAAGTCGGTCGCGCAATTGATGGCGCAGCAGTTCAAGGATAGCGATGGCAAACCTCAGGCAATGGCGCAATGGCAGGGCAAGTTTCTGGTAGTGAATTTCTGGGCAACCTGGTGCGCACCCTGCGTGCAAGAAATGCCAGAGTTATCTACCATGCAACAAGAATTCAAGAGCAAGGAAATACAAATCTTGGGCTTGGGCATAGATAGTCCAACGAATATTGCTGATTTTGCAAAAAAATATAAAATCAGTTACCCCCTGGTTGCTGCTGGAATGGAAGGTTCTGAGCTGTCGCGTCAATTGGGGAATGCCGGTGGTGGTTTGCCATTTACGGTACTGATTAATGGTGAGGGCAAGGTAGTAAAATCCTATCTGGGTCGCCTGAAAATGGATGTATTGCATACCGATATTGCCAAATATTCTTTGGAAAAATAGAAGTCGCATCGTTTTTCCTTGCCAATCTGCGTCGATTGGCGGCAAAATGCGGCCATCTTCGTCAAATTGAATGTGACTATGGCGCGCAAACTGTTGCTGCTGAATGGCCCCAATCTGAACCTGCTCGGTACGCGCGAGCCTGCAACCTATGGCGCCACCACCCTGGCGGAGATAGAAGTAGCAGCACAGGAGCAGGCAAAAGCAGCTGGCGCAGAGTTGTCATTTTTTCAAAGTAATCATGAAGGTGTATTAATTGACCGCATACATGCTGCCCGAAATGAGCAAGTCGATGCTATTATCATCAACCCGGGCGGCCTGACGCATACCAGCGTCGCCTTGCGGGATGCCCTGGCTGCAGTGGCGATCCCGTTTATTGAAGTACATATATCAAATGTACATCAAAGAGAAGCCTTCAGACATCACTCATACTTGTCTGCAATTGCCAAAGGGGTCATCTGTGGCCTCGGTACTGAAGGTTACCGTCTGGCGATTGACTTTTCCCTTAAAAATATTTAAATTCTCGCATCTTCGCGTAATTTGCTGATAATGCCAGCTTATTTCGTATATAATCCAAACTTCGGCGGCATTCCCGGAGCTGTAGTTTTGCTCTGTATTGCGCGTCCCAATTAATTCAGAACCACTTTTTCAAGGGGATTCCACATGGATTTAAGAAAACTCAAGACCCTGATTGACCTCGTAGCAGAATCAGATATCGCTGAACTTGAAGTAACTGAAGGTGAAGGCAAAGTCCGCATCGTCAAGTCTTCTGCAATGCCGCAAAATCAGGTAGTCATGATGCAGCAACCCCAGCACCAAATGATGCCAGCAGCAGCACCGGCCGCCGCACCAGTGGCAGCCGCCCCAGTCGTGCCCGATGGTCATATTGTCAAATCCCCTATGGTCGGTACTTTCTACCGCTCCTCTTCTCCAGGTGCCGCTCCTTTTGCTGATATCGGCAAGAGCGTCAATGCTGGCGACACCCTTTGCATTATCGAAGCAATGAAATTGCTGAATGAAATCGAAAGCGATTTCAGCGGCACGATCAAACAGATTCTGGTTGAAAATGGTCAGCCTGTTGAATACGGCCAGCCGCTGTTCGTGATTGGCTGATCCAGGCGCGCGTGCGCGAACTGAAGTCCAGTGCCCGTGTTGAGGGCAATCAACCTGGACAGGGTTCTCTGCTCACGCAATTGCAACCATTGCCACCGCAAAGTTAAATCATGTTTGAAAAAATTCTTATCGCCAATCGTGGTGAAATCGCGCTACGTATCCAGCGCGCCTGCCGCGAGATGGGTATCAAAACAGTAGTCGTGCACTCTGAAGCCGACCGCGAAGCAAAATATGTGAAGCTGGCCGACGAATCTGTTTGCATAGGCCCGGCTCCGTCGAATCTGAGTTACCTGAGCATGCCAGCCATCATCAGCGCCGCTGAAGTGACTGATGCTCAGGCTATCCATCCAGGCTATGGTTTTTTGTCTGAAAATGCCGACTTTGCTGAACGTGTAGAGCAATCCGGTTTTGTCTTCATCGGCCCGCGTGCAGAATCCATCCGTCTGATGGGGGATAAAGTCTCGGCCAAGCATGCCATGATCAAGGCTGGCGTACCATGCGTCCCCGGCTCAGAAGGCGCATTGCCAGACGATCCTAAAGCCATCGTGCAAATCGCCCGCAAGGTCGGTTATCCAGTCATCATCAAGGCCGCCGGTGGCGGCGGTGGTCGCGGCATGCGCGTGGTGCATACTGAAGCTGCCTTGCTGAATGCGGTCACCATGACCAAGTCAGAAGCTGGTGCCGCCTTTGGTAATCCTGAAGTGTACATGGAAAAGTTTCTGGAAAATCCGCGTCACGTGGAAATCCAGATCCTGGCTGACCAGCATGGCAGTGCCATCTGGTTGGGTGAACGCGATTGCTCCATGCAGCGTCGCCATCAAAAGGTCATAGAAGAAGCACCTGCACCTGGCATTCCGCGCAAGATCATCGAAAAAATCGGTGACCGTTGCGCTGCTGCTTGCCGCAAGATCAATTATCGTGGCGCAGGTACCTTTGAATTCCTGTACGAAAACGGCGAATTCTATTTCATAGAAATGAATACCCGTGTTCAGGTTGAACATCCGGTAACCGAGATGATCACCGGTGTCGATATCGTGCAAGAACAGATACGCATCGCTTTCAATGAAAAGCTGCGCTTCAAGCAGACCGATATTACGCTCAAGGGCCATGCCATAGAGTGCCGTATCAATGCCGAAGACCCGTTCAAGTTCACCCCTTCGCCAGGCCGCATCACTTCCTGGCATACACCGGGTGGCCCTGGCATACGTGTGGATTCGCATGCTTACGCTGGTTATTTCGTGCCACCGAATTATGATTCCATGATAGGCAAGGTCATCGCCTATGGTGAAACCCGCGAACAGGCCATCCGCCGCATGCAGATCGCCTTGTCAGAGATGGTGGTCGAAGGTATACAAACCAACATCCCGCTGCACCGCGAACTGATGATAGATGCGCGGTTTATTGAAGGTGGTACGAATATTCATTACCTTGAGCATAAATTGGCGGATATGCCGGAGTTGTCGAAGAAAAGTAAGTAAGCCCTGATAAAGCTACTGCGCAACGCGATTTTGGGCCTGCGATGCTCACCGTACTTAAGTACGGTTGCGCTTCTTAACCCAAACTAGCGCTGCTCGCTACGCTTTCTCAGAGCTTCCTTTACGGTCGTAATGAAATAAGTAATTTGTAGGTCTGGCTCAAGCTACAAAAATAGACGGGATAAAAATATCCTGGCACAAACAAGCACAGAGAAAACACAAGTTTTTCCCTGTGCTTTTGGCTTTGTTATGGATCCTCTGTGGTAAGCTTTTCGCTCTTGAAGTAATAACGTCGTATAAGAAAGTAGCAATATGGGCTGGATAGAAATAGTCATAGAAGTAGCGCGTGAGCAGGCTGAGGCTTTGTCGGACGCTTTGATGGATGCGGGTGCCTTGTCGGTTTCCGTGGAAGATGCCGATGAAGGTACGGATGCTGAACGCCCCTTGTTTGGCGAACCCGGTATGGAGCCTGACGAAGCTGCATGGGACCGCAGCCGCGTAGTTGCCCTCGCCGATATCGACGCCGATCACGCTGAACTGGTGGCTGAAGCCGCCACTGCCATTGGCCTGACTGTCGTGCCAGTCTATATCACCCGCAATGTGGAAGAACAAGACTGGGTGCGCCTGACGCAATCACAGTTTGCCCCTATCCATATCGGCAAGAATATCTGGGTCGTGCCTAGCTGGCATGAAGCACCTGATCCTGATGCCCTGATTCTGGAACTTGATCCCGGCCTGGCCTTTGGTACTGGCAGCCACCCAACTACCAAGCTGTGCATGGAATGGCTGGAAGCGCATGCACCCAAGGAATTGTCCGTCCTTGATTATGGTTGCGGGTCTGGCATTCTGGCCATGGTTGCCAGCAAGCTGGGTGCGGCCAGTGTCATTGGTGTGGATATCGATCCGCAAGCAATAGAATCTGCCAACTTCAATGCTGAGCGCAATAGCTGCCAGATCGAATATGCGCTGCCAGAAGGTTTTGGTGCAGCCCATCCGGCATCGCAGAAATTTGATGTGGTGGTGGCGAATATCCTGTCCAGCCCCTTGAAACTCATGGCGCCGATGCTGGCTGGTCGTGTCGCCCCTGGCGGCTCGCTGATACTTTCAGGCGTGCTGGCAAGGCAGGCTGAGGAAGTGGCAGCAGCGTATGCGCCTTTCATCAAGCTCACAGTCTGGGCTGAACATGAAGGCTGGGTTGCGTTATCAGGCTCTTTGAGTAACTGAGGCGACTATGGCACTGGCGACCCGCTGCCCCCACTGTCAGACTGCCTTCAAGGTAGCCAATGATCAGTTGAAGTTGCATGCGGGCCTGGTGCGTTGTGGCTCATGCCAGCAAACTTTTAATGCAGTAGAAAACCTGTTACCTGGCGATGGGCAAAAACCTGTACCTGCACCGGCACCCGTCCCAGCGCCTGCCAGACCGGCAACTATTGCGAGTGTTGCAACTCAGGCGACAGCGACGTTAGCAACGGTAGCAAAAGCAACTGTCGTTACCGTTCCAGCGGCTGCCAGTGCCACACCAGTCACACCAGTAGCACCTGACAAACCTGTTGCACCTGCCAGGCCGCAAGTCAGTGCAGCGGTGCCAGCGCCAGCAGCAAAACCAGTCATGTCTGCCACGGCAAGCGAAGTTGTGGCAGAAAGCAAGCCGGAATCCAAGCCGCTGCTCAAGCCAGAATCCAAGCCGGACGCCAAGCTAGTGCCGGCAGAACATCTGGCGTCCCTGATCGAACCTGAACCCAATTTCGAGCAGACGCGCATAGTTCCGCCGTCTCCCGTCACTCCTGTGGGCCGCTTCTTCCCGCCGGATGCGCTGCCGCAAGAAGGCACGCTCTTGCCAGACAGTCTGGTGCCGCCAGAAAGGCCCGCAGCTGTCGGCACGCCAGCAAGCAGCGCGACGGCCAGGCCTGCAACAAAAGTGCTGGCCGCCATCAGCAAAGCCGAGCTGGAATTTGAGGCAGAAACTTTTGACATGCCCAGGGATATTCCTCCGGCAGTCAGGCCCGCCGTGGTTACTCCCGCTGCGCTTACCCCAATCAGCACAACGCTCACCACCGCAGAGACGCAGAAGCTTGAGCCTGTGCTCGACCCGCTCAGCCAGCTCAAGGCTGACCCTGAACCGGCAGGTTTAAAAAAAGAACCTGTAATCAGTAGCTCATCGGCTCTCGATTTTGACCTTGGTGATGGCGGCTTCCTGTTGCCATCTGAAGAAGTGCAGGAAGCTGATCTGACCCGCATCGAGCTGGAAACCCGCGCTGCCCTGATGGACCCGCCGACTGCCGACTGGTCAGTCAGTGAAGGGATAGAAGAAGCGGATAGCAAACAAAAACTGCCAGAATTCACTGCCACTGAAATAGCCGATGCACATAGTGCCAGCAAAGTCTGGCGCCATAAAGACCATGCTGATGTGGCCGCGCCAGATGATGCTGTGTCCATCAATGATGAGGTCGCGACGGCTAACACGGGCAGTAGTGCCGAAGGCATACAGGGTGAAGCCTACATAGGTGAGGCCGAAGCTGCGCTCGCCAACCAGGCAGCCATCAATGAAGATTCCAGCAGTGATCCTGAAGTAGAGGTAGCCAAACCCAACTTTGTCATCCAGGCAGAAAAACAGCGCTCCCGCAAACGCATTGCCAACATCATGCTGGGGTTGATGATCGTTTTACTGATCCCATTATTGTTGGGGCAGTCTGCCTACATCTTCCGTAACCAGCTTGCTGCCAGAGTACCGGAAACCAAGCCATGGTTGCAGCAAGCGTGCAAATATCTGAGTTGCCAGGTGACTTTGCCAGCGCAGATAGAAAAGATTTTTGTTGATTCGAATGAATTGCAAAACCTGGCACCAGAACGCAATGTCTTCATGCTGGTCATGCAAATCCAGAACCAGAGTGATGTGGCTCAGACCTGGCCGAATATCGAGCTGGTATTAAATGACGTCAAAGACAAGCCCTTGTTGCAGCGTGCCTTTACTCCGGCTGACTATCTGACAGAAAAAGACAAACTGGAAAAAGGTTTTGCCGCAGGCGGCGAACAAAGCATCAAACTTTATTTTGAATTGCCGGCACTGAAAGCGGCTGGCTTTCATGTGGGTGTGTTTTATCCATGATCTGCACAGCCTGAATTCAGATGAATTTCATCTGAGGCTCTCTGTATAAAGTACTGCAAAAAACATGTAAACATTTGATCTGTGTTATTTTATTGTCATCCCGCACAGACTGTCATTCCATCCACGCTCAGCAATGCAAATTCACAAAGACGCCGAAGTCTGGCTGCCCACGATTCCCCTCGTTGATTATCAAGACTGGACGGGCGAGACAAGTGGGCCCGTGCCCGTGGCAGAGGTTGCTGCAGTCGCCAGCATTACCAAAAAAGTCCTCATACCCGACTGGCAATACCTCCAGTTCAGCGGTACTGGCAAAGAGTATTTTCGTATCTGGATAGTCAATCTTTGCCTGAGTCTGGCAAGCCTGGGTATTTATTCTGCCTGGGCCAAGGTCAGGCGACTGGAGTATTTTGACCGTAATACCAGCCTGGCGGGGGCCAGCTTCAATTTTCATGGTGAAGCAAAAACCATCTTGCGCGGCCGCATCGTCGCTGTGATTTTACTGTTCTGTTACCACTACCTGTTTACATTTTCCAGGAACCTGGCACTGACGTTTTTTATCGTGTTTTTGCTGGGCGTACCTTTCATGATGCGCAGTGCATTGCGTTTTCGCTTGCACCAGACCAGCTACCGTGGCTTGCGCTTCCAGTTTCATGGTTCGGTACGGGATGCCTATGCCGCTTATTCCCCGGTTGCTTTCGTCATTCTCTTGCCGGGCTTGTTTGGAGCCCTGTTTCCTGAAGAAAAATACATGGCAGGTATCGCATTCATAGGCTATCTCTACTGGCCCTGGCTGCATGCCAGAATGCGTATCTACCAGCATGACAATATCAGTTACGGTAATTTGCGCGCCAGTTGTGACATGAAAAGTGGAGCCTTCAGCTGGAGTTATGTCGGTGTACTGCTAGCGCTGTTTTGTTCGGTAATTGTAGGCATTTTTCTTACCGGCATAGTGTCTGTCGTATTGGCAAAACATGGCGGGAGTTTGCTGCAATATCTGCGCAATACCAAGGACGTTTTTTACCTGGTTCTTGGTTTCGTCATGTTGCTGGTGACGATACTGGTGGCGCTGGGGTGCCTGAGCTATATACAGGCTGTAGCCTGGAATAAATCCTGGGACAATACCAGCTTCCCGGGAGTTGATATTGACTCTTCACTGCCATATTGGTCCTACTGGCGCTTGCAGGTGAAAAACTTCTTTTTTACTATGTTCAGTCTGGGCCTTTACCGGCCATTTGCGGTGGTTGCCTTATACCGTTTCCGGCTGGCGCATGTGCGCCTGCGTTCAGAAGAACTGGATCAGGTGCAAGCCACCAAAAAAGCCGGTCAGGCGCTGGCCACTGGTGATAGTTCTGCCGATATGTTTGGCTTTGATTTGTCCTGGTAAACGGAGCTATGAAACGCAGCTATGATTAAAGCCAATTATTTCGACCATCGCCAGAGCCTGATGCAATCCATCTGCCTGGACTTGCAGCAAGACATGGTGAATGTCATCTTTGATGGCAAGCATTATCCCGTCAAGAAAAACAAATTGCAGGTGGCAGAACCTTTTGAACATGCGCCTTGCATACTCAATTTTTCTGATGGCAGCCACTGCGAAATCCATGACAAGGCCGACCAGCAAACACTGCTGGATTATCTTGACTACCAGCCCAGCCGGGTGCAGCGCTGGCAAAGACAATGGAAATGGGCACTGGTCGCTATCATTGCCATGGCAGCCATGCTGCTGGCCATGCGTGAATGGGGAGTACCATGGTTGGCTGACAATATCGCCGCCCGCCTGCCAGGCCGCTACGAGCAGGCTCTGGGTGCAGAAGTCATGAAATTGCTGGACAATTCAGTACTTAACCGCAGTCGTTTAAGTGATCAGCGCATCGCCCAGGCAAAGGCAGCGATTGAACGGGTCATGCCTGAGCATGGCCGCATACCAATACGGCTTGAGGTCCGGGATGCGCCAGAAATCGGCGTCAATGCTTTTGCCCTGCCAGGCGGCACCATTGTCGTCACTGACGCCATGATACGAATGCTGAGCACCAACAAAGATAAGGGCTTGAGCGTAGAAGGCGCTGAAGAACTGGCAGGTGTGCTGGCCCATGAGATTGGCCATGTCGAAGGCAATCACGGCATGCGACGCTTAGTGCGCGACGCCATGGTGACGGTGATAGCCGGTAGCCTGTTTTCCGACTTCAGTTCTGTCGTCAGCCTGGCATCTGCCGGGGTCGTGAATATGGATTTTTCACGCGAAATGGAAACCGAAGCTGACGACTATGCCATCAAACGCATGCAACAAGCGGGCATGTCGCCCGCCCGCCTGGCTGATGCGCTGGAACACATGGAAAAACTGCACAAGCGCGAAGCAGAGCATGATTCTTCAACTAAAAGGATCACCAAATACATGTCCAGCCATCCTGCAACTGAAGACAGAGTGGCAAGGTTCAGGGCGGCCGCAAAATAATGTGCTATAGCAACCAGATCCCGTCTCATTTCTTCTCATTTCTATTAATGAAATGAATGTGCGCTCTATTAAAGCAACAGCCCATATCCAGAACTTGTAACAAAATTTTACAAACCTGATGATCTTATGTTATTTTCCTCTTTCCCTGCCCGAAGGGTGGGAGAAGATAGCAAAACAAGACCACAAGACCATAAAGATTTCAGGCATGCAAATACAAACCGGGGCTACAGGCATGTGGCCACCTGCGGCAGATACTCAGCCCGTAACGACCATCCCAGACCACGATGCAGCGGCAGTCACAAATATTGTGCCGATGACAGAGCAACTGACTGAATACCATCTGTCATTTACTGGCACAGGCAAAGAATATTTTCGTATCTGGATCGTCAATCTCTGTCTGAGTCTGGCGACCCTGGGTATTTATTCAGCCTGGGCAAAGGTGAGGCGACTCAAGTACTTTGACCGCAACACCCAGTTGAATGAAGCGGTCTTCAATTTCCATGGAGATCCCAGGATCATATTCCGTGGCCGGGTCATCGCGGTGATACTGCTGTTTTGCTATCACTACCTGTTCACTTTTTCAAAAACGCTGGCCCTGGCCCTGTTTGCCATTTTCTTGCTGGGGGTGCCCTGGATGATGCGCAGTGCCTTGCGCTTTCGCCTGCGCAATAGCAGTTATTTGGGCTTGCGCTTTCAATTTCACGGCACACTCTCTGGTGCTTACAAGACGTATTTACCGGTTGGCCTGATGGTGTTATTGCCAGGTTTGTTAGGTGTTTTGAATCCACATCAACCTGGCATCCTGGCGCTTGCATTTATTCCCTATTTGAGCTGGCCCTGGCTGCATGCACGCATGCGTATGTATCAGCACAAAGACATGGCTTTTTCAGAATTGAGAAGTACTTGCAGCCTCATCAGCAATTCTTTTTTATGGGCTTATTTTGCTGTCGGCCTGGTCTTGCTGATCTTTGTCGTGATGATAGGCATGGGCAGCGCCATCTTCATTGCCACGCTCAAAAATCATGCACCTGACAACTATAAATTTTTTATGGAGCTGTATGGCTGGCTCTTGTTCCCGCTAGGTTTTTTAGCGATCTTGCTGGCTTATATCATCTTCCTCAGCGGTAGCACATTGTTGCAAGTCAAAATCTGGAACAAGTCCTGGAATGCCACCCGTTTCCCGGGCATAGAAATAGATTCGCATTTGCCCTACAAAGCCTTTTATTTTTTGCAGGTAAAGAACCTCATTCTGACCATGCTGACGCTGGGTTTATACCGGCCATTTGCAGTGGTGAATGTGTACCGCTTCCGTTTGCAGCATGTCAGTGTAAAAGCTGCCAGCTTTGAGCAATTGCTGGCAACCCAGCAAGTACCAGCCGCACAGACAGGAAAATCAGGGCAGGTTGGCCAGGCCAGCGGCGACAGCACCGCAGATTTGTTTGGTTTTGATTTGTCCTGGTAGAAAGCATTTATGATACAAGCACATTATTTTGATCACCGCCAGGCTTTGCTGCACAAGGTCATTCTGCATTTTCAAACAGCCGGTATCAGCCTGGCAGGCGAGGGTATAGACAGGCAGATAGACAAGAGTCAGTTGCAACTGGAAGAAGCTTTTCAGGATGCACCCTGCATACTCAATTTTGCCGATGGCAGCCACTGTGAAATTCATGCGCAAGCTGACAAACAAAGCCTGCTGGCACATCTGGGCTATAGCCCATCTGCCATAGAGCGCTGGCAACACAAATGGCAGGCAGCTTTGCTGGCCATCATCGTCATGGCAGGCATTTTGTTTTCGGCTTATAAATGGGGCATACCTGTGCTGGCCGACAAGCTTGCAGTTCTAGTCCCTGTCAGCTATGAACGCGCCCTCGGTGCCGAGATAATGAATGTGCTGGACCAATCCATGCTGAAACCAAGCAAGCTTGATGATCGCACGATTGCCCAGGCAGAACAATTATTGCGTCGCTTGCGTACTAAAGATTCATACGTGCCCATCCATCTG
The DNA here is from genome assembly GCA_040390835.1 of Pseudomonadota bacterium. Classification (GTDB taxonomy): domain Bacteria; phylum Pseudomonadota; class Gammaproteobacteria; order Burkholderiales; family Burkholderiaceae_D; genus Undibacterium. The sequence continues at coordinate 19,426 of JAZJXP010000033.1, forward strand.
GAAGTGCGCAGTGCGCCGCAAATCGGCCCGAATGCCTTTGCCTTGCCAGGTGGAACCGTAGTTGTTACCGATCAGTTGATTACACTCATCGTTGGCAGTGGCGGCAATGAATTAACGGGTTTCCTGGCGGATGAATTATCAGGTGTGATGGCGCATGAAATCGGCCATATAGAAAATCGTCATGCCATGCGCCGTTTGTTGCGCAATGGCTTGCTGACGGTCACCCTGGGCAGCATGTTTGGTGACTTCAGCTCGGTCGCGGCCCTCGCACCTGCGGCCTTGCTGGGTCAGGAATATAGCCGTGAGATGGAAGTGGAAGCCGACACCTACGCCATTGCAGCACTGGTGCAAAGGCATATTTCTCCCGGTCACCTGGCTGATGTATTAGATGAAATGAGCCAGAAGCGCAAACAGTCTGGTGCTGAAGCGATGCCCAAATGGTTGCGTGCGATGAATAATTACGCCGCCAGTCATCCACCCACGGATGAGCGTATAGCCCGCTTCAAGAAGGCGGCAGCGGCGATGGTGCAAGAATAAGAGCAGTGGGGCAGGCCGGGAAGAGCTACCTCAAGCAATTTTTTTGTGCAGATGCTAATCCGCTGCCCCAGTTTCGGCCATGATTGCCCGCAAAGCTGCCGCATGGGCCCGTTCTGTACTCTTGCCGTGACCGCTGCGTATGGCATCCTGATCCCGTAACACCAGATGTACGCCTTCGTTCTTGTACATGAAACTCAGGGTTTCTATACTTTCGTTGCGATTGTTAAAACTTTCTGAGACTTCGAACTGCACATCCTTATTCAATAAGTAAATGGCAACCTCTTTGGTATTGTCGGCAAACAAATGCAGATAGATATCAGAGTGATTACCTGCCGTGCCATTCAGCACTGCGCCGACTATATAAGGGCTGTAACGCTCCATTTCATCCATGAGCTCCAGTGCGAGTTGTCGCAAATGCAATAGACGTTGTGGCTGGGTGTCACCGAAGAATAATTCATTGTATTCGCGTACTTCTTGCTCGATCTGGGCATTGTCAGGCATGACATCGCCCTTCACTTTATGGTTGCCCAGCAACTGCTTGGCCGCCTTGCGCTTGGCTGAGCCATAGTCGGCCCCATCCTCGGCTATCATGCGCGCCGCCAGCGCTGCAATCTCAGCCCGCAGGCTCTCTGCTTCATTAGGTGTATGGATCATCATGTCAGTAATCATAACTGAATACATAAGACCTCTCAACATAGAGAAAGGAAGAGCTGCCTGCAGAACGGAACCCCTGCTACACCAAAGAGACACAAAGAAATACAAGGGAAAGGCAAAAGCTACAAAGGCTTAGCATTTTTAATATGTTTAGGACTTACGCAAAATTGTCACAGCAAGGCGTAGCGACGAAGGCAGTACTTTAGTACGGCTAGGAGCCAACAACGCAGCTAGGGCGGTTTTGCGTAAGTCCTGATGTTTTGATTTTCTCTGTGAACCTCTGTGGCTCAGTGTCTCTGTGTTGAGCGGTTTTAAGAACACTGCTTACTATGGCCGCTCTCAGGTAGAATTGCGGGATTCTGGAATTTGGTTCAATTATGCATATTCATATTTTAGGTATCTGCGGCACTTTCATGGGTGGCCTGGCCGTATTGGCAAAAGAAGCAGGTCATACCGTGACGGGCTGTGATGCCAATGTCTATCCGCCCATGAGCACCCAGCTCGAATCCCAGGGTATCAGCCTGACCCAGGGCTTTGGGGCTGAACAGATAGCGCTGGAACCAGATTTGTATGTCATAGGCAATGTCGTCTCGCGTGGCAACCCCCTGATGGAAGAAATCCTCAACCGTGGCTTGCCTTATGTTTCTGGCCCGCAATGGATGGGCGAGCATATTTTGCATGACAAGTGGGTACTCGCTGTCGCTGGCACGCATGGCAAAACTACCACATCAGCCATGCTGGCCTGGATTTTGGAATATGCCGGTTACTCACCTGGCTTTTTGATCGGCGGCGTGCCGCTGAACTTTGGCATCTCAGCCCGCCTGTGGGGCAACCATGCCTCTGACTTTTTTGTCATTGAGGCTGACGAATACGATACCGCCTTCTTCGACAAGCGCAGCAAGTTCGTGCATTACCATGCCAAGACTGCGGTACTGAACAACCTGGAATATGACCATGCCGACATCTTCCCGGACGTAGCCGCAATAGAAACCCAGTTCCACCACCTGGTGCGCACCGTGCCCGGCGTAGGCCGTTTGATCGTGAATGGCAACAATGACTCACTGGAACGCGTCCTGAAACGCGGCTGCTGGAGCGAAAAAGAATTTTTTGGCAATGACCAGGCCTGGTGTCTGGTCATGCAAGACGGCGAAGACTTTGATGTCTATTTCAATGACCAGTTGCAAGGCAAGGTGCAATGGAATTTGAATGGCGAACATAACCGCCAGAATGCATTGGCCGCGATAGCCGCTGCCCGCCATGTCGGCGTCACGCCGGAAATTTCGATAGAAGCGCTGGCCCAGTTTGTCAGCGTCAAACGCCGCATGGAAGTACGCGGTGTAGCCGACGGCGTCACCGTCATCGACGATTTTGCCCATCACCCTACTGCCGTTGCCACGACGGTTGAAGGTTTGCGCCACAAGGTTGGCAATGACCGCATCCTGGCCGTGCTGGAACCGCGCTCGAACACCATGAAGCTGGGTACGATGAAACAGGCCTTGCCTGGCAGCCTGGAACAGGCTGACCTGGTATTTGGTTTTGGCGAGGCAGACGGCAAATCAGCTTTAGGCTGGGATCTGGCAGAAGCCTTGGCACCGCTGGGTGACAAGGTCGCCTGTCACCACAAGATAGATCAACTGGTACAGGATATCGTCAGCAAAGCCAAAGCAGGTGACCATGTACTCATCATGAGTAATGGCGGCTTTGGTGGTATCCACCAGAAATTGCTGGACGCTTTGCAAGACCGCGCACAGCAGGCTGGTAATCAGGCTGGTAATCAGGCGATTGCAGCATGATTCTCTATCTGCACGGCTTTCGTTCGTCGCCCGATTCGTACAAGGCACGTGTCATGCTTGCGCATATGGCGAAACTGGGCCGCTGCGATGAGATAGCCTGCCCCGACCTGTCCCCCTCGCCAGCGCTGGCCATACAACAGGCCGAGGCTGTGCTGGCCGGGCACAAGGCAGAGGACATCTGCATCATAGGCTCATCTTTGGGTGGCTATTATGCGACCTGGCTGGCAGAAAAATACGGCTGCAAAGCTATCTTGCTGAACCCTGCCGTCAAGCCGCCACGTGACCTGGAAAGCTATGTCGGTGTGACGACTTATTATCACAGCGACCGCGTCTTTGAATTCAAGGCTGAATATATGGCTGAACTGCGTGCCCTGGCCGTAGAACAGATCACACAGCCTGAGCGTTATTTTTTGATTGCCGCTACCGGCGACGAAGTATTGGACTGGCGCGAAATGGTCGCCCATTATCCACATGCAAGACAGTTGGTGATTGAAGGCAGCGATCATGGCATTGCTGAATTTGCCGATTACCTGGATCAGGTGATGGCCTTTGCAGATGGCAGGGCCTGATTTGGAAGCAGCAATTTCGCATATGAATTTGGGGGCAAGTAAGCAAATGCAGCGCCCGCTGGCAGCGCAATGGTATGCCCATGTGAATGCAGTTCATACCAGCGCACTGATGGAAGACTGGCTCAGCAACCGCGATTCACTGACGGCCAGGCTGGTGGCACGATGCCAGCAGTTTCGCGTACAGCGTTTGTCGCAGCACAAGGCAGTGTGCCTGCAGGATGAATATGCTGCCATAGGTTTGTCCCGCGCCATGAAAGTCCATGAGCGCGAAGTATTTTTGCGTTGCGATGGCGAGGCCATGGTGTATGGCCATACCATCGTCCCGCTGAGTGCCACTGCCAATGAGTGGCCGCTGTTTCATGCGCTGGGTGAAAAGTCTTTGGGCAGCACCCTGTTCAACGACCCGCTGGTGCGCCGAGGTGAATTGCATTACGCCAGACTACGCCAAAGTCATCCGTTGATACGCCGCATCGTGGCGAGACAGCCAGAACTGGCAGGCGTGCACAGCATGCTGGCACGCCGGTCTTTGTTCTGGCGCAAGGGCGGGTGTTTGCAGGTGACGGAAGTGTTTTTGCCGGGGGTTGAGGGTTTGCGTATTTCTGAAAAGCGTTAAAACCTGAAAACCTCTCAACACAGAGACACAGAGGTGTCACAGAGGGCACGGAGAAAGACAAGAAAGAGGCAGAAAGAGCATTGCGCCACTTTGTTAATGAAGCCGCAATCGTAAAGTCGTTATTCCTGCGAAGGCAGGAATTCACCGGGCTGGCGACCAGCGGCGTTCGTGGCAAACTGATGTAGCTAAAACGCAAGCTGCAATGTGTAAACCCCTTCCCCTTCAAGGGGAAGGAATTGAATAGGTATTTGAATGATTTCCCGCTTTGCTGATAAAAGCAAAGTAAATATAGAACAACAGACATCTCAAGGATGAGACGCAGGGTAAAAACAGAGCGAGTAAATGACAAAGATTTTCTCAGTGTCACCTCTGTTTCTACGTACCACTGTGTTGAGCTTTTTGGTCTAAACATAAAGAAGTATTGAATGAATTTATTTTTCGAAGAATCCGGTGATTTCAAGGCAGGCAGCATCATGACGCATGCTGGTGAGGCTTATCAGGTTGAGATGGCCAGTGGCAAGCGTACCAAGGTCAAGGCCAAGGATGTGCTGCTGCAATTTGCCTCTCCCGATCCCGCCAGCCTGATAGAGCAGGCCAAGGCCGCTGCGGCTGAGATAGACCTGGAATTTCTGTGGGAGGTCGCCGGGCAGGAAGAATTTGGCTTTGCCGAACTGGGCGCAGAATATTTTGGCCATGCACCGCAACCCGTGGAAGCAGCAGGCCTGATCTATGCTTTGCATAATGCGCCCGTTTATTTCTACAAAAAAGGCCGTGGCCGCTACAAGGCTGCGCCTGAAGCCTCGTTGAAAGCCGCACTGGCTGGGATAGAAAAGAAAAAACAGCAAGCCTTGATACAGGCTGGCTATGTCGAAGAACTCAAGCAAAACCGTCTGCCAGATACAATGAAATCGCTGGCCCTGCAACTCTTGTTCAAGCCCGACAAGAACAGCATAGAATACAAAGCCCTGGCAGAAGCCTGCGACGCCTTGCAAATGTCGCCGCAACGCCTGATGCTGGCAGTGGGTGGCATTGCCAGCCCCAAGCATTTGCACCTGGCCAGGTTCCATTACGAGCATTTCCCCAAAGGTGTGGGCTTTCCGGCGATTACCTTACCGGCCCTGCCTACTGATTTACCAGTGGCTGATGTTGAGGCGTTTTCTATCGATGACGTTACCACCACCGAGATTGATGATGCCTTTTCTGTCGTCGATATCGGCAATGGTCAGTTACGCGTCGGTATCCACATTGCCGCGCCTGCCCTGGGCATACAGCGTGGCGATGCGATAGACCAGATGGCCCGTGGCCGCATGTCCACCGTGTATATGCCGGGCGACAAGATCACTATGCTGCCGGATGAACTGGTCAATACCTACACCCTGGGTGCAGGCCAGACCCGTCCGGCTGTGTCCTTGTACGCGATCCTGAATACTGAAGACTGGTCTGTCATCAGCACCGAGACCAAGGTAGAAGCCGTGCCCATGGCCAGCAATCTGCGCCACAACGACCTCGATGCACTGGTGACTGAGGACAATCTGTCCAATGATGCCGGTGAATACCCGCACAAGGCAGAAATTGCCCAATTGTGGAAATGGGCGCAAGTGCTGGAGCAGGGCCGCATGGTCAAGCGTGAAAGCTTTGGTATGAAGCCTGAGCAAAATAACCGCGTTGATTTCAATTTCTATGTGGAAGATGATGTGGTCTCCATCGTGCGCCGCAAACGTGGTGCACCGCTGGACAAGATCGTAGCTGAGCTGATGATCTTTGCCAACAGTACCTGGGGCAAACTCATGGCTGACCATGGCATTCCTGGCATCTACCGCGCCCAGGGCGTGGCAGGTGGCCGTGGCCCCGGTGGCTGGACTGCGCGCATGCAGGTGCGCATGCTGACCCATGCTGCGCCACATCAGGGCCTGGGGGTGGATCAATATGCCTGGAGTACCTCACCGCTGCGTCGCTATACCGACCTGGTCAACCAATGGCAAATCATCGCCTGCGTACAGCATGGCATCACCGCACCACTAGTAGCCACCTTCAAACCCAAGGATGCCGACCTGTTCGCGATAGTCTCGGGCTTTGATGCTGCTTATGCAGCCTATGCCGATTTCCAGAACAATATGGAACGTTACTGGTGCCTGCGCTGGTTGGGGCAGCAAGAGCAACGCCAGGTCGAAGCTGTTGTTTTGAAAGACGAAGTCTTGCGTCTGGTCGATATTCCGCTCATCATCCGTTTGCCGGGTATGCCACAAACCGCACGCGGTGCCCAGGTCAGACTGGATATCCTGCGCTGGGATGAAGTTGACCTTGAAGTCGAAGCCCGTCTGCTGGAATTGCTGTCCACCGTCACCGAACTGGATGAAGAAGAACTGGACGATGAGACAAGTACAGAAGTCGCAGAGGATTTCAGCGCGGAAGAGGGTGCACCTGCAGAAATGACAGAGGCAGTAGCAGAAGCGGGAAGCGCTACAACTGACGCTGCGGCTGATGTTGCGAATACTCCAGACGAAGAACAGCCACAAGCCTAGTAATGAAAAGTCAGAATAAAAAAACCAAACCTGCGAAACAGGTTAAACAAGAAAATCTGCCCGGCGAGCAAGCTCAGCCCGCCAGGACAGGCGATGCTGCATCCGTCGCTTCAGTAAGCCCTGTTACTGGTACTGCAGCAACGAGCAGCAAAGTCAAAAGCAGCTCAGGCAAGTCTCAAACCATAAAATTAGGGGCAGGCAAAGCCAGCCATGAAAAACTGATTTTCACGGTTGCCATCACTGCTTCGTTGGTCTTGCACGCTTTGGCTTTGCTGGTGCATTTTGTCATGCCCAAAACCATAGACAACAAGCCGCGTGATGCTGACCTGGAAATCATCCTCGTCAACTCCAAGCATGCCAAACCGCCGGTCACTGCTGAAGCACTGGCACAGGCAGATCTTGACGGCGGTGGCGCGCACGACAGCGGGCGCAGCAAATCCCCTTTGCCTGACTTGAAGCGCAGCGAAGATGGCGATGCCCTGCAAACCAATAGCCGCAAAATCGCCGAGCTGGAAGAACAGCAAAAGCAATTGCTGGATCAGGCCAAGCTCAAGGATAACTTCCGTCAAGAAAAGCAGGAAAAGAAAAATACTGAAGACAAGCCTCAGCCATCGACTGGTACCGACAATGTCGATACCACCAAGGCACTGGCGCGCATGGCGGCAGAAATTTCGCAAACCATAGAAGACCAGAACAAGCGTCCGCGCAAGACCTATATCACTCCCAGCACCAAACGCCTTGACCATGCAATTTATTACAAGGCTGTGCAAAAGCGCATAGAAGATACCGGAACGCTGAACTTCCCGCAAAAGGATGGTAAAAAACTGTATGGCGAAATGTTTATCTCCATCCCCATTTTCCAGGATGGCACCATCTATGAAAAAGAAGGCGGCCCACGAATAGAAGTCTCTTCTGGCGACAAGGCGCTGGATGCGGCTGCATTGCGTATCGTCCGTCGCTCCGGGCCATTTGGGCATTATCCAAAAGCCAGTCTGGGGCCAGACAGTAATGAAGTCTTCATCATGTTTGCACGCTTCAAATTCACCCGCGAGCAACAGCTGGAAACTGAATTGCGCAAGGGGCCAAATTGAACGCTGACCAGTATGTCGTCATAGGCAACCCGATTGCGCATAGCAAGTCGCCAGATATCCATGCCCGCTTTGCTGAGCTGACGGGCCAACTGCTCGATTATCAACGCTTGCTGGCGCCGCTGGATGGCTTTGTCAGCACTGTCCATGACTTCATTGCGAAAGGCGGCAAGGGAGCCAATGTCACCCTGCCTTTCAAGCTCGAAGCCTTTGCCCTGGCTACTGAACTGAGTGAACGCGCCAAAATCGCTGGTGCCGTTAACACCCTCAAGTTTGAGCAGGGCCGCATCTATGGTGACAATACTGACGGCATAGGCCTGGTGGCCGATATTGTGCGCAATGCCGGTGTCAGCCTGCGCGGCAAACACCTGCTCTTGCTGGGTGCTGGTGGTGCGGCCCGTGGTGCCTTGCTACCGCTGTTGCAAGAGCAACCCGCCTCGCTGACCATCGCCAACCGCACCCTTGCCAAAGCACAGGATTTGCAGCAACAGGCCAGCAGTCTGAGTGCTGGTTGTGAACTGCAAGCCTGTCGTTTTGAAGATTTGCAACAGCCGTTTGATGTTATCATCAATGCCACATCTGCCAGCATCAACGACGATGTGCCACCTCTGGCCGCGACAGTATTTGGCAAAGATACGCTGGCCTACGACATGATGTATGGCGCTGCCCCCACTGCATTTCTGCGACTGGCTGCAAGCCATGGTGCGCAATGCCGTGATGGCCTGGGCATGCTGGTAGAACAGGCGGCAGAAGCCTTCGCCCTGTGGCGTGGCGTGCGCCCGCCATCTGAGCTAGTGCTGGCAGAAATGCGCGCTGCTTTACTGGCGAGCCAGGCATGAGATTATTTGGCCGCATCCTGTTCTGGCTGGTACTCGTGCCGCTGCTATTGTTCGCACTTTTACAGGCCTATTATCTGGCGCATGTATGGTGGTGGATAGATCACAACCCTACATCCACCAGTTTCATGCGTCAGCAACTGAGTGTCTTGCAAGAGAAAAAGCCGGACTTCCAACTCAAGCATAAATGGGTACCGTATAACCGCATCTCGAATCACCTCAAGCGTGCCGTCATCGCTTCAGAAGACGATGGCTTTGTCGATCATGAAGGGGTGGAATGGGAAGCCATGCAAGCCGCTTATGAAAAAAACCAGAAAAAAGGCAAAGTCGTTTCTGGCGGTTCCACCATTACCCAGCAATTGGCCAAGAACCTGTTTCTCTCACCTGACCGCAGCTATTTCCGCAAAGGTGAAGAGCTGATCATCACCTATATGCTGGAAAAATGCATGGACAAGCAGCGCATTTTGGAGATTTACCTCAATGTGGTGGAGTGGGGCGTGGGTGTATTCGGCGCAGAGGCTGCAGCCCAAAATTATTACCATACCAATGCCGCCAACCTCGGCCCATCTCAAGCTGCCAGACTTGCCGTGATGCTGCCCAAACCACGTTACTTTTATAAAAACCCAGGCTCAGGCTATTTGCAAAGACGTAGCGAAGTCATCCTGCAACGCATGAATAATTCGGAACTGCCATGAAATATATAAAACAACGCGGCCTCAGCCTCGTCACAGTCGCCATCCTGTCCATGCTGGTGGCATCACTGGGCATGGCCTTCCTCTACTACATGCGCTATGGCCACTTGCCCATGCAAGACATATGGGCACGCTTTGGTAAAGCTGCCGCCGTCATCGGCAATGACGTCAAGGACAGCACTGGCCTGCCAACTGGCAGCAGCGAAGGCCCAGGCATGCGTCAGGCCGCCACCACCAGCGAAGGTGTACGCCGCTGCACCATTGATGGCAAGACCGTGTATTCAGACACTCTGTGCGTGGACACCAATCCCACCACAAAAAAAATCAAGCTCAACGACTCCAAAGGCATGGAGCCGCCTAAAACTGCCGTCGCCAAGGAAGACGGAGCCAAAGCCGCAGACAGTGTTTATTCAGCGTCGATGACGAATGAAGAAATGAAGAAGAAAATCATGGAGCAGGCACTGGGTAAAAGTGCTCCAGCTTCCAGCGCGGCTGATGAAGATCTCCGCCTGAAGGCCATGAACCGGGCGATTGACAAGGCGACGAAATAAGTTTTAGGTCAGCTATTACTTACCCATACCTGCGCTGATTTGTAGGGTGCGCCGCGCGCACCATTCGTTTTAAAAGCCAGGCCAACAACGGTGCGCATGGCGCACCCTACAAAATATAGCACGGTCCCTTTGCACCTCAAGTCATTCTCTTGGTCTGGTGTATCAGCTCAAATACCTGTTTCGCCCCGACTATCGATTGAAACTGCGGCATCCTGGTATTCATCATGCCAGGCAAGCCAGGGAATCCGGCAAACAGGGTTGCCAGTGGGTTATGACCAAACACGATACTACCTTCACCATCTTTGGTTTCAGTCAGACTGATTTCGCCCTGGCTTTTCAGGTCCAGTGATTTGAGATTGGTGTTGAAGAGGCCAGACACAATCAATATGCGTTCACTGGTCACTGCATAATAGGTGTTGGCTCTTTGCCTGGCTTCAAGGAAAAAGCGGCCCCCTATCATGTACAAGCCCATCAATACAAAAGGAATACCCCACAAGCAAAAGAACAGTGGGGCACCAGCAGTGATGGCAGTATATTCCCAAAACAGCGCAAACCCGCCCCACAGCAGACCGAACGGTATCATGAACAAATCAGTCATCTGGAACAGGATGCCCTGGCGCGGCTGGCCTGACCAGAGCAGGCGTTCATGGGCGAATAATTCAGAAGTAATTTGTGGGAATGGGCTGGTAGTCATTATGTGGTGATCATGTAATTTGTGAGGCACTGCTAAGACGGCTATGACAGAAAAGTTTTGGCAGGTTTTCAGGGAAGTCGCGCCCACTTGCCCGTGCCTGATGATTATACCTTCAGTGCATATGCACACAGGCACGAAAAAAAATCGCCCTCGATGAATCCTTTTAGCTCGCTGCACACTCTTGTCATGGTAAGCAGATGTCATCCAAGCCCTAAAGGAGTAATCATGAGCACCTACCAAAACCCGCAAGACATGGCTAAAGCCAAAGACCTCATCAGCCTTGCGCCCAAAGAAGCGCAGGCCTTTCTGGCACTCAAGACCACAGCGGAGCGGGCCGATGGCATCATCCCCGAAAAATACCGCGAATTGATTTCCATCGCCGTTGCCCTGACTACCCAGTGCGCTTATTGCATAGATACGCATAGCAAGAATGCGGCCAGAGCAGGGGCATCGCGGGAAGAAATTGCCGAGGTGGTCTTCATCGCCGCCGCATTGCGTGCAGGTGCTGCTGTCGGGCATGGTTTGCTGGCTTTGCGTCTGTTTGATGAGGCAACGGGGAAATGATTCATTCAGTTGAATCTACATTCAACTCTCATATGAGTTATTCAAGATAGCCCCACTCAGAATCGGCAACGCCTGGTATTTCTGGAAAACTTGTTTTCTCCCACGACCATGTAGGATTACTTGCTATTTGTTGAATCATGTCTTGCAGGCCAAGCAAACAGCCAAATCCATTTTCAACCAGGCATGCCGACGCATTTTGTCCCAATACAGTCGATAATGAGAAAAAAAAGCACCGCGCATTTCCGGGATCGCGATAATGCATGCTGATTGTTCTGCTGCAAGCGCGTAGCATGTCCTTGTACTTTTCTCCCGGGCGCTCCCAAAGCGTAAGCTCGTCGATGTAGCCTTGAATGTCATTGCTGTATTCAATAAGAAAGTAAGATCGCCCATTTCCTTTTTGTGCAGAGAATTCACATGGGAATCCTTCAGGCAGTTCATCTATATTTAATGCGAGATCATTGACGATTTGTGACAGCAGGGCTTCCTTGTCAAAATCGTCCTGCATAAAAAAGATCATATGTTTCGCTGCCATTACTAGCTCCCGTATCGTATCAAGCAGGCCCGTAAAAACACCAGCGCACCAGCGTCTCCTGCGCTTCATCAACATAACTGCCAGTATTAACGAAGCCCAGCTTTTGTACCACCCGTGTTGATGCCAGATTGTCCGGATTAACTTGCGCCATTACTTGCATGGCACCACCCTCAAAAGCCAGTTGCAGCAAAGCCTGCACGGCTGCTGTGGCAGCGCCCTGTTTCCTGCAATCGGGTGAAATGCCATAGCCTATCTCGACCATGCCTTCCCTGGGCGCATGCTTGAAACCGCAACTGCCGACGATGTGCTGGTTTGCCATGGCGACTATATAGAAAGTGCTGCACCAGTAGGCTGGCACACCGTTTGCCATCTGTTCCAGCGCACGGGCGGCGACAAAGTGCGGCGGTAAAGCATCCGTGGCACAGCTATACCCATGTATGTCTGGCAGGGTAGAGGCTGCCAGGGCACGTAAATCTTCTGGCTTTATGCTGATGAGATGATAGTGCATGCGAGTGGAGTGAATTGATGTATTACGCCATTGTAACCGCAAGCAAAAATCGTCCATACAGACTTAAGTCTGCTGCTCCGTTCATCTTCCTTAACTGCCATTCAACCCCTGCATCTTTCCATTAGTCGCAGCTGGCTGGTCTGGCTATAGGTCGTGCTTTTATTATGTGTCGGCGCTGCAGTAATTCATGAAGACAGCCGCATCAATATTAACCATATCTAAGGAGACCGCATGATCCAGCAACAGGAACTTATCACACAATTGACGCGCCAAAACCGCTTGCTTAAACAGGTGCTGCTTGCCGCTGGTGCAGGCATGGGCATCATGCTGCTGACAGCCGCTGCCACGACTGAGAACCGTGGAAAATTTTCTGAAATCGATGTGGAACGCATTAACATCGTCACGCCAGAAGGCAAGCATGAAATGGTCATCGCCAATCATTTGCGCTTGCCTGAACCTGTCGTGGATGGCAAGCAAAGCAAGCGCGGCGGGCCACAACGCCCTGGCATGATTTTCTATAATGCGCAGGGAGACGAAAATGGCGGCCTGATTTTTGATGGCAAGCTTGATGACAATGGCAAGCCCGTCGCGGGCATGCATTTTTCCATGGACAGATTCGGCGGTGATCAGCAACTGTCATTAGGTCATTATGAAAGTGGCGGCAGCATGGAGTCGGGCTTGAAGATCTATGACCGTGGCCTGCACCAAGATTACGATGGCTTGTATCAGGCCTATGAAAAAGCCTCGGCCGGTCCAGAGAAAGATGCGCTGCTACAGAAATGGAAAGACGCTGGCGGCCAGCAAACCAGCCGTATGTTTGTTGGCAAGACCCGTGGCAAATCTTCTGCCATCATCATGGCCGACGCCAAAGGCAAGACACGCATCATGATGCTGGTAACGCCAGATGGCAAAGCCATGTTGAACTTCCTGGATGATAAAGGCGAAGTGATACAGAGTTTTCCGCAGGCAGAGCAGCGGGCTGCAAAAGCGAAGTAAATTTAATTGATTGGAGAGATATAAAAATCTCGGTAGGGTGTTCTGTGCGCATCGAATTTTCATGATTGACACGACCAGTGCGCACGGCGCACCCTAACAAATTTATCCTGCAAAAATTTATTCTATATAGGACTTACGCAAAATTGTCCCAGCAAGGCGTAGCGACGAAGACAGTACTTTAGTACGCGGCTCCTAGGAGAGGCGCTGCAACGCAGCTGGGGCGGTTTTGCGTAAGTCCTACTATAAATACAGCATCTTCTGCCGCTCATCCTCAGACAGATTAATGTCCCTGGCCTCATAAAACGCAAAAATGGCATCGACGATATTGGCTGGTTCATCGATCAATTGCACCAGATAAAGATCATCATGGTTGATCATGCCGTTGCCCGCCATTTGCACCCTGATCCAGTCCAGCAAGCCTTGCCAAAAGCTGGTGCCGACCAAAATCACCGGGATGTTACGGGTCTTGCCAGTCTGTATCAGTGTCAAAACCTCGCTGACTTCATCGAGAGTACCAAAACCGCCAGGGAAAACCACATAGGCATCTGCATATTTGACAAAAGCCACCTTGCGGGCAAAAAAGTGGCGGAAGGACAGGCTGATGTTTTGCCATGGGTTACTACGTTGTTCGTGTGGCAATTCTATGTTCAGCCCCACTGAGGGCGATGCCCCCTCGAAAGCGCCCTTGTTGGCTGCCTCCATGATGCCGGGGCCGCCGCCAGAGATGACGGCAAAGCCCTCGTCCGACAGACGGCGCGATAAATCCACGCATTTGGCATAATCCGGGTGGTCATCCTTGGTACGGGCAGACCCAAAAATCGTCACTGCAGGGCGGATTGATGAAAGCCTCTCGGTGGACTCGATAAATTCTGCCATAATCGTGAACATATGCCATGATTCCCGCGCTTTCAGCGAAGTTGCTTTTTCCTGATCGATAATCTGGCGCAACCTCGTAACATCTTTTCTGTTTCCGTTCATATGCAAAATACTCTCTTGTTAGTTGATGGCTCAAGCTATCTGTACCGCGCCTTCCATGCCCTGCCTGACCTGCGTAATGCACAGGGGGAGCCGACCGGTGCCATACACGGCATGATCAATATGTTACGCCGTTTGCGTACTGATTATCCGGCAGCATACATCGCCTGTGTGTTTGACGCCAAAGGCAAGACCTTCCGCGACGACCTGTATGCCGAATACAAGGCCCAGCGCGCCCCCATGCCAGACGACCTGCGCCTGCAGATAGAACCCATCCACATCGCCGTCAAGGCCATGGGCTGGCCTATCCTGATGGTTGAAGGGGTAGAGGCTGATGACGTCATCGGCACGCTGGCAGTAGAGGCCACCAAGCTGGGCATGAACACCATCGTCTCTACCGGCGACAAGGACCTGGCACAACTGGTCAATGCCAATGTCACGCTGATCAACACCATGAGCAATGAAAAGCTCGATGAACCCGCCGTGCTGGCCAAATTTGGCGTGCCACCCAACCGCATCATCGATTACCTGACCCTGATAGGCGACACGGTTGATAACGTGCCCGGCGTTGCCAAATGCGGCCCCAAGACTGCCGTCAAATGGCTGGCTGAATATGACAGCCTGGACGGTGTTATCGCCAATGCCGACAAGATCAAGGGCGTGGTGGGCGATAACCTGCGCAGTGCACTGGACTGGCTGCCACAAGGCCGCGTGCTGATCACCGTCAAAACTGATTGTGACCTGACCGGGCACTACACCTCTATCCAGGACAGCCTGGTTGCGAAAGAAGAAGACAAGACAGAACTGGTCGGCTTCGCCGGCCGCTGGGGCTTCAAGACCTGGCTGCGTGAATTGACCGGCGATGCTACTGCAGGTGCTACACCTCTGCCTGCCGCCAAAGCAGCGACCAGTGGCAGTAATTCAGTACAGGCTGGTTTGTTCAGTGATGATGCCAACGATGTTGATAACCCCGCAGCGCCCGTCATCCAAAATTACGAAATGGTTGTGACCGAGGCCGCCCTGGACGAATGGCTGGCCCGCATCAACGCCGCTGCACTGACATCAGTGGATACAGAAACCACTTCGCTGGACCCGATGACCGCGCAACTGGTCGGCATCTCGTTATGTTGCGAAGTAGGGCATGCGGCTTATATACCTGTCGCCCACAACTACCCTGGCGCGCCTGATCAATTGCCCAAGGCACTGGTGCTGGACAAACTCAGGCCATGGCTGGAAGACGACAGCAAAGCCAAGGTCGGCCAAAACCTCAAATACGACAGCCACATCTTTGCCAACCAGGGTGTGAATTTGCGCGGCATAGTCCATGACACCCTGCTGCAATCCTATGTCTTTGAATCGCATAAATCGCATGACATGGACAGCCTGGCCATGCGCCATCTCGGCAAAAAGACCATCAGTTTTGAGGAAGTCTGCGGCAAAGGCGCAAGCCAGATCGGCTTTGACCAGGTAGACATAGAACGCGCCACCGCCTACGCGGCAGAAGACGCCGACATCACCCTGCAACTTCACCTGGCAATGTGGCCAGAGATAGAGCCGGATGCCAATCTGTTGCGCGTTTATCGTGAGATAGAAATACCCACCTCAGTCGTGCTGCAAAAGGTAGAACGCAATGGCGTGCACATCAACAAAGACTTGCTCGATATACAGTCACATGAAATTGGTAAGCGCCTCATTGAACTTGAAAACAAGGCCTATGAGCTGGCAGAGCAGCCTTTCAACCTGAATTCCCCCAAACAACTGGGCGAGATTTTCTTTGGCAAGCTGGGCCTGCCCGTCGTCAAGAAAACACCTTCTGGCGCACCATCGACCGATGAAGAAGTCTTGCAAAAACTGGCCGAGGATTATCCCCTGCCCAAGGTCTTGCTGGAGTACCGTGGACTGGCCAAACTCAAGTCCACCTATACTGACAAATTGCCCAAGATGGTCAACGCCAGCACAGGCCGCGTCCACACCAATTATGCGCAAGCCGTGGCCGTGACGGGGCGCCTGTCATCGAATGACCCCAACCTGCAAAACATCCCGGTACGCACGGCCGAAGGCCGCCGCATACGTGAGGCCTTTGTCGCCGGGCCGGGCAATGTCATCATCTCTGCCGATTATTCGCAGATCGAATTGCGCATCATGGCCCACATCTCTGGCGATGCCAGCTTGCTGGCTGCCTTTGCCAATGGCGAAGACATCCACCGCGCCACCGCCTCCGAGATTTTTGCAGTGCCGCTGACAGAAGTAACGAGTGAACAACGCCGCTACGCCAAGGTCATCAATTTCGGTCTCATCTATGGCATGAGCGCCTTTGGCCTGGCCAGTAATCTCGGCATAGAACGCAGCGCCGCACAAAGCTATATCGACAAATACTTCCAGCGCTATCCCGGCGTCGCTCAATACATGGCAGACACCCGCACCAAGGCCAAGGCCCACGGCTATGTAGAAACCGTCTTCGGCCGCCGCCTGTGGCTGGCCGAAATCAATTCCCCCAACGGCCCCCGCCGCGCCGGAGCAGAACGCGCCGCGATCAACGCCCCCATGCAAGGCACCGCCGCCGACCTCATCAAACTCGCCATGATCGCCGTGCAAAACTGGCTGGAAAAAGACAAGCTGCAATCAAAAATGATCATGCAGGTACACGATGAACTGGTGCTCGAAGTACCTGAGGCAGAGCTGGAACTCGTCAAACAAAAATTGCCAGAGTTGATGGCGAATGTGGCGAAGCTGGACGTGCCCTTACTTGCTGAAGTTGGCGTGGGCGGAAATTGGGAAGAGGCACATTGAGGAATTGTTGATTGCTTCCGTAGGTTGTGAATCCTGTAGGTTGGGCTACGCTTCACCAGCCCAACACTGGGCCTTTAATAAACGTATGTATCTGAATAAAATGTAGGATAAATCTGTATTCCACCAAGGTGAGGGCGTACGTTATTTATAAGCTGAGTGTTGGGCTGATGAAGCGTAGCCCAACCTACGAGATGCAACGAATCTGCGATAATTTGATGTACCCTCTAATCCTATTTAATTTAAAACCATGCGCTACCGCCGCGCCAATGTTCCCGGTGCTACTTACTTTTTTACGGTCAATCTTCAAGACCGGAGGAGTCAGTTACTCACCGAACACATAGACGCATTGCGTGCGGCATTCCGTTCGGTACAAGCAAGATATCCTTTCGAAATTATCGCCATGGTTGTCATGCCTGAACATCTGCATAGCATTTGGCAATTACCTGAGGGCGATGTTGATTTTTCATTGCGCTGGTCCCTGATCAAGGCAGCATTTTCCAAAGCCTTGCCCAAACAGGAAAACATCAGTAATAGCCGCGAGAAAAAGCGCGAACGCGGAATTTGGCAACGCCGTTTTTGGGAGCACATGGTAAGAGATGATGACGATCTGGAAAAACACGTCGCTTATCTACACTACAATCCAGTTAAACACGGCTATGTAGATAACGCCAGCGCATGGCCGTATTCTTCATTACATAAATTTATAGCAAAGGGAATGGTCGATGCTAATTGGGGTGAAACTGCTTTTGCAATTGAACTGCCTGAACTGGATGAGTAGAAATGGATAAATCAGAATTTGAGCGCTTGCTGATAGCGAGTTATCCTGACGTAAAATTAAGCTCAAATGATTCTGGCGCATGCACTTGGGTACGCGTATTAATCAGTGAGCGTGCTTTTGCTGTGCAAATTACTGTAGGTGAAGGCATAGGAGTTTTTGAAGTTGATCGCTCAGGTCCCCAAGATTTTATGGGACACGATGTCGTTTTCCCAGAATTGAAACAGGTATTTGATTTTTTTGCAGAGTAAATTGGCTATTCATCATTAGCACATATTGTCGCTTGATGATTCTGATGGAATGTATCTCAATCACGCTTACTGAAATTTGAAAGGAGATTCATGGGTGTCGATCTATGCCTGGTCCCGGTAGATATTGAACGCGAAAATGGTGACTTGATCTGCACCAGGGGATTTGAGTTGGATTTGAATGAAGTCATTGCTCCCTTTATTGAAATGGAGCGGTATAAATACCCGGGCGCTAAAGTGTACTGGCCCTTTGTCCCTATCCCAAAAAACATTCTTGAGCAGTTGCCATATGAGCTGCCATGGTTCGGTGGGCCATATGATCAAGTCATGTTTGGTCGGGCGGTCGAAAAAGAACTTCGCTATATTTATGCCAAAGATGTTAAGAAAGCCTATCCGCCAGAAAGACTAAATGCGGTGGACATGAATGATTATGAGCGTGCAGGTATTTCATATATTAACTGCCTACACGATGACGTGAAAGTATTTATTTTTTCTTGGTAGCTGGAGTCCTTATTTCCCTTTGGGATTGCTACAAACTCAGCATACAAAAAATTACTGACGAAGGGATGGTAAAGACTTGACGCCTGTTGTGCATTACCCATCCCCCTGCTATCGTAGCAAGCTCAAAATAAAAACTAACCCAGCTACATGTTCTATTTTCTCCTTGCAATTTCAGTACTCATCCCCGTAGCAATCCTGGGTGGATTCATCTATGCGTACAAAAAACTCCCTCGACGCTATTTCGTATTATTGACAGTGACGGTTATCGGTGGCCCATACCTTGCCTTCAAACTCTATGAGCGTCAATTCATGCTGGAAGCCGTACCTGATGCTTTGGATGTGAGCTCAATTACGTACAGCAAGGAAGAGTCATGGGGATTTGGGCCCGGTGGGAATGAAGCAGGGATACGACTGTATCCCATGCCAGAAAATATTTCCCAAGACATCAAGAAGCGCGGCGTGGAATTTTTCAGAGACATGCCAGCAAACAAGAACCAGCAAGGCCGTTCCTCACGTGGCCGCTATGAAGACTGGGCAGTGACACCAATCCAGCCAACTGATCGCTGGGGTACGAATAAAGAGTCAGGGCGCATGGATATTTGCGATCAGATTTGTGGCGATGCTTTCGGTGTGGATGTCAAACCAGCAGTGCAGGAAGTGGTGAACGCGATCATCAACAGTCCAGGCAGTTATTACGCCTATGGACGAACTGGCTTGATCATTGTCAGTCCTGAAAAGAATTTGGTAATCTACTTCTACAGTAAATGATTTCTGTCCTGTGTTTTGCTTCGATTAATCCTCACCACCTTGTCTTACAGTAAATGCCTTGTCTAGTAAGGCGGCAGCAAACGCCTTAACCCGTGCAATAAAACAATCACCGTAAAAATAATATTGCGAGGGAATAGCCAAAAAGAGAAATGTAGCCCGGCTTTTACTTCCGGATCATTCACCCTGCGAGCCAATGCCAGTAAGTACTTGCGATTGTGTGGCCAGTCCATCAAGCCGTCGCGCCACTCTTGCGGGATACCAGACAACCCGACACTGGCACCTGCCAGCGCACCGGCAATAGCGGCCACGCTATCTACATCACCACCAGCATTTACTACAGCATCTATCGTATCGTGATAGTTACCAAAATTCTGATACCAGCTGATGATGGCGAAAGGTACCGTGTGCATGGTGTAGCCCGAGATACCATTCTTGCCGCCAAAATGTTGTTGCGCAGCCAGTGTAGGGTCTGGTGCAAGGCAAGCTTCTTGTATGCCTTTAACGGCAGCTTGCCATTCCCTGTCTTCTGACAAATTGCTGAGCATGTCTATCAATTTATCGAGAGGCGGCCTGGCTTGCCATTCAAGGCTGACCAACCGTGCTGCGATTTCGGCAATCGCCAGTGCACCAGTAAAAGCCTTGGGATCAGTGTGCGTAAGCAGGGTAGATGCCAGCACATGGGCATGGCGCGCTGGTGCGTCATCTGAGACTACAGCCCCTATCATGGCACTACGCATGCTGGGGCCGTTGCCTGCGGAGTAAACTCCGCTATTGGTGAATCCCAGCCACAGCTTGATAATGCTACGCAGGGTAGCAAACCCCACGCCCGCAGGCAGACATATCAACCATAGGCGTAGCCGCCATGCCAGGCATTTCTTGAATTTGCCGATATCTCCCTTGCTCTTGATCAGCGCCTGAGTGACAAAAATCGCGTGATCAGTATCATCACTGACCATGCCATGAGCAAAGAAGAAACGATATTGTAGTGACCCTTTACGCAAACGCGCTATCCTGCGTGGCGATAGACCTTCAAACGGCAAGCCCATGGCGTCACCGACAGCGCCGCCCATCAGGCAGCCTGCGATTGCATCAGATGTTGAAGCGGGCAATTATTTATCTCCAAAGATTTGCATGCAGTATCAAGCTATATTAAACGGGTAGGGCGCATCGCTATGGGCCACACAATGTGCATGCTATATTGTATTTTCACGCTTTGTGATATTCCAGCATGCGCTTCAATAATGGTGCGATGACGTCCTGACCATGTAACATGTTCTTCCAGCGCTCAGGTATCCCAGAAATGCCATCACGAATACCAGCGATGCCACCCGCGACGCAGGCCGTGGTGTCGGTATCATTGCCAAGCAGGACGGCAGCGCGGACGACGTCTTCATAGCATCCAGCTTCAAGAGTCATACGCGCCGACCGCAGGCAATCCACGACGTAACCTGAGCCATAACCTATGGGCGGCTCATTTGGTCGTATCGACCATTCCAGTTCTTCCAGTTCTTGTGGACTATCCGCATAGATAGTCCGCAATGTCATTACCGCATTACTCCAGGGATCAACGGCGTCGTTAAGAACGCGACGCGCCCACAGGCAGTAGAGTGCACAACTTACTTGTGAGCGTAGATGGGCGTGTGTTACCCGTGATTGAAGTTGCGCAATCCTGACCAACTCCGTATCTGACCCACGATGAAACAAGACTAACGGCAAAACACGCATCAACGAGCCATTGCCGTTTTCATGCACATCGGTTGCCCCTGCTTCCAAAGCGGGTACATTCTTGCGCAGCGCACGAATTGCCTTCCCAGTAGTGATACCAATATCAAACACGACGCTGTCCACTGCCATATAGCCTTCGTCGTACCAGCGAACCAGACGATTGCCAAAATCCTCGGCATCAAATTGCCCGCAATCCAGTAATGAAGCCAGCAAGCAAAGTGCCTGTGCTCCATCGTCGGACCATGTTCCTGGCGGTACGAGATGGTGTGATCGTGCAAAATCAGAAGGTGGCTGAAACTCTATGAGTTCTGCTACCGGTAATGCTGATGCATCATGAAATTCATACGGCACACCGAGGGCATCACCGATCAGTAAACCGATCAGTCCACCTGCCAGGCGTTCTTGTTGGGTTGGTTTATTCATATCGACATATCATTCGTATGATTGCTTTGGTTTCACGCAAGCTGTCTGCTACCAAACCGCTGATACAACTCCCGCGCCATGCGCAATATTTCTTCTCGCATGGCGAGGCGTTCCAGCCATTTTGCAGGTATGCCTTCCACGCCGTAATAGGCACCGGCGATTTGTCCTGTGATGGCAGCAGTGGTGTCGGCATCGTCACCCAGGTTGGTGGCGGTGAGAATGGCGCTTTCAAAGCTGTCGGTGTGCATGAAGCACCATAGCGATGCTTCGAGAGATTCAACCGAATATCCGCTGCCGCGTATTTGCGAACTATCTTTATTGATGAATTCGGCCTTGCTGAGAGCGATGATTTTTGGCTCGGTCGGTGTGAATGGCAGCTCTGCAAACAAGTCAGCCTTGGCACAGCCAGCAAACAGCTTGCACAGTATCGCCGCCAGCAACTGGCAGCTTTGTATGGCTTCGGCTGCAGCATGGGTGGTGCGCGAGCTTTCACCGGCGTAGTGGATGGCCGCTGGTATATCCGGGTAACCAAACATCACGACCGGGGCAAGTCGCATCAGTGATCCATTGCCTGCCGTGCTGGGGTCTTCTAAGCCGCAGTAGGGCTCACCGCTACTGGCATAGCGTGACAAGGCAGCACGCACGGTATTGCCGATGTCAAAGCAGATGCCGGTAGAACTCAGGTAACCCCATTTCCACCAGTTCAGGTAGCGCCCCATCTGATCTTTGGCGTCGAAGCCATCTTTCGTCAGCAGGCTTTCTGCCAGGCATAGTGCCATCGAGGTGTCGTCTGTCCATTCGCCAGGCAGCAAACCAAAAGGGCCTTTGCCTGTCATGTCAGTGACTGGTGTAAAGCTGCCACGGGCCGAGAATTCTACCGTGGTGCCGACAGCATCACCGCATGCCAGGCCAGCCAGTGCGCCGAGATAGCGTTGTTCTAATGTGATGTCCATGATTTATTCCATTGTTTGCACGCGCAAAGCTTGAGTTGCATAGCGCGGTCAACAGATAATAATCTTGTTAGTATTTAATTGCAACTATCTTAGTTTTATTTTGGATAAAAGAAGTCGCAAGTTATAATTGGCGGTCTCAAACGCAAATTTATTCGTCTCGCTTACAGTGTTGCTATTTCGCACTTACTTACGCCATGTACTCAAAAGAATTTTTTATAGAACAGTTTCCGGGCTGGAATCTGATGAGCTTCTGGTCAAGCTTTCTGGTGATGATCTGGTCGATAATGCGAAAGAAGCGACCAGGGACATTCTTGTTGCGCGTGGCGTTTCTTTGACTGAAATAGACAGGGTCAGCAAGCAAATGCAAAAAGCCCAATACAGGGTAGCTAGGGGGACGACAAACTGTGATTTCTGCGGCGACTCTGCAAAGATTAATTTTTTGCTCAACGAGGGCCAGCGCTTTTGTTCTCATCGATGCTTGCAGGACGCAAGGATCAGTGAGGCTGCTGTTGATCTTGCCGATGCAACGATACTCCAGGCTGCGAGGAAAATTCGTTCTGGCGCTTGCCCGGTCTGCAACAGCATGGCGACTCCTGTAGAGGTGCGTTATTCATACATAGCAACTTCCATCATATTCATGAGCAACCAGGAAACCAAAACACGTCTTTGTTGTGTTCCTTGCGGCAGAAAAGAGAACCGTGGCGGCTTGCTGGTCAGTTTTTTCATTGGTTGGTGGGGGATACCCTGGGGGCCGATTTTTACCATCGCCGCTTTGTTTGGTAATCTGAAAGCCATGTTTGAAATGACGTCTGATGAAGAGCCTTCCGATGAATTAATGAAGCTGACCAAGAATCAACTGGCCGTAAGTGCGCTGGAGAAATCAGCACAAATTTTGTAGGGCGCGCCGTGCGCACCAATGTGCAAATGCGTTGTAAATACGAGGGCAGAAATTGATGCGCACGGCTCATCCTACTCATCTACACCACCAGATATCCGCGCCTGTCTGCTATTCCTATCTCTGCTGTCAGGCCAGCGTTAAACTCCAGGTAATCCGCTTCTATGCCATCACTGAAGATGACACCATGTTCTGGCATCAGGGATGTGACTTGCAGCTTGCTGTCTTCCTGGATTTGACCGCGGACCAAAGTTGCAGATGAGGTTTTGCTGGGGAAGGGCTCGCGCACGGCAAACATCAGTTCGCGGGCATCCCAGTCTGTCGTGCATGTCAGCGGCTCCACGGCTATGTCGTATATCTTCAGACGTGGATCATCAATCCGTTCATGCAGGGCGGCTGCACCGGTCAGTATGCTTTTCATCCAGCCTGTAGAACCCAGGCCGGTGGAGATGATGATGCCGCTGGATGATTGCCGCTCGTGGCGGTCTTGCAGTTGTATGGTGTAGCTGGCCGAGATATGGGTTTTGGGGCCGATGAAGATATCATTCACGCCCAGCATGGTCTGGCCATTATTCAGCCTGGCCATGGCCATGGTCACTTCACGTACAGGGCGGCGCTGTTGCAGCGCCTCTGGGACGATGCTGGGCAAGTCCCTGACCTGGAAGGGCAGCAGCGCGCCATCCCAGCGTTGCACGTCAGGGTTGACGCCAATGAGGCGCTGGCCATCCAGATACTTCATGGTATTGACGACCAGGCCATCCTGCCCCAGGGCGATGACGATGTCGTCGCGGCCAAAGATCATGTTAGGCAAGAAGCTGCGTTCTATCTTTTGCAAACGTGCCAGCTGCAACAGACTGTTCTCTGCGGCACTGATGCAAGCCATGTAGTTATCATGCTCAGCCTGGTAGGCGGCAAAGTCACCGCCCAGGTGTTCTATATAAAATCGCGCCTGGCCGACGGTGTTGTACTTGACGATAAGTTCTTCTAGTCTGGTTTTGCGGGTGACCAGGATGATCTTATTTTCTGTCAGGCGCGTTGTTGTACTGGTGTTGATCATACTTTTCCCCAGTTCACCCCGGTTGATTGATGAGTTCACGCAGCAAGTCTGGCGTGATATTCAACTGGCCTATTGAACCTGCTTTTTCTGCCAGTTCCTGGAAGGCGAGGGCGATCAACTGACCGGATTGCATATTGCCCATGGATAGGGCTTGCAAGACTTTTGGATCAACGCCGCTATAGGCATCCATCAGGGTTTGTGCGGCATAGGCGCGGCTGTCGGCTTCTGCCCTGGCATTTTCTGTAGACAGTTTGACGAGTGTGGTTTGCTGGTTTTCTTCAGCGATTTTGGCTTGCATCTGCGCGAGTTTCAGTTCGCTTTGCTTTTGTTGTATGCTTTTCTCAGCTTCCATCTGGGTTTCACGTATCTGGCGTTTTTTGCTTTCGACAGCGATCTCAGTATTCAATTCATTCTCGCGTATGCGGCGCTCTTGTTCTACGGCAGCATTGCGACGTTCATAGATGGCATCATCAGCGCATTTGAGGATTTGCTCGCGCGCCTGCGCTTCCAATGCCTTGGCTGCTTCTGGCGTGGGTTTGAGCGCCAGAAAACTCAATCCCAGCAATTCCACCCCCAGTGCCTGCAATTCCTTGCTGTCGCGCACTGCCATTGTGACTGCCGCACCAAGTGTATCTGCAGCTTTCAGGGCGTCGCGCAGGGCCAGGCTTTGCACGCCTTTGCGGGTCAGCACCTTGACCAGGTTAACGATGCGTTGCGAGAGCTTTTGCGGATCGTCAGAGATGTATTGCTGGGTGACGGGGTTGATGGCGAAATTGAGTAAGGCACCGATTTTTTGCGGATCGCTGATGCGGTAAGTAACCTGACCTTGCACAGTGACAGTCTGGAAATCAGCCGTGTTTTCTTCAAAGATAAATGGTGTGTCCGTACTCACCATGGGTATCGCCAACATGGAAGTAGTAGGGGCATAGTAAAAGAAAGCCAGCCCCGCACCTTCGCGCCTGACGTGGCCGTTCTTGAATTGCAGCACATAGGTAGTGGGCTGGAATTTGATGAATTTGATGCTGAACATGGCTCTTTCCTTTTCTTGTCTTCAAATGTTCGAAGGCGTTTTGGTTCGTTTATTTTGATGACGGTATGATTTTTTTATCTGCTTGAATACAGGATAGTCTACTTAAATTCAAAATGCAACTAAGTTAGTTTTTTATTTTAACTAAGATATGCGGAAATTGCTAATATGCGCCGGACGAATACTGGAGTCAGTGTTGCATGCGAAATTTGCAAGCGAAGAAGTTCAGGCTTGTTTACACTGTTGACAGTAGTAGCAAATAATCAAACACTTCGATGATAATTTCGCATATGAAAAATCAAATCCCTACCGCTGTGGTACCGTTTCTTGCAAAAGTGATTAAAGGTTTTGGCCGTGATGCTCCTTTGGATTTTTGGACGATAGAGCACGGCCCAACAATACTTGATGGCTTTTTTGAGTTGGCATCACTGCTTGAACTTTCAGATATTTCTGAAAGTCAGGTTCCCCGTGCTTATGTCATGTTGACTCGTTTGTTTAATTGGGAAGCTGCATGTCAGTTTGGAGGATGGGGTGCATTTGCCAATATAGATGACATTGAATTTGATGTCTTGCTGCAGTATTACAGCGAAGTGGATTTGAGTGCCGAGGCCGGATCTCTGCGTGTACAGATGCTTGCCTATAAAAAAGACCCGCAAGATTACGAAGCACTATATCTTGCGGCTAAAGAGAAAGCGCATTCGCTTTCTGGTGACATGGACCGGTTGGAATACCTCACCCAGTATTTCTGTGATCACTCTCTAGAGCTATTGTATGTAAAAGTATCCAAAGATTCTGCATGAAAAATGTAGGATCTGCGAATGATTGCATCAGGAATGCTATCGTATTTGCGAGCTTCATTTGTTTGTAAGCTTGTTAATGATGGAGTAATTGAGTTGCTGAAGCCGTTTCACGTAATTGCCGATCTAGTGTTTTGACTATCATCAGTTACTGCTCTTCCATCGTCAATCTTTCATAATCCCCCACCATACGCCGCATTTCCAGCATCGATGAGGCATCATAGATACCCCGGATGCGTGCCTTCGCATCGATCAGGAAGGCGCGCTGGCCGTGCAGGGGTTCGCCATTGCTGGCGCGGGCGCTAATGTCGGTCATCAGACTGGCGGTGAGTTTTTGCATTTGCCTGGACTCACCTGTCAGCATGCTCCAGTCGGCAGGCAGTTTCAGTTTTTGTGCATAGGCGGCCATGGTTTTGGCATCGTCCTGGTCCGGGGTGACGGTCAGTAAAATGAACTGGGGCGTGGCGACGGATTTTTGTCTGATCTGTGTTTGTAATTCACGCATGACTTCGAGGGAAATGGGGCAGAGTGTGACGCAGCCTGCGTAAAAGAAACCGACAAAACTGGCTTTGCCGCGCAGCAGGCTTTGATCGACTTCCTGCGCTTTCTGGTTGATGAGTTCAAACCTGGCAATGCGCTGCAAGGATGCCCAGGTATCCCAATGCGCTTGCAGGTCTTGCTGATAGTAATAGGGGAGTTTGTCGTTGTTGAGGGCGTTTTGTGGCGCAGCGAACGCACCTGTCAGCCAGCCCAGAGTCAGGATGGTGGTAACGAAGGTGAGCATGGACAAGAGCAATGATTTTAGAATGGACATGTTGAATAAGGCTGAATAAATTTTGTGCTGTCTTTTTTCGTGGTGCGCACAACTAAGAACAAGTTCAAGATATTCTTTTACTTCTAGCGCCAGCGCCCAGCGTTAATGTACAGCCGCTGGCGTCCCCTTGTAGCAACCAATTGTGTATGGAAATTCCCTGGTCTGGTGATAGTGATATTGTGTGACCATGACACCGTTGCGCTCTACTGCATGTGTATGTCCGTGGCATTCGTCGAGGTCGGCATTGGCCAGGGTCTTGCCGTTTTCACCCTGATTACCATAGATGCCAAAGCCGTCGGCGATATAGCCGACCAGCGGCGAGTGCTGACCCGGGGTATCTTTTTGGGTCAGACAGGAAGTGATGTTGTGGTGATGGTATTGGCCAGTACGTTCAGGATGACCCTGGCAGGCATCCTGGATTTCCCAGGCGACGGCATCGCGGTATCCGCCATCGTCGGCATTGTAGAGACGCACGCCATCCAGCAGTACGCCAATTGCGCCGAGGCTGGTACAGGTGGGCTGTGCAGCGACGACAGGATTGGCTGGCAAGCCCCAGGCTATGTTTGCCTGGCTGATGCTGTTTGGGTTGCGGTCGTAGGCATAGGCAGGATCAGTGCTAGCGATGGGGAAGGTACCAGTAGGGTTTGGCGGCAGGCCATTTCCAGTGATGCCCAGGGTACTTCCCAAGGTCACCAAAAAACTTGAGGCCCAAGTGACGGCACCCTGGACACTGATCTTGCTGAGAGAATTCCAGGTCATGCCATCCGCGTTGAACCATGGCCCCTTGCTGCTGGCGCCACCTGCACCTGCGGTATAGCAGGCGTAGACGTAACCAATAGCGGGAGTGGTGCGGGTGAACTTGCCGTCGCCTATGGGCAATTTGCTGGCATCAACGGTGCTGCTGATCGCTGTAGTGGCACTTGTACTTCCTGTAGTTGTGCCAGCCGTAGTGCCCGTCGTTGTTGCAGTTGCCGCTGTGTTCGTGGTACTGGTTGTTGCTGTCGCGCCACCGGAACTGCCGCCGCAGGCAGCAAGGCCGATGGTAAGGCAGGTAACCAGCATGGTTATCATGTTGAGTTGTTTCATTTTTCTTGCCACCGCTTTGCAGCGCCGGTCATCTTCTTTATTGATGATGCATCTTGCTGTCCGAATATGGAGGAAATATGAAGAGTTGTGTGTTTCGTTTACGCAGAGCGGGTTGGCAGAATAATGCGCCGTAGACCACGCTTTTTCTAAAATCATGTAATTTGATCTATTGCTTGTTTCCAATTCTGTTTCTACATGTAAAAGCGCCCCCAGAGTTTTTGCATTGCTCGTATCCTACCGCCTTTCATGCTGCGCAAAGATGGCGTCAATTCATCAAACGCTATCCCTGGCTCAGCAATCCAACTCCCATTCCTGTCTGCGCCATGCTGAAAATCTTAAAGAATTTAATTTCCGGAAAACCTGCTGCCGATGCTGCTCCTTCTGCCCCTGCTACAGATGTCCGCGCACATACAACAGTTAAGGCAAGTGCAGTGGTATCAGCGGCGGATTCTATCGCAGCATCAGAAATTGATACCAATGCTGCCAGCAGCATACTCGTTAATGCCTATTGCACATGTGCGCAATTACCGCCCCTGAATTTTCCGCATAAGCTCAATAACCAGCGAGATATGAATGACCCGGAACTGCACGGGCATTTGCAAGGTTTTATAGGCTATGTACTCAATCGCGGCGACGGGCAGATGACGCATCAACGGTATCATGTGATGCGACATATCCAGCGTGTGCAGCAGCACCTCAGTTTGTGGATAGATGAGAGCCAGCTTGATGCGTTTTCTGACTGGGCAGTGGCGGCGAATGCGATTGCCTTCATGCCGGATGGCGATATCCGTGACCCGCATGGCTATGTCTTGCTGGCGGCTGCAGATGGCGGTATCGAAACCGGGGCAACTATCCCTTATCCAGCCCAGGCATGGCAAAGAAAGGCA
Source organism: Pseudomonadota bacterium (assembly GCA_040390835.1). GTDB lineage: Bacteria > Pseudomonadota > Gammaproteobacteria > Burkholderiales > Burkholderiaceae_D > Undibacterium. The sequence continues at coordinate 48,296 of JAZJXP010000033.1, forward strand.
CGCACAGATACTTTGCTGGCTGAAATGGGCATACAACTGCCATCGCATCTGCCGCCGCTAGTGAGCGAGGCTGAACTGCAATTGCGCCCTGCAACTGAGATACTGGGGCGGGCGCTGGCTTTGTACATTGTTGCCTTGCGCGCAGAGTCAGTGGCGACACAGCAGCCTATTCCAGCTCACGAATTGACAGAACGTTTCCCGCAAGTACATGCCTGGCTGACACCCAATGAGCGTGAATTCCTGGAGACGGATGAACCAGCAGAAGACATCCTGCCGCAATTTGCCTGGCGTTATGAATCCCTATATGTGCTGGAATGGGTGCTGGGTTTGCAGGATGAATTGCCCTTTGCCGATGCCATCTGCGATGTACCACTGACAGCGCGCACCATGATGAACCTGGATTTTGAAGGCCAGATGGCCAAGGCAAAAACACGTCCGGCCAGTCAGATACTGGATGCCCTTGACCAGCATTATCGCCTGCACTGGCTGGTGCGCCAGACCAGGATGAAAGAAGGCACGTTGCCACTAAACCTGGATGCCGGCGTCATCTACGAACGGCACTATGCCCTGAACTGGCTGGTGAATTTTGAGAATGCTGCCTGGGATGAGGTGGATACACCGACCTGATCTTTATGCACTATCCGGCGGGCCCTTCAATTCCACTACATTGCCTTCCGGGTCACTGATGTAGATCGACAAGCCATCACCCTCTGCCCCATAACGCTGGCCGACTTCACCAACGGTTACGCCATGGGTTTGCAGATGGGTTTTTATGCTGGCTAAATCAAATGGTTCGACGCGCAGGCACAGGTGGTCCATATTGCGGCCTTCCTTGCCTGGCGCAGCACCACCCATGCGACCCAGCTTGCCTGTTACCGTGATCAGGTCTATCAGTGACCTGCCTGCACGCAATTGTGTCAAACCAATTTCTTCCTGCCTGCGTTCGACAGGGCAACCTAGTACATCACAATAAAAATGCAGCATGCTGTCCAGGTCCTTTACCCTGAGCACCAGATGATCGATTTCGCGTATCTTGAACATGGTTGAGATGATTTGGAAGTGATAATTTGCTTATCTTAAACTTCTTTGTGGGATTGTGCTGGTGTCTGGTAGGGTGCGCCGTGCGCACCCTACAGAATATCGAAGATCGTAGGACACACTATAATGCGCCCTACAAACATACATTGCCACGATTGTGCGTTGATGGAGCAGGCAACTAGCCTTACTTAAACATTTCCAGAAAAATTAAGCTCTATGCCATTGCCTTCAGGGTCACTGAAAAACACTTGATGCTGGGTCACAAAACCTGCTGATGCTTCGACTGTGGCATGGCGATAGACGATGCCATCAGCCTGCAATCGTGCCAGCATGGAAGGTAAATCGGTACAGGCAAAGGCGACATGGTCGAAGCCGGTTTTTAATTCTGTCTGGCGGGTTTCTCCAGGTCGGTTTTCTGACAGGTGCAAGACATCGCGGCTACCGGCATATAACCAGAAACCAAAGCTTTTCAGTGGACGTGGTCCTTCTGTCAACCCTACGTAGTGGATGTAAAAATCCTTAAGTTTTTCAAGGGTGGCGCGGTCCCCGCGCAGGTTGTAGTGACCAAGGGCTATGGCTGGCATATGTTTACTTTCTATCTGTTTATCTTGTCCACTGATTACTTAAGCCAGCCGCGACGGCGGAAGTACCAGAACGGCGTAATCGCCGAAGCCAGCATCAGCGCCAGCGCAAACGGGTAACCCAGTTGCCAGTCCAGCTCAGGGAACCAGCCCTTGAAGTTCATGCCATAAATACTGGCGATCAGGGTAGGTGGCAAGAACGCCACGCTGGCGACCGAGAATATCTTGATGATCTTGTTTTGGTTGATGTTGATGAAACCGACGGTCGCATCCATCAGGAAGTTGATCTTGTCGAACAGGAATGAAGTATGGCCATCGAGCGATTCTATATCGCGCAAAATCTGGCGTGCTTCTTCAAACTGATCAGCATTGAGCAAACGTCCGCGCATCAAAAAACTGACAGCGCGGCGGGTGTCCATCATATTGCGGCGTATGCGGCCATTCAAATCTTCTTCAACAGCAATCGAGTTCAGCGCGGCGGCGGCATCCTGATCGCTGAAGTTTTTTTGCAGTACGCTGCGGCTGACGTCTTCCAGGTTTTGATAGATGCCTTCGAGCGCATCGGCAGAATATTCGGCGTCTGTCGCATACAGGTCGAGCAGTACATCCTTGTAATCAGCGATAGAGCCGGGCCGTGAACGCGCACGCATGCGTACCAGGCGGAACACTGGCAAATCTATGGTGTGGACTGAGAATAAAATATCGCGCGCCAGAATAAAGGCCACCGTCACCGTGCGCGCAGGTTCATCATCGTCGTCGATCAGAAAGTCAGTGCGCAGATGCAGGTCACCATTATCGGCTTCGTAATAACGGGCCGATGCCTCGATATCCTTGACCTCGTCTTCCCCTGGCAAGGTCACGCCATAGATACTCTTTACCCATTCGCGCTCTTCTTCATTGGGGTCAGTCAGGTCGACCCAGATAGGCAGGGTATTTTCAAGATCAGCGCGGTTTTCCACATTGATCTGGCTCAGGCGGCCATTGTGCAAGACGAAGACATTAATCATAGGTAAATTCCAGGAAAGCAAAGTCTTTGGTTTGGCTGGATTGTAAACCTGTTTTATAGCTGTGGGCGGGGTGAGGAAGAATTTTATTAAGGTTTTTGAGTGTGATTGGCCTGTCTTTTGTTTAACTTTTCCTGATTGAAGGGGGATTTGTGTTTTTCAAAGAAGGGATGGCTGCACAAAGTTCGCATCAACTCCTTCCTGGGCATATATCCATGTCATTTCAGAGGCAGGGCCATAGTGCGTACGGCACATCGTGAAAATTGCAGGTTATTCCGCCAAGGATCTTGCACAGATGGATTAGCCTGCGCTGGAATGACGATGTTGAGTTTACGGCTTGATCTCAGCCGTGAAATTTGATCACTCACTATCATTGCAATGTCATTCTAGCGCAGGCTGGAATCTAGTGGCGTTGATAGCATTCAACTATCGCTGCTACAAGTGATAGCCTGAGTAATCGTCTGAGTAAAAATCTGAGTAGCAGACTGCCTGTTTCCCCAAGCTGTCCTTATGCGGGATGCATGGCTGTATGCTGGCACACATTCCTTGTCTATCTGTGATAAATTTCTCTGCTCGCTGAAATGAACAAACCAGTGTAAAAATTAATCTGAAAAACAGCATGAGCACAAACACTTACCAGGCAGTAATCGCCATCCCTGATATTGCCACCTACTGCCACTTGCGCCAGGCCTCTGGTTTAAGCACCAAGACTGCCGAAGCAGCAGCACGTGGTCTTCCTGCAAGCCTGTTTGCCGTGCAAATCATGCAGGGTGAAACGGTGGTCGGCATGGGGCGTGTCGTTGGCGATGGCGGCACTTCATACCATGTCGTTGATATCGCGGTCTTGCCAGAGCACCAGGGCAAGGGTTTGGGCAAGATGATCATGCGCGAGATCACGCACTACCTACAGCAAAATGCGCCAGAGTCGGCCTATGTCAGCCTGATCGCTGATGGCCCGGCGCAAGACCTGTATGCGCAATTTGGTTTCAAACACACAGCGCCCGCCTCCGTGGGTATGGCTTATAAAATCTGAAGCAATTCAAAATCCCAATTTACGGAAACATGTATGGAAGAATTCCTGGCAAGCAGCACCTATATAGACTGGCAACATCCCGCCGTTCTGGCACAGGCACAGCAACTGGCAGCCGTCGGTGGTGATCAGGCTGAAGTCACGCGACGCTGTTTTCATTTTGTGCGCGACCAGATCAAACATAGCTGGGATTACCGCCAGAACCCCGTCACCTGCAAGGCATCCGACGTGCTGGCACACGGCACCGGTTATTGCTATGCCAAGAGCCATTTGCTGGCTGCCTTGCTACGCGCAAACGGCATCCCCGCCGGCCTGTGCTATCAACGCCTGACCATAGGCACAGAACCACCATTTTGCCTGCATGGCCTGAACGCCGTCTATTTGCCTGAGCATGGCTGGTACCGGCTTGACCCGCGTGGCAACAAACCCGGCGTGCAGTCTGAATTTTGCCCGCCACAAGAACAACTGGCCTTTGCCATTAAAACACCTGGAGAACAAGACTTTGCTGGTATCTGGGCAGAACCGCATGCTGCAGTGCTGGAGTCATTGTTGAACCAGCCTACAGTCGAAGCCGTGATTGTCAATTTACCTCACGGTGATTTGAGTGCAGACCCAGTACCAGCCCATCTGCCTCATTTACTTTAAAAGACTGACTGAAACCATGACAACTACTACTGACGCGACACCTGAAACCGTAGTCCAGGCCCAGCTTGATGCCTATAATGCCCGCGATGTCGATGCCATACTCAAGACCTATGCCGCCGATGCACAACAGTTTGAATTCCCCGGCAAATTGCTGGCCAGCGGCCATACTGATATCCGCCCGCGCATGGCTGCGCGCTTTGCTGAACCCAATCTGCATGCCAGGTTGATACGCCGGGAAGTAATAGGTCACATCGTCATCGACCATGAAGAAGTGACACGCACCTTTCCTGAAGGCACAGGCCGTATGGAAATGATTGCGATCTATGAAATCAAAAATGGGCTGATACAAAGCGCTTCTGTGGCTTTGGGTGCGAAGATACTGGATTGATATTGGATTTGTCTAATGGCTACCCGTTGTTGACATCAATTTGCGGGCGTATTTTCGAGCATATTTCGGTCTTCGCGGTAAAATAAGGCTTTCCCAGTCTTACTCCCTGTCATGGCCCGCCTGCAACTGCATTTCCCTGAAGACCAATACTATTTCTCTACCCAGTTGACGGTAAGGGTGACCGACATCAATGGTGCCAACCATCTGGGTAATGACTCCATGATCTCGATGATATCTGAAGCACGTGCGCGTTTCCTGTATGACTTTGGCATACGTGAAACTGCCGCTGGTGGCAGTGGCATCATCGTCACTGACCTGGCAACCACCTACAGGGCCGAAGCCCATGCGCGCGACCAGTTATTGTTTGAAGTCGGTGTCATGGACTTTAATAAATACGGCGGCGACATTACCTTCCGCATTACCCGGCCTGCTGACCAGACAGCTATCGCCATGGCGAAATCAGGTTTTGTATTTTTTGATTATCGTGCCGGGCGCGTAGTGGAAATGCCGGAAGATTTCAGGGCCAAGTTTGCGCGGGTGAATTTTCTGGATTGATGAGGAATAGTTGATGTTTTGCTTGGTCAGCCGAAACCCATCCCTCACCCAGCCTCTCCCTTGAAGGGAGAGGAGATTCATATCATCAGGCACCAAACTTATAATTCACTTCTACCCAGCCCTGGCGGCCAATCGGGCTGAATGAACCAACCGGGTAGTTAGGCCAGCCGCCGCTATAGTCATACTTGATCTTGTTAAATACATTGTTGACGATGACAGATACTGTCAGGTTTTTGTCGGCCTGATATACCGTGCTCCAGTTGGCGATGCCGGTAGGTGACAGGTAATACTGGCCTGAACCATTCGGTATCTTGCCATAGCGGGTTATTGTCAGCGTATTAGAAAAATCCCCTTTTGCCCAATTGATGCTGGTAATGAGCTTGTCGCGCCAGTCGCTGTTGCCAAGATCGGCAAGGTCGTCATACAGGGCATCGCCTTCAAACTGCTTGGATTTTTTGCTCAGGGTCTTGCTGTAATTGGCTTTGATGCTGAAGCTGCCATAGCCGCTGGTTTTCAACTGATATTTGCCACTGATGTCGATGCCACTGGTAGCCTGGTAAGCTGCATTGATGGGGTTGACCCAGATCTCTTGTATCTCACCCGCATGGCTCAGCGCATCTTTTGGATAACGCTTGATGCGGTTGATGGTATCAGCGCACAGGCTGGACCCTATATCGCGTTTGCCTGTACGGCAATCGGCTTCATCACGCAAGAGCTGGTCGGCACTGAGGTTGACTACCATGTCACTGATCTTGATGTTCCAGTAATCAAGCGAGACATCAAACTGGTTGCTGGGTGACCAGACCACGCCCAGGCCAAAGGATTTGCCTTTTTCTGACTTCAGGTCAGGGCTGCCAAACTGCACATAGTTTGCGCCTGGTGAATAATTCGCGTAGTCGCAATCCTTGAGTTCCTGGCCTTCGGCCTTGCAGCGATAATAGTCAGTGGTGCTGGAATAATAGCCTGTGCCACGCGCCTTGAAAATATAATCATGTCCGGCGCGCGAAAGCTGGTGGCGTAATTGGCGCGCAATAAAAGTTCAGATGTAGGGCGGATTTCCAGTCCACCGTTATAAGTAAGCTTGCCATCCTTGCGGCCAGCGAAGTGATAATCATCGTAGCGGCCAGCCAGGCTGGCGGTGACTTCCTTGAGCAGCGGTACATATACTTCTGCGCCCAGCGCATAACGCTGGCGTGAGCCGCGTACATCATCTGATTTGGTGACGGTATTGAACACACCCTGATTGACCCTTGGATCAGGCAGGTTATCAAAACTCTGGCGACCTATCTCGGCGATGCCTGCGGTTTTGACTGCACCTGCGGGCAGCTTCCACAGCTCTGTATTGACTGCCAGGCTCAGGGTTTGGGTGCGTGAACTGTCAGAGCTGCGTGATGCTCCGGTGATCTGCTCGAATTCTGCCGGCGTCAGTCTTTGCGTCAGACGTTTTGGATCAGGCGCATAGATGGCGATGCCTGCGGCGTCCAGTCCCAGCTTGGGGCCCAGGAAAAACTGGTCTATGTTGGCCAGCGTGCGCGGTACTACGTTCTCACTGCGGTAAGCTGATGCGCTATAGGCTGCTTCATAATTCCATTGCGTACCAGGGATCACACCCTTGATGCCAAGATTGATGCCCGCAGACTGGTCATCCCACAGGCGATTGAAGCGGTTTACACCGTTGATTTCTTCGGGTGCCAGCACCTTGCTCCAGGCTTCATAAGCATTGCTGTTCTTGTTCCAGAAATAGCTCTGGTTGGTCGAGGACGATACCCAGCTTGGGGAACGGGTATCGTTTTCTGTCTTGTTCTTGCCCAGCAGGATATCGGCAAACAGGGTTGTGTCTGCATTTAAATCGAGGTTACTGCTGGAGAAGAAATTCAGGCTCTGGTTTTTGGTTTGCACACTCCAGTGCATGGGACTCAGACGAGGGCTGGCGCAATAGCTGCCCTTGCTGGTTTTATAGCTGATCTGTGTGCCTTCAAAAAGATCACTGAGCTGGCTACAGGCATCACCCAGATCCAGGTATTTGCCAGACTTGATCTCCTTGCGATACAGCGTTGCACTCGGTGTGCTGCGGGTTGCCATGAAATCACGTTGGGTCGCACGCAGCGGTTCACGCTCGCTGTATTCCAGACTGAACAAACTGCGCAACTGATCGACATTGGCAGTGCCAGAGAATTGCACGCGCTTGTTGCTGCCACCACCGCGATCGGTATCACCGAGTTTGACATTCAGGTTATAACCCTGGCTTTGTTTTTTCAGGATAATGTTGACCACACCGGCAATCGCGTCAGAACCATAAATGGCTGACGCACCGCCATTCAGAATCTCTATGCGCTCTACAATGTTGGAAGGGATATTCGCCAGGTTGGTGAAGTTGACCGTGCCCTCATAAGCGATGGGAAAGTCAGCCATGCGCCTGCCATCCAGCAGTATCAATGTATGGTTAGGCCCCAGGCCGCGCAGGCTGATGGTGTTGGCTGAAGGCGTGAAGGTATTGCCGAAATCTTCACCCTGGGTAAAACCAGAGTTTTGCACCGAGTTATTGATCGCGTCATAGACATTCTTGTAACCCTGTCTGGTGATTTCTTCTGAGGTGATGATGGTCACTGCCGCCGGCCCTTCCAGGCTGGCACGCGGTATGCGTGAGCCGGTAATGACGACAGATTCTGATTTGCTGTCTGCTGTCTGGGCAAGAGCAGAACTGGTATAAGTCTGGCTGTAAAAAAGCGCCAGTAAACAGGCTGCAACCGGTTTCAAGACAGGTTTGATTGCAGCTTTGTGGGGACAGGTTTTATGATGCATGGGTCTTCTCAAAAATGAACGAAGACCAAAAAATATCAAGAATATATTTATAAGAAAACGAATATATCCGTATATCAACATGCATAGCATGACTGGTACTACTACCTACACTCTGCCTGAATCAACATCTCCGTAGTGAATATGTGGCACACTTACGAAAGTGGTTTCGTTTCCATCATCTTCAGAAAACGCGCAGTGCTTTTAAAAAAAAATCTTGCACAACTTGATCTCTGTCCTGCTGTGCTGCCTTGCCAGTCTGGGCAGCGTATACAGCCAGGCCGAGTCCATCACGCTGATTGGTGAAGATAGCTGGTACCCGTATTCAGCCGTCAAGGATGGGCAAAACCGTGGCTTTGCTGTCGATGTCATCAGAGCTGCCTATGCTGCTGTCAACATCGATGTGAAATTTATCGCCACGCCCTATTCACGCTGTCTGATGCTGGTACAAAGCGGACAGGAACTGGGCTGTTTTGACAGTCTCAAAGACGCCAGGCTGGAGCCTGATTTTCTCTTCCACAAAGAAGCCATCTTCAAAGCCAGTGTCGGCATTTATGCCAGGACGGACAGCCCACAATCCAGGGTCAGCAAGATCAATGTTCAGGAACTCCACAAATATGTCATAGGCGTGACCCATGGTTATACCTATGGAACGGCGTTTGAAAACGATACCCGTATTACCCGCGAACCTGCGCCCAATGATTTATCAAACCTGCGCAAACTCTTGTTTGGGCGTTCTGATTATTCCCTGATCTATACCCGCATCGCGGATTATCTTGCCAGCACCAACCCGGAAGAATTCAGGACCAAAATTCAGCAAGTTGGTATTCTGGTGGAAGACAGTCTGTACGTCAGTTTCTCAAAACGCCGCCCGGAAGCCACCCGCTATGCCAATGCGCTTGACCAGGGCTTGCGCCAGATCAAGGCGAACGGCGTGTATGGCAGCATTGAAAAGAAATGGGCCAGGCTGGCACCCTGAACGCAGAGTAGAGTGCGCCGTGCGCACCAAAATATCGCCATGCTTGGGATAAAAAACGGTGCGCATGGCGCACCCTACAGATGTGTATTGCATGCGGTAAGATACGCTTTCATCATTAAACAATCTCTTCACTGTTTTTAAAAAAGCGGTAAGCACCCAAGCAATCTCATGCCTGAAAATCAAAGCACAATAATCCCCGTTAATAAAACAGATTCCGCACAACGCCTGTCCACCCGCCTGGCTTTTCTGGCTGCTGGCCTGGTAGTCTCTGCCTGGGCACCGCTGGTGCCTTATGCCAAAGACAGGCTGGGTCTGGATGAAGCTGCTTTGGGTTTGCTCTTGCTTTGTCTTGGCGGTGGCTCTTTGTGCGCGATGCCCATGACAGGCATGTTGTCTGCGCGCTTTGGTTGTCGCCTGGTGATCTTGACAGCAGGTGCGCTGACTTGTGTGATCCTGCCTTGCCTGGCAGTGGTGAGCAGCCCCTTATTGTTTGGCCTGACATTATTCCTGTTCGGTGCGTCAGTCGGCACGCTGGATGTGGCCATGAACATACAGGCGGTGATTGTTGAAAGAAGCAGCGGTGCTGCATTGATGTCAGGCTTTCATGGCATGTTCAGTGCCGGTGGGTTTCTTGGTGCGGGTACCATGGCCTTGTTGTTATGGCTGGGCATGAATACACTGGTCGCCAGCATCTGCCTTGGTCTGCTGGTTGCGCTGATGCTGGGGATTGCCAGCCCCAGCCTGTTGCATGAACCAGATGCATCTGACCGCGACGGTCCGCAATTTGTGATTCCACATGGCGCAGTGATTTTTATCGGCATCCTGTGCTTTGTGGTCTTCCTGGCGGAAGGTGCTTTGCTTGACTGGGGCGCATTATTGCTGACCGCAGGTCGCGGGCTGGAAGCCGGGCAGGGCGGCATAGGCTATGCTGCATTCTCCATCGCCATGACCCTGGGCCGTCTGACGGGTGACCGCGTGGTGCAGCGTCTGGGTGGCAAGCTGGTCATGCTGGCGGGTGGCGTGTGTGCAGCGACAGGTTTTTTTGCAGCCGTACTGGCGAGCTCACCTGCCATTGCCATCTTTGGTTTTATTTTGATAGGCATAGGTGCATCAAATATCGTACCTATCTTGTTTAGCGCTGCAGGCAAGCAAAACGCCATGCCTGCCAGCCTGGCAATAGGTGCCATCACCACCATAGGTTATTCTGGTGTGCTGGCTGGCCCGGCACTGATAGGTTTTGTTGCGCATGCAATCAGCCTGAATATGGCTTTTGCTGGCTTGGGTATTGCCATGTTGCTGGTCGCTGCCAGTGCCAGACTCAAGCTGTTTGCGGGACAGGCAGCTTGACTGGCTTGACCTATAAATTTGCTCACGAAAATCTTCAGCTACAATAGCTCTTCATTTTTTGCATTGGCCTTTTTTCATGACTTCATCTTCCTATCATAAATTCGCCCAACCACAATTATCAGAAGCCAGCATACAGGCCGTGGCCGACGTGTTGCGTTCCAACTGGATCGCCACTGGCCCCAAGGTCAGCGAACTGGAACAGGCACTGTCACAGACTTTTGGTGGTCGCCCAACCAGGCTGCTGACCTCGGCCACAGGTGCGATGGAAGTTGCGCTGGCCTTGTGTGATATAGGTGAAGGTGATGAGGTCATCACTTCGGCGCAAAGTTTTTTCTCCGCCATGAACATGATCGTCAAATGCGGCGCCAAGCCTGTGTTTGTTGACTGTGACCTGGTTACCCGCGCTATAGATCTTGCACAAGTCGAAGCCGCCATCACGTCCAAAACAAAAGCCATCATGCCTACCCATTTCCCCGGTGCGCTTGGTGATATGGATGCGCTGTATGCACTGGCAAAAAAATATCAACTGCGCGTGATAGAAGATGCCGCGCTGGTGCAAGGCTCGAAGTGGCAGGGTAAGCCTGTGGGCTCATTTGGTGACATCGCCATCTTCAGCTTCCATCCCAACAAAAACATGACGACGATAGAAGGCGGTGCCATCGTCGTCAACGATGAAGCAGAAGCACAGCAGGTAGATGTACTGCGCTTCCACGGCATCGCCAAACTGCCAGACCAGACCCGCGACGTGGTAGAGGCCAGCGGCAAGTTCAATATGTCGGATGTATCAGCCGTGATAGGCTTGCACCAGCTGGCCCAGTTCGAGGACTTCATGGCCCAGCGCCAGGTGCTGGCAGAGCGTTACTTCGCCAGCTTCCCGCACATCCCAGGCATCATATTGCCACCCCAGGGACAGCCAGAGCAAACCTGGAATATGTTCTGCGTTCTCATTCCTTACGAAAACTTCGGCCACAGCCGCAACAGCTTCCGCGCTGCGCTGCATGATGCTGGCATAGGCACTGGTGTCTCCTATGAAGCCTGTCACTTGACGACCGTGGGCAAGAATTTTGGTTATGCCGAGGGTATGTTCCCCAATGCAGAACGCATCGCCCGCGAGACGGTTACCCTGCCTTTGCATGTGGGTTTGACGGTGGGGGATGTGGATGAGATTTGTGGGGTGGTGAAGAGGGTGTTGCTGGGGTGATCGTCACAAGAATTGGGTAAGCGGTCGGGGAAATCTATGTCAGCAATAACTTTGTTTAAAAAAATGATCGCCACTTGCTCGATTTTCTTTGCGGTGGTCACAAGCTTTGCAGCGCCCCCTTCAACGCACAGTGAGGCGCAGACGACGTTGCCGTACTTTGATGCGGAGCTGGCCAAGAATTCTGACGGATTATATCCGCGTGTCTTAGTCAGAGTCCGAGACGGCAAGAAGTATGAGATTTTTTGGTTGAATGGCGTTCGTAAGGCCGGAGATTTTTATACTGGGAGGTTGGAAACAGTTCCCGTACAAGTTGGGAATGTGAAACTGGGACAGACTATATCGGTTACGAAAAAAGATATTCTAGATTGGAGTTATCAAGATCCGGTCAGCCGGAAAATCTACGGAAATTACAGTGTTTGTATGGAGCTGCAAGCGCTTCCTGTAGAAGAAAAATTAGAACAAATGGGCTATTGGGGCCTTGAATGCAAACCATCAAAGTAAGATCAGCTGCTTAATTCAGCTATTTGAATATCGTAGGGCGTATTGTAATACGCCGCATGAGATCGTGAAATGAGGTTTGCCTGTTGATCAGGCAAACATGCGGCGCATTACAATGCGCGCTACGTCAAAGAGTATGGCTTTGGTATGGGTAGTTTTGATGCTGAGTCAATCGCCCGCATCCTTGCGCTTCTCAGGCGCATCCGGCACCGCCACTTTTTGCCCATCCACACCTGCCTTGCTAAGTTGTCCTTTGTCCCAGAACAGCATTTCACCTTTGACGCCACCCTTGATGCCGGAATCTATAGAGATAACTTTGCCCTGGTAGTGGGAATGCACACCGTCCATGGTGGTGTGACCGACGACGATGCGCTCTACCTTGAGTTGCTGCAGCACTTTATTGAGATCGTCCACTGGCAGTTTTGGTGCAGTGAAATAGCCGCGATACCATAAAGGTCCGACACTGCCATATAGCCAGTTGAGCACATCATCGGTCTTGACTTGCGCCTTGCTCAAACCCAGCGTGCTGCGGTATTTCTCATTGATTTGTTGCAGGCTCATGTTGAGGCTTTGATGATCGGGGTGCAGGCCGCCATGCATGAAGAGGATGTCATTGACCTGGATGATCACGGGTTTGCTGCGCAGCCAGCGACCCAGCACGCTGCTGTTATCAAACATTTGCTGGTAGCTGATATTCAGATGCTGGGCGACTGTTGCATATTTTTTATTCAGGTAACGCACGTCGCCAGCCATGGAAATGGCTTCGTGGTTGCCCAGTAGCAGATGCACGCCACCACCAGCGGCGCTGGCCTGGGTTTCAAGTGCATACAATAGCCACAGAGCCTCAGTGACCTTGGGCCCACGATCCAATACGTCGCCAGTGATGACGAGATGGCCTTTGCCGTATGTCCATTGCCAATCCTGGTTGATGATGCCATTGCCCTGCAAGAGCTTGAGCATGAGGTCAAACTGGCCATGGATGTCGCTGATGGCGGCGAGCTTGTCAGCCTTGAATTTGATGCTGGCAGGGAAGGCAGTTTCAGCCGGACGTATCGTCAATGCCTGCGGGTAGCCGCAAGGCGCAGGCAGGCTGATGTTGGCAGAGCTGGTGAAGCTTTGCTTTTGCAACTGGCCATTGCATATCCAGTTGACATCCAGGCCACCCTTGCCGGGCTGGTTTGGTGATTGGTAAAACGCATAAGGGCCATCATTGATGCCAGTGACTGGCGGTGATGTTGGCGCAGTATTTTGCGCGATTGCCGTACTCAGCATTAACAGGCTGCTGAAGACGGTGGCGGCACTGCGCAATGTGATTGAATGAAGGCGAGATGGTGATGACAATACTGACATGATTATTCTGGAAAGGCGTTGCTTAGAACCTGTTTCCGATCTTACTGCGCGAGCGCAATCGGAGTCCACGTGGGGCTCATGTGTTGCTCAAAATGCTCATGTACTAGAGTACATTCCGCTTTTTGCGTTGCGTGTTATGTTGCCCTGACCCCGCTGACGCACGCTCGCTACAGATCGCAAACAGGTTCTTAGTTCTTTAAATAATAAACCTCGCCCTGATAAATCTCAGGTTTGGCTTTATTGGTGTTCAGCGCGGGCAAGACCAGCATTGGCGGCAAGCTGCCGATTTTCCATTCGCTGGCCAAGGTTACCGCTTGTTGTATATCTTCTGTTTTCAGGCGAAAGGCCAGGCCCAGTTTTTGTTTATTGGGCATGTCCTGCATTTCTTTTTCAGTATCGAGCCTGTCAGCAATGGTGAAATACAGGTAGGCGCGTGGCAGGTCGGCGGCAATGCCATTGCCTTCGCTGTAGATATTGCCCAGCCAGGCAAAGGCGCGCGCATGGCCCTGTCTTGCTGCCTGCGCCAGCAAATGAATAGCCAGATTCACGTCACGGGGCATGCTGGCACCGGACAGGTATTGTGTCGCCAGATAAGTCTGCGCCTGAGGATGACCCTGGTTGGCAGCAGCAGCGGCATAGATATTGGCAACACGCTGATCAACTTCAGTGCCCAGACCCAGGGCGAAGATGCGCGCCAGGCGGAACTGCGCTTCAGCATCATGCTGGTCAGCAGCGGCTCTGTACAATTGGCTGGCTTGTTCCATATCCTTGGGTACACCCAAGCCCATTTCGTGGCAAATACCCAGCGTCACCTGGGCGCTGGGCAGACCTTGCGCAGCAGCTTTTTGATACCAGGCTATGGCTTGCGCCATGTCTTTTTCTACCCCTATGCCCAGCCTGTAGCCCTCTGCCAGATTGAATTGTGAACCGGCATAACCAGCGGTGGCAGCCTTGCGGAACCATTCCATGGCCTTGGCTTCATCCTTGTCCGGGCCTTTGCCGCTCAGATACAGGGTTCCCAGATTGTGCTGGGCTGCGGCTTCACCGCTTTCTGCGCGTGCGCTCCAGTCTTGAAAGGCCAGTGCAAAATTACCTTCCTTGAAGGCAGCCGCAGCTGCATCCGGCTTGGCAGGGGCGACCGGCGCAATGGCGGCACTGGCGGTCAATATCTGGGTAGAGAGCAGGGCAGCAAAGAGTGTTGATTTGAACATGGATGAGGATATAGTCTTGCGGACACATTTTTCTAGATGGCTGTTAGTGTAATTCATCTTACCCGGCACGGGTGAAATCAGCGCTCTTCCCCGGTCATATCCAGCATCTGCTGCCATTCTTCTGACCAGGCAAGCAAGGGCATCATTGCCTGCATCAGCGTTTTTCCTGAAGAGCTAAGGCTATAACCACCTGTAGCCCCCATTTCTATGATCCGGGTTTCGCGCAGTTCGCGCAGGCGCTGGTTGAGTACAGTAGGGGACATGGCATCGCAGCGCTCGCGTAATTCGCGAAAGCTCAGCGGCTCGCCACGCAGTTCCCAGATCATGCGCAGAGCCCAGCGGCGGCCCAGCAAATCCAGCAAGGCCATGATGGGGCGGCCAGTTTGTGATCCCCGGACGGGCTGTCTTGGTTTTGGTGTCGTCATATTTTTTCCTTGCGCTACATTAAATGTAGCGCTATGCTATTCGCTACTAATAACGTAGCGGATCATGAATTCTAGCACTGAGCGATGCCGGGCTGGCATTTGCCTGCTGCTTTGTTGCATACTTTTTCAGGAGAAGACGATGGACAAGCCAAGAATTGCTCCAATGGAGCCACCTTATGATGCAGAAATGGACCAGGCTTTCAGCCGCATCATGCCACCCGGCATGCCGCCCTTGAAATTATTTCGCACTCAAGCACATAACAAGCGGGTTCTGCTACGCATGTTTGCGGGCAACCTGCTGGACAAGGGGGCAGTCTCCTTGCGTGAACGTGAGCTGGTCATCTTGCGCAGCTGTGCCCGTTGCGGCTCGGAATATGAATGGGGTGTGCATGTCACCCTGTTTGCTGCCAAGGCAGGGCTGAGCAAGGATGATATTGCAGCCACATTGAGCGATGATCCAGCTCAGGCAGCCTTGCCAGTCGATGAAGTACTCTTGCTCAAAGCCGTCGATGAATTACATGATCATTCAACTATTGCGGATGCCTTGTGGGCAAAGCTGGAGCAGCATTTCAGCCAGGCGCAGCTACTGGAAATCATCAGCCTGACTGGCAGCTATCACACAGTATCCTTCATCACCAATGCTGCAAAAGTGGAGCTGGAAAGTTTTGCTGCACGCTTTGCGCAGTACAGGTGAGGATGCTGTAAAACAAATTCAGATACCTGTCTTGCACATCATGCCCTGTAGCTGAAACAAGTCGCTGATCGTATGCAAGCCGACTGATGCTGCCAGCTTGCTTTGGTCGGGTTTCTCAGTGATACCTGTGGCAATCAGGTGGAACTGGTTAGCCGGATCAGGGACATGACGCATGCCAATTACAGCATGCAGTGAGATACGTGTTTTGCCATCATTATAGGTTTCACCTTGCGCAGTACATCCAAGCAAGGCTGCCATGTCTGGCCTGTGTTCAAAACGCGCCTGGTAAAACTCGACAATGGGGTATGCATTAAAACCCGTGATCTCGTGTACATAAGCGGCGTAATAGTATTGCTCCAACTGGATGGCGATGACGTCCTGGGTGCGCAGAAATGTCAGGCTGTCCCTGGTAGATGGCCGCTTCTTCAGTGGCTGCACCGGGCTGCTCAACAAAGACTTGATGGCATCTGTGCTCTTGAAAAATGCATCGCTGAGGGCGACAGCCGCATTCAGATTATCTATGGCTTGCAGGGCGCGCTGGGTAATTGCAGGCTCAGCGATGCCGTGCTTGTGCAAGAGCAGTGCAAGCGCCAGTGCAGTCTTGTCTCTGTAGCCTGGGCTGACTTCATCATCGCTTGCATTGAGCACACAATTCCAGCGCCCCAGCAGCAGGGGTAATACGTGGCCTGCCACAGTCATCTCTTGGTCATGCTTGGCATAACTCATGGCCGTCGATGTCAGGCTGGCGACATCATCTTCGATGACTTGTACCAACTGGTGCGCGGTCAGTTTATCCAGGGCTTGCTGATGAGTGATGGTGGACATGTTTATTCTGCAGGAGTGTGTGACATGTCACGCACCATAGCAGCTGGATTGCATGCGACAAACCAGACTTGCATTTGCTCACAATTTGAAGGGCCAGGCCGTCAGTTTTTTAAATATGCTCCCTGGGTTTTACCATGCTGCGTCTGTTCGTCATATTCTTTACCCTGGGTTTTCGCTTCTGCAACCAAGGCATTGCCGCGGTCATTCAGTGCGGTTTTTAACTGCTCACAATTGGACAAGCCAGGTTGTCGCAGCAGGCTTTGTTCAATTTTTCTGGCTGCTTCTTGCGCAATCTGCAGATGCCCGAGTTCATGTTTTTTCAAGGCAGGCAAGTAGTTGGCGAATTGACTTACGGCTGTTTCATCATTGCTGTTCAATTCTGGTAAAGTAATCACGGTCGTCAAAGTGACAGAGACCGATTTGACCTTGCAAATTCCTGAGCTTGAAGTGTCGTAATTATATTTCCAGCGCACATCCCATTTGGTGAAGCCATGATACTTTTTATCGCCTTCGCGGATAGGAGTGGCGGCATTAATGGCCTTGAGCAGTGAGCTGCCGGCATCAGGCTTGACGGCATACATGGTGTAGTTGAGGGTTTCTGCAACTTCTGCCCTGACCAGAGAACTGCCAAGCAGCATGGTCAGCAGAAACAGTTTTTTGATGTGCATATGAAGTCCTTTAAGAATTTATGGGTAAAGACCAAGGTCAGATACACGATGCAATTATTTGCGCAAACGCTGGCTGACGCTGCTCAGCATCGCTTCACTGTAAGGCTGGCCGCTTTGCCCTGTTTCGCTGATCAGGCTACGCCATAGCAGGGGGATGTCTACATTCAGGTCCATGAATTTTTGCAGGCCACATGCGTAGGCATATTGGTAGGGATCACTCTGGCTGGTGATTTTTTTGCAGGTGGCGCTGGCGTTTGTCTGGTAAGTGGCAGCTTCTTCTGCTGTCCAGGTTGTCGTATTTTTCAGTGCATCCATTGCCATCGCTTCCGCACCGCCTTCATGTATCCAGGCGGGCTCGTCACCTACGCCACCCTGGCTGACATTTTCTTGCCAGATATGTGCCATTTCATGGGCGACCAGTTTTTGTACCAGGTGGCGTATCGCAGGATGTTCGTTGAGCATGGCTTTGCCGCTAAGGCGGAAAGTGATTTGCCCGTTTGTAGCGCCACCTTTCATGGAGAAACCCGGACTGCCCGTATCAGTGACAGAAATCATCAGCACCAGTTCACGCAAAAGAGGGCGCTGGTAAGTACTGGAAAAATAGGCCGACATGGTGCTGGTAGTATCAAGGATAAGTTTGGCAAGCCATTCAGGCGTGGCCGGATCCAGGACCAGTTTGGCCGTGCCAGCGAGGACGGGTTTTTGTGGCCCGAAATAAGCATAGGCACGCAAGCTGCGCTCTGCATCAGCAAACGCAGGTGTGGGAATGATGGTCTCACCAGGCAGTCCCCGATAGCTGACGGCCAAATTCATGCCCCTGGTCTTGCTAGCTTCCTGAACATCACCATCAAAAAATCCCATATAGATACCCGCGCCACCATCGCTGAAACGGTTATTTGGGGCATAGTTTTTTGGCATAAAGCCATTATAGGCAGTGATTTCAAAGCTGAGCTGGCGCACAGGCTGCGCAAGGATATAGCTATCCATCTGCTGATCAGGCTGGGGAGATTGTTCTGCCTGATAGCGTACACCGGTTGTCAGCGGCTTCCAGGCAGTGCTGCGGTAGTCGCCAGCGGCAGGCATGGTGAATTTGGATATCGCTTCGCTGAAGCTATAGTCTGCGCGCCATTTGTCTGCAGCAATGCGGGTCAGTTGCATTTGCGCAGGCAACTTGTCTGTTTCTGCGGCAGTGACTGGCAAGTTGTACAGCAGGCTGAAGACTATTGCTACCGTTGTGGAAATCGGAGAGGTTCGCATGGATGCCGACAGGGAGTTATTGAATATGCCAGCATTCTATAAGAAAAAATCAGGATAGCGCTTTTGTGCGATCTTTTTATTTCATTGATAGCAGAGCATTCCCACACTGCACAATATCAATCCACAGGCACAGAATTTTTGCACGCCACCATCGGACAGCCAGGCAAACCGACGCTGCGCCAGCAGCCTGGTCGTCCATTTCAGCAAGCTGCACAAGAATACAAAATACAGCAGGTTGAGCATTTCAAATACCATGCCCAACGCGACGAAACTTTGCACAGTATTGCCATGCCCACCTGGAATGAACAAAGGGAAGAAAGTGGAAAAAAACAGCACAGGTTTGGGATTGCTGAGCGTGATCAATAATCCGCGTGCAAAGCCCGATTGCTGTGACATGGTAGCTTCCTGCTGCTCCTGATTTTGCATGGTGCTGCCATGCCAGAGCATACAGCCCAGGTACAGCAAATACGCCGCCCCCAGCAGGCGCATTGCGGGCAATAGCCAGGGCAGGTTTTGCATGAGTACAGCAAAACCTGCTGCCGATAGCGCAATCAGCAAGACATCGCCGCAAATGATGCCCGCAACGGCGGCTGCAGCACGTTTGGCAGATAGCTTCGCATACCCGGCCACTAGCAAGGTCGCCGGGCCAGGTATGATGATGACCAGGCTGGCCGCCAGGATGAAACTCAGTAATGAGCCCAGATCAGGCATGTTGTGCCTCCGCTTCTACAGTTTGCAGATGGGCATGCAAGTCCAGTATCAATTTATCCAGCCAATCATCAGTCGCAGAAAATTCATATCCCAGACTGCGCGCACGTGCTGTGTCCATCACATAGTCATGGGCGTAATCAAAGGGGCTGTTTTCTTTTTCTTGATTGTCGGCGATGTGCATCAACGCGGGTTTACCCAGCAAACGGGCGATACGTTCATGTAATTGCGGTGCTGATAAACTGCCTTCACAAGCCAGATTCACCGGCCCCATAAAATCTGCCTCTCCGGCCCACAACATGGCATCGACAATCGCCTCTACATTCAAGAATGAAGTGCGCCCCGCGCCTGCGAGATGATGTAAGGGCTGACCTAGTTGTACCGTGCGTATATAACTGGCCAGCCTGCCGGTAAAGTCATCCTGTGCTGCCAGCACGTGGGCAATGCGCAAGCTGGCAACCGGTAAACGGCCATCCTGTACTAACACAGCTTCTGCCTGCAATTTACCTGCAGCATAGCTGGTGTCTGCCAGCGCCGGGTCGTGCCAGGGATATTGCCAGTTGATGCTGATCTGGTTCAGGTCCAGGTCGTCTTCACGCAATGGTCGTTTGATATTACTGATCAAATGGCGATAGGTTTCTATGGTGGATGACATCACATAACGACCGACCTTGCTGGCAAACACGTTTAGCGCAATTGCTGCATCCAGTGGGCTGTAACACATCTGGTCATACACCAGGTCGTAGCTGGCATCGGCAAACACGGCGTACATGGCAGCCTCGTCGCGCCTGTTTACTTGCAGGCGTTGCACGGTGTCGCCAAAGTCATCCGCTGTCTGGCCACGGGTGGCGATAGTGACGCTATGGCCTTTTGCCAGCAGACGTCTGACCAGGTATTTCCCAAAAAAACGGGTGCCGCCTATAATCAAGATATTCTTATGCATGGGATGACCCTCTCATATGTGTTAAGAAGGATCATGCTCTTTACCAGGAATGGCTACAAACGATTAATATTGATGTCATGGCTAAGTAAAACTATCTCAATATGCAAGAACCTTTACGTAATCTATCCTTGTTGGTGGACTTTGAATGTGCGGCGCGCTGGTGCAGTTTCAAGCTGGCAGCGCATGAACTCCACAAGACCCCGGCAGCTGTCAGCCAGAACATCAAGCAGTTGGAGCAGCAACTGGGCTTTGCCCTGTTCGCACGTCATGCACGGCATTTGAGCATGTCAGAAAAAGGGACGGAATTTGCCAGCACAGTCAGCCAGCTACTGCGCGACTTGCATATCAAGGTTGCTGCCCTGCGTGAGGACAGCGCCAACGATAGTTTGCGCATCTCTTGCACCCATTCCTTCGCCATGAAATGGCTGGTACCGCGCTTGCATCGTTATACGCAATTGCATCCTGATATTGATATCCGTATCGATTCCAATGACGCCGTGGTTGACCCTGGCCAGGGGCAATGTGATATTGCCATCCGCCATCAACTGTTTGTCGAAGAGGATGAAACAAGCTTACTGTGGCGCGAACAATTATTGCTAGCGTATAGTCCCGCCATGCTGACCGACAAGGACAAGCGCGCACGTCAGGAACCTGACTTGAAACGTTTGTTACGCTACCCGCTATTGTATGAAGGCACACCAGAAAACTGGATACGCCTGCTGAAAAGTCGCGAGCTGCTGAAGCAGCCACATGACTTTGCACAAAATTATAGTCACGCCGGTTTGCTGGTACAGGCCGCCGTCGCGGCCCAGGGCGTGGCCTTGCTGCCTGTCGCCATTGCCTGTGAAGATATCCAACAAGGCCGCCTGCACACCCTGCCGACTGCGCAACTCAGTTCACGCTATTGCTACCGCATCGTCACTGCCAGCAGCAGAGCAGTCAAAGTCGATAATTTCGTCAACTGGCTGCATGATGAAATGACACAGATGCAAAACTACTTACTGACCAGACCTCATGCCACCGCGACCTGATGTGGTTTTTCCCAGAATCCTGATTTGAATTCACCCTTCTTCCACGCCAGGTGCAAGAACACCACGCCCATCAGCGTCGCCAGCAAGACTGCCAGCACCGAGGCTTCTGCACCAAAGGCACCACCGCTGAGCCAATCAGAACCCGTCATATGAGTTTGCAACCAGCCCTTGCTGTCCGTGCCAGATACTGCGACAGAAAACACTGCGCCCTGGGTAAAATTCCAGGAAAAATGCATGGCAATGCACAGTGCTAAACGACGCGTCAGCATATAGGCTGCGCCAAAGGCAATACCCGCTTCCAGCGCAATGGCAATCGAACTGAAGACGGTTGCGCCAGGGTTGGACGCATGGGCAAAACCAAAGGCCAGTGCGGATATCAGGATAGCGACGACACTGCCCAGCGATTCTTCCATCATGCGAAATATGATGGCACGGAAAAATAATTCTTCCATTACTGCCACCACCACAAAGACGGGGAGATATTTGAGCATTAGCCGCGGGTCATTATAGCCATCAACATGAAACACACCCAGCAAGGACAAGATGCCCAGCACCACCACAAACAACGTGGCACCCAGCACCAGACCAAGCAGCCATTCTTTCCATGCCGAAAATAATGCCAGTTCGGTGACAGCGCGTTTTTCTATGAGGCGCACATAAAATGCATAACTCAGCAAGCCCAGCGTCATGCCCGCCATATTACGAAACACCATCCAGTCTGGCCCTGCCAGGAAATGCGACATCGCCTTGCGCGAGACAAATTGCACAATGCCGACGATGAGCACGGCCAGCAAAAATTTGACGATGGTGTATTGCAACAGCTTTTGATGCCAGACAGGCTTGCTGAAGCTGGCTTTGATTTCTGCTGTGGTCATAAATCTTCCCGTTGACTGTGTTGTGAGTATAGTTAGTGTCGGCCACGCCCGGTAAAGCGAGCTGGTGGATGACTGGATGGCACTATAAACAGATGATAAAAATATTACATCTGCGATCTGACAAAGTGTGAAAAGCAGGTAATGAATGGCAAAATAAGAGGATAAAAAGCGAGCTTTCAAGCTAGTGGCAAGATGAGCCTGTTTGGAAATCTTTAAATTCTGTCTGCTTCTTACCAATATAAAGGAATAAGTTACTGATTCTTGACACGGATATGCGCGCCCGCATTACACTAAAACTGCGCATCAGCAATGCTGACAATAAGGCTTGCTAGCCACGAAATCCACACAAAATCCGACCAGATGAAACTGCTTAGACTGCTGACATTGTTATGGATGATTTTTGGCTGCCTGTGCCAGGCGCATGGCAGCGATGCCGTCAGTGCTGCAACCAGTAGCGCAGTCAACAACTCAGGTAAGCTCATACGCTACCCGCGTCTGTCCGCACAACTTGACCCGCATAGTGACTATATTCTGGAAATTTTAAAACTGGCGATCAAAACCAGCGACCAGCCTTACCAGTTGCAAGCCAGCGAAGCGCCCATGCAGCAGGCACGCGGCATCTATGAACTGAGCTCTGCAAAGGGAAATGTCGATATTCTCTGGACCATGAGTACCGATGAAAGGGAGGCTCAGCTCATCCCCATCCGCATCCCCATAGACAAGGGCCTGATAGGTTGGCGCATCGCCTTGCTGACCGCGGCGAATGCAAATATCTTCAAGGACGTGAAGAACCTCAAGGACCTGGCCGCCTTCAGTGCCGGGCAAGAGCTGGATTGGCCGGACGTCGCCATACTGAAAAGCAATGGCCTGCCGGTAAAACCTTCGGCGTCGTATGAACCCCTGTTCAATATGCTCAAAGCAGGGCGCTTTGATTATTTCCCGCGTTCTGTATTTGAAGTGCAGCTTGAACTGGATGGCCGCCCTGGTCAGCAGTTGGTGATCGACAAACATATTGCCTTATATTACCCCTCAGCCCTGTATTTCTTTGTCAGCCCGCGAGAACCAAAAATGGCCGAAGACATACAAAACGGCCTCGAA
Organism: Pseudomonadota bacterium; assembly: GCA_040390835.1. Taxonomy (GTDB): domain Bacteria; phylum Pseudomonadota; class Gammaproteobacteria; order Burkholderiales; family Burkholderiaceae_D; genus Undibacterium. Next base: position 71,446 of record JAZJXP010000033.1, read on the forward strand.
GAAATGATTAAAAACGGCAGCTTTGAAAAGATATTCCAGCGCTATCAGCAAGCCTCCATCAAAAACGCGAATCTCAAATCCCGCACCATCATCAACTTGCGTAATCCCTTGCTGAGTGCGGAAAAAATGCCTTTGAGCCGACCAGAATTGTGGTTCAAGCCGTGAATCAGTAGGGGGCGCCGTGCGCACCCTACAAATTGTCGTGATTTATAAGGCTTTCCACTGGCACATCACGATACAACTTCAAAAACTTGAACATCTTTGGCCATTCTTCACGCGGTTTAAAAACGATGGCAACTTCACGGTTGTCAAGTGCTGACTCAGTCAGCACCACATGATCTTCAACCTGTTTTGCATTTTCAAATTCCTTGGTATTGACACGGCATACCGCTTTAAAAAATGGCCCGGCCAGCCAGGCTTTAACCTCAGGAGTCTCCTGAAAGCGCAGATAGCCTGCTAAAGAAGCATGCGCCACAGCCACCATCGCAAAACCAAGTGGCACATCGTCTTTGACGAGGATATACATTTTCATAGTGAAGCTTAAGCAAAAATGAAATATTAAGAGCGGAAAAATTGCGCAGAATAGGGTGCGCCATGCACACCGTTTATGACGTTGGATAAAATCAATCGGTGCGCACGTCGCGTCCGACAAATCAATTCAAGCCATACGGCACGTGCACTTAGCCTTACAAAGTCGATTCCGCCGCCGCATCCAGCTTGTCTTGCGCCGGAAATTCCTTTACCAGGTAGCGTTCGGGATAACCTTCTGCACTTTGCATGAGTTCACTGGCAGTGCTACACAGATCATCCCAACTCAGGATTTTGCTGGTGTATTCACCTTCCTGTGCGCCGGGAATGACCATCGCGACCAGATCGGTTTTGGGTAATAGCGATACCACGCCCTGGGTCCAGGTCGAGAGTGAGGTCAGCTTGTCGGTATCGTTATTTTTGAGCACGGTATAGCTGGCGACAAAAATGTCTTCCCCGGTTTTGTCATGCAGAGCCTCCAGCAATTCTTTTTGTGAGCTATAGTCTTCTGCCCTCTGGGTAGTTTGCAAGTTTTTCAGCCGATCGAGTACATCGGCATTATCCGGGGTATAGCTGACGATCTTGCCATCCCTGAGCTTGTACATGCCGGCAGAAACCACACGCCCTTCCTGCTCCATGCAGGCTTGCGCATGTTCCAGCATTTTTAATTGTGAGGTGCTGGAATTGGCTGTGCATAACAAGAGCCGGCCACGGGTTGGTACCATCAGCACCGGGTCACTGCCGCAACCGGCACGATAGATCAGGTCAGGCAGCAGGATGCGTGAAGAATCATAGGCATCTTCCCATACCCCGGCGATAACACCATCACCCAGATTGACAAACTTGTCATCGGTGCGGTCACGCAAATTGTCCAGCGCCACTTTCAAGGCATTTTCAAGGCTGATATTCCAGGTTTCATAATTACTCTGGTTGACCAGCGCCATGGAATGCTCAGTATCATAGGCCAGCATCAGCATGGCATCTTCACCAAAGGGCAGGGCAGCCTGTTGATAGGACATGGGCTGGTCCTGCATCAGCGAGGTCAGGCGCAGGTATTCACCCTGGCCGCGAGGCTTGAGACTGGGCATCAGGTGTTTGCTGGCACTGGCAAAATCGTCCGGGATGCCATTCACCTGCAAGCCAGCCGTGTATTTCAACAGTACATGGTCACGCTGGCTTTTGGCTGCAGCACAATAGTCACGATAGGCATTGTGCAGGTTGAGGATGTGCGAACCATTTTCACCTACTACCAGGCGGAATTCAGCCTCATCAAAATGCATGGTCTGGGCAATACCCTGACTGCGTGCATACTTGATGACGATCTGGGCAAACTTGTGCGTCGATGGCCTGGATTTGAATAAATCGAAGAATCCCATGAACTTCCCGTCTGGTTAAGTGATGATCTTGTCTTTAAGGGGTAGTGCCGATAGCACCGTCGCTGCCCATTTCCATATGATAACGTTAGCGACGGGATTTGTGTTCATTATGCTATCAGCGTTTGTTATATCTCTGTTGTCCTGCATCAGGAATGGAAACCCGGGTCAGCCCCTTTTTTATCATTCATGACAATGGGTATTTCTGATAAACCTGGCTAGAAATTTTATTATTATTTCATGTGGACAATTTATAATTGCTGGGGATTTCTATTCTGGAAATTTGATCTCACCTCAGTGAAAGTGATGTTCTTTGTGAAAAATTCTGCTTCTGCTTTGACTTTCCGCCTGCTGGCTGCATTTCCCCTGCTGTTGGCCTTTAAACTCTCCAGTGCTGCGGATACCGCAGCCAAGCCAATCGACATCAAAACCAAGGTCAGCGAATCAGCGCAAGCCGTGACGCAGGCATTGAATGGTATCCAGCAACTCAGGAGCGAAGCAGGCAGTTTATCTAAACCGGATGCCAGTAAAGAAGATCTCCAGGCAGCTCTCGCTAAACTTAAACTTGCATTGGCGGCGATAGACAGTAATGAGTCACTCAATTTGGCCTCCGATGCCTTCCGCTTCAGAGGTCGCCGTTTCGATTACATGTTTGATGCAGCCATGGTGGAACTACGCCTGGGTAACAAGGAAGCGTTTTTTAATTTCCTGGAAACCAGCCAGACCTGGGCTTTGATTCCTTCCTTAAAGAACTATCTGGCTACTCCCGCCTTTACCTCTGTACAGGATGAGCCGCGCTTTAAAGCCTATCTCAAGCTGCTAGAGCTGCCCGCAAAAATGGGGCGTGCTTCTGTTCTCGCTACTCCCTACAAAGAAGAAATCAGTACTGCAGAAAAAATCGCCGGCCTCTCCATGTTCTGGTCAGAGGTCAAACGCAGCTTTGTGAATTTTCACAATGTCCCCGATCTGGACTGGGACAAGCTCTATCTGGAATATCTCGACAAGGTCATGCAAACCAAGAGCACCCGTGAGTATTACCAGATCATGATGCAACTTGCACCACAGCTGCAGGATGGACACACCAATATCTATGCGCCGGACGAACTGAGCGAGCAATTTTATTCCCGTCCCGCGCTGGCAACTGCCCTGGTCGGCAAGAGCGTGCTGGTGACCAAGGTACTCAACCAGCAACTTGCACAAAAAATCCAGCGCGGCGATGAAATTATCAACATAGACGGCCAGCCCGTGCACGAATATGCAAGCAGCAAGGTCGCACCCTATGCCAGCAGCAGTACACCACAAGACAAAGCCGTGCGCATGTACAGTTATGCCTTGTTAAGCGGTGATAAGAGCAAGAGCATACGCCTTGGCTTGCGCGATGCTGCTGGCAAAGAAAGAGTAGAGGTAGTCAACCGTGGTCAAGACCGCGACGTGGCAGGCGACCCTCCCTTTGATTTCAAAATGCTGCCCGGTGATATAGCCTATCTCGCCCTCGATCATTTTGAAAATGATGCCGGTGTCAAGAAACTTGAATCTGTCATGCCCAGCATTATGAAGGCCAAAGGTCTGATACTTGATATACGCGCTAATGGCGGTGGTTCCAGCGTGCAAGGTGCGGCAGTCCTGAGTTTTTTAAGCAATAAGCCCGTGCCTTACGCCTATAGCACAGAAAGACAAGAGAGTAATCTCATGCGTGCTCAAGGTGACCTCATCCTGCTTGACACCCTCAGGGCAGGTATTTCCAAACCTTATGTCAGAGTACGCAAGGAGGTCTACACCGGCCCTGTAGTCGTACTGGCTGGTGCAAAAAGCTTTTCAGCAGCAGAAGATTTTTTACTGTCTTATATCACTCTGCAGCGTGGCACCGTCATAGGCAGCGCCACTGCTGGCAGTACGGGCATGCCTATGTCCTTTAAACTCCCCGGCGGTGGCAGCGCCCGCATCTGTGTCAAGCACGACAGTTTCCCTGATGGCCGCGAATTCGTCGGCAAAGGTATCGCACCTGATATAGAAGTCGCTCCAACGGTTGCTGACATACGCGCAGGGCGTGATGTGGTGCTGGACAAGGCAGTGGCTGTGCTCAGTAAATAGCAAGTATTGATGCGGCAAAGCGCAGGTGGAATGAGCCCCTCTGCGCTTGCCCGCAATGCGTTCAATTCACCAGCATGCTCGCCAGGTCTGGTGCTGCCATGGATGGCAAAAATTCTGTCACCTTGTACTGCGCGATCCCTTCACGCTGGAACGGATCTTCTTGCAGTATCACTTCCAATGCATCCCTGCTAGCCGCATTCGCCAGAATAAATCCACCCGTGCGCGGTTCCTTGCGCCCCGATAGCAAAAACTGCCCTGTCGCATAATGCCGCTCAAGAAATGCACGATGTTCGCTGACAAAGTTATCTACGATAGTAAGAGGCTGGATGTAGGTGAGTTCGACGATGAACATGATAAATTTTTTAGTAATCAAGTAATGGCATGAGTCAAAGATTGCAATATGCAGGCCAGCATTCTTTTGATACTCATACGGTGCGCAAGACGCTCCTTGCAGGGCAGGGTTGATGCATATCCCTATAGCTAACATTGCCGTGACGCAGGGCGCCTTGCAATGCGCTGCATGCAATTTCAAACGAAGCCGGATCGGCCTCTATGTAAACCTATGTCAATCCATGTCATTGCAGAGTGCGCTGCGCGTACCCTGCAAAACGCCTACCGGCCGCGCCCGCTCGTCTCAACAACAATCTCATTATCACACCTGTCCACCTGACGATTAAAACCTTCCGCGTCGCCAACCAGTTTAGCCAGGCCCTTACCCGTTTCAAAATTCGTCGGCAGCTTCAGGCGTATCTCTTGCAGGTATTTGCCATCAGCGCAACTGAGCATGAAATTTTGCGCGATTTTCTCACCTTCCTGTTTCTTGACCATCTCAAAGAAGTCTTTGACTGAAAATGACTTGCCCGCATGTTCCAGGATGAACTTGCCAACCGCAGAATTATTCACTTCTTCCACAGCAGCAGCCGCAGTTTTGAAATAGGTATCCGCATCACGCGCCTGGCAGGTGCCGTGCTTGCTCCATTCGTATTCACCAAACTTGTTTTCAAACTGGAAATTCGGCATCCATTTGGCGATACGCTTGACCGTGTCTGCTGACAACTTCATAGGCTCGGTCGAGCAACTGCCATAATTGATGCCGCATTCTTTTTTATTCGGCCACAGACCATGCAGAGTCAGGTTATTGATCTTCAGCTTGCCGCTGTTGATGGCGTCGCATTCCGGCTTCTTGCCACGATAGGCAAAATGCTCGCAAAAGCCAGGCTGCCAGGTGATGGCCAGCACATAACTGTCTTCCTGATTTGGTGTGCTGCACATGGTCTGGCGATCCGCTTCCCTGTTCGCCTTGGCACGGCCCGCTGGTGCATTCTCTTGTGGCACCTGGTCCAGCTGCGCCGTACCACAATCCCGCGCCACCCAGCGCAAATTGGGGTTTGCCCCATCCACATCCACCCGCAACCAGCCATAGTCGCCCGGCTTGTTGATCTCTTTCACCGCATAGCTCTTACCCACCACTGTATGCACGGCACCGGGGTTGCTTTGCTTGTTGAAAGATGAATACAACTCACAGGACTTGCTGGCGGTGAAACTGCCATTGACGGGTTCGCTGGCTTGGGCAGTAATACCCACACTGCTTTCTATAAGTATGATTAGTATTATGCGAGCGTAGTGCATGTATGATTTCATATATGTGAAGAGTCCATTATAAGTTCCTTGCTTTGCTGATTTTTGGCATGCAATAATAATTTCACGTTTGAAATTATGTCGATATAAGTGATAAATTTTAAGATAGATTGTGCAACTATAAGACTATTGAGCATTGCTTACAATATTGTGCGTAATGTATAAAAATTGCATCGTATATACATGGGAGAAGAGGAGTTTTTCATTCCAGAGGTATCTGTATTCCAGAATATAGAATAGATAGCCAGTATGCTTAGGATTGTTTTATCCCGCTTCGTAATTTTTGCATGAAGGCAGAAATCATTTTTTTGAAAAAAATGATGTTCAAAAAATTGGAATTTTATGAACAAAACTTTTACTGATGCACTAAAAGGATTATTTTGTTACATCGTGGTAATTGGTACTGCAGTGCTTCCGATTTTGTGGCCATCCAAGCTTGATTTGATTCTTAATGGCCTTTTTGGTCAGCCTTAATTTTATTACTAGAGTGCTGTGTAATACTAGGGTACCTCTACGTGTCCCATGGTGGGACGGGAAGACATGTAAGGTTCACGTTTGGTTTATTACTTGTAGTAGCAGCTTCGCTTATGTTTAACAGTTTCGAGTATTTCGCGAAAAATGTTAGCGAGAAGCAAGCTCTTTTCCCCGAGTCATATTCGACATTTTTTCTAATATTTAAGCAATCTCTCATTTATGTGAAAGATTGCATTTCCTTTGGTATTGCTGCTATTGGAGCAAATCTTGCGGCGCATTCTATTACCGAACCCAAGAAAATAGAAAATGCATAGATAACAATTGTGACGCTTTGGTGACGAAATATTTTATAAATGTATTTTCGGTGATGCGCAGAATGAGCGGGCTAATTACGTATCGATTTCGCGTTACTTTTATAATTTGAAACTTGAAAATCAAAATAAAATAATAATTTTGGACTTTGTCACTTGAACGATGGATCAATTCACAACTAAATCGATGAACGTCTTACATCGATCGATGAGAATGCATTTAAAATCATGTCGTATTAACTGTGCATTAGCTGAATGCGCTAAAGCAAGATAGCTGTTTTCTCTGGAGCGGGTGAAGGGAATCGAACCCTCGTATGAAGCTTGGGAAGCTGCCGTTCTGCCATTAAACTACACCCGCGATCCCCACATTCTACGCGGGTTTCAAGGGTGTTGACAACTTCAGTCAATGGCAGGTGTGATGGAAAATGTGATGGCCGCTTTCACCGAAGTATGATGGCCGACTTGAAAAACAGATTAAGAATTACTCTGCCATATCGGAGAATTCTGAAATTCTCTAAGCGCGTCCAACGACCTCAAGACAAATTCATTCTGAGGCTCCAAATGCCTCCAAAACTGTAAACGCCCGTATAAGCGTTCCATATACAACGGGTCACGCTTCCCAATTTTTTCCGTGTGAACAAAGAAACCATTTTTTAGTAAAAAATATATTTCCTGACGGATTTCACGCTTCTTATTTCTAGGCAGTTTGATCTCTTTGTCCGTCACTGATACACCAACTATCACGCGCTTTCCCCGTCGTGTGCTTAAGTAAGTTTTTTTATGGTTCAGTAGAAGTCCATACTCCGCCAGAATATCTTCTATAGTTTTCACAAGCGAGAAGGCTACATAGTCTCCCGATAAAACAAGATTATCTGCATATCGCGAAAAGACAATATGATTTGCAGATGCTAAGCCCAAAAGCCGCTTGTCCATGGAAAGTGAGAAAATATTACTTAAGCTTGGACTCGTAGGAGCACCTTGCGGCAAAGCCCCCTCATAAGTGCATATCTTGGTAAGGTAAAAGCTTACATTAGGAGGATAACCGATATTACGAAAAATCCCATAGATGCTCTGGAGCTTAATTGATGGGAAAAAGTTCTTAATATCAAGATGCAATAAAGACGATTTTCCAGCATGCTCTTTAGCAAAAGTAACGACAGAGCGCTGTTTAACAAATCCGTGTGCTGCAGGGCTAATAGGAATAAAGTCCAGAATATTCGATTTTATCCAATCTTGAATTATCTTCAACGAGGGTTGTGGAGAAAGAATTGTACGACTCCCGCCCGAATTTTTAGGTATGCTGAACTCATTGTAGTAATGTTCAGGGCAATCAAGAATTTGTGCCAAAACCGAACGCTCTACACCGACTAATGCAGAGAGATGCTCAAAGTCAAAGATTGGAGGGAGATTGCGCGAAACAAAATCTGTGACATACTTAGTTGCAGCCGCCAAACTTGACGGGTTTCTAATGCGCGCACTAAGCTTTGCAGTCCAGCGTTTTATTTCACTATCAAGATCAAGCATAAGAAAAGAAATTAGGCGGAGGTGCGGAGACTACCATTCCTTCATTTAACTCCGAAAATGCGGGGCCCTTGGGCCCTGACGTTTTCGTGTGACGCTTTAGCGTTACACGGAATCCCGTCAGGGAGTCAAGGGCTAACGCAGGCTTTAATCAACGAGGCGAATTCACCTCAACGTACTAGTCTGCCGCACGCTCCTAATTAGATGTTAATACAATTTTTACATCTTAGGGACTAGTGAGTTGAAAAAATCTTTAGAAATATAGCGCCGCCTGGGAATGTATGGTTCAAATTCCTTTATCTTCGTCCGCAAATAACTCGAAGGAGGTGCTTTCCAAGATAAATCGATCTTTCTCAGGAAGATCTCTCGACGATTCGCAACGATCCAAATACGTCCTTCTTCCGTCAGGGATACCAGCAAGCTTTCTGGATTAAATACCAGAACACCGATTTCCTGAAGTTTTCGGATTGATGTCAGTATTTTCGTTGGCAGAAGATTGTATTTTTCATAGAACGAATAAACGTCAACCGCTTGGCTTGATTCAAACAATATAAGAAGTATTTCCCTATCGGAGATATCCCAGCACGCCCCTTGCTCGCTCATGCCGCACCTCGACTAAGTAAGACTTTTCTAAACTTTCTCCGCTCAGATTTTTCCCACCAAAACAACGGAAATACATTATTTGAAACGTTATATGGCTCATGGTAATAAAGAGCTTGGCACTTCTTATAACCAAAGCTGTAATCCGGATTCAGTTCCGTCAACGTACTCTCAAGCATCTTCATATCCTCCATCGCTGCAAGCAATTGATCACCAACATAGAAATCGGTTATGCCTTTGGAAAGCCATATTGTCGAAAAATAATCAGCATCCAAGCCGTCTAAGAGAGTTTTAGCGAGTTCCATGCCAGCCATACTGCAGACATAGATTTTTTTGACGTTAGTAATTTCACCTAGAGTACTCCGAACCCATTTCATTTTCTTGGCAATCTTTTTCCCGCTTCCAATGAAATCATCGATTAGGACAACATTGACGAAGTTCTCCGTCAAATCTGCAACGCCTGTAATGTGGCCACAAAAATTTGCGGCGCCCCACCCGGCATTTCGTGAAAATTTTTGAGCCAACGCCTTTAACAAAAAATGAGACCCATCGGATTCATTCTTATCTGCAACAGCCACAATTATTGTTGATTCTGGTGGAAGCTGCCAGTCAACAGTAACTTTCTCCATAATCAATCTCGCACTCTCGCTCAAATCTGAGCTGGTCGAAATCTTAAACCGTTGCAACAAATCTAAAATCAATGTCTGCTGACGCTCGGTTTCACAGTCATTCAATAACTCAAAGACTTGCTCGTCCCGTTGCTCAAGCCAAGGCTTGGATGAAAACAACTTGAATACAGCTTTGAATAAAGCAGTGTCAATTTTTTTCGCAGACATAACCTAACCAATAACGTAAAATAATTATCACACAGCACGTCAACCAATATACAGATTATTCTTCGCTCGTGTCATCTGTAGGCGCATCCTCTATGAACTCCGGAATAAATTTAGCATGGGCTCGCTGCAAATATGCTTTAGCGCTGTCACGATCTGCTTCATACGACAATTGCTCATTTACAAATCGTAATCGAGAACGAGCATCGTTAATAACTTCAGCCCACTCCTTCACCCAAACCGTGAGATTCAAATCAGAATCATCATGCACTTGGCCTCTTGGCCGCTGGCGTTGATTTGCTTCCTTTTTTGCGTACGAATCAAGTTCATTTGATATGGCAATAAAAGTCCATGTCGCAGGCACTCCGGCAAATCTTTCGTCGCTAGCAACTGCAAATGCATATTTTTTTATTTGCGTTAATACGTCAGCATTGATCTTTTGGGAGGGGCGTTTCAGTTCAACGACCAAATAATCATAGTGGCCCGTTCTCGGTTGAACGACTTTTTGCAACATCAAATCTACGCGCCCCGTTTTTCCGTCTCCAATATCGACGATTTTTGTATCATCTTCACGAGGGCCTAGTGCAGATAAATGCTTACGTAACACTTCTTCTAAGCGCTGCTCACTACCTGCCAGAGCAAATTCTTCGTGAAACAGCCAAGACTCAGTTTCTAGAATTTTATGTAACTGGTCTCTTTCTAATAACTTCTTCTTACTTTCTTTATCAAAAATAAGTGCCTCAAGTCCATTTAACATATCTAGTCGATTCGCAACAACTTTTGCGGAACTAATAATTGAAGAAAGTGGAGTTTTTTCAAGAAGCAATGCTAAGTCATCTTGCGCTTCTTTTCTTAGTCCTAATACTTCACCAATAATAAACTGTACGGAATCTGGATTTTGCCGGATTGCCTGGGCAAGCAAAAAGAATGTAAATTTCTTTTGTTTAATATCTGAATCTTCAAAAGACGGTAAATAGCTCTGGACATTTACTGCCAAGATATCAAATACCTGACGTTCTGCATACTCAACAGGGCTAATATTCTGACTATCTTCGTAAGGATAAATTTGCTCTTGCTTCCACTTCTCTACAATCTGACTGTGTTGCGATGCTAACCGCCTGCGGAAATGTTCTTTCATCTTGCTTTTTGCAGCACGAATGATCGTTTGAACGTCATCATGTAAATCCGCTAAAGCAAGTAGTCCTGTCTTATCCAGTTCGCGAAAATGGTCTGACTTTATATAGGCTGTAAAATGAAAACCGGGTGCGCGGATTTGCTGACCGGCAGGAGTTTCATATAATGAGATACCAGTGGAGTCACATAAGTGAACAATTCGTTCCGTTGGAATGCTCCATTCGATAATAACAACTGAGACAGCAACTTTACGTTCACCTTTAAGCACAATATCGCCAAGTTCGTATTCTTCACGATGACTCTGAACTGCGCCAGGATCAACATTTTTCCCATCGTATTCAATACTAGCTTCTGGATACTCAGTCAGAAAGACGGCAAATATTTTTGCCAGGCTCATTTGTGCAGATTCGTCCTTTAGAGAACGAAAATCACTGTGCACATTATGTATAGTGACTTCAGTTCCACTAACTCCAGATTCAACTTCCGCAAGACCTCCGATATCAAAATTATCGAGTGAAGTGGATTTACCAACAATTTTGTATGTATGTGATTTACCATTCACTCTATAAGTTGTGGCCCATTCAACCTGACTACCGAGAGCGAACGCTTTAAATCGCCCTTTGCCGTTCTTCCCATGTAAGGATCTGCCATCCAAGCGAACAGCAGCCTTTTTCCAAGAGTCACCAAGACTTCCAAACAGTTTATCTACATCTTTATATACAATGCCCTGACCGTAATCACGGACACGTACTGCTTCAAGACCATCCATTTCGTTGATATCAAGAAAAACTTCCACTTTGTTCGATTTAGCGTCGAATCCATTCCAAATAAGTTCAGCCAAAGCTGCTATAGGACGAGCAGAAGTCAGTGACTCAATAAAATCTTTTTTTGCCGTTACTTGGACGATTCCCATCTGAAATCACTTTCATTCAATTGTCTGTAGAATTTAACTCACTACGTTGCTAGTTCGGCTCAGGACGAATCTAATCATAATCTGCAGTTATCGAGGAAAACGCTTTATCACCGCGATGATATTTGGGCCGGGGGCCGGAGAAATTTTTGCTTAGCACGGTAATTTGGTGCATTTCACTTACATGAAAAAGTTTCCATCCTACGTATTCGCCAGATTCACTTCCACCTTGAACTTGAAATGCTCGCAATGCTTTATGATCTTTGTTATCAATTCCATTGGTATGAGGCTCAACAACGCGGGCAAAGCCATCATAGGTAAATGACAGAAGTTGCCGATTTCGAATTGCAGAATCAATTTGCATTGCTCCTCCGTCAACAAAGATCGTATCAATAAGACTTCATATTCATGTCAAGAATACCACTGCTTGACATCCTTGAGCGGGATTAATTTCTACAACATCCTTAGTTCTATCCAACGATTCTGCGATGGCCACAGACCAATAAGAAAGTTATATCAGGGAAGGAAATTTGTTTGTGCTTAAGAATTTCTTGTTGATTTGCTTCTGGTGATGCGATGTTGCATCATCAACTCAGAGGCACCATTCCGCCGCTGCCGACAGGTTTTCAAACTTGTATAAGGCATCGAGAGTTATGAGATGGTTTATTTCCAGCTTTTCTATCATGCTGCCTCGGTTCGTGTTGCAGTGAGTTTTTAAAATGTAAACAATCCAGATTCTCAGTGCAGCGTATCGGATTAGTACCCGTGCGTCTACTTTCAAACTACTCATTTTCTATGTAATGAAATCTGCGTGTCATGTAAAGGCGGTGTCTGTTTTTATTGCCTCGTGCCAATTGAAAATTTTTGTGCACGTTCCACTTATATCTTTGTTTTTTCGACAAGCAGTATTAAAATTAACAATTAGATAATTTCAATGCAAGGGAAACCTGATCTGCCCTTGCTGCAATGCACCTCGATGTTCTACCTCTTACCGCAAAAAGGATGATCATGAGCACAGCAAGCCCTACAGCCAGCAATTCTACAAATTCGACCAGCGATACCAGTGATACCAGCACCTCGCCAAGCAGGCCAAATATCCTGTTCATCATGGTTGACCAGATGCGTTATCCGCCGCGTTATTCAGATGACCCGCTAGACCCTTTGTATCAGATTCTACGTTTTGAAGAAGGTAGTCTGGTGGACAATCCCTACGCAGAGCAGTTTCCCGGCTTCGTCAAGCTGCGTGAGAATGGCGTGTCGCTGCAAAACCATACCTGTTCCAGCATCGCCTGTGTGCCTGGCCGTGCCACTATCATGACGGGGCAATATAGCGCGCACAGTGGCGTGACGCAGACTGAGGGCATGTTCAAGGTCGATACTGATCCGGCCTTCCCGTGGTTGCCGCAAGATGGCGTGCCCACCATGGGCGACTGGTTCCGTGCAGCGGGCTATGAGACGCATTATTTTGGCCGCTGGGATTTATCAAATCCACCTGATGGCAGCCTGGAAAACTGGGGATTCAGTGACTGGGAATATTCAACACCATCTGACCAGCGTTTTGGCACACCCAACCTGGGCGTGTATCGCGACAAGACTTATACCGATCTTGTCACTACCTTCCTGCGCCGCAAGGGTGTGGGTGTGGAAGCGAATATGATCAACAGTAACAATCCAACCAATGCCAGCTTCAATCTGCGGCCCTGGCTGGCAGTGGCGTCGTTTGTCAATCCGCATGATATAGGTGCTTATCCTTTTCCATGGCAACCGGCAGTAGAAACACCGTCAACACCGCCGACGCTGGGCGACATCATTGCTCCTTATGGCGCACCGGTGAAAGGCACGCTGAGCCAGCCGCCTGTGTATGGCAATGCCCCCAATCAATTCAAGGCCACCTATCGCGTACCGCTGAATCCTGATGGTTTCAAGCTGGGTGACGTCAGGCTGCCAGCCAACTGGCGCGGTGATTTGTCCAGCAAGCCGGATTGCCAGTACGATTATTCCTACAAGTTCCAGTTGGCGCTGACGACCTTGCGCGGCCAGCATGCCGTCGTCCCTTCGCCTTATCCCTTCAAGATGCAAAGCAATGCAGAGGACTGGTATCGCAACTACCTGGCGTTTTATCTCTACCTGCAGTACCTTGTGAATATCGAAGTCAGCACCATACTGGAGCGTCTGTATGAAAGCGGCCTCGATCAAAACACGATCGTGGTCTTCACCTCTGATCATGGCGAGCTGGCCGGTGCCCATGGCGGCCAGATAGAAAAATGGTGCGGCGCTTACCAGGAAGCCACCCACATCCCCGCTATCATTTCTTCACCTCTGGTGAATGGCGACAAAAACATGCGCACCGTGCAATGCCATACCACCCATGTGGACTGGGTACCAACCCTGCTGGGTCTGGCTGGCTATGACAAGAACGACAGACAGGCGCTGGCCAAATTCATACAGGGCCACGATGTCAAACCCCTGGCAGGTGAAGACCTGGCACCCGTCATTCGTGGCACAGTGCAAGAGACAGAACGTCGTGGAGTGCTGTTCGTTTCTGATGACAATATCACCGCGCCGCTGGATACCAACTACCTGCCCGACAGATACCAGTGGTATGTCGATATTACAGAGCGCCTGACCAGCCCCACCGGCAAGCCAACGGAAAAGCAACCGCTGTCCACGCCCGGCCCGGTAGTGCAGCCCAACCACGTACAATCCTATTTTGAAAAACCATGGAAACTGGTGCGCTACTGGGAACCGCAAAATCCCACCAACACCCAGTGGGAGTTGTATAACCTCGATGCCGATCCGAATGAAAACCATAACCTGCTGCAATGGGATAAAACCACTGGCGCACCTGTTTTGCGTTCAGGCCAGATAGTTGAACTGGGGCTGAATTTGGCCCAGACTGAATTCGACCTCAACTACTTGCGCAAGGCCTTGAACCAGTCCTTGGTCAAGGCGGGTTACACACCGCAGAAAATGCAGGATATGGGCATCGTGACAGATGGGCAACCACCGACTTGAGGCGGAGATTTTGTAGAGTGCTCCATGCTCACCGGTTGTTGTTTTTTAGGTGTGTAAAATATTTGCGGGGTGGTGCGCACGGCGCACCCTACTAAATCACGGCTTCCTCATACTGTAGAATATCTCGATTTACTATTGCTTCATTCCACGTGAGAAATTTCTTCAACAGTTTCTTTAACAAGAAGCCTCCATTTAAATTTACGGTCTCAAATGATGACGCAGATGATCTGGTCGTCTAGATCGAACCTTGGGCGCATGATTTTACTTTGGAGCCGGGAGAAAATATCATGATCACCTGCGATGGCGCAGAAGCTCATATGGACGTGTACAGAGAAAATGGTTTGATGCAAATTTATTTGAACTTCTCAAGCAGTTTTGTCGTGCAGCAACAAGGAAAAATCATTCATTGTGGACATAAGCGAAAACCTTAGCTACCGTTCAATAACGCCAACACCGCAATAATTTAGGCGAAGTATGAAGACCGTCCGCACTTACTGGAAACTGTTATTGCTGTCATGCATATGTACAGCCATTGCTAATGCATTTTCTGAAGTCGTCATCGCAATTTTGTTGAGGAAATTATTTCCTGAAGAAGTGCGTTCAGTATTATCGCCTCTGGATATCATTCAACTTTTTGGAAAAGAAATAATAGGTACTCCTATCTTCCTGATAATCGTGACAGTGACTGGATTTATCCTGCTTGCCATTTCACTGAGAAAGCATTTGCAAGCAATACCCCTTGCGACCATAGCCTGGGGCACTTTGATCGGCATATATCTCTCGCTTGTGCGCTTTATGGCGATGACTGACGCTATTGGAAATTTTTTTAGCTACGTCTTGTCAATAGTATGGGATGTTGATTTTTTGAATCTTATCTTTTTTATTTTTGTCATTCCCTTGTCTTTGCTGGCTATCATCATCATGTTTTTTAGAAGCTGCAGGTGCAAGATTCAATCCGCAGTAATAGTCTAAGTTGAAAAGATGAATACTTTCTCAACGACTCTTGTCAACAAGGGCAAAAATAAAATATATACCCTTATACTGATGGCTTCCATAAGTATTTTTGTGGTGATTGCCTGGCTAATGCCGCGCTCACTTGACGATGATCTGGAAGCCGCGAACCTTGCGCGGACTCATGCAATACTGGCGCTCTGTGATAATGCGTTGAAAACATGGATTGATGAAAATGGCAGGATGCCCACAGAAAGTGAAGGGATCAGTGTATTGGAGCTCAAGAAGTTTCCCCCTCGTGATGCATGGGGGAGTGCGCTTGTGTACAAACGCAATATAGACAATAACTTACTGCCGTATAGCTTGTATTCTTTTGGCCCCAATGCCATCGATGAAAACGGGGATGGCGATGATGTCCACATACACTGAATCAATTTTTACATATACATCTCTACTGATGAAATGAATTCTAATACAAGAGCAGGCATGCTAGCATGCGGTTCGAATTCACATCTGGAGTAATTGTCATGCAGCTAGTCGCCTCACGTAAGCTTAAAATTGCCTATGCAATTGCGCTGCTCGCAGCGATCGTCCCTATGGGGCTGACGAGTTCTGGCTGGGTTGCTCTTGCCATGGGCGGTGGTGTGGGAATCCCTTATGTCGGGCCAATTGTCTTGCTCTTGCTTGGCGCTTATCGTGTGATTACTGTTATTGTTAATCCACAGGCCCTGATCTCATTTCCTGTCAAAGGAGTTGCGCGCGTACTGCGCATGATAGGTGTGTTTGCTTTGTATATTGGCGCTACGCTAGGTATTCTGAATTTGCTGTCGAGGCCGCTCATGACCTTGTTCTTGACGCAAAGAACCGAATCTGGCGCAGAGTTTTTTGTGGCAGGAATGATCCTGGTAGCATTAGGAGGTATTGGGGTGCTAGGCTTGTTAAGTTTCGAATTGAGCCGCCTTCTCGGTCTGGAAGAGCAGGCGCGCACTCAAATGTAAAGGCAGATCTGGAATTTGAACAAATCTGATAATTTGCTTCTGCGCTATGTCAAAGTCAAACTCTCTACGCAGCGGTCAATAAATTTTGGATACGAGAATGAATAAACCAATCAACTTGTTTTCCTGGCTCTACGATGTGAATCTTGATCCAAACGGCATACGTTTTGTACTTTTTGGACTGTGGACATTCCATCACCTTGATATTGCAAATATCAAATCAATTGCTGAAATAAGTTCAGTATCCCCTGGAGCTTGGAATGCATACAACTTCAAAAATCGATTTCTTGGCCGTAGTTTTTTGATTGCGACCAGACTGGGCTGGTTTAGCCGCAAGATGCTGGTGACCCCCAAAGACCCGGACGCATTTCTTGCCTGGGCAAAGATGAAAAAACTCTATATTCCAACCAGCTAAACGCTGAAGAGATACCGTAAGGTAGGGCGCAATGTATTGCACCGCATGGCTTTGATTTGCACGCCACGCGTTGATGCATTGCACAAGCCTGCTATCCCGAGTTCAAGGCAACACGCCAAACACCTTCCCCAAAAATTCCGTCATCGCATCCACAGTCCTCTCCAACCACGGATCAAACAACCAAAAGCTGTGTGGTGTATCCGGTATCAACACTGTATGTGTTGCGATACCCAGTGTATTCATCTTTTCCACCATCTCCTCCCGCCCAAGGCTGAAACGCTTTTGCGCGCTGCCTATGAACAGGATAGGGGGCGTATGGTGACCAGCATGTGTCAGTGGTGATGCCTCTTTCCATAGCCCGGTTTGTTCTGCATAAGTACCACCAAACCAGGCACCGGCAGAAGAAGGTTTTTTCCTTGGGTCATCTTCATATTTGCGTGCTTCTTCTGACGTAAAGTCAGACAGGCCATCAATATTGATGATGGCTTGCACGGCGCTGGAGACAGTGCTCAGCTGCGCCTGCGGGTCAAACTTTGGTATGTCATTGGTGACACCAACCAGGGCAGCGATCTGGCCCCCTGCTGAACCACCGGCGACGGCGATGCTCCTGGGGTCCAACTGGTAATCAGCTGCATGTGTGCGCATCCAGCGTATCGCCGCTTTGACATCATGGATGGCTGCCGGGTAACTGGCCTCGCCTGATAAGCGATAGCTGACGGTGGCAGCAATATAGCCGCGCTCTGCCAGGCGTATCGCCATGGGGGCGAGGTTGTCGCGCGTGCCTGAGCGCCAGCCGCCACCGTGTACCAGGACTACGCCTGGCAAGGTTGCCTTGCCGGTTTGTGCGGGCATGAACAGATCCAGTTGCAAGGCTTTACCCTGATTATTGACGTAGTCGATATCCCGTAACACTAGTACTGTTGCAGGGGGCGTCTTGCTGGCGATCTGGATAAAAGGGTAGGTGCTTGCCAGCTTTTGGTAGGTGCTTTCTGCCGTATAGACACTATCCGCAGGCGCAGCGTGGCCGGGCCTGGCGCATCCAGCCAGCATGCATCCTGCCAAGGATGTAGCTGCAAGCAGCATGGCTGTAATTCGATTCAAGCTCCACTCCATCATATACTTCTGATAATGAATTCGGTGCAGGCCAAGCAGGTTCTTGTCCTGGCTGGCGGGGCAGCATACAGTAATTATCGCATAATCATGTAATAAGCGGCTAGTCCACATTGCATTATTGGACGGACCAATTTAGAATGGTCTGACCAATTGATAAAAATAATGCGACATCAGGTAATTGCTTCAATAAAAACACAGACGAGACATCTCAACAAATCTTCCAGGCGGGCACATATGAAATCAAGTTCTATCCTTATTAAAAACTTAATGACTAAAAGCTTACTGACTACCGTAATTGCATCCTTGATGTTGTGTGGGGCGGCCTATGCTGATGGCGGCTACCGCAACCGTGACAATAAAGACCTGAAAGACGTAGGCGAGGGGACTTACCCAGTGCCATACCAGAAGCCGGAAGTGGCCGAAATTACTGAAGCCCTGCATCGCGTGCGCGCCTATATGGAGTCTGTCACGCCTACCCGCGTGATACAAAAAAGTACGGGTGCAGAGATCACAGATTTCAGCAAACCACCGGTTGCCGACGCGATTTTTGAGCCTGCGAAGGGTGACTTTGGCATCCTGGTCTATGAAATGGGCGTGGTGCACGCTGGCTTGATGAAGGCGGCTGAAGTCACCGGTGACAAAAAATTTACGGCAATGACTGAGCGTCACTTGCAGTTTTTTGCCAAGACCATGCCTTATTTTGATGCGCAAGAAAAGCAGTTCCACCTGGAGCGTGCCAACAGCTTTGCGCGTTTCCTCGATCCGCGCTCGCTGGATGATGCTGGTTCCATGTGTGCGGCACTGATCAGGGCGAAGTTTGCCAATATCGGGCCAGACCTCGGCAATATGATCAAGGTGTGCAGCAATTTCGTCTCCAAACAGCAGTACAGACTGGCTGACGGCACCCTGGCCAGAAAACGCCCGCAAGCCTCTTCCTTGTGGTCTGATGATATGTACATGGGTGTCATGCCGCTGGCAGAATTTGGCCACCTGACCAAGGACAAAGCGTATTTTGATGATGCCGTCAAAAACGTCTTGCAAATGTCGGCCTATATGTTCAACAAGCAGGCCGGTATCTACACCCACGGCTGGAATGCCAATAACCCGGACGCTCCCCGTTTTTACTGGGCGCGTGCCAATGGCTGGGCCGTGCTGACCATGTCAGACGTGCTCGATGTGCTGCCCAAGGATCACCCGGGTTACCCCAAAGTGCTGGCGCAACTGCGTGCCACCCTGAACGGCATTGCCGAGCTGCAGTCTGGCCAGGGCCTGTGGCACCAGATGCTGGACCGCAATGATTCTTACCTTGAGACATCTGCCAGTGCCATGTTCGTGTATGGGATTGCCCACGCCATCAACCAGGGATGGATCAGCCCAACGACTTATGGTTCTATCGCCCAGGCTGGCTGGAATGCCCTGTACTCCCGCATCAATGCCAAGGGCCAGGTCGAAGGCACTTGCGTAGGTACTACCTTTGCCAGTGACCATGTGTACTACTACAACCGTCCTACCAGCGTAGATACCCTGCATGGTTATGGTCCCGTGTTGCTGGCAGGTGCTGAAATGATCAAATTGTTGAAGAATCCAGCGATTGAAATCCAGCACAAGGTACGCACTTACCACTACCTGCCTGCTGGCAATAGCAAGACAGACTATCGCGAACACCATTGAGGCCTTTCACCTTACGGACACCAGCAGGACACCAACAATGAAATCCATTGCCATGAAACAGACTTTGCGTTTCCAGATACTTCCACTCGTCTTGCTCAGCCTGTTTGGCACAGGCGCGGCCCATGCTGCCGACAAGCTCAGCATACAAGTCAGCCATGATCTCGACGCGGCGCGCCCGTCCGAGACCATCACGCTACCCTGGTCAGAAGTCAACAAGGCCTTGCCCGGCGCACTGATACAACGCATTGCCGTCAAGGATGCCAAGGGTAAAGTGCTGGCGCATCAAGTCACCAATGTCGCCCCCTTGTCAAAAGATCCCAAGGGTGAGGGTATCGCCTATGGCGAACTGATTTTTCAATATGACTTTGCTCCAGGTGAAAAACAGGCAGTCTTCAGCGTAGAAAAAATCGATACCCTGGTGCCTGTTTTTGAAACCAAGGCCTTTGCCCGCTACATTCCTGAGCGTCTGGACGACTTCGCCTGGGAAAATGACAAGATAGGTCACCGCACCTATGGCCCAGCACTCGAAGCGCCCGCGCCAGCAGGCAGCAACAAAGAAGTCTTGCGCAGCAGTGGCCTCGACATCTGGTTCAAACGGGTGTCCTACCCCATCGTAGACCGCTGGTACAACAAGGGTCATGACCATTACCACAAGGACGAAGGTGAGGGCATGGACATGTACAACGTTGGCCGTTCACGTGGTTGCGGTGGCACTGGCATCTGGGATGGTCAGAATCTCTACACCAGCGCCAACTACGCCACCTGGAAGGTCATCGCCAACGGCCCGGTACGCACCGTGTTTGAACTCAATTACGACAACTGGGACGCGGCGGGTATCAAAGTGTCAGAGGTCAAACGCTTCACCGTAGATGCTGGTCATCTGTTTGACCAGATGGAAAGTACTTTCAGCTTTACCGGTCCGGCGCAGTTGAAGGTGGCACTGGGCCTGAACAAGACACCGACAGACAAAGGCCAGAACCCCGTCATCAAGCTGACCAAGAACCAGGCCACCCCATCCATCACCCAATGGGTAGACCAGTCCAGCAATGGCTCCATAGGCACAGCCATTATCTTGCCAACCGCAGAGGGCTATGCTGAAGACAAACTCAATGACATGATCTTGGCGACAGTCTCATCCGGCAAACCATTGCGTTATTACGTAGGTGCAGCCTGGGACAGGGCCAGCCCATACAATAGTAATGAAAAGTGGCAAGCCTATGTCAAGGCGCATGCTGAGAGAATGCAGCATCCGATCAAGATTGTGGCTGTGAGCAAGCCGTGATATTTGCTTACTTCAAATTGTCGGTTGGGTATATTTAAGCGATGCCAAGCGCTGCCTTATAACGCACCCTGTAGCATACTGATTTGCGTCAATGAAATTTAAAAAATAAGGGCCAGACACTTTACTTCAAGTGTCTGGCTTTTATTTTTTTACCTGGATTGCATCCCCTCAACTGACAAGCTACCATTGCCATTTTCGAGCAATGGCGTTCGTTGCACCGTGTAGTGCGCAAACAGGAGAGAGTAATGGGACTGGGTATTTCCATCGGAAGCTTGGCAGAATGTGATGAAGAAGAGTTCGAGTTTGCAGGTGCAGACTTTGTAACGATCAATGTCGTGCTGACAGAAGCAGGCCTGCCTGCGCACGAAGAACCAAGGTCTTTGCCTGCGCTGGAATCTCGCGCCCAGCTTGATGGGTTTCCATATTCCTTCCTGCATTATCTGCGCCGTGCTTATGCGCGCCGCAAGGCAGATCCGGCATGGATAGCGACACCCCTGGCAGACAACCAGGACCCCGGTCAGGATGAAATACTGCAAGCGGAATATGATTGCATGCGCAGCCATCTGCTCTGCCATTCGGATGCAGAAGGCTATTATGTGCCAGTAGATTTTGATGAAGTCCTGTTTTCCAGCGAAGATACAGGTCTGCCAGGCGGTATGCTCGGTTCTTCTTACCGCCTGATGGAGGAACTGGTCCTGGTTGCCCCGGCACTTGGTATCCATTTTGATAATGGACAATTGTCAGATGCCGAAGTGGAGCGTATCTATGCACAAGCCGAAAAAGAAGATAGTTGTCAACGCGAGCTGGAAACATGGATGGTCTTATTTGAAGCCGCCCGTCTAAGCCTGGAACACAAGACTGCAATTGTGTTTTGTTGAAAGACTTATCGGCATTTATTCATATCAGTCGCACCGTTTGATTCATGGTTTTATTTCCAATTAAGGCATATCAATGAAGCCAAGAATCACCGTCATCACCGTAGGTGTCAACGATCTGGAAGCGTCCTTGCATTTTTACCGCGATGGTCTGGGTTTTGCTACAGAAGGCATCATCGGTAAAGAGTTTGAGCATGGCGCTGTAGTATTCATCCAGATGCAAGCAGGCTTGCGTCTGGCCCTGTGGCCACGCAAGAGTATTGCGCACGACACAGGTCTTGCCTTGCAAGCGGCAAGTGCGACAGAAATGACGCTGGGTCATAATGTAGAATCAAAAGCCGAAGTGGATGCTGTCATGGCCAATGCACAGACGGCAGGGGCGAAGATAGTCAAACCTGCCCACGATACATTCTGGGGCGGTTATTCAGGCTACTTCCAGGATCTGGACGGACATTTGTGGGAAGTAGTGTGGAATCCGCTCTGGGTGCAAGATGATGAGAAATAACAAGGAAATTAAGCATCTTGGAGCAATATAAGCTTTGCATGCATCATCACTTTGTTATAGCAACATCATTTTCACCAAACATGAGTACCCAAAGTGCAAGCAAATCTTTTGAGATGTCATCAGGCTCTGAAAAATCAGCACCTATATGTTCGAGATAATCCGTTTCACTGAGAGCATTGTTTAGAATAGCTGCTGCGAGTAAGTTCCTGAAATCGCATTCATTGATATCATGTCTTGGATCTCTTAGTGCTTTTAACAAGTCGCTGCCAGATTGGGCATCGCGTGATTCGCAATGCCAGTAGTTTTCAAGATCCTTCAGAAAATAGGATTGTTTGGTATTCATCTTACTTTTGATGGGTATAAGTGATCAACAAACGTCGTTAAGCTCCAGCCTGCGCTGGAGCGACGGGACGACCATTATTAGCAATTGTTATTATAGGAATTATTTGCGTGATGAATTCTGGTATTGATACCTCAAAAAGTGTGTCTTATAACGCACATCACAATCGTAGTCGCAAAAAAATTCTTCCAATTGATCCTGACAATCACGACCAGCTAAACGGCCCTTGCAAGTTCAGATAAGGTCGCCATTGCGCGCCAGGTTCTGGTGGGAGGTATCCTGAGACGGGTGCAACGCTTAATTTCCAACCGTTTGCCCCGGAAAAAAAGTCGAGTGGCGTGGTTTCCAGGGCAAAAATGGTCTCCAGCAGTTTTTGGTCGGGAACCGGGCCTTCGCTCTGCATCTTGACGGGCGCGCCCACTTCCACGCAGGCATACCACCAGTAGATACGATTGCCCGGGCCCTCCAGCAGTTTGCACATCAGGGCATAGCGCGGTATGTGATGCATGAAGGGATCACCTGGCAAGGCGATAGATTGCAAGCCTTGACACACAAGGATTTTCCATTTGACTGGCATCAGCGTCTGATAAAAATTGAGACGGATGGCGTCGCCTGCACCTTTGACCTTTTCATAGGTAGTGCCAGGTGACCAGAACCAGACACCGCTGCGTATGGCTTCGCCGCAACCACTGAGCCTCCCCCAATCTTGCAAGATGGCGGTTTGGTATTCACCTCGGGCTTTTTCACTTTGCACGGCCAACGCTGTCAGCGTGCCTGCGAGTTCGGAACAGGCAATAATCAATGGAGAATTACCGTCAGGCAGCTTGTGTTGTTTGTTCAGTTCATTGATCGCATATTTGAAACAGGCGACCGAGATATCTATGGCTTCTGAAGTAATGACGGTCTTGGCCTTGCTGATGAGCGCACCCTCAAGTTTATCAACCAGGGTATTGAGCAATAGTTCAACCACGGTTTTGGGCTGATCGACACTGTGTTCTGGCAAGCCCAACATCTGCACAACCTGGTTATAGGTGTTGGTATAGATTGTACTCATGATGCCGTTGAGCAGGGCGACATTGGTGGACAGGGTAGTGACGCTTTGCACGTATTCCAGCTCATCGAGCAACTGGGCTTTGACAATTTTCCAGTCGCCTTCGCTGAATTTGGCAGGGCATTCCAGTTTCTCCAGTTTGCTATACCAGATAGAAAACGCGGCATTGATATTGGTGTATTGCGAGCGCAGGCCATTGACATCGGTAATGCTCAGGCTGGCCGATATGCTGCTGTAAATTTCTTTTTGCACGCTAGTCATTGCTGGCCATGCTTGCGCTGGCTGGTCAATTACGCCTATAGAAGCCCGCTGGAAACTCATTTTATCCGCTGCAAAGAAATAACAGGAGCGGGAACTGGCAGCAGTCAGGCCGACTGTACCTCCGTTCAGTTTAAAGCCTTGTACACTGATGCCATCGCGTATCAGATACAGATCACCATCCGTTTGTATGTCGGCAGTGCTGTACCAATATTCTTTGTCTTCGCATGCACCTATCCAGCGTATGCCCAGGTGCGGCAATGCATTGTGTTTGACCCATACGCCGTTTTCAAGGCGCAGCACTACGTCCAGGCCGTTTTGTTTTGCTAGTGCCAATAAAAAATCAGCGGCGCCTGCGCTGACCTGCACGATGGTGGTACCGACAGGTGTGGTGATTTTGCTCCATGCACTGTTCAGATATCGCCAGACATGGCCACTGCGCGCCCGCACCCACATATCACCATCAGACGTCGCAGTGATGGTGGACGGCGAGTCACCATCTGGCAATGCAGCCAGCAACTTGACTGAACCGGGCTCTTTAATGACATCTTTGTGATATTCCATAACGACAGGGCGATTATCTTTGCTGCGTATAAAAAATGCCTGCTGGAAGTTCACCGGTGCCAGATGCTGGGGGAAGCCAAACATGCTTTGATTATGCAGGGCGTAGTCACAGATTTTTACCAGCTCGCCAGTACTGTGACTGAATTGCGAAACGTTGTCGCGGGTCAACGTCCAGATACTGCCGTCTGCTGCCACTGCCAGGCCCTGGTTTTCTGTCGCTTGTGGATAAGACAAAGCCGGGCTGACGCCCGTCTTGAGCCCCAGTGCAGGCCTGGGCGCATTCGAGCGCAGGGAGTTGGCGCGAAACAGACCGAGTGGCAGCGCAACAAGGGCATTAGTCATGAAACATCCTTCAGGTAGGGAGATGGGACGGCATGGAGGTGTAAAAAATGAATGTCTTAATTGTATGGCAGAATCAGCTACGCAAAGTACATGCAAATTAAAATTGCTTGCACAAGCAAGTTAAGCGGTGGAATCTACCTGATGTTACAAGCTTCCATAGTTGCAAGCTTCCATATTCCACGGCAAAGGTGGCACTGCTGGCTGTCATGCCTTCCGTTATCAGCATGTAGCGTGCATCTATCAGGTGTAAGTGCTTCTGGAATTGCAGTGTTGCCAGCCGATATCGGCCACATGACAGCCCGCCTATTATCTGCGCCAACAGGCTTAGCCCTTGTTCTAAATTTTGATGGCTGTTATCGCTATCAATTCATTGCGCTAATGTTGCACGTATCTCCATCAATATCCTGCCCAGCATATTCTTGCCACGCCCATCACTGCCACAGCCCCAATAGTCATCGTCACTCGTGTCCTCAACTAATTTTGCTGCCCCTGTATTTAACAGCATGGCTTTTAAATCTTCATGCTGCTGGAACTTCGCTGTAACGGCATCACGCATGACCTGCACTTTGACAGACTCCCAGTCCGGGCGAAGTTTTTCTGTACGCGCTCGTCCCAAGCGTGCCGCGATGGCAGGTGTGTTGGTTTTTCGTATTTTTTCTCTATATGCCGCATCAGAGAATTTTTGCGCCTGAAAATAATGCTCACTCGTGGGCCAGGTCTTGCCTTTCATTGAAATTGAGTATCGTGCAAAGTTGGAAAACTCCCCGTACTCATCTTCTGCTGAGTAGAATTTGATAATCGTGTCTGAATTGCTATCGTTCAAGATAAATTAGCCCGCTTAAAAAAATGGCTGGAAAAATCTGCAATCATGCATGCAGTGGTCCGACATGCGTGGAAGCAATGTCAACCCCGCGCGTGCGCAAGAATAAAAGAAAACATATCCAGGTGCTTTGCAATGCCGCTTTTCTTGGTCGTTGAATAATGCCCGGCATCATAATCAACCCGCATCAGGACAGGGCGTTTGGGGTCGTGGTTTTTTTGCATGCGGGCAGCCATCTTGGCGATTTGCCAGGGTTCTACCCGCAGGTCATTGGCACCCGTCATCAGCAAGGTCGCAGGGTAGCCGGTTTCAGGCTGGATATGGTGATAGGCATCCATCTCCAGCAAGGCGTGAAATTCATCCTCTTTTTTAACCGTCCCAAATTCCTCATCATTGCCTGGACCATTCGATGTCAGCTCGAAGCGCAGGGCGTTGAATATACCTACTTCGCCAATGGCGACGGCAAACAGTTCGGGGCGTTCAGTGATGGCACGGCCGACCATGATGCCACCGGCAGAAGTGCCCCATAGTGCTATTCTGCCGCGTGCAGTCCAGCCATCTTTGATCATCGCTTCTGCCACATCGATGACATCGCGCCAGGTATTGGGCTTGTTGGCTTTTTGCCCGGCAGTGTGCCAGTTCTCGCCTTTCTCACCGCCACCGCGCACATGGGCATACACGATCACACCACCCTGATCCAGAAACGCCAGCATCGACCCCTGAAAACCCGGGTCAAGGATAATGCCATAGGCACCGTAGGCAATGATCAGCAGAGAGTTCTTGCCATGCAGCTTGGTATTGTTTTTATGCAGGATTTCTATAGGTACGGCAGCGCCATCACGCGCCTTGACATCAATGCGAGTGGTTAAAAATGAGGATGTATCAAACGGTGCTTTTGGTGTCAGTTCCGTGTCTTTGGCGACCAGCTCAGCATCTGTGCGCATGGTCCTGGCTGACCAGGTCAAGCCATCCATGCCAAACCATGCGCCGTCTATGCCTGGGTTGCATTGTATGTCCCACACCGCACCTGTTAAAGGCAGTTTGACATCGTCTACTTTTCCAGTCGCAAAGCTATAGCGGCGCAGGGCACCCACCTGGCCGCGTAACTCATGGATATACAAACCATCTTTGGCCAGGCTCATGCTGTCGATGACATAATCACCTTGCGGCACCACTACTTCGCGCTTGCTTTTGTCCGCCTCACGCAGGCTGACTTTAAATATTTCGCCGCGTTCAGACTTGCCCTTGGCCAGCACATACACATCGTCACCTACGGTGAGTGCGTGGGTCGCAATATCGTCCTTGCCAAACACTGCCGCCCAATTGGGTTTGCCTGCCGTCAGTTCACTGACACGTGTCACCATGCCGTAGGCGGGCCACTCGCCATTGCTGTAGATGGCACCCAGTGCCCAGTCGCTGGCGGTATTCACATGCACCATCGGCATTTCACGTTCACTCTGGCCCATGGCCGGGCCATCTGACCAACGGAAGGCCAGCGTGTCTTGTCTTGGATCTTTATCCAGCCTGTGCAGCCAGGTTGCCGTGTCGAATGAAAAATCGACTTTACCTTTGACGGCACCATCCCGCAGACGCGAATAAAACAGCCCGCTGGAATCGGGCAACCAGCTTGCTGGCAGGCCATTCAAGCGGGTGACCACGATATCCTTGCCACCATCCAGCGTCAGTATATGCAGCTCACGCATTTCGTCGCCACCATTATCGATGGTGTAAGCCAGGTGCTTGTTGTCGGGTGACATCAGCACACCCGTCACACGTTTCGACAGGCCCCCTTTGACACCAGCCCCGGGATCAATCAGCAACCGCTCAGTACCACCGTTATGTGGACGTGTGTAAATCTTGAATACCTGCTGGCCTGGTGAGCGACGCGCAAAAACCAGTTCCGTGCTGGTGACCTGGCGTATCCCAAACTCTGTCGTCGCTGCGCTAAAGCGTTGCAAGGATACTTCTATCGCACGTCGCCCCGGCAGCTTGTCCAGCATTTGCCGCGCGTATGCGCCTTGCGCTTTCATGTAGCCGCTGAACTCGGCTGTATCGGGCTTTTGTTCCATCCAGCGATACGGGTCAACGATGGTCTTGCCCCACAAGCTGTCGGTCACCGCTTCTTCCCGCGCCAGCGGTGGCCGCAAGGATGTGGGTAATTTCCTGACTGCAGCATGGACATGCGCACTGAGAGGTGAGAGGGCAAATGCGGGCAAGGACAAGGCAAACCGCCGACGGGAAATCATAATCTGCTACCTCTCAGTATTGGACGTGTCAGGGAGTATAGATGGATTTGCAAGCCGCTGACAATGGAGGATAAATTGAGCGCAATAAAAACTGAAGCGAAACTACTTGTGAGATTGCAGTGCAGTGTTCAATTTTCACACGCCCTTGGCCACTCTGTTTATGAGCAGAGGGCTAAGGGCGATAAGCTAAACTATTTACTCAGCCTGTGAAATAATCCGCAGTACCTATATCTGCTATCAAGCCCGTCTGCTCCGGCTGCCATCCCAAACCCTCACGCGTCAACTGGCTTGATGCCGGGCAGTCTATTTTAGCGAAATCTGTAAACCAGCCAAAGTGCTTGGCTGCATCGTCCCCGAACTTGGCAACGACCGGGATATGCAAATGCCTGCCTATCACTTCAGCAATCTCTTTGAAGGCAATACCTTCTTCAGCAATCGCGTGATAGCGCGTACCTGCAGAGGCTTGCTCCAGAGCCAGCCTGTACACTTTCGCAGCGTCCAGACGGTGCACTGCCGTCCAGCGGTTCAGGCCATCATCAACATAAGCCGAGACGCCTTTTTCACGCGCAAGATTGATCAGGATAGGCACAAAACCATGATCACCCGACCCATGTACTGAAGGCGGCAGACGCACTACCGAGGCGTTGACTCCATTGGTTGCCAGCACCATCGTGGCATGTTCAGATGCACGCGGGTAAGCGGCTGATTTAGTCTGATGCAAATCTGTTTCCGTCGCCATACGACCCGGTGCCACCAGCGCTGCACCAGATGTCACGACTAAAGGGCGATTGCTGCCTGCCAGCTCAGCCCCCATCGCCTCAATGGCGCGCTCATCCGTTTCGCACACGGCCTGGAACCTGGCGAAGTCATGGATAAAGCCTGTATGTATCACCCCGTCCGCATTTGCTGCTCCGCGTCGCAAACTGGCGAGGTCTTCCAGATCACCGCGCTGCACGCCTGCCCCGGCAGCCAGCAGGCCCGCAGCCGCTGTGTCAGAGCGCGCCAGACCCAGCACCTGATGGCCAGCCTGGATTAATTCCTGCACCACGGCAGACCCCACAAAACCTGTAGCACCCGTAACAAAAACTCGCATCATCATTCCTTTTTAAATTAAATTTGCCGTATGAGGACTTGTTCACCTCTGCCAGCTAGCCCTTACTGTAAAGGATGGAATTGATACGATCTATGCTGTATAGTCCATAATATCTTCGCCATCGTCCAGAAATGTCATGGATCCTCTATCCGATGTGTTAGCGCTGCTAAAGCCGCGCAGCTACTTGTCTGCTGGCTTTGATGCTGGTGGCGATTGGGCTATTCACTTCCCCAGGAACGCTGGCATCAAGTGTTATGCCGTGGTATCTGGGGCATGTTGGCTATATGTCGAAGGCGTCGTTGACGCAGTGCATTTGCAGGCTGGCGATTGCTTTTTGCTGCCCAGGGGTTGGCCTTTCCGGCTCGCCAGTGACCTGACTTTGCCGTCCGTTGATTCTGCCACCGTGTTTTCTGCCACGCGGGTACATGGTGTCGTTACCTACAATGGTGGAGGCGATTTTTTCCTGGTCGGCAGCCGCTTTTTGCTGGATGGTGCACATGCCAGCATCTTGCTGGCCATGTTGCCACCCATCGTGCATATCCGTAATGTCACAGACCAGATGGCATTGCGCTGGTCGGTAGAGCGCATGATGCATGAGCTGCATGACAAACAGCCCGGCAGTTATCTGATTGCCCAACACCTTGCGCACATGATGCTGGTGCAAGCACTGCGCCTGCATATGACAGCAGGCGCAAGCGATGGCACAGGCTGGCTGTTTGCCCTGGCCGATAAAAAACTGGGTGCGGCCATCAGCGCCATGCATGCCAACCCGGCGCAGCAATGGACATTGCAAACCATGGCGCAACAGGCTGGCATGTCGCGTTCGTCCTTTGCTCTCAAGTTTAAAGAAAAAGTTGGTTCATCTCCCATGGAATACCTGACCCGTTGGCGCATGATGCTGGCCAGTGACAGACTGGTGAATGGTAATGACGCCATCGCCGTCATCGCCTTGTCCCTGGGCTATGAATCTGAAAGCGCCTTCAGCACCGCGTTCAAACGCGTCATGGGGTGCTCGCCACGGCAGTATGGCAAAGACAACGAGGCAACTAGCCCTGGTATGCAGGTGGAAGATGTATCTCACCCTGGCTCGCGTGAACTTATTGCGCCGGAAGTTGAATCCTTAGTATCATGATTGAAACTCGTACTCAAAGAACAGATTGCATACCTGCATCCAGGGAGTCGTCATGGCAGAAAACAAAACCAAAGCAACAGACAATAGCGTGGATGAATACATTGCTGCCATTGAAGATGAGATCCGCCGTAAAGATTGCACAACATTGATCAGGCTCATGTCCAAAGTGACCAAACAAGCTGCCGTCATGTGGGGCAGCAGTATAGTCGGTTTTGGCAGCTATCATTACCGCTATGAAAGTGGCCGTGAAGGGGATAGCTGCCTGTTGGGGTTTTCTTCACGCAAGGGTGACATCAGTCTTTATGGCTTGAAGGCAGCCGCCAATCATGAAGAACTGCTGTCCAATCTGGGCAAGACCAAGTCCGGCAAAGGCTGCCTTTACATCCGGAAATTAAGTGATGTTGATATCAAGGTGCTGGAGACGTTGATAAAGGAAGCCGCCTTGGCGAAAACATGAGTTAATGCTGAGAACATCGTTTCTCATCAACGAAATAGAATCTGGAGCGAATCTATGGCGCGCGACAAAGGGCTGGAAGAATTGATTGGTAATGATCTGGAAGCGGAACAAGGGATTACTGCAAAAGCAATGTTTGGTGGCTGGGCATGGTTGTCTGGTGGACATTTGGTATGTGGCGCGCGCGAAGATGGAATGCTGGCCCGGCTAGGTAAAGATCATGACAACTGGGCACTTCAACTGGATGGTGTAGTCCCCATGCTGTCACGCGGAAAGCCGATGGCCGGTTGGGTGCGTGCCGACGCTCGCGCTTTTGGCGACGATGAAATTCGCCAACGTTTGATTAGTGCTGCATTAGCTTTTGTTCGCACACTACCGGCAAAAAAATGATTGGCATGTAGAGGGGATTAGTCCAGCGTGATCACCAGTATGCAATCATCGCTATACTCATTTTCCAGCGTTGCCGTAACGTAGGGCAATGCATTGTAATGCGCCCTACGATTATCCTTTGCCGGCATTGCCGGATTCTGCTATAGCGTAGAAGTCGAGCGCTAAAATTGTCAAGAAGATGAACTCAGTTTTCACCAGTGGAACATGATCCATATTCAAATCCTTTTCGATTTTTTATCGCAAATATCTCAACAAGCTTAGTACGCAGTTTTTTACCATGGATAATTCCTGGGATGCTCAGAAAAAATGTCCTTAAGTGCTCAGTTCATTTACATGCTGCGTACTTTTTTCATGTTACCAATCGCCAGCCAGATTTTTTTTTCGTGCCGGAAAATCTTATTCCTTAGAGGGGACTGAATAGCTCAACTTCTCAGTATTCCACGTGTTTTCTTCCTGCTTGTGCCAGGTCAGTTGTCCGATCAATTCACCTTCGGTATCGTACAGCCGAATATTAGCTGGGCTAATCACGCCAGGGCCGGGTCCGCAGTATGGGCCAGGGAAAAAGTACTGGGCTTCCATATAACCGAAATCGCACTCTGCGTGCTTGAACAGGGGGTAGGCGACATCCATGAATTGGTAATTTTCACCACCGCAGCAAAGCGCGCGTGCTGCGCGTCTGCGTGACATTCTCCATTGTAGAAAAATCTTTACTTCATGCAGTGCCGCTTCCTTGTCCAGGCTTTCAGTTGTGTTGGGATATTCAACAGTTTTCCCACTGCGCACAGCACCATAAGCATTTTCAAAATCCCGTAACGATCTGATCGTCTTCAACAATACAAAGACTTGCACAATCCTTGCACCACGCCGGGCGCACCGGTATCAGGTAAAGATCTTCATTGGCTATCGGCATGCCTATGGTTCTGGTGCCCATGTAATAGTAATTCTCAGCACTTGGGACGGACAAACTTTCATTGCAACTGCTACAGGTATAGCGGCTTGGTATCATTTTTAATCTTCCTGGTACTCAAACATTCATAGTCGCGATATGGTTTTAAAAACCAGGAAGCGATTGATTAATGGGAAGATATGCATGTGACCAACATGTCCTCTGTTGCTACACACCTCCACGCGATAAATTTTTTCGCATGAATAATCATCGGTAATCATTCCTATCAAATCTTCTATTCTGGTGACCATGCCTTCGCGCGTCGTTTTGATCTGCCTGTTTTCCTGGTCAGACAAGCTTGCAAAGGGGCGCTTGAAAAAGAAAGCGTCCAAATCGACAACGACTTCCCTGGACCAGGGTTCATGAATTTCTGCTATGGCGCCATAGACGTATTGATCTACCGGCGCTTGCTGGAGATGTAATCGTAAAGATCCCAGCAAGTCATTTTCGTCAAGATCGCATAGGTAGGCATTGGCAATCGCGTCACCGGGAATTCCATCAATATGGGCCATTGCCATGACATAGCCATTGAGCCTGCTAGTCATCCACTCTTGTGTTTGAATATCCATTTATTTTCTCTAAGTACGCGCTTGGCGTCAGTCATGTAAATATTACCCATGCAAAGTAGTTGGCACAGCCGCCCGTATCACTTCAATAAACCTGCGCAGCCGCGCAGGATAAAACCGCGCATACGGATAAACCAGGTTCACTGGCAAGGGCGTGGCCTGCCATTGCGGTACCAGTTGTACCAGCCGCCCGGCGGCGATGTCATCAGTCAGTATCCAGGTTGAACCAATGGCAACACCCAGGCCTTCGAGCGTGGCGGTGCGCAGGGCGTAGAGGTTGTCGGTGCTCAGGCGCGGGGTAAAGGCCAGGCGCTGGATTTCGCCAGTTTGTATATGGTGCAGGAAAACTTCGCTGCGGTAAAAAGTGCGCAGTGATAACCAGGGCAGGCCAGCCAGGTCTATGGCTTGTTGCGGCATGGGGCGGCCAGCCAATACCGATGGTGCGGCGACGACGATGCGTGGCACTTCGGCCAGCTTGATGGCGACCAGGCTGGTGTCGGTCAGCTCGCCTATCTGTATGGCGCAGTCAATCCCTTCAGAAATAAAATCCTGTAGCGAGGTGTCGTCATGCAGCAGCCATTCTACCGATACGCGTGGATAACGCCTGAGGTAATCTGCCAGCGGCCTGACCAGGCGTTCCTGGCCAAAGGCATGCGGGGCGACAACGCGCAACACGCCTTCTGGTTCTTCATTGGTGCCGCGCAAATCAGATTCAAAGGCGGCCCAGCTGAGCAGCAGGTTTCTGGCATGTTCATAACAGCGTTCACCATCGGCAGTCAGGCGCATGCTGTGGGTGGAGCGGTTTAACAGACGCACTCCCAGGAATTGTTCCAGCGATTGCAGGCGGCGGCTGACGGTGGGCTGGGTGGTGCCCAGTTGCAGAGCAGCGGCAGACAGATTGCCCGCCTCAACGATGCGCACAAAGGTTTGCATCAACTCTATACGGTCACCCGCACCCGCCATCAGGGCAGCGGTGGCGGCATTGTCAGGGCGGCTGGTCAGGGTTTTGGTCATACGTTAAATGTATAACAAATCTGCGTGGCCTGCTACTACCGTTTGATATGGGCAGGTTTTACACTGTGAGACATCAGTTAAAGCAGAGAGAAAAGCATGTCTTCCATTCAAAATCCGCATGACCATATAAAGCCACTGGCACCAGTGATAGACAGCCAGGTGCACCAGCAACCCTCACCGTCCATGGTATTTTTGCTGGCCAGCGGCGCTGCCTTTTCAGTGGCATCGCTGTATTACAGCCAGCCCATGCTGGGCATACTGGCCACCGACATAGGTGTCAGCAATGTCGCCATTGGTTATGTGCCTACGCTGACGCAACTGGGTTATGCCCTGGGCATTTTGCTGCTGGCCCCGCTGGGTGACAGGCATGACCGCCGCAATATCATCCTCATCAAGGCGGGTTTGCTGGTGGCTGCACTGTTGGCGGCAGCGGCCTCACAGTCGCTGGGTGTCTTGCTCGTCGCCAGCCTGGCGATAGGGCTGACAGCGACCATGGCGCAAGACATCGTCCCCGCTGCGGCCACCCTGGCGCATGAATCGCGCCGCGGGAAGGTGGTAGGCAGCGTCATGACAGGTTTGCTGATGGGCATCTTGCTGTCGCGTGTCGTCAGTGGTTTTGTGGCAGAACAGTTTGGCTGGCGCAGCATGTTTGTACTGGCAGCGCTTGGCGTTTCACTCATAGGTGTGGCCATCTGGCGCGGCCTGCCGCATTTTGTGCCGACTACGTCCATGAGCTATCGTGCCTTGCTAGGTTCCTTGTTTGATCTTGTCCGCCGTCATGGCAAGCTGCGCCGCGCAGCGCTGGCGCAAGGCTTGCTGGCGATGGGCTTTAGCGGTTTCTGGTCTACCCTGGCAGTGATGTTGCATGCAGAGCCTTTCCATTTGGGTAGTGCAGTCGCAGGCGCATTTGGCCTCGCAGGTGCAGTGGGCGCACTCGCTGCACCTTTGGCGGGTCACCTTGCAGACAAGCGTGGGCCAGAACTGGTGACTAAACTGGGTGCAGGCCTGACAGCAGCCTCGTTCGCCATCATGAACCTGAGCCCGCTGTTCCCGCCCACCGCGCAATTGTGGTTGCTGGGCATAGGCACGGTTGGTTTTGACCTGGGTGTACAAAGCACCTTGATTGCCCATCAAACCATCGTCTATGGCATAGACAATGCCGCCCGCAGCCGCCTCAATGCTGTGCTGTTCGTCGGTATGTTCATCGGCATGGCAGCCGGCGCGACCCTGGGCAGCGCCCTGCTGGCGCAATGGGGCTGGATAGGTGTCACCAGCATGGCGACAGTCACCGCGCTGGCAGCATTGGTCGTGCGTTTTTGGCGGGTAGCATAAGCAGAATCAGAATGCAGGCTTTGGTATTGCCGATGATATGCTCCTATAATTGGAATGCAAAAAATTAGACAGGAACATCATGGGCAATAAGCTTTTCCGCCTTAACACTGCAGAACGCCTGCAGTTTTTTATCAATACCGGTTTTTATTTTTCCATGCAAATTCGGGCAAATATAACTTGCATGCCCCGCATGAAGAGCACGAATACCGGGCCATCAACGAATGCTTCCACAGGATCTTCCAGTGCTTGCGTGGCATAGGCGATAGCCCAGAACCGCGTATGCCAGACGACACCGTCCTGCTTATGCTAAACGACATCGCCAAAGAGGCAAACCTTCAATTAGAATTAAATTGGGCAATTGAAGAAGCTACAAAGCTGCTTGCAAATAGTCATATTTAATCTGCAAAAATTAATCTGTAAAAAACCGGGGCGTGAGGATACTCACGCCTTATTCAGCAGCGCTTTTCAGGCTACTCTGACTATTGACCAGTCCACCTATGGAAGCTGATCAATAGCAAATGCCAGATTTATCCTTCTGCATAAGCGTTGCGGCTACCGTGAGCCGCATTTTCCAATTGCAGTTGCATATCAGCGATCACGAACTCATGCATGGTCTTGATCACTTTTTCAATAAAGTAAGATGAAATCAGCCTTGGGGCAATGCGGTTGTCGTAGTAAGTTAGCATACGAACGATACTCTGCTCACCGTCAATCTGTTCCACTTCTATATATCCGCCCATTAGTTTGATCGTGTCTTTATAACGGATACTCTGCTCGATAATCTCAAACTCGATACGGCTTTGATCGATAATATTGGTGATTCTTTTGGTCAGATATCCACCATCACTATATTTGCAGCGGCAGGTATCGCCTATTGCCGCATACTTGCCTTCCACTTCCTGCGGCACCGGCAGGCTTAATTTTAACAACCACGATGCAGGTTTTTTGACATGTTCATAAAAGCCCACTTTTTGCCAGACATCGGCTTTATTCGCCTTAATGATGCTACTGGTTACTGCACTGCTGGTAGTTTGCTGTTTCATGATTTTTCTCGCTTGTTGATTTACGTTATTTGAAATCGCCGGCTTCATTTAAACGGGGTACGGGCGCTAAACAATGCTATGCATCCGACGGTGCTGACTTCAACGTTCTGGAATCGCTTTTCTAAGGCTGACTTCAACTGGCCCGCCGAATCCTGATCACCATTGATTACTTTGAGCCTGTGCAACACTGCATAAACGCAGCGGCTGAGCATGGTTTTTGTAATGTCCTGATTCAGAATGGTGTAACCGAACACCTGGGTGCCGGCATGCATCAGCGGCCTGATGGCATCAAACACAGCGTTTTTTTTCAGCATGTCACCAGGAATGCAATGCAGAATGCCGCCCAGCGCAATTGAGTCGAAGCGGGCGCCAGAGGCTTGCATTGGTTCCAGCGCATTGCAGAGATAAGTTTCTGGCTGGAAGCGCGCAATTCTTGCGGCGGTAAAGTTCAGGCAGTTTTGCTGCAAATCGAATAAACCTATGCGCACTTCGCCAGGCTGGTAGTGACAACGGTCTAGAAAATAGCCGGTACCAACGCCAATATCCGCGTGATTGCGCGACATCATTAGTTGATAGAGGTCGGCAAAATACCTGCTCTTGCAGCGCCACACATAAGGTGCCAACAAACGGTAAATCAGAATGTCATAGCACCGGAGCAAAAGCCTGCTGTAAATGCGAACCCCGTCATCGGTCGTTCTGCTGGTAATGGTGCTCATCATGGCTGTCTCTTATAAATAAATGGTCGGGACCCGGATACCTGGAAAGGAATTCGCAATCCAGACTCGCACCCTGAAATATGCAATGGACGTGCCAATTCAATAAATCTTCTAAGT
>JAZJXP010000033.1:108114-169793 GCA_040390835.1 Pseudomonadota bacterium
AATATTTATTTTTCGGATGAACAGACGGCTGTAAGGTATCTGTACATTGCGGCAAATTTCGCTGTAAAGAAACTTTGCAGCGAGAGCGTTTGGGCGAACTTCTTTGGTTCAGAAAATGGCCACCCGTCCCAGAAATACTGCGTATTTGTGACATCAAACGACTCATGCCAGAGAAAATAATTTTATTGACATCCAAATTCCGCCTGATGCTATATCGATAGTCGATATATCGTTAAGCGATGTAACATCGCTCGATATAGGCTGAGCAACATCAACAAACCAGTAAGCCTGAAAGGCACGGATGGAAGCAATTAATTATTCAAAATACCTGCCATTGTCAGAAGCCACCTTTTACGTCTTGCTGGTACTGACCGAGTCTCTGCACGGCTATGCCGTCATGCAAAAGGTAGAAGACATCAGCGAGGGCAATGTCGTCGTTGGTCCCGGTACCTTGTATGGTGCATTCTCGACTCTGGAAAAACAGGGCTTGATCAACAAGGTCAGAGAAGAAGAGCGGCGCAAGTATTACCAGCTCAGCGATAAGGGGCGGCTGGTGTTAGCCGAGCATATCCGCCGCCTGGAAATCATGTACCGCAATGCGCAAGTGGCGCTGCCACAATTAACAAGAGGAGAGGCAAAGTGAGTGAGACATTGATCAAAAAATTCAAATGCTTCTGGTCGTGGGAACTCGAGCAAGAACAGCAATGGCTGCGCGAAATGGCCAGCCAGGGATGGCATTTGAAAGCACGCAGTTTTTTTGGCGTCTATAGTTTCATCCAGGGCGAACCTGCTGATATTGCCTATGCTCTGGACTACATACCTGGCCTGAATATGGAATTTGCATCAAGATTAGAGCCAGATATTCACTACCAACAGTTCTACCACCAGTTGATTATTGATGCCGGCTGGGAGCACGTGCTGGCATCGCTGGGATGGCAATACTGGCGCATGCCAGTGCACAATGGCAAAGTGCCGGAAATTTTCACTGGCAATGCTTCAAAAAATCCAAATACAAGCGACGCTTGTGGGAGATGTGCATCTTCAATTTAGCGCTGTTACCAACCGCGATCTATCCTCAGGTCGCGCTCAGGCTATGGGATAATAGTCTGGCGGCGTACATTATCATCTTCGGCATG
This sequence comes from Pseudomonadota bacterium, assembly GCA_040390835.1. GTDB lineage: Bacteria > Pseudomonadota > Gammaproteobacteria > Burkholderiales > Burkholderiaceae_D > Undibacterium. Next base: position 109,251 of record JAZJXP010000033.1, read on the forward strand.
GTCATACCCGCCAGCCTCTACTTTTCGTATGCATCCATACGCGTATATTTGCGCATGCGTGAAATGCAGAAAATTTGATTCTCCGTATGTAGGCGCGATCTTGCCTTGCTCACTCATTTTCATTTATTTCCATTCATTTTCCACGAATATCGTGCCCGAATTGCTCTTCAAGAAGAGATTTCTCTTCCTGGCTTTCCTGATCATTTTATTCTGCGCAGCCGGATGCTCCTATAAAATTGAAATTACGCCTTTTGAATTGCATGCCGAAAAGCCCATATTCATTTTCTCAAAACCAATAACAGCATCCCCGATAGGGGAAATGAGGATAGTTCCTTTGAATAGCTTTAAGATCGTGCAAAAAAAATGATCGCTGGGATCACGACAATCCACTATGGGCTTTTGGATTGCCACCAGGAGCTACTTTGGATCTGGAAAAGCTCCGCTATGCCAGCCTTCCTGCAGATTATGTTGAGACTGTCAAAGCAAAAAAACTGGAACGCGGCGTAGCGTATATGGCCCTGGGATCGGCACTTGGTTCCAGTGGCAGTGTTGAATTTAGTTTGGCGCCTTAAATTACAAAGCCATATAGGGAATGTGAATGAAACGAATACTGCTTTATGTCTTTTTGGTCTTGAATGCCGCAGCCTGGCACAATTGTTTTGCAGGCACTGAGTTCAATCAGAGACCGGGAATTATTCTTCCAGGAGCCTTGGTCAAAGCGACCTCACTTGCGTATGCACAGTTTGAGCAAGAGCTTGATAAACAAGGCAAAGCAGCGACGAATGATTTTGCACGATCCATGTCAAAATTGGAAAGCTACGATGCAAAAATTTCTGTAGAACATAGGCATTACATAATTCGCTTTATTCCTAAAGATAAAAACGTGCGTGGAGGTGCAATTGCCTACACTATTAAAAAGGATGATTTTTCTATATCCGATATTGAATATTCCAAATAAGTACTTTGGTTTTAATTCGAAATGCGCATTCCGCACTCCTTAATCATGTGAATGAAGCTTCGAGTTCAAGAGTACCAAACTAAAAGAGTTTTAAGATGAGAGCCAGGGCTTTGAAGTCGAAAATGATGTTTCATGCCAGATCAGATGTGACGCAGGTTTGTTACGATCTGGGGAAATTGACGGTTACGGTTGAGTCATCGCAAGAAAATAAACGCTATCAAGCGGGCTTTGCAGAAATCTGCGGATTCCGTCTTTTGGATGAAGGTGATTTACTTGAATTTTGGCCGACATGTGCAGATTCTGAGCACTGGGTGTTTCAAATTGAAGAGGGCGGCTGGTATGCGCAAGAATCATTGCGGCCCGGTTTTCTGAGAAAGGACATCGCCGCCATCCAGGAGTTTTTAATCACCAGCAGCAATGGCTGTGTAAGCGTGCTGGCCTGGGAAGAACCTGAAATCAAAAGTTGCTAGGTCTAAAGCGGAGTCAGGACTTACATGCATACATTTTTTAAGCTATAGAGATATTGTAATGCCAGACCTGATCCTTTTTTCTTGATGATGGAATTGTGTGGAAAATTAAAGTGAGTACTTCAACGATTATCCATTTGTTGGTACCTGATGAAAATGGAAGGGATTTTCAATGTAAATCCTATCCTCCTTTTTCAATCGGTCAGCATAGTTGGACTCCCACTAAAAATGTAGAACTTGATGGAGTCTTTTATGACTATGTTCGCAATGCGTCTGCTGACATTCTTGGAATTCGCTACTGGTTAATTGATGAAGTGATTTTTGAGCGTCATCAAGTATTTAAATTTTTCTTAAGTGATTCCCGTTTTTTTTTCCATCAGGAAGATTCTTGTGTCGATATACTTTTTGATGAAAAGAACATCGCTGATTTTAAGAATAATTTATTGTTCATCGATTGTGCTCAAGATTTTGGTGGGGAAAGTGTAATAACGAATGGCAAAAAATATGGAATCGCCCTGGAAATCGATTCCAGGCAATTTTTTTCGGGGTAAAGAAAGCAGAAACGCACAAAGGGAGTGACCATTAAGCTTCTGTAGTCAAAACAGTGCAGTGGAATGAAGACATCCAATTTTTCATGCTCGCACAATTGCTCCGCACTTACACCAGACCATACTTTGCCACTCGCGCCAGATCTTGCTGTGAACCCAGATAATGACGCAGTTGTTCATTCACTGCCTGCAAGAGCGCCAGATTATTTTTGTTGAACGAGAATGCGCCAACAGGTGCTTTGTTTTGCTTGCCCAAGTCGTGGGCAACTGCCTGCAGTTCCTTATGGTCTCTCGCGATGATGCGGTTGCCTGCCGCTGTCGCTGCAAAGGCGTCTATCTTGCCTGCCAGCAGGGCGGCCACGGCTTCGGGCTGGTTGTTGAACATCACGATCTGGCTGTCGCTGACGCCTGCCGATTTTGCCGAGTCATATTGCACCTGCCCAGGGATGATGCCCAGACGCGCATCGCTTTGTGCCGATACAGCTTCGTAGCTCGCTAGTGCTTTTGGATTGCCGCGCTGCACGATGAAGCCATCACCGAGTGACCATACCGGCAGGCTGAAGTTAACCCGCTCTGCACGTTCCGCCGTTACAAAAAGCGGTACATTCATGTCCCAGCGGGCAGCCTGCAGGCCGGGTATCAATTCCGCAAATGGCCTCAGTTGATATTCTATGTCCGTGACACCGATTGCGCGCAACACTGTCTCAGCCAGCTCTATGTCTGCACCAGTTACACTGCCGTCTTCGCGTGTCCAGTAGAAGGGGGCTTCTTCTATGTAGGCGATTTTTACTTTCACGAGCGTACTCCATTATTCTGGACTGCTGGTTATTTTGATGCGTGCTCTAAGCCAGGGCATTACAATGTCATTTGTCGATTTCACAAACAGGCTGGCGGTTACTGATGACAGATCATTCTTTTTCTACTTTAGCACAGCGCACTGCGAAAAAAGCATTTTTGCCATGGCTGCTGTATGTGGCGCTGGCATGCGCTGCACTGTCGCTGCCACATTCTGCACAGGCACAGAATGCCAGCGACCCGCGTCTCGTGCGTTTGATGGGTCTCATGCAGCAACGCCTGAATCTCGCGCAAGATGTGGCCATGTACAAGTGGAATGCCAAAGCAGCGATTGACGACCCGGTGCGTGAGCAACAGATACTCGACGCGTTGACGCAGCAGGCACTTCAATATGGCCTTGCACCCAAACAGGTGCAGGACTTTTTTTCGACGCAGATAGTGGCAGGCAAGATGATACAAACTGCTTTGTTCGCCGGATGGATGAGCAAAGCGCAGCCCCCGTTCGACAATCCGCCTGACCTGAAGACAGCAATCCGCCCAGCGCTCGACAAGCTGACGCCTGAACTATTGACGGCACTGGCCGAAGCTCAACCAGCCCTGCAAGCTAAAGGCAGCCCGCAGGCAGTGAAGCTGGCCGCAGCAGATGCGGATGTGCGTGCGGGTGTGTTGCAGACTGTGCCTGGATATGTGGCAGCATGGGAGTATGCGCTTGGGGTTTTAGCTGGCAGGTGAGCTTGTGCAGGCAGGTAGAAGCCGGGATCAATAAGAAAACAGAGGAATGAATTTAATGACGACACAACAGGGGCAGAAGGAATTTGCACTATCTTTAAGGATGACGCATCCAGAAATGGATTTACAGGCATTTTGCGATCTGATTGAGCTGGTGCCATGGAAATGCAATTTGGCCGGGGAAGTAAGGCAGACGGAAGACGGCAGGCTATTGGGCGGGATATATAAAGAATCCTTTTGTACCTGCAGTTTTGAGTTCGATGAAGGCGTTTCTTTGGAATTTGCCATCGATGATGTGCTTGATCTGCTTGAGTTGAAAAGAAAAGAGATTGTTGGCATGACATCGTCCGGTGGTGAGATGCATTTTTTTATTGGATGGTTTTTTGAGGGGACAGCGGGAATGGTTCTGGACTGGAAAACCTTGCGCAGAATGTCTGATTTGGAGGTTTCTTTTCAGCTGGATGCCTATGGGGCTGTTTTGTAAGTAGTCTTCATGGGGGAGGCTTGTGTCGCCAGTTTTCTTATTCCTTTGGATGGCAGTCAAGTGATGGTAAGGCGTTGCAAATTAATCTGGTCGATAAAATTGAGAAAAAAAATTTCCATGAATAGAGCTCTTTTATTTTGCATGTTGCTTGTTCTGCAAATTTCTGCGTATGGAAAACCTGTGTGGCATCCTCCAGTGTTTTTGGATATGCCACCTGGCTGGCGCGTACAAGAAAAAAGATCGCCCGATAGTCAGGTATTTAGCTTGAGCAAGGGATCACAGCTCATTACTTTTGATTATGGACGACGTGTGTTAGATCACAGGCTTGATTGCGAAATTTCTGACATGTCTTTGATGTCCACATTGGACGCTCTGAAGTGTATTGCACCAGAGCGGCAGCATAAGAAAATAAAACGAATAATTTCAATCAAAGACCCTAAAGACGAAACTGATTTCAGGCTGCTTATTTTTACCTACACTGGTTTTTCTGGCGCGGATGACATGGAATTGCTGACATTGTTAAAAAGCGTTCGATTTATAGGCAGCATCGAAAATTTGAAACTGGTTTCAGTTGATTCTCGCAAGCGACAAGCAACAATTATCGATGAAACAGGCATCGCTCGCATTGTCAGAAAGAACGATTTTATCGCGCGGAATTTTGGACGAGTTCGCGAAGTAAAGAGCGATCGACTTTTGATCGAAGAATTTTTGTTCGACGATGTCGACGGATACAAACTGCATCAACTAGAATTACATTTGTCGCGGTAGCAGTGGTGTCGCGTGGCAGATAGTATTGCTTCAACAATATGCTAAATGCACCGTAACAGGCACTGCAAAGAGAATTGGAGAAGCATGCGGCGCATTGCAATGCACCCTACGTTACGGCTGCGCTTGAAGCTCGGTTTTTCATGCAGTTTGGACTTCATCTCGATAAATCAATTACTACTGACCATCGCCCGCAGCCACTTCCATCATTAACCCCCGCAACCACAAATGCGCATCACTGCGCGCGTACTTACTATGGCTATAGACTTTCAAAGTATAGGGCGGTATCGCAAAAGGTGCGGTATAGATTGCTATGCCTGCGGCTTGTGCGAGGGTAGTGGCGGCATGGCGGGGCAGGGTCATGATGAGTTCGCTGCTGGCGATGATGAAGGGGGCGACCAGCACATTGGGTAGTTGCACTGCGACTTGTCTTTGCAGGGCCATGCCGTCGAGTACATAGTCGATAACGCCACGGCTTTCGTTCCATGGGGTGACGACTACATGGCGTGCCTGCAAGTAGGCTTTTAATGTGAGCTTGCGTTTGATGAGCGGATGGTTCTGGCTGGCGATGGCGACGTAGTCGTCTTGCAGCCAGTCAAATTCTTCCAGGCCCGTGGGTAGGGGAGTGCGCTCTTCATCGTAGCCGAGGGCGAAGTCGATATGGCCTGCGGCCAGTTCGGCGATGGCCAGTTTTTGGCTGGTGTTGATGATGCGCAGGGTGATGTGGGGTGCGACTTGTTGCAGCCTGTTGATGAGGCGCGGCAGGATGGCGAAGGCGGTGTAGTCGCTGGCGGAGATAACGAAGTTGCGCTGGCTGGTGGCTGCATCAAAGCGTTGCCTGAGACTGAGCCCGGTGGACAACTGCGCTAGCGCCGTGCTGATGGGGGCGGCGATCTGGTCCGCCCGCAGTGTGGGCTGCATCTGGTTGTCAAGCCGTACAAATAATTCATCACCCAGCGCCTGGCGCAGTCTTGCCAGTGCATGGCTGAGGGCGGAGGGACTGAGCGCCAGCTCATGCGCGGCGGCGGTGACTGAGCGCTGTTGATACAGGGCGTTAAATACCAGCAAGAGATTAAGATCAAGCTTGCGCAAGTCGAGATGCATATTCTGCATGATAGTCTGAAGTAATTGCACTTGCCGCATTGTAGGCTGGCTTGTTAGGATGTGGCAATAATGTGTTTTAAAGGAATACCATGAGCATACAAATCCGCCCGGCCCAACCCGAAGATGCAGCCCTCATCCATGCCTATATCACCGAGCTGGCGATTTATGAGAGGGCAGAGCATGAAGTGATTGCCAGTGTCGATGATGTCAGGCAAAGCCTGTTTGCAGCCGACAGCCCGGCGCGTGGCCTGATTTGCAACATAGATGGTGTGCCAGTTGGCTATGCAATTTACTTTCTCAGCTATTCAACCTGGCTGGGGCGCAAGGGCATGTATCTGGAAGACTTGTATATCTCGCCCAACCAGCGTGGCAGTGGTGCGGGCAAGGCGCTGTTGCGGTATCTGGCGCAGGTGGCGGTCGAGAGTGGCTGTGGCCGTCTTGAATGGAGTGTGCTGGACTGGAATGAACCGGCGATACAGTTTTATTTATCGATAGGTGCGCAGCCGCAGGATGAGTGGGTACGTTATCGCCTGGCGGGCGAGGGCTTGCAGGCATTTGCGGCAGGCAATGACGCTGCTGCGGCCTGAGCTTCATGCCTGGTTTTTCAGGGTGCTATTGTCATTATGGTAGCATCCTGCCTTGTTCGGGTTGAATATATGCAGTGATGGTGTTTCGCTGCAGGGCCTGAATCCATTTTCTCTGCAAGGTGAGTATTCACGAATAGTCACGAGTATTCGCGAATAGTAGCGATACGTATGGCAGAGCAAAATTGGTTGATCAATTTTTGAGATGAATAAAGGCAGGATGATGAAAATTCAAAAGCATTTATTGGCAGTCTTATTGTTGGCAGGCACTAGCGCTTATGCGGGTGATGTGTCGGTCAATTTGCCGGGTATTAGCGTCAAGACGAATCAGGATACCGGTTCCAATGCAAACGTGAGTGTCAAGGCACCGGGTGTGAGCGTGAATGCCACGCAGGGCAAGACAGGTGGCAAGCCAGCCGCACGCGCAGATGGTGGGCGCATCATTGGTAATGATATGAGCACGAGCACGCAGTGCAATGGGCAGCCAGTGAGCATACAAGGCAATGGTAATCAAATTAGTCTTGTCGGGGCTTGCCCGCAAGTGAATGTGAATGGTAACGAGAACCAGGTCACGGTAGAACAACTGGGTAAAGTGCAGGTCGTGGGCAACGACAATCAGGTCAGATGGGCGCAGGCTTTGCTTGGACAAAAACCGCAAGTGCAGAGTTCTGGTAATGATAACCAGGTCAGCAAGCAAACTTCTGCAAACTAGTTAATGTCCTTGGCTGCACGTGAAAGTGTGTAGAAAGGGTGTGGAAGGGTGTGGATAGCATAGTTTCTATCCACACCCTTTTTGTTTACTCGTTATTTGGATTGCGCAATGATCGGCTGAGCTGGGTGAAGTGCGGTAAGACAGTTTCTTCAGCATCGGCTGCTTCTGGCTTCTGCACCGCTTTGAGTGCCATCGATGGCGCTTTCTCTGCCAGGTCGGCTTGTTCTGCTGCGGTGAGTGCCGTCAAAGGTTTGTCTAAAAACTTGTAGAGCAAACTGCGTTGTCCCGCCGTCATGTCGCGCGTCACTGGCATGAATAAATAAGTTTCAAATGCGGCAGGTGCAGTCAGGCGGCGCAGGATGTTGGCGTATTGATGCACCTGCGCCGGGTTGGCCAGGTCCAGCCAGTTGTCCATGCAGGGGGCCATGGCATTCCAGTTGATCAATACGTGTTTATAGACATTGTCCCAGGTCGGTGCCATGGCTGCGATGGCCGTGTCTGCCTGGCGCACACGCACATAGGCATAGGTATTGGCTTGGGTATCCAGTCCCTGTGTTGGTGCCGGTGCATTCTTTCCTGGAATGGGTACATAGGCATACACTGTACCCTTGCTGGCGTCGGCGCTGACGTTTAGTACACCGTGCGCATCGGTTTTCAGGTTTTGCGTGCCAGTGACTTGCCCGCCGTTGAATGCCATCTGGAACAGGGTGACATCGCTGGCTTGATGCAAGGGCTTGCCGCGTGCATATAGCTGGAATTTCACGTTGCCCGCCGGGCCCTGGTCCAGATACTGGTTGGGTGTTTGCGGGATCACGCGCAATACGCTTTCCTGCAGCAGCAAACCAAATTTGGAGCTATGCAATTCAAGCTGGCCTTTTTCTATGTCGGCGGGGTTGGCCTTGCTGATGTCGAAATTGACGATGCCTGATCCTGCTTCATAGGCGCTGCGGTCATATTTGTCGTAATTGATGCTGGCAATCGGATCTGACTTGCCAGTGAGGAAAAGCTGCAATGTACCCAGGTCTTGTTTCTTCAGGTCCAGGCTGGTTTCGCTGATGCTGTTGGACAAGTCTACCGTCATGATGCCTTTGCCCTGACGTGCGTGGGCAGTGGCGACGAATGCACGCTGAGTATCAACTGGCAGCAGAGCCCGGTCACCCGGTTCATGCATGGGTTCATCTTTGCGCCAGACACCGATGGTGCCGACGATTTGGCTGCGGGCTGGGTTAGGTTGAAAGCCACCACTGATTAATTTGTTACGCAGGACCTGGAATTGCCCAATCTGGTCTGCTGGATTTGCGCTGGTGAGGAAGGGATCATCAAAATAGACCGTACAGTAGGCATTGAAACTGACAACAATGCCCTGTGCATCGCTTTCTTGCAGGGCGAGCTGCAAGGCGGCCAGTGCTGCGCTCTTGTGGGTGTCTATGTGCAAGCCCTGTTTGGAGAAGGACGTCTGCCAGTTGACCGAGGCGACGCCAGCGATGATGCCCTTGGCATTGCGACTGAAGTTGATATAGCGGGCGGTAAAACGCTGGTTACACGGTGCCTGTATGCGGCAGCCACCGTCAATGCCAAAGCTGATGCCGTCAAAGAATAATTGTGAAGTGCAACTACCATAGGGTTCCAGGTCTATCAGCATGGCGCTGAGCTTGGCTGGTGCGCCGCAGAGTTTGTCTGTTGTTACGGGGCCTTTGCCCAGGTCAACGCTGGAGACAAAGGTGTCAAAAAACTGAACACGGTGCGTGCCATGCGGGTTCCAGTTACCACCGCCGGGGCCGGTCTTGACGGATTCAACCGCACTCTGGCGAAATTGTTGCATGGTCTCGGTTGGTGTCATGACGGTCTGGGAAGTGTTCTCGTCATAAAACCGCTTGTAGTTATTGGTGACGATGGGGTCCCATGAAATTTGCCCCTTGAAATGGATGCGTGGCGTTTGCAGGATACTCATGCTGTTCTCTCCCGATTCAGATTTTTTTGTAGATGAAGGCTGGCCCGGCGACTTTGCTCTTGTCTGCCAGGGGCGTATGCAAAGCCTCGACGGCAGCCATGCGCAAATCAAACATCTTGCGCACCGCGATGCCAAGTTGTGCCATATCACCCCTGAAGGCCAGGTTCAATGCATCCACCATGGCGCTGTAGGCTTTGGTACAGGCATCTTGCGCCAGCCTGGCGGCAGCCGGTTCTTTGGAAAAATCATGCAATTGCGGATCAGCAATTGCCGGGTAGGCTTCGCTGTAGTTCACCCCTAAAGGCCCGCCCCAGGAAAAGCCTTGCGGTGAATCACTGCTGGTCAGCACCTGGTTGCGATACATTTCTTCGAAGCGATAGAAATGCGCCAGTTCCTTGCTGAAGTCCAATGGGTCATTACTGGTGCCTTCGCCTTCAGAGATGATGACTTGTATGGCCTTGTGTGCGTCTTCATAATTGTTGACGGCAAACAGTTGGCCGGGGAAGAATTGTTTATCTGCAATTTGCCTGTTATTTGATGACCAGGCTGAGGCGGGCAGGGTTTTCAGGTAGGCATCCAGCGCTTCATAAAATTGGCCTATGGTCACTGCCTTGCTTGCTGTCGCAGTTAATTTTAGTTGCGGGAAATCGATAGGGTCGACTGGCATTTCTATATACATGCCTTGCTGCATGGCGGGTTTGCCAAAGGGCAGTATATGCACGGTCAGCACTTTGCCGTCAGAGCCGATATCGCCAGGCAATGGGCCGGGATAGACAGGTGGTTGCAAGGTGGGTTTGCCTTCGGGGGTGTCATCGCCATCCAGCGCGTTCAGGATATTCGCTGCCAGGCAAAGATGGATCATTTCCTGGTGCGTGATCGACTTCAGGCGTGCCATGGCTGCTGCATTAGTACCAGGCAGTATCGTCAGTTGCGCATACAGATACGGCGGCAGCGTACCAAATTCAACATTGATCGCTGTTTGCAGCATGGCTTGTGCCTGCTGTACGGTGGTGATGGGGGATAGTTGTAAGCGTATCATGCTTGCCCTCCGCAGGCAGTGTGGTAAGCAAGAGTCAATTGCGTATTCATATTGCGGTTCTCCTCAACAAGAAGTGAATGGTGCATTGAGACATTGACGTAAAGAAAGAGTGCCTGCTGGCAATCCCTGGTTGGTCCTGCAACCGGTGAATCAGCTTGCAGGTAATACTGAATTCGTACTCATAGCCAGAAACGATTCCGCCTTGCCTGTGAAGGAGGGCGGCATGCCATTTGCAAACAGTGTGGACGGGACATGGAGGCAGCATCGAACAGTGCCAGATTGCATCACCATGTTGTTCAATTGAAGTGTTCCCCTGTTTGCGGCGGCTACAGAAGTTAAATAAATTAATAATTTGAATTTACTATGTGATAATAGTTTGGCGATGAGTGTTTTGTCAAATTTACATTGATAAGACATATTTCCTGAGGGGGGAATTACTGGCGCAGATAAGCTGCAAGATGAGGCTGGCTGGGTTTTGACCCAGTCTTCAGCACCTCGCTTTAGTGGCCGGTATTTTCATACTTCCAGAATAATGAAGAAAAAGGCCAGATCGCGAGTATGGTGATGAACCATAGCGAAACACTGATGAACATGGCCATGACAGGGGTGGCCAGGGCTAAAGTGAAACGGAATGAAATCGCCAAAGAAAACATGCCTTCTCCTCTTGGAAGGCGGTCAGAATTGAGCCTGAATGGCACATCGTAGAAAGAGTACAGCAGTGCCGAAAGTATCGGTATCAAGAAAAAATAAGCGATCAAAAACCTGGCAGAGCTGTCGTCAGGATCATTGAGATCCATCATTTTATAGCGCAAAGAGAAATTCTCCGTTGCGATGAAGCCGATATAAAAAAAAGGAATCAGCAAAAGCATCGTGCCCAGATAGCCTTGCGCAAAGTCTGCTACCGGGGATTTTGCGGCAATCAGGCGCATGGTCGGTACCTTGCTGTTTGCCCAGCTTATGCCGTCAGCAAGGATGCCAAACCGTTCTTTCCAGTCAGATGGAAAGAACAGGCCCAGCAGGAGCAGGAACAGCATCATGCCCAGCATCACATAGCCTATGCGCCGGTAGTGTTGATGCGATTCCTGTATGTCCTTTTCGGTGACGAAATACTGTGCCATGCACCCTTAACTATTTTTTATAGTTCTCATAGATGGGATTCGCAATCAACCCTGCTGCAAGTGCCCAGCGGGTCAGCAAATCCAGTCTGTGAATTTTCTTTTTTGACTCCGTATCCTGGTTGCTCTGCGCCTTTTTATTATAAGCATGTATCTTGAAGCCAGCCCAGATGATAAAAATCAATCCAGGATCAGAAAGATAGCCATCACATCTATCCTCATTTATTCTCCATCAATTAAATGAAATAACGAGTGATGCAGCTGCACCAGTTTTAAAATATCACTCAAGCAACGCAGCTTGTGTCGCATCAATTTTTCCATCCGATGCTAAAGCAGGTACCTTGATCAGCTTCATCAGCAGCGGGTACACATTCACATTGTCAAACGGTGGCAACACGGTTGCCTTCTTGAAGGCAGAGCCATTGGCGATGAACAGGGCCTGCATTTCTTTTGACAGGTTATCGTAGCCGTGTGAACCCTTGTTTGCTTTGACTGCGGCCTTGGCATCCGGCACCACCAGCCAGCCTACACTGGCTGAGCAGACGAAGCGCTGCACGCGGGCGTTTTGCCCGAAGTGAAAACGTTCTGGTATGTTTTCTTTCTTCCAGCACTGCATATGCTCATGGGTTTTCAGCAGTGCTTTGGCGACTACTTCCTCTTGCCCGGCTTTTGGGTTGATGCCTGCATAACTGCCATAATTGACTACTTCATAGCTGGCCGGGTCGGCAATCTGGTCGAGTAGTATCGTCCGCTCAGGGCTGGTGGCGGCCATGCCGTGGTCAGAGACGATGACCACATTGGCCTTGATATTGCGTGCCCGCAAACCATCCATCAGACGGGCAATGGCAGCATCCACACCTGCGGCAGCATCGGTGACTTCTTTGGTGTCCGGGCCAAAATCATGACCTGCATGATCTACCTGGTCAAAATACACAGTCAAAAACCCAGGGCGGTCTGCTGCGGGTTTATCCAGCCAGCCCAGCATGGTGTCTACCCGCACTGCGGGTGCCAGCTTGTCATCAAAGGTCCGGTATTCAGTGGGACGCACGCCGTGGATGGCTGCTTCTGAACCTGGCCAGAACATGATGCCAGTTCTTACCTTGTTTTTTTCTGCAGTAACCCAGACTGGTTCAGCCTCATCCCACCAGCGCCTGTCGAGCACAGCTTCTTTATTGCTGAGCTTGAAGCTCACACCAGGGATTTTGCTGTCTTCCATGGTGTTGCCGACGATGCCGTGATGATCAGGGCGCAAGCCTGTCACCAGGGTGTAGTGATTGGGGAAGGTGATCGATGGAAACGAAGGGCGCATGGCCTCGGTACGCACACCATCTGCGGCCAGTGCATTCAGCGTGGGTGTTACGCCGCGCGCCAGGTATTCAGGTTTGAAACCATCTATCGATACCAGGATGACGGGGTGGTAGTTGTCGTCGGCATTGCTGACGGATTGCTGTTGCGTGGAAGAGCAGCCAGCAATTGCCAGGCTCAGCAAGCCACAGCTCAGGGCTTTTGTGTAAGACGGTTTCATCATGGGTGACTCTTGGTATGAACAATATTTAATGGCAGGGCGCAATGCATTGTGCCTGGTGCGTGGTGCCTTGGAGTGCACCCTACCCTAAGTAGTTTACTACGCGATGACAGGCCCTAAAAACAGCACAGTTGCTGGCCCTGCGCGGAAGCTTGGGCTGTTAGCATCGGCTTCTATCATATAAGGCATGGCATCATGTGCATCCAGTGCTGCTTTGGATGTCCAGGTTTCAATCAGGACGAATTTGTCTTCATCACCAGCGACAGGATGCATCTCGTATTGCAGGCAACCAGCTTCGGCACGCACCAGCGGTGCCAGTCTGGTGAAGGCTGCGATCTGTTCGGTGGCGCGGTCAGGTTTGGTTTGTATCAGGATGACGAGTTTGAGTTGTTCCGACATGTGGTTTCCGTTCTGTGTTTCGTGTTGTGGGATTTGTACGCGGTAGGGTGCGCCGTGCGCACCATCGTGTGTGCAAAAATTAGAGCGGTGCGCACGACGCACCCTACAAAATTACGCATCGGATTTTAAGTCCGATGCGTGGTCATCAAAAGCAATACTTAAAACGGTAATTACACCATATCCTCAGGCCTGACCCAGCCATCAAATTCTTCTGCGGTCACATAACCCAAAGCCAGCGCTGCTTCACGCAAGGTCGTGCCTTTGGCATGCGCATGTTTGGCAATGGCGGCGGCACGGTCATAACCTATGTAGGGGTTGAGCGCGGTTACCAGCATCAGCGAATTGTCGAGTAATTCCTTGATGCGCGGGCGATTCGCCTGCATGCCACGGGCGCAGTGCTCTTCCAGGCTGGCCATGCCGTCAGCCAGCAAGCGACAGCTTTGCAGGAAGTTGTGGACGATCAAAGGCTTGAAGACATTCAATTCAAAATTGCCGGATGCACCACCTATGCTAAGCGCCACGTCGTTGCCCATGACCTGGCAACACAACATGGTCACGGCTTCGCACTGGGTGGGGTTGACCTTGCCCGGCATGATGGATGAGCCCGGTTCGTTTTCAGGTATCTGCAATTCACCCAAGCCCGAACGCGGGCCGGATGCCAGCCAGCGTATATCATTGGCGATCTTCATCAAGGCGGTTGCCAGGGTCTTGAGCGCACCGTGGCTGCTGACCATGGCATCGTGCCCAGCCAGTGCCGCAAAGCGGTTGGGCGCAGCGTCAAAGGCAATGCCGGTATCCAGCGTCAGGCTGGCTGCCACCATCTTGCCAAAATCTGCATGAGTGTTGAGGCCAGTGCCTACCGCTGTGCCGCCGATTGCCAGTTCTTGCAGGGCGGGCAGGGTGTGGCGTATGGCGCGCTCTGCATAATCGAGTTGTGCGACCCAGCCAGAAATTTCCTGGCCCAGCGTCAATGGTGTGGCATCCTGCAAATGGGTGCGGCCTATCTTGATGATGTCAGCAAATTCCTTGGCCTTGGCATCCAGCGTGGCGCGCAATTTGGCGAGGGATGGCAAGACATGGCTGATGACGGCGATGCAGGCGGCCACATGCATGGCGGTGGGGAAGACATCATTCGATGACTGGCCCATATTGACATGGTCATTCGGATGCACTACCCGGCTCATGCCGCGTGTGCCACCCAAAAATTCAGACGCACGATTGGCCAGTACTTCATTCATGTTCATATTGCTTTGCGTACCAGAGCCGGTTTGCCATACTGACAGCGGGAATTCACCGGCATGCGTGCCTGACAGCACTTCTTCAACCGCGTGCGCAATCGCTTCTGCCACCTTGACATCCAGCAGGCCAAGGTCGCTATTCACCTGCGCACTGCTGCGCTTGACGCGTGCCAGTGCCAGCATCAGTTCTGGCGGCATGGTTTCTGTAGAGATGGCAAAGTGATGCAGCGAACGCTGGGTTTGCGCGCCCCACAAGGCGGTTGTGGGGACGGCGATCTCGCCAAAGGTATCGCGTTCTGTTCTTTGCGCGACGGAAGTATCGGTTTTCATTTTGCACCTGCTCCTGAATGGGGGGAAGTTAGGATGTGGCGATGGCTGCCAGCATTGTAGCCCTGAAGCAGGAAGTCTGCCACGATAGCCCGGTGGCTTATAAGATTTTCAGCGGCGTAATGTGCGCGCAGCAAAAAAATGTGGACCCCGTAGGGGAATTACTTGAAATTCCCCTCATTTCGCCTGCATCAAGGCACTTAAAATGACATGTCTGTCTGCATCTTGCATGCGCAGGATTTTGCTGTACAGGCCAATGACACCTTCGCATTGCAAGATGGGCTGGTTTGCATAGGCTTCCAGATTGGCGGTGATTTGTCGTTGCAGCGGGCTCATCAGGTCTTGCAGTTTTCTGGCACTCGTAGCAAATTCTTTTGATGCCATGGTGTAGCTCCGGCTGCGCGGCTTACTTGCCATGATCTTTTCCAGCAATACAGTATCACGCTTGATCAGCTCTTCTGGCATGGTGCGCTGTATGCTCAGTGTGCCCTGGATTAACTTCGTACAGGCTTGTGGGCTGAGTTGCCTGGCAGATTCCAGCTGTTCAGATAGCAATTGCGCATACTCATCCAGTAAGTCATCCGGCGCACTTTTCAGGGCACGCAGATAGACATCCCTGGATGCCAGGGTCACTGCATCTTGTATTGTTTGTCGATCTTTACCTGCAAGTTTCATGGTCCAGATCAGGTCAGCGACCTCATTAATCTTGCCCGGCGCACGCCGTTCATAATTGCGCCAGACAGTGCTGTTGCTCAAGTCTTTAAAGACTTCTTCACGCGACTGCATGTTAAACAATGCATTGTCTTCACCGCCCAGTGAGACGCGGGTAATCACGCCGGCCTTGACCATCTCTTCACGGTTGGGATACCACATACCCTCAGCTTTGGTGTGGATGGCGATCTGGATAAAATCTTCCGGTAAATTCGCTGCACGATAGTGTTTTGCCATACTGTCTGTGGCGACAGCCAGTTCCGCGCCACCGATACCAGGGAAGCTGGGTTGATGAAAACCTATATGTGCGTTGGGTGTGGCAGCGCGATCCTTGCCTGCCAAAAAAACATAAGTGCAGGCACTGCTGCATTCACCTTCGACATAAGTATTGAGTTGCCCTGATTTGATTAATTTGGCAATCTGCTGGGCTTCGCGCAAACGCCCACCGGGTGAGCTTAAAGATACGGTTTTGACTTGAGGGTTTTTTTTAAGCGCATCAGCAAAGCTGGCCATGCTGCCTTCACCTATGGTACCGCGCAGTTGCAGGACATCGCCCTTGTCTGAGGTACTGATTTCGACACGCTTCATACTGTCGTGACCACTCGCTAGCATCGCAAACTCTTTCATTTGCGGCACATAGGATGAAGATGCATTCAGCAACATCCCCAAGATGTTGAAAAATGCCAGCAGCAATGTCAGGCCAGCGACTAATCCTGATCCACCACGTGCAGTATGTTTGCTGGCCGAACGTATGATGCCGGTGATGCTCCATAGCCATACCAACACGGCAATTGCAAAACCCAGTAGGCTGACACCAGCCAGTATGCGCAAGCTGGTATCGCTTGCTTCCATCAATCTGGCTAATCCAGTGACCATCAATGCCGCAAGCAGATTGCCTATACCCACACCATTGAGCCAGAATGACTTGCCCAGGGACAGTTGGCCGCGCCAGTGTGCCTTGATGTAATTACCCGTGCCGGATTGGCTGGGAGGCGCAGTCTGGACAGTGCAGGAAAAGGCATGAAGTTGTGTCAGTTTTTGATTCAATGCCAAAAAATTCAGCAGAGCAGGCAGGCCGACCAGCGATACACCCATCAACGCAGTGGGAATGCTGATGACTTCACCGTTCAATACTACACAAACCGGACCAATGATAGCGAACATCAAGACGAGCGCCGTATAGCCTTTGGCAAAATTCAACAATCCCGGTTTGGCCGTATCGCTCAGGGCGCACCAGGGAATAAAATAAGCTGATGCGAACATCAACAAACCCGGCCAGGCTGGAAAAAATGCGCCCAGCCTGTCGGGGGATTTACCCATGATCTGCAACAGCGCGACCAGAACCAGCAATATCATCAGCAAAAGATTGGTAAGGCGCGTGAACTTGATCATTAGTGATACTGGCCTTGTTAAGGCCGGGCAGGCAAGATAAAGCAAGAGCATCGCATATCTTGCAAGCAGATGGCAAGATTCTGTTCCCTGGATTTACCTGCATTTACGCAGGAAAGACAGATGAACTGATGATGGGTTCTTGTTAATTTTTGGTGAGTCTGATACTTTCCAGCTTCGCCTGAATCCTTAAGCTCTTATCTAAGTGCCAGAAAAGTGCTGAGTCTGAAGTCAATGCTATCTGGTGATGGAATTTAATTAAAAGATTTTTTATGCAAAGTGCAACAGATCAAATGCTACACAACTTGCTTATTAGTCTGCCACAAGGCACGCGTGTCGCTATTATCGGTAGTACCTCATTTTGGCATGCTGACAGTGAGCAGACTTGTCAGTTGTTGGGGCAGGCGCTGGCATCCGTGCCTGGCCTGGTGCTGTTGACTGGTGGTGTCAGCGGTATAGGCGAAGCCTGTGGTCGCAGTTTTTATCAGCATCGCCAGCAATTGCAATTGCCAGCGCAAGTGTTTCACATTCTGCCGCAAGGTATGGCTGCATGGGATTATGGTCAGACCTTGTATGCTGGTAAGGACATGCAAGAGCGCCGTGCTGTGCTGGCACGCATGGCACCTGTATATATTGTCATCGAAGGTGGCCCAGCTACGGCAGATGAAGTGCAAATAGCGCTTGCGAATAGCGCTACCGTCATTCCCGTGGCACGCTCAGGTGGTTGCGCCCGTGAAGCATATTTTCAAGTTAGTAAGCCAGCGTTCGTGAGCGCAGACTTGTGGACGGTGCTGGGGAATGATGCCGCAAGCGTAGCGCAAACTGTGGTGGCAGTGATGGGGATAGTAGCTGGTTTTCAGAAAATGCCAGCTGACTGATCAAAAAGAAAGCACCAGGGCCCAAGGCGGGATATTCCTGGCTATACAGCCATAGCCTACGGTGCCTGTGAGTGTCGCTAGGCCTGAACTGGTGGGAAGCAGGTGCAAACCAACTTGTCCAGGCTTGTATACGAAATCAACCGGACTGATTGCCAACAGTATGCCTACAAGCAAAAAAATTGCGGCAGTCAATTTGAACTTGCTCGTACGCCAGGCTACGATGGGCAACACGATAGCGGCGGCACACATCCAGTAGGACAATGAGTATCTGCTGGCGAGAGAAACCAGAGCAAAAAATACCAGCATGACCCCCAGGATGATAGTCATGACTTTCAGTATATTGAGCAATATACGCGTAGAGCGGCAACGAGTGATGGACTGTGAAGCCTGACACATATTTAGCACTCAAACTCAATCAAGCCGGTCATCAGGCAAAATATGAATCCCGCAACAACGCCCACCCCGAGGCCCATGGCGACGAGCAGAATTTTGTACAATACCTGCTCGACCGATAGAACTTTATTACTACCGGACTGCTGGTTAGCCGGGGGAGGTTCAATTGTGGGTTCACTCATGATTTTCCTCCTGCGCCCCTGGCTGCAATACGCTGCTCTATCAATGCTTGCAAGTCTTCCGCTTTCAGACCGGCGGATTTGACGGCAGCTAAAATAGTCGTCAAATCCAGACCACCAGGCCGCGATGCTTCAGCCAGGCTCCAGGTGCGGGCAGCGCGACTACCGCTGCGGCAATACATCAATACTGGTCCTTCACTATTGGCCAGTGCATTTTGCAGATCCTTGACGGTAGCATCAGGTATCTCGCCATGTGGTACCGGGACATAAGAAAATTTTATACCCATCTTGCGCGCTTCTTTTTCCATGGTCGCTGCTGTAGGCTGGCCGGGTACTTCACCGTCCGGGCGCATGGCGATGATGGTTTGTACACCTTGCTGCCTCAGGGCCGCAATATCTTGTGGATTAATTTGCTCGGATACACGAATTTTCCCATGCAAATGATGGGTAACGGGTGCTGCAGAGGAGCTGTTAACATTCTCTTTGCTGTAGCGCGAATTAAGCGCGGCACCGACAATGAATAATGCACCAGCCAGTACGGCAATGCCAAATAGTGCTTTGTTGCCTGGTAATTTCATGAACATGCTCCTGCAAAACCGATATGCAAGGATACCATGGTGACGTAGTAGAATTCCGATGTCTAATTTAAACTTAGCTGCACTTAGCTGTATCCTGCGTGGACCTTAACCCTTTTTATCCATGATGCCAACTATGCTTAAACTTCTTATCGCCTTTTTTGTTTGCTGCTACACGATGCTATTCCCCATGATAGCCCAAGCTGAACCTGAACTCATCATACTGGTGCGCCATGCAGAAAAAGCGGCTGATAATCCTGCTGACCCCGGTTTGTCAGAAGCAGGGCAGGCGCGGGCGCAGGCATTGGTGCTGGCATTGCAGAATGCGGCGGTCAGCAGCATCTTCACCACGCAATTCAAGCGTACACGTGAAACTGCGCAGCCCTTGGCGCAGGCCAGAAGTATCACACCGCAGGCATTATCTGCCAAGCGTGGTGCCGAGCATATCAAGGAAGTGGCTGATGCCGTGCGGGCCAGCAGCGGCACCGTGCTGGTGGTGGGGCATGGCAATACTGTTCCTGCTATTGCCACTGCATTGGGGGCGCCTGCCATGAAAGAATTTTGTGAAAGCAGTTTCAGTCATATGCTGATCTTGCGCCCTTCCACCAGGGCAGGAGCGGGTGCGTATGTCGTACAGTCGCGTTATGGTGAAGCAGATACGGTCAAACCTGGGTTAGACTGCCAGTAAATCATTCATCGACGAGAACGAGCATGACCATATCCAACACCTTGCCGCGCTGGTCCATCATCATCCCCTTCGCTGCCTGGATTATCCTCGGTGGTGGTGCCCTGATCAATGCACCCTTATATGCCATCTTGCTGACGATTGCCTTGTTTGGTGGCGTGTTGACTGCGGTTTATCATGCTGAAGTCGTGGCACATAAAATCGGCGAACCCTTTGGTACGCTCTTGCTGGCATTGGCTGTGACCCTGATAGAAGTGGCGCTGATCGTCTCGCTGATGCTGGCAGGGGGCGAAGTGACGGCTGGCCTGGCACGCGACACCGTATTTGCCGCCATCATGATTATTCTGAATGGCATCATAGGCCTGTGCCTGTTGGCTGGTGCCAGCTTGCACAAGGAACAAAGCTTCAGCCTGCGCGGGGCCAGTACATCGTTGGCGACACTGGCGGCACTGGCGATACTGACCCTGGTTTTACCTAACTTTACCTCGTCTGCCCAGGGGCCGGTTTATAGTCCCAGTCAATTGGCCTTTATCGCTATTGTTTCACTGGTCTTGTATGGCACCTTTGTACTGGTACAAACCGTGCGGCATCGTGATTATTTTTTGCCTGCCGCATCCACGGGAGACGAAGAAGCCCATGCTGAGCCGCCCAGCAATGGCGTGGCCTGGACCAGTGCCGGCCTGCTCATGCTGTGCCTGGGGGCAGTAGTATTGCTGGCTAAATCTCTCGCGCCAACACTGGAAAACGCCGTCGCTGCTGCCGGTGCACCGCAGGCACTGGTCGGCATCATCATTGCCATGGTTGTCTTGTTGCCCGAAGGGGTTGCCGCCTTTCGTGCTGCCCGTGCCAACCGTCTGCAAACCAGTATCAACCTGGCGCTGGGTTCTGCCCTCGCCAGCATAGGTTTGACCATACCGGTGGTGGCGGTGATTTCGCTGACGACGGGCTGGTCACTGAATCTGGGTATAGATGCAAAATCAACGGTGTTGCTGTTGTTGTCGCTGATGATTACTTCCTTGTCCCTGGGGACTGGACGCACCACCATCATGCAGGGCACCATCCATTGCGTGATCTTTGCGGTGTATTTGTTTACGACGATAGTGCCTTAAGTTTTGTCTTAGCTTACCGTGACGAGAGCAAAAGGATAGTCATAGCCGTAACGGGAGGTGCATTGCAATGCACTCTACATTACGGCGATGATTTTATTGCGCTATCTATTCTGAGATTGTTTTTCCACTGCCTTCCAGAAACCGTGCCCGCCACCCGCGCTTTTCTATGGAGCGGATATTCTCTGCGTGCTTCAATTCCTGCAGATACGCCATGGCCAGCTTGAGTTCATTATCCTGGGTATCACCCTCAAACATGTGCATTCGCACCAGGTTGCCATAGTTGCGGCGCAGCTTCTTGGGTGTGTCATCCAGCATGATGACTTGCTCCAGCATGTAGCCACGTCGCCTGACTTTATTCAAGTCCTTCACCCAGTCAAAATCCTGGTATTCAGGATTGAATACGCGCGTGCAGCGTTGCCTGGCCCAGACAAACTTCAAGGGTGGGTCTTCACCAAACAGATGCCTGACGATGATGGCGGCGTAGCTTTCTGATGCGGATGTCCAGACGGCACAATCGAAATGTTCAAGGCAGTATGCAATAAATTCGCGTACATGCGGGCGCAGGTAGACGTGATACGAAAAGAAGCAAAAATCAGCTTCATGCGCGAGTTGTTTTTTTGTCGCGAAGATGAGGGTTTCATCCAGATCCAGTATCAGTAATTTCTTATGCATGGTTTCGGTCAAGGTCGACAGATCAGGCTGCCTGTATTCCTATTATGCACTATGAACGCAGTCCATTCACCCATCGCAATGGAACAAGTTCCGGCAAATCCTGCCTGCGCAAGCTATATGAAAACAACATACGTTTAGCGAGAAAATCTATATAAATCAAATTTGCAAATCAAATAATATCAATATAAGCATTCAGCATTGAGTGCAATAAAAGTGACCTGCACAGCAAGGTCGCCTATAAAACTAATAAAACCAATCAGGAGACAGCATGAACAAACGATGCCTAAATAATAGGGGGCAGGACTTGTCGCGTGAGTTGGGCGAGACAAATATTGCAGCAAATGAAGGCTTAAAACTCAAACGTCTGAGTTATGCCATTGCACTGGCTTTGACATCCATGATGGCGCATGATTTTGCCGTCGCACAAGATACCAAACCCGCTAGCAACCAGACCAATCAGCAGGCCAATCAACAGGCCAATAAGCCCGCAGAATCAACTGCTGCCGATAAGCCTGCAGCAAAAACAGCGGGCAAGGATGAAGACCTTTCCACCATCGTGGTCGTTGGTACGCGGGCTTCACAACAATCTGCCATTGACAGGAAAAAGCATGCGACTACCGCCAAGGATTCCATCGTTGCAGAAGATGTCGGTGCCTTCCCCGACAGGAATATAGGTGAAGCGATTTCCCGCATCTCCGGCATTTCACTCGACCGTGGCGACTTTGGTGAAGGCGTCAGCGTCACCGTGCGCGGTAATGGGCCGGACCTGACCAGGGTAGAAATAGACGGGCAGTCTGTGCAGTCTGCTGGTGGTTCTGATATGAATGGCGGGGGCTTTGGCCGTGCGGTGGAATTTCGCCAATTGTCGTCCGACCTGATCAAGAGCGTCGATGTAGTCAAAGGCTCGACGGCTGACATGACGGAGGGGGCACTGGGCGGCGGCATCATCATCACTACCCGTACCGGCCTGGATTTTGCAAAACCTTATATTTCCCTGCGCCTGGCCGGAACGCAAAATTCCATCAACAAGGAATGGACGCCAGACATGAATCTGGTGCTGGCGAATAAATTCCTGGATAATCGCCTGGGGGTCTTGCTGAATGTGTCTGCGGGCAAGGTCACCAATGATGGCCATTCTTTCCAGCCGACGACTTCAGGCCTGGCGGGTTATGCGCGCTCTCTGGATTTTGATAATTCCCCGAATAAAACCTTTACCTTTAACCCCAGCACAGTATCCACCAGCGACCCCACGGCAACTGCGCCTATCGTCGCATCGCCATTGACAGCCGGCGGGGTCTTTAATTCAGAAACACCGCTGAGCCTAGTCAGCAAATCTGCTGCTGCCAAAACCAAGGCAGATTGTTATGCAGCTTTCCCTGCACTGACCGGCGTACAGTCTGCTGCCGTCAATGGCGCGACAGCCAGGAACGCCGCCATTTCACAGCGTACCTCCGAGCTGGAAACCTGTCTCAATCAATGGAATGACTACACACCTTCGCTGGTACGCTTCATAGAAAAGCGCCAGAAAGAAGACCGCAAATCCTTTGATCTGCGTTTTGACTTCAAGGTCAACGATGAACTCACCATGTACGTGAAAGGGAGTGGCAATTCACGCAAGGTGCAAGACAATTTCCTGACCTATGGCCTGGGTGGTGTGCGTATCAATTCCACGGATGTGATTTCACCTACTTTCCGCGGTACCAGCTTTGTTGACTCAGCCACGGGCGTGCGTACTGCCGTGCCAGGTTCTGGTTACTATGTGTACGACAATATCAGCAGCCGCGCCGGGCTCGATCCTGCCAGGGGTGCGACGGCTAACGTGGTACCCGGTTCTGTAGTGATGGATGCGAATCACCATGTGACTCAGTTCACCATCACAGATGGCTCTTCGAGTACCGATCAGATCCAGAATACGATGGAAACCAAATCGACTTATCTGCAAGGCGGTGGCACCTACAAGAAAGATCGCTTTAAAGCAGAGTTTTTTATTGCCGATGGCAGATCCGATTTTTCTCGTGCCGACAAGCGCACCAGTTGGTCTACTCCGTATGGTGAGGCCACCCTGAGTGTGTTGCCAAATGGTTTGTGGACCTATGCTTTTCCTGCCAATTCCACCTTTGACCAGGCTAATCCTGCCCAGTATTCTGCTGTCAATCTTGCGACAAGCGCCCGTGCCGCGGTTGCTGCAACGGTGAATAACCCGGCAACGCCCGCCTATACCATAGCCCAGCAACCCATGCTGACGCAGGCACCGCAAATTTCGTATTCACCCAAGTTGATAGAAACTGGCGAAAAAACAGCCAAGCTGGACTTGAGTTATAACCTGACTGACAAATTGCCCTGGCTGACTCTGGTCAAGACCGGTTTCAATCTGCGTGATGCCAATGCTGCCCAGTGGGGTGGTGGTGGTGCGACGATTAAATCTGCAGTCGGTACTTTTGGTGCCGCCGGTTATATCCCGCCAGTCGTGTTGCCGACCAATAATCTGCGCGGCAGTTTTGTTGGCTGCGAAAATACACCGGGCTCTCTGGGGGCAGGTGGTGCGCCATGTAATTACGGCTATGTAGCAAACACCAATTTGTCGAATACCCTGTATGGCACCACGACACTGACCCAGTCGCAGTTCCAGAATGTGCTCGCACAATCCATGATGCCAGCGTCGTCTCAATTCATGGCTGGCTTGCCTGACCGTCCGGCCAATCTGATCAATGGCTGGAACCAGATTGATGTGGCCAAGGCCTTCGATCTCCTGGGTGTGCCTAACATGAATTTCAACTGCATGAAGTCATGCGTAGGCAGTGATGGCAAAGTGTATGCCCAGCCCGTCAGTCTGAATAGTGAGAAAACCAAGGCTGGTTATTTCATGGTCGAATTTGACAAGGATGAACTGCCCTTCGGCATGGAGCTGACAGGCAATATCGGTGTGCGCTATGTCAACACAGAAATTCATGCGACCGGACAGATGTTCTTTACATCGATCACCAAGACTACCGCTTTTGATCCTCTCAATCCTAATGCTGCAGCCGGTGTACAGAGCAGCACCTTGATGAAGAATACTTCGCTAGACAGCAATACCACGGACATTTTGCCAATTTCCAACGTCGGTTTGTGGGTGATACCAGAAAAATTCATCTTGCGTTACAGCCATGCCAAGACCGTCGCCAGGCCGCCTATCTCACGCCTGCTGCCATCCGGCACCTGTACTTATGATGAACGCAGAGCGGGCCAGGTCGATACCGATGGCAGTGGTGCTGATATGGGTTGTAGTGGCACCATGGGTAATCCTAACCTGAAGGCGCAGTCGAATATCAATCAAAACCTGAGTGCAGAATGGTATCCCAACAAAGATACCATGTTCAGCATCGGCACTTTCAGACAGACCGGCAAGGTGGGGCCTGCCATTGCGGTTGGCAAATCGAATGTGGCCCTGTTCGCTGGCTCCAACGATGTTGATCCTGTCACTGGCAAGAAATTGTCTGACTTTGAGTTTGGTTATTCAACCTGGGAAAATGGTCCGGCCACTACACGCAAGGGCATAGAAATCGGCGGCAAGATGGCCTTCACTTTCTTGCCCTGGTACTTCAAATATACCGGTATTGATTTCAATTATTCCAAGCTGAAGTCTTCTGATTCTGTGACGGTGCGTGACCTGATCACTGGCGATTCGCTGCCACCAACCTTGGAATCCAGCTATACCACCAATGCCTCGATCTGGTATGACGATGGCGCACTCAGTGCAAGGATAGCCTATCAGGCCCGCGCCAGTTACTTCACCTGTATTGCAGGTTGTGGCAATAATATCGCCACGACTTACACTTACCCGAATGATGCTGGCGGCTTTTACCGCGTGCCTTATAACCCTGGCTCACCCAACTTCAGAGATGCCACGGCTTATATCGACGCCAAGATTGCCTATCGCTTCAAGAATGGTCTGGAGATTTTTGCCGAAGCCCGCAATCTGGGTCTGGCAACTACCAGCAGCAGCCAGGGGCAATATGCCGCCTTTGCCAACGGCATACCCAGCCTGAACGATTATGCCTATGCCGGACGCAGGATCATGGTGGGACTCAATATGAGGAACTGATCTCGTAACGTTTTATGGGCAATCTCTGTCTTACCGAGGACTGCGCAGGAAATCGGTCGACTTGCATTGCCCACTTTTTAACACTGATATGCACTGGTACAAGAACTTGTTTGTCAGGTGAGTTCTGGAATATATGAAATCAAAAATCAACTTGCTGCTCACCATGCTTACCCTGAGCTTGTCAGGCATGGCCTTGTTGCCCGCACAGGCGCAACAGGCTGCTTCCGTTCCTGCGCCTGCAGCAAGCGAGGCAACTGCGGCGGCAGTGACTATTACGGGCAACCTGACTAAACGACCCACCGCCATGGTCAGGTATCTGGACCGTAGTTCGGCCAGTTCCTGCGCATTCAGTTTCAGCTCTTTTCAGGATGAGATTATTAATGATTACCTCGACCACTTTGAAGGCCGTGGGCGCGACATTGATAATACCAATATGGGCCTGGAAGGACCGCAAGGCTTAGGTGACCGTAGCGAAGGTTTCCGCGATAGCAGCCCTTACGGCAATGCAGCCGGTGGTGAGCGATTACCAACTCCTGCAGAAAACAGTGCATCGACCAGTGCTTCGTGCTCACAGGCAGACCGCAACTTTGCTGCCGGGCGCAATTACCTTGCCCGCAAGGACAAAACCCTGGATCAGGCATTTGCTGCCTATGATGCAGGCAATTATGCCAAGGCGTTGGATACTTTCAAAATATCGTATAAGAAAATTGGCTATGACGAAGCGGCGCTGATGCTGGGTAATATGTATTTCTACGGACAGGGTGTGCAGCGCGATATTCGCCTGGCCATGGAATGGTATGACAAACTCGCTGATTCACGCTTCAATGCCGGACAATACAGCCCCTTCGATGCCAGAGACCCGGAACGCGCATCCCTGCGCGTGCAGGCACAATTGCGTCTGGCCCGTATCTACATGGCAGGGTATCAAATACCCAAAGACCCGGCCAAAGCAAGGTATTGGTATAAACAGGCGGCTGAACTGAATTTTGTGCCAGCGCGTTATGTGCTCGCACGCTTTAACCAGACTGGCTATGGTGGCACCAAAGATATCAGGGAAGCGCTGAAGCTATATACCAATGCGGCTGAATATGGCTATGCCCCGGCACAGCTCTCACTGGGCGATTTGTATTACTACGGCACTGAAGTTGCACAAGATTTTCCGCGTGCCTTTGCCTGGTTCCAGCAAGCCGCCAAGCAAAAGAAGCCACAGGCGCAATATGCACTGGCCATGATGCTTGAGCAGGGGCAGGGTATAACAGCTGATCCACAAAAAGCCCTGGCCTTCTACAAGGATGCAGCAGTCGCCGGACACCCGGATGCACAAAATGCATTGGCTACCTATTTTTATACCGGCCAGATCGTGAACAAGGAGCTGGCAACTGCCCGCAAGCTGTTTCAAAGCGCCGCCATGCAAAGCCAGCCAGACGCCATGGTCAACCTGGCCGCAATGCTCTTGAATGGCGAAGGGCTGGAAATAGGTGCAAGCAGGAACGTCGATGACGACAAGCTCAAGGCTTATGTCTGGCTAAAACTGGCCGCCAGGTTAGGCCGCGAACAGGCAGCTACAGCGGCAAATAAGCTTGAAACACATTTGACGGACGCACAAAAAGCCCAGGCCAAACGCATACTTAAAACCTGATCGCAGTATTTTTGCAGTACGCTTGATTTTAATGCGATATGGAGACCTCCTCCCTCCATGTCGTCTTGCTACGGCTTGTGATAAACAAGCCGTTTTTTATTTGTGGGATAGTTTGAAGTACCGCGATGATGGTAAATGGATACTCGTAGCCGTAACGGGAGATGCATTGCAATGCGCCGTATGCGTGCGTGGTGCACGGTGTTGGTATCTTCCCCGGGATGTGACGATCTCATGCGGCGGATTACAATCCGCCCTACATTATGGCAATGTCTGAAAAAAGGGTTCTATGCCTGCGCACGTGGCGGCACATCAATCTCATCATTTGCAAAATACGAAGCGGCTGTCCCGAGTGCCAGCGGGCTGATCTCATGGGCTAGCGGATTGTGGTACTCAAGCTTGAGTTTATAGGTCTTGGCCGCATCGACGGTGAGAACGGCGAGGACGGGTCGATGCGTCGTTTCTGCCTGCATTTCATCAAACAGTGATTGCATCAGGGGAGCGAGCAAATCTGTGTACTCTGCTTGCACTGGCAAGGCGTAGATGGTTCTGCCCCACCGGATCACGAATTCGAAGCTGGGCCGGGTTTTATCCTGGGCTAAAAAACGGCAATACGACTGGTCCCAGGCTTGTGGGGATTCGGAAGTGAGTTTTAAAAGAACTTTTGCCATCAGCAGGGTAAGTTCGTTTTTCTTGGACATGCAAATTTCCGGTAAGGAGGTATGACGCAATTTTACTATGTTCAACGGCATTTTCTATTGCCTTGCAGAATGTCTGGCCTGCGCTACTGGCATTTCCATGCATGGCGTTGCTGGAATGTGTAGGGATGAGCAGGGATCATATACATCCTGGGTTACACTATTGCCAATAATTTTCATCAGGAATGTCCATGGCAGCCCAGCAGACGCCGTTTTATCCCGGATATAGTGCCAATAATCGTGGCTTGGGGCACAGACGCATGTTGCTGTCGTTGATGGCGGTGTTTTTCCTGTTGTGGATAGTCTTGCCCTTGCTATTACCTGCTCAGGCTTATCTGCTGTACTGGCTGACCGCGCCACTGCGTTATCTGGGCGTGTTTGTGCATGAGATGGGGCATGGCCTGGCCAGCCTGATCAGTGGTGGCTCGTTTTACTGGTTCCAGATGGATGCCGACGGTGGTGCGGCCATCACCAGCGGTGGCTGGCAAAGCCTGGTCTTATTGGGTGGTTTGCTGGGACCAGCAGTGTTTGGCAGTATCTTGCTGATGATCTCGACCAGGGCAAAAAAATTGCTGCCAGCTTATCTGGTCCTGCTGCTGTTCTTTGCCTGTGGCGGCTATTACATGCTCAAGCCCCTCTTTTTGAGCAGCAGCACTTATCCCATATTGGCACAATGGCATGCAGTGCATTTGCTGGGCCTGGTCTTGCCGGTGACGCTGATACTGACGAGCATATTCGTGTTGCGGGCGTCGGATGCCTGGCAGCGGCTGGCCCTGCAGTGCCTGGGCATAGTCATGTGTTATTCGGCATTTAGTGATACCAGTTATATCTTCCAGTATGAAGCTTTGCGTAATGGCATGTATTCAGATGCGCGGGAATTTGCTGCGCTGTTTTCACCATTCAGCGTGCAAGGCTTGCCCTGGCTGGTATTCGTATTTTTTGCTGCCTTGATCGCTGTTTTGAATTTTGCCTTGCTGGGTTTGGGAGTATTGCGTGCTTTGCGTCAGCCACGTTGACATTAGCGCCTAGCGGAATTTTTTCTCTATGCTGGCATTGGTGCCATCGTTTTCCATATTCTTCAAGATCATGTTCAGGCGTTCTATGCGTTCTTTAGCGACGCCGTGGTTGCAAGCCAGATAAAGTTCCTTGGTTTGCAGGGGCAGGATGGCGGTGATCTTATCTTTTAGTCCAAGGTCTTTGATAAAGGCATGGCCTACCAGTTCGCCGGTGATCCAGAAATCAAAACGTTTTGCCAGTAATTTTTTGGGATTGTCGCGATCAGCGTTTGCCAGTTCTGCCTGATAGCCTTTTGCCAGCAGATATTCAGACACCGCACCCTGACGGTAAGCACCCAGCAGATAGGGGCGCAAATCATCCATGCTGATGGGGCGGCGAGTATCCTCGGCGCGGGCAAAGACGGTCCAGGTATTTTTTACCAGCGGCCCCACCCACTGGAACATGGCTTCACGCTCAGGTGTGCGGGTGACTACATAGATGCAGGTATTGGCATGTTGGCGGGCGGCCTGGAAAGAGCGTACCCAAGGGTAGAAATGGATGCTGTAATGTTCTTCAGCACGCGCCATCAATTCTATGATTTTTTCTGTCGCCAGGCCTTTTGCCGATTTGCCATCGGTATCTGGATAATTAAAAGGCGGGAAGTCTTCAGAATTCAGGATCAGGGCTGGTGTCGCGGCAGGTGTAGTACTTGCTGCAATATTTTGCGCAGGAATGCTCGTCTGTGCAAATGCAGCCCCGCACGTGAAGAGTGCCAACATAAGGCAGGCATATGCGCCAGCGCTTTTCATTGTCTGTCTCCTTGCCTGGTGTTTGCCTACAGGCTGATCTGGCTACAGTCTGCTGCTGCAGCTTATGTATTCACTATAGCGATTAATTGATATAGCAGGCAAGTTTTACAGACGGATTTGCAACATGAGACAAAGCTGGTTTCAGGCAAATTTGACCGCAGGGAACGTTACCCTGCGGCCTGACTCAATCCGGTATCCAGTCAAAATACCCTATCATCATTTCTTCAAAAGTCTGTTCACCAAAACGCACGGCCAGTTTGGGATTAGGGTTGGCAGGATTGGCGCTGGAATTGTCATACCAGGCAGTGGCGGCAATGCGCATGCCAGGCGTAACGGCAACAGGTTCTTGCAACTGATAGCTGCTTTGCCAACTGAAATCATACTTGGGGATGTTCAGCAATAAAGTGCGTTTGCCCATGGCATCGACCAGTTCCATTTTCCAGGCTTTGCCGCGCAAATGGGCATGTGGCATCAGCGCAGTCAGTTGGCCGGGGCGGCGGAACAGGTAGCTGGCTTCGATCTGATGATTTGCTGCACCTGGCGGTATCTCAAATTTGACATTGAAGGCTGATTCACTTTTGACTTCCTTCAACTTGCCGCCAGCGTTGGCGGCATCTTCAGCAAACTGGAAAGCGATTTTAGCCTGATCAGTTTGCTCGCTACCGTTGGGTTGGTAATGAATCTGGAATTTCAGCCAGGCACCTTTGGGGATTCTTTTTGCCGCACCCTCAGGGAAGGTAGTCAAGGGCGTACCCGGCACCAGCGCTGCAAAGAAACCATCGATGCCACCAGCTTGCCGCTTGGCCCCCGGTTCTTCCAGGAAGACCAGGATATGGTGCACCACCTTGGGCGCAGTCGGGCGTATTTCCATCGCCGTGACCCATTTGTCAGTATCAAAATTGGTTTTCAGATAGCTGTACTGATATTCAATGACACCCTGGGCTGGCACCTTATGCGGTTCTGCCACCTGCAAGACCGCATCTGGTTTGAGCATTTCCCAGCCAGGTGCATAAGCGCGCGGGGCAGGGGCCTCGGCCATATTGCCAGCGGGTGTGCCAGCTTTTATCCAGGCTGACAAATCAGCCATTTCCTGATCAGACAGACTCCTGTCATTGGCCCAGTGGCCGACACTGCGGTCTGCGCCCCAAGGCGGCATCAGCCGGTTTTCTGTCATATGGGCGATGATGGTTTTGCGGGCGGCGACTTGCTCAAAGCTTTGCAAAGGCATGGGCGCAACGCCGCCATCACGATGGCACATCTCGCATTTCTGTGCGAGCAGGCGGCTGATGCGGTTGTGATAGGTGACAGGGCGTTTTTGCGCGGCTTCGCCTGCATGGTCGGGCAGCAGGCAGCCTGTGGCGGCAGTCTGTGCCGTGCTGATATCCTTGCCTGCCAGGTATTCTTTCAAGGCCTTGTGCAACCAGGGCTTGCTGACCGCATCCTTGTGTACGTCGATTGCATACTGGTCGTCAATGGCACCGCGATACAGCAGTGTGCCGCGATGATCAGCGACAAAGACTTCAGAGGTCGAGGTAGCCCGCAGCGCATTGCTGAGGCCGCGGTCGGTATCCAGCACTACGCGGCCCTGCAACTGGCTGCCAGATACGCTCTGCTTGGCAGCCGCAGCGGTATGCGGGCTGACATCGATATACACGAAATTAAATCCTTGCGCGGCATATTCTTTTTCTAATTCAGCCAGGCGTGGCGCATAGCGCTGCGACACCGGGCATTCTGCATCACGCATGACGATGATGGCACCGCGCTTGCCAGCCAGTTGCGCCAGGCTGCCTGCGCGACCATCGACATCCTTGAACTTGACATCGACCAGGCGCTCACCCACATGATGGCCAAAACTATATACAACAGCAGTGTTTGCCTGGGCGTTTGTCTGGACGTTTGCAGCGACAGCTGCATTGCTGACTGCAGCATAGGAAAGTATTTGAAAAAACAGGACTGCGAACGACAGTTTTAATCCAGGCTTCATCTTGTAGGTGACGCTTTCATGAGAGTGTGCAGCGTGTAGTGTGTAATGACGCGGCAGCCAGCTAATTTACTGCAATTCTCAAGTTTTGTCAGCAATGCAAGAGTCTCATTTGATAGTACTGTCAGACGGTGCCAAATGGGCCGCAATAAAGTCCGCGATAGGCACGGGTTTGCCAAAGTGATAGCCCTGGTAAGCAAAGCAACCCTGGCTGGCCAGGTAATCTCTTTGCTCTGCACTTTCTACCCCTTCGGCAATCACGGACAAGCCCATGCTCTGGCTGAGGGCGACAATGGTCCTGGCGATGGCGGCATCATTGGGGTCGGTCAGTACGTCGCGCACAAAGGACTGGTCTATCTTCAACTGGTCGAGCGGCAGGCGCTTCAGATAAGTCAAGGACGAATAGCCGGTACCAAAATCATCAAGAGAAAAACACAGGCCAGCGGCCTTCAGTTGTTCCATCTTGATGATGGTGTCTTCAACATCATCGACCAGCAGGCTTTCTGTCAATTCCAGTTTCAGCAATTGTGGATTGGCCCCGGTTTCTTGCAAGATACCGAGTATCTGTTCGACGATGTCCAGTTGCCTGAACTGGCGGGCGCTGACATTCACGGCAATGGTCAACTGCGCACTGACCGCATCGCCAGCCCAGTTCAGCAATTGCTGACAGGCGGTACGCAAGACCCATTGCCCCAGAGGCAGGATCAGACCGGTGGCTTCTGCCAGCGGGATGAATTCAGCAGGAGAGATCATGCCGCGTTGCGGGTGCAACCAGCGTACCAGTGCTTCGGCACCCAGCAATTCACCATCGCGGCCAACCTGGGGTTGGTAAAACAGGCGCAATTGCTGTTCACGCAAGGCGTCGCGCAATTCTTTTTCCATCTGTGCGCGTGAGCTGACCACGGCTTGCATGGCCGGGTCAAAAAAGCGCAGGGCATTGCGACCGGCAGTCTTGGCTGCGTACATAGCCAGGTCAGCCTGCTTCATGAGCTCTTCATAACCATTGTCATGATCAGCGATCAGCGTCGCGCCTATACTGGGTGTGCTATGGCATTCATAGCCTTCCAGATCGTAGGGCTGGTTCAGTGCCGCAAGGATTTTCTTGCCTACCATTTCTATCTGGCTGGCGGCTTCATGGGAAGATTCACTGAGGTTCTCCAGCAAGAGCACAAATTCATCACCACCTATGCGTGCCACGGTATCGCCTTCACGTACGCAATGCGTCAGGCGTTCTGATACTTGCTGCAACAGCAGGTCACCGGTGTAATGGCCCTGGGTATCGTTGAGGGTTTTGAAGTTGTCGAGGTCGATATACATCAGTGCCCCCTTGCGGCCACTGCGGGCACAAGCCAGCAGGGCTTGCTGCAGACGGTCAGTCAGCAGGCGGCGGTTGGGCAGATGGGTCAGTGGATCAAAAAAAGCCAGGGTCTTGATTTCATCTTCTGCCGCCTTGCGCATGGAGATATCGACCAGAGTGCCGACATAATGCAGCAACTCCTTGTTGCGGCCATACACGGCGGTGATGGCCAGCCACTGCGGGCTGATATGACCATCCTTGTGACGGTTCCAGATTTCACCCTGCCATGAACCACTCATGCCCAGATGCACATCCATATTGGCAAAAAATTCCTGGTCATGACGGCCAGAATTCAGGATCTTGGGGCTCAGGCCTATTGCATCTTCGCGGCTATAGCCAGTGATTTCGGTAAAGGCGCGGTTGACTTGCTGGATGACTTTGTTAGCGCTGGTCACAAACATGCCTTCATGCGATTCAAACACGGTAGCCGCCAGATGCAGGCTTTGTTCTGCCTGTTTGCGTGTTGTGATATCGCGTACAAAGGCAGGAAACAATTCCTGGCCGGGCAGGTAGCGCACTGAGACTTCAACATCGATGATACGTCCATCCTTACGCTTGTGCCTGGCTTCAAACTGCTGGGCACCGGCTTGACGCACGCTGTCCAGTCTTTCTTCCACTTGCTTGCCGTCGTATTCATCCAGGACGTCGACATCACCCACATTCAGGGTCAGCATTTCTTCACGGCTATAGCCCATCATGCTGCAGGCAGTTTCATTGACGGCGCGCAGATTGCCGTGCTTGTCCAACAGCCAGAAGGCATCCATGGCGGTTTGCAGGATCAGTTCATCCAGGTCAGTCATG
This sequence comes from Pseudomonadota bacterium, assembly GCA_040390835.1. Taxonomy (GTDB): domain Bacteria; phylum Pseudomonadota; class Gammaproteobacteria; order Burkholderiales; family Burkholderiaceae_D; genus Undibacterium. Next base: position 142,944 of record JAZJXP010000033.1, read on the forward strand.
CGCTTGCGTTCAGTGATATCCACTGCCAGCCCGCCAAGCTGGCGCTTGCCGTCCGAGCCAGTGAATACAAACTTGTTGACCAGCCACCAGTTCACGCTTTCGTCAGGACTATCCGACGGCCAGATAGCTTCGTCCTGCTCACCGCTTGCCAGCAAGGCCAGGTCACTGGAGCGATAGCTATCGGCAATCTCTGCGGGCAAAATATCATGGTCGGTTTTACCTATGACCTGGTCAGTCTGGAAAGAAAAGCGGCGCAAGAAATTATCGCTGACAAACTGGTAGCGGCCATCTTCATCCTTGATCCAGGCAACGATGGCGCTATTGTCAAGGAAAGCGCGGAACAGTTCATCACTATGCTGTTGCGCCGCCAGCATGCGGTTGAATTCATTGGCCACGGCTTGCAATTCGCCCGGGCCTTCCAGCTTGGCCCTGGCACCCAGATTGCCCTTTTGTACCGAGCGGGCAACGCTTTCAAGTGCTGTCATTGGTCCGGTGATGCGCAGCCCAATTGTGCGTGCCACTATCCACATCATGGTGATCATCACCAATGCCAGCATGATAGCCTCGGCAGCGCGTGTCCTGGCCTGGGCAAAGATGGTGTCCGCCGGGACACCGACAAAGGCCACCATGCCATATTCAGGCATGGGCATGACAGAGAAGAAGCGGGTCACGCCATCCACCGCCAGGCTTTCAAATTCACCTCTTCTGGTGGCGACGATGCGCCTGGCAGCATTGGCATTGGGACGCGTGCCTATCACATGATCAGGGTCAAGATTGCGCCAGACCATGATGCCATCGTCGCGGAAATATCCAAAACGGCTGGAGTCAGGTAAAAACTCCGAGGGAATACCGGGATCATAGAAATTCACATCCAGCGATAAAACTACTGCGGCAATGATGGCATTTTCTTTGTTGCGCACGGGCAGGCTCATGATCGTGCTCCAGGGGGCAGATGCCTGCATGCGGCGCGGCGGCGAGATTGTTAAACGCCCGGTCTTCACGGTGTCTGCAATCTCGCTGATGTTGATCATGTCCTTGAACGCTGCAGCAGATTCACTGCGGGCACTGCACAGGATATTGCCTTGCAAGTCTGTAATCGCCAGACGTGCATAAGCAGAGTCAAGGCTGGCCAGGTTAGTCATCTTTTCAGGGCAGTCCTGTAATTGCAATTGCCTGACCAGCGGCAGGCTGGCAACCCCGGCCATGATCTTGTGTGCCTGATCCAGTTTGCTATGGGTGTTTTTGATCATGACGCTGGTCATGACCTTGAGTGTGGCCTTGGTATTGTTGGTAGATTGCTGGAAGTCGTAATAAATGCCAAATGCCACAGCCGCTACCAGTGGCAGCGATACTGCCAGTACCAGTATCAGCAAATAACTGCGTATAGACCTCGCTGGCGCTGGCTGCGCTGATGTCGATAAGTCTTCACGCGTTTCTGTCATCTTGCTTTCCCACAGTGCAGGGCCGGAATGAAAAACCGTTTGAGATCAATAATTTAACATGTTCTTGTAAGTATATTCTTTTCAAAAGGTGACTTGCAGCAAGATTTAACTTTATGGAATGTTGTTGGCATCCAGTTAATTTTAATCGCCATTAACCGATTTGACCAGTTGCTTGATTGTGAGTTGCGAACGCGACGCAGCAAATCCTGCATTCACAAGATCTGCATTAGTACCATAAATGCCAAGGGACGATTGTTATTGGCATATGACCCTATATGACTCCCGTACGCGTGCCCACAGCTTGCCTCATTCATGGGTAGCCAACAAGCTTGCTAGGCAAGCCTGTGCTGCACTGGCGGTGTCTCATTGGGATCAGTCTGCGGCTGGCGCAAAACCAGTAGTGCAGCTCCTGTGGCAGGAGGGTATTTTTCGGTGAACAGTTTCTTCACCAGATGGGCGACGCGGTTTTTTTGAAAATCTTCAAACACAGCAGAAATTCGCTGTACGGTCGGCGCCTGAATGCGCAATTCTGCTTCCACCATGGGCGAAATCCAGTCATTACGCCAGACCATGTCAATGCCATCATTGAGTGGCAGGTGGGCTATTACACCTGCACCATCAGCATTGCTGGCCAGTGAGCAGGCCAGCGCAGGTTTGAAGTCGGCTGCATAATGTTTTTTGAGTGTGCCAAGGCCAAAATCAACGAGATATTTGTCTTCTACCAGGCAAACCACATGACCTTCTTTTTGTCCTTGATGGGCAAAGCCTTGATAGCCTATATAGAAAACCCCGTTGCCTTGCCTGATCTCGGCATAACAGCCTTGCACCCTGGCTTTATAACCCTTGGCCGTCAGTATCTGCGCCAGCAAGGCCGACATGGCAAAACAGGAACTGCCAAAATGGTGGAAAAATCCGAGTATGTCAAAATCATCCGCAATCCGGCTCAAATCTCTGGCCAGTTCTGCGTCTTTTATTACTTGTAGAAATGCTGTGTTCATTTGCTAAGAATGGATACAACGGCACCAGGCAGGTGCGTCACCATCTGTAAAACTATTAACCAACGGCAATAATATCAAGTTTACATTTTTTAACAATATTATTTTAGTGACAAATTATGCCCATTTGTAAGTAAATATTTCGGAATTAGACCACTTATAAGTTTGCGTACTGATATCCAGTACCACTCTTGGATTCAATGCAAATAAATTGCTATTTAGATAATTATTTAAGAAGCCAGAAGCTTGTCACACATCAATTTTGCTATGTGTGCAATTTCAAGAGAATTTTGCAAAAATATCATCAATGTGGGTTGTCGTACATATTTTCAGTCTGGACAGGTGTATCTCTATTCGTTGTGAGCTCTTTTGTAGCCCGGCCAAGGAGAGATAGATGAAACCTGATGTCATTGAAACCATAGCCCACCTTGCCGGATTGCACAGTCCGGACCCAGACGCATTACCAGCCGCTGGCACTCTTTATTTCGTTATGGAGAGGCCCGCAAAATGAAAGCTAACAAACACCTTATCCAGGGTTGCATGATTTTAAGTTTGCAGGCCTGCCTGCTGGCACCCGCGCTGTCAGACGTACCCACAGATCCACCCACAGGCACACCCGCAAATTCACCCACAGACACACCTGGCTTTGGCAGCCAGCCAGCTTTGCCTGAACCAGAAAAAAAACTATTACCGACCGTGAATATCGCCAAAGCCATAGGCTGGGCCGAAGGGGAAAAACCAGTCGCTGCTGATGGCCTGGCCGTCTCTGCCTATGTACAAGGTCTGGATCACCCGCGCATGCTGCATGTCTTGCCAAATGGCGATGTGCTGGTGGCAGAAAGTAATGCGCCTGCGGTGCACGACACTGCCAGTGGCATCAAGCGCGTCAAGAAATGGGTGGAATCCATGGTCAAGGGATCTGCCGGTGCCCAGGTAAAAAGTGCTGACCGCATCACGCTATTGCGTGGCATGGACAGTCAGGGTAAGGCAATAACCCGCACGGTATTCCTGCAGGGTTTGCATTCACCTTTTGGCATGGCGCTGGTGGGTGATTATCTGTATGTCGCCAATACCGATGCCATCATGCGTTACCCCTACCAGCGCGGGCAAACCCAGATCACCGAGCCAGGTATCAAACTGGTTGACCTGCCCGCAGGTAAAATCAATCATCACTGGACCAAGGATCTGGTCGCCAGTCCCGATGGCTTGCGCTTGTACGTCTCGGTCGGCTCTAACAGCAATGTGGCTGAAAATGGCATGGATAAAGAAGCAGGGCGTGCCGCCATCCATGAGATAGATATCGCCACCGGCCGCATGCGCGTATTTGCCAGCGGCTTGCGCAATGCCAATGGCCTGGCCTGGCAACCGCAAAGCGGTGCCTTGTGGGCGGCTGTCAATGAAAGGGACGAGCTGGGCAATGACCTGGTCCCCGACTACATGACTTCAGTAGTGGATGGTGCATTTTATGGCTGGCCCTACAGCTATTTTGGCCAGCATGTGGATGTGCGCGTCAAACCGCAAAGACCTGATCTGGTCGCCAAAGCCATCGCCCCTGATTATGCATTAGGTGCGCACACGGCATCGCTGGGTCTGACATTTTATAGCGCAAAATTACTGCCAGAACGCTATGCTGGTGGCGCATTTATTGGGCAACATGGTTCCTGGAACCGGCAACCGCATAGCGGCTATAAAGTCATCTTTGTGCCATTTTCAAATGGCAAGCCCAGCGGTGCACCACAAGATGTATTGACAGGATTTTTAACTGCAGACGGTAAAGCCAAGGGGCGTCCCGTTGGTGTTGCAGTGGATACAGCCGGTGCGGTATTGGTGGCAGATGATGTAGGTAATATCATCTGGCGAGTAACAGCAAAATAGCGAGCTGCCAACCATATAGTCAAGGTGGCCTCCTGCTTTCATTTTGCAGGCTGCCCAGACTATACGCATACTGACGGGTAAATTCTGCCCCCAGCAAAAATATCTGGGCTGAGTAATACACCCACAACAAAATGGTGATCATTGAGCCTGCAGCGCCAAAACTGCTGGCCACGCCGCTATTGCCAATATATAAACCGATGGCATATTTACCGGCATGGAACAGGCCTGCCGTACCCAGTGCACCCACCCAGACATCATTCCATGACAGCCGCACGGTCGGCAGCATCTTGAAGATGACGGCAAAAAGGCAGGCAATCACCGCAAAACCGACCATGGCAGACAAAGGCAGAAATACCAGTGAAACGGCGAGCTGGCTGCCACTCCAGTAATGTTCCAGCGCCGCCAGCACAGCATTGATCACCAGTGACACCAGCATTAAAAATGCCAGCACCAGGATCAGGCCAAAGGATAAAAGACGGGTGCGCAGCAAATGCCAGATGCTGCTATCGGCCTGATGCGGCACTTGCCAGATTTCGTCCAGGCTTTCCTTGAGTTCAGCAAAGACACTGGTGGCACCAACGAGTAACAGCACACTGGCAATGATGGTAGCCAGGCGGCCTTCATCTTCATTGCGTGCGCCTGCCAGCATGGCCTGTATGGCCTCGGCACTGGTGTGCCCGACCAGGCTTTGCAATTGATGGAATAACTGTCCCTGTGCGGCTTGCTTGCCATAAAAAAAACCGGCAATTGCCAGCACCAGCACCAGAATGGGTGCCATGGAAAACAAAGTGTAGAAGGCCAGCGCCGCGCCCTTGCTTGCAGCACGGTGGCGTAGCCATTCACTCAGGGTGCGCTGCAAAATGCGGATGATTTCCGGCAGCAGCAAAGGCAAGGCGATGCCGTGTTTCAGCAGCGCCCCGAGCGTAGACAGCAAAGGCTTCAGAGTCGCTCGCCGCGTATCACGCGGACCAGTATCATGACGATAGCGATCACCAAAAGGATGTGAATAAAGCCACCGATGGTGTAAGCCGACACCATACCCAGCAGCCACATGACAAGTAAGATTACAGCGATGGTATAGAGCATGATTTTTCTTTCTTAAAAAATGCGCAATCATCAGGGTTGCGCTCAGGGTTTAAAAGTGCTGCTGAGCAGATAAGCTGCGACATAAGTTGTAATTCGCTTTGATGGCCTTGAATTTATATCTTGGTCAATAAACCGCATCAACAAGTGTGCTTTATCTGAAGCACACTTGTATCCTGATGCAAGGCCAGATGCACGTCTGTTCGCCAGCGCACGGAAGTTGTGCAGGAAAGCGATGAGAATAAAGTTGAAACTGAGGTCTGGTAAGTTCTTTGTGCAGCACATATCTGAAGGAGTTGTCGCATGTACAGAGCACTTACGCAAAATCACTCCAGCACAATACGGTGGCCCAGGCAAGGTACTCGCATGAAAATGCTGTACCGGGTCGCTGGAGTGATTTTGCGCAAGTCGTTTTACTCAGTTTCAGTCACGGCATCGTCCATGGTGTGTCCATGAGCAAGCCAGACAGGCCATCTGAAAATACGTCAGAAAATACGCCTGAAAAAACTCCGGACACAAATCCAGATACAAATCCAGACGCAAAGCCAGATACAAGCAATGCCGCCCTGTTGATGGCAGACACAACGGTTGCCAGTGTCGCAACTGGTGATGCCCTGGCGAGTGCTAACGCCGATGCTGTCGCAACTTCCGCGAAAAATGATGTCGCCACCACCGCTGACAGCAAACAAAAACAGCCTTCGCCTTTGCAGACCGGCACACCATCCATCAAACCGCATGGCCGCTGGAGCCGTCCGCGCGTCATTGTTGTCGTCATTATCGCGATCATCCTGTTTGTCCTTGGTGGCATGTATGTGCGTAGTCTGATCATGGGCAGTGCTGATGACCAGGATAAACTGCTGACGGCCCTTGTGCAAAAAGCCGATATTGAAGATGCCATTACCGCGACTGGCAGTCTGCAACCCAAGGACTTTGTCGACGTTGGCACCCAGGTGTCTGGCCAGTTGAAACAATTGCATGTTGAAGTCGGTGCCATCGTCAAGGCCAAGGACCTGCTGGCTGAAATAGACCCCACCGTGTATTTATCCAAGGCCGATGCCGACCGTGCCCAATTGCGCAACCAGACTGCCCAACTGAGTGACAAGCAGGCGCAATTGCAACTGGCCGAGCTGCAACTGACGCGGCAAAAAAATCTCATGCAGGAACAGGCCACGACGGAAGAGTCGCTGCAAACAGCACAGGCGACCCAGCGCTCTGCCGTGGCTCAGGTAACAGCACTCAAGGCACAGATGCAACAGACTGAATCGACCCTGCGTGGTGATGATGCGAATCTGAGTTACACCAAAATCTATGCACCAATCGCAGGCACTGTGGTATCGCAAACAGCCAGGCAAGGGCAGACCCTGAATTCAAATCAGCAGGCACCTATCATCATGCGTATTGCTGACCTGTCCATCATGACTGTGCAGGCACAGGTATCAGAAGCCGACGTGGGTAAACTCAAGCTGGGTATGGACGTGTATTTCACTACCCTGGGCAGCAACACGCGCCGCTATTACGGCAAGCTAAGGCAAATCTCTCCTACTCCCAATGTGGTCAATAACGTGGTTTTGTATGACGCCTTGTTCGAAGTGCCGAATGCCCGCCAGACCTTGTTGCCGCAAATGACGGCGCAAGTATTCTTTGTACTGGCCAGTGCCAGGGATGCCATCTTTGTGCCGCTGACTGCCTTGCACGCTGTGCCCGAAAATGGCAAACCTGCAAAAAGCGGTCGGCGTGGTGGCGCGGCACAAGATCCGCGCGGCCAGTTCAAGGACGGCAAGGCCATGGTCAGCGTCATGGACAAAGACGGCAAAGTCAGCGAAAGGGCAGTGCAGGTCGGCGTCATGACGCGGGTATCGGCACAAATCCTGTCGGGTCTGGATGTAGGTGAAAAAGTCGTGGTCGGCACCAGGTCAGCGATAGCACCGGCAGCTGCCCCGCAAAGCGGCGGTGCCCTGACCGGCAATAATCAGCGCGGCGGCGGTGGCCCAAGATGAGCAACACCGACCTGCCATTGATAGAATTGCGCGATGTCAGAAAGTCTTACCAGACCACTGACATGGACGTAGAGATTTTGCATGGTATCAGCCTGAAAATCTATGCGGGTGAATTTCTTGCCATCATGGGTGCATCGGGTTCGGGCAAGACCACGCTGATGAATATACTCGGCTGCCTTGACCGCGCCACCTCTGGCACATATCTGTTTGAAGGCAATGATGTCTCTGGTTTTGGGCGGGATGAGCTGGCACGCCTGCGGCGCGAAGCTTTTGGTTTTGTGTTCCAGAGTTATAACCTGATCTCGACCGCCAATGCTGCCGAAAATGTCGAAGTGCCAGCCATTTATGCCGGTGTCGCTCCGTTACTGCGACGTCAGCGTGCCAACGCCTTGTTAACCACCCTGGGGCTGGGTGAGCGCCTGCGCAATCGTCCCAGCCAGTTGTCTGGCGGTCAGCAGCAGCGTGTCTCTATCGCCCGCGCCCTCATGAATGGTGGCCGCATTGTGCTCGCTGATGAGCCCACTGGTGCGCTCGACACCCAAAGCGGCATCGAAGTCATGGCCTTGATGAAAGACCTGTCACGCCGTGGTCATACCATTATCCTCATCACCCATGCGCAGGAAGTGGCCGAACAGGCGCATCGCATTCTGCACATCAAGGATGGCCTGATCGTTGATGACTCAGGCACACCTGTGCCAGCTATCACTGCAACTGAATCCCAAGCGGTGCAAACAGGCAATCCCATCCTGGACAATACCGTCAACAGCAGCGATGACCGTGGCGAGGCATTTCTCAGCGGCTTGCTGGCTGCTGCCAAAACTGCACTCAGGGCGCTGCGTTCGAACCTGTTTCGCACCGTGCTGACCTTGCTGGGTATCGTCATCGGCGTTGGTTCCGTGGTCGCCATGCTGGCCATAGGCGACGGTGCCAAGCAGGCTGTGCTGGCGCGTATCAGTTCCATGGGAAGCAATTTGCTGGTGGTGCGCCCCGGTGCACCGAACCGGCGTGGCGTAGGTGGCAGCGTCGCCACCCTGATACCCGCAGATGCCGATGCCATTGCCACCTTGCCCAACGTGTTGACAGCAGTGCCCGAACTGGGTGGCAGTGTCACTGCCCGCTTCGGCAGTGCCGATTACCAGACCCAGGCCACCGGCACCTCGGCCAGTTTTCCGCTGGCGCGCAATTGGGGTGTCAGCCAGGGCAGTTTTTTTTCTGAGGACGATGTCAGCAGCTACACCGCCGTGGTCGTGCTGGGACAGACTGTGGTGGATAATCTGTTTGGCCGCGACAGCAAACCCATAGGGCAGTATGTGGTCCTGAATAATGTGCTGTTCCAGGTGATAGGCGTGATGGCCGCACGCGGTGCCTCGCCCGGCGGGCAAGACCAGGATGATGTGGTGTTGTTGCCCTTGAGCACAGGCAGCCTGCGTCTGTTTGGCCAGCGTTTTTTGCGTACCATCACCGTCGCAGTAGACGATGTAGAAGCCATAGATGCAACCCAGGATGCCGTCACCAGTCTGCTGCAGGCGCGCCATCGTGCTGTCGATTTCCAGATACGCAATATGGCCAGTATACTGGAAACTGCCACTGATACGCAAAATACCCTGACCGTATTGCTGGCTTCCGTCGCTGCAATTTCCCTGTTGGTCGGCGGCATAGGCGTGATGAATATCATGCTCGTCAGCGTCACTGAACGCACGCGTGAAATCGGCATACGCATGGCGACTGGTGCGCGCATGCGCAATATCCTGCAGCAATTTTTGATCGAGGCGCTGGTGGTATCCGTGCTGGGTGGTGCGCTGGGTGTGGCGCTCGGCATGTTGGCGGCTGTCATCATCAGTGTATTCGGCACACCAATAGAATTTTCTGTCGCACCGGTGGTGCTGGCCTTTGGCTGTGCCCTGGCGATAGGCCTGGTGTTTGGCTATTTCCCGGCACGCAAGGCAGCCCAGGTTGATCCTGTTATCGCACTGGGGAAATGATGAAAAACCAGCCCGATACCTTGTTATCCAGCCTGAGCGTTGGCCTAGCCATTCTTATTCTGCTCTTGCTAAATGGCTGCGCCGTCCAGAGTACTGGCAAGGACAGTAGCTCTGTCGTGACAGACCTGCCTGCACAATGGTCGGAGCAAACTGCCTCTGCCAACAGCATCAATCCCACATGGTGGCGTGATTTTGCTTCTGCCGAACTGGACAAGCTGATTGCACAAGGTTTGCAGAATAATCCTGACATGGGCATCGCAACTGAACGTATCGTACAGGCAGAAGCACAGGCCCGAATTGCAGGTGCATCACTGTTCCCGGTTCTGTCCGGCTCTGCGGGTGCAACGCATCGCGAAACAAGAGGTGGCAACACTGCAAATGCAGATGCGGCGAGCAATAGCAGTAGTGGCACTAATGGAGGCAATAGCAGCAATAGCAGCAATAGCATCAGTCTGGGTTTGAGTGCCAGTTATGAATTTGACTTCTGGGGTAAAAATGCCGCTGGCGTGCGTGCGGCCAGCAGCCAGCAGCAAGCCAGTCAGTTTGACCGCGACAGCCTCAGGTTGACCCTGATAGCTGGTATCGCTTCAGGCTATTTCCAAATACTGGCGGTACGTGAAAGACTACTGGTTGCCCGCGACAATCTGGCGATCGCCCGCCGCGTTTTGCATGTGGTGGAAGCGCGCGTGCGTTATGGCGCTGCTGCCCAGCTGGACCTGACGCGCCAACGCTCCACGGTATTAAATCAGGAGGCAGCCATTCCGCCGCTGCAATTACAGGAGCAGCAGGGCCTGTACGCATTGGCTATCCTGCTCGGGCAGGTACCGCCGGGTTTTCAGGTTGCAGGCGACAAGCTGCAACAGCTGCAACTGCCTGCAATTGCAGCGGGTATACCCGCCAGCCTGCTGCATAGCCGTCCCGACCTGGCCAGCGCCGAGACGCAGCTTGCAGTTGCCAACGCCAATATTGACGCTGCCCGCGCCGCGCTATTCCCAAGCATCAGCCTGAGCAGTTCTTTGGGACTCGCCAGCGACAGCCTGCGCGGCCTGGTCAATGCTCCGCTTACCAGTTTTAACCTGACGGCTGGGTTGGTGCAAGCCATCTTTGATGGTGGCCGCCTGCGCGGGCAGGTCAGCATTGCTGAATCACGCCAGCGTGAGTTGTTACTGTTCTATCGCAAGGCAGTGTTGACTTCATTGGCCGATGTAAACAGTGCACTGGCAGCCAGTAGCCGCAGCCAGACGCTGGAAGCCTTGTTGCAATCCGGCCTGCAAGAAAGTGAACTGGCCCTGCGCCTCTCAGAAGTGCGTTACCGGGCTGGCGCCGATGATTTGCTGGTCTTGCTGGATGCACAGCGCAGCCTTTACCAGGCGCAAGATCAGATAACACAAATTCGTTTGTCCAGACTGCAGGCACAGTTGGGCTTGTACAAAGCCCTCGGTGGCGGCTGGACAAAAGCCTGAACCTACGTTGATGCCGCGGTTACCGCCGGCAGTCAATAGTCACTTGGTACGGCAGCGCACAGATTTAGCTGCAATAAAGCGGCAAGCTAGCCAGCATGTGCATCCAATAATAAATCATCATGCCCGCCGTCCCCACCAGTCCCATCAAACCTGTCACTAAGGTGGCAAACAAAATCACCAGCCCCAGGGCTGCCAATGATCCTGCCCCCATGCCTGCCAGCATCAAACAGACCACGCCGGGCGTACTGCAATTTTCCGGTACCTGGACAGTCTGCCAGCTAGGCAATGTCATTCGCCAGCTGGATGCCTTGCTTATGCGGCATCCAGCTGAAGTGGAATTGGATGGCCAGCAAATACAAAAAATAGACAGCATCACGGCCTGGGTCTTGCAGTCGCGCCTGAAAAAATTGCGTGACAGTGGTGTGCAACTGAAGATGCAAGGCTGGCCGGAACAATATCAGCAAATGCTGGATGGACTTGGTGAATTACCACATGATGTGGCCCCGGTTATTAAAACTCCAGGCATGCTGGAAAAAATCGGCAAGGCCAGTGTAGCCGTAGTCAAAGACAATCTGGCGCTGCTGAGCTTCGTAGGTGAAACTGCGGTCAGTCTGCTGGGCCTGTTTACACATCCGCGCCGCTGGCGTGGCCGCACTATCTTGCACAATATCCAGGTGGCCGGTTTTGAAGCGCTACCCATTGTCGGTGTCACTTCATTCTTGCTGGGTATCGTCATCGCTTATCAAGGCGCTGACCAGCTCAAGCATTATGGCGCGAATATCTTTGTCGTCGAACTGGTTGGCTATGCCATGCTGCGCGAATTTGCACCGTTGATTACCGCCATCATTATTGCTGGCCGTTCTGGTTCTGCCTATGCGGCACAGATAGGCACCATGGTCGTGACAGAAGAAATCGATGCCCTGCAAACCATAGGTATCAAGCCCATAGAGTTGCTGGTGCTGCCCAAACTGGTGGCGCTGATGCTGGCTCTGCCGCTGCTGACTTTGTTTGCTGATCTGGTTGGTGTCACGGGTGGCATGCTGATGGCCAGTAGCCAGCTGGACGTGGGTACACATGAATTCATGACCCGCTTTGCCACAGAAATCCCTGTCAAGACCCTGCTTATAGGCTTGGGAAAATCGCTGGTGTTTGCAGCGGTGATCGTCATCATCGGTTGTTATCAGGGTTTTCGTACCAAGGGCAATGCCGACAGCGTAGGCCGCCAGACCACGCGCAGTGTGGTGCAGGCGATATTTATCGTGATCGTGCTGGATGCGGTGTTCTCAGTCATCTTCAATTTGCTGGGATTGTAATGACAGAAACCCAGTCCACGTCCCAGGCTGCGAGCTATGATTTTGCCATTGAAATGCAGCAAGTCTGCACCCGCTTTGGTGACAAGGTCGTGCATGAAGGACTGGATTTGCAGATACGTCGTGGCGAGATTTTTGCGATCGTCGGCGGCAGTGGTTCTGGCAAATCGACCTTGCTGCGTGAAATGATTTTGCTGCATACGCCGGATTCAGGTACGGTCAAGGTACTCGGTTGTGATCTGGCAGGCATCAGCGATGAGCAGGCCAGTTCCTTACGGCAACGTTGCGGTGTGATGTTTCAAAAAGGTGGCTTGTTTGGCACACTGACCGTCACAGAAAACATAGGCTTGCCTTTACGCGAACACAGCGATCTGGATGAAGCAAGTATTAACGAAATCGCCGCCTGGAAATTGTCGCTGAGTGGCCTCAAGCCAGAATCGGCGGGCCTGTATCCGGCAGAGTTGAGCGGCGGCATGTTGAAGCGTGCGGCACTGGCAAGAGCGCTGGCGCTGGACCCGGAACTCTTGTTCCTTGATGAACCGACAGCCGGGCTGGACCCCGCCAGCGCCACTGGCCTGGATGCCTTGCTGCGTCATTTGCATGAGCTATACCAGCCCACCATCGTGATGATTACCCATGACCTGGATTTGTTATGGCAAGTCACCCACAGGGTGGCCGTGCTGGGCGAAGGCAAGGTGCTGGCGGTGGGCACTATGGAAGAATTGTCGAAGCTGGAGCATCCCGTCATCCGCGATTATTTTGACGGTGCGCGCGGCAGGGCAGCGCAGCAACAAGCCGGGCAAAATCAAGAAAATGAAACAAATGAAACAAATGAAAAACATGAAATCAAGGCTACACAGGAAAACCCATGGAAACCAAAGTAAATTATGCTGCCGTCGGTGCCTTTGTGCTGGCCTTGGGGGCACTGCTGGTCGCTGCGGTATTGTGGCTGTCAGTCGGCCTGGGCAAGCGCCAGCAAACGACTTTGTATCAATCTGTCGTCAATGAATCGGTGGCCGGCCTGAATCTGGACGCGCCAGTCAAATACCAGGGTGTGAATGTCGGCAAGGTCCGTAGCATCAGCCTGGACCCCAGCAATCCGCAGCAGGTACGGCTGGTGTTTTCCATTATCACCGGCACACCCATCAAGACTGACACCCAGGCAGTATTAAAAACCCAGGGGTTGACCGGCATTGCCTATGTTGAATTAAGTGGAGGTTCACCAACAGCACCACTTTTACTAGCGACAGAAGGCCAGCCGTATCCACAGATACCAACCAAACCATCTTTAAGCGCCAGGCTGGAAAATGTCCTGAGTGCTGTGCTGGCCAATCTCGACCGTACTGCTGCCAATGTCAACGCCATCCTGAATGATGAAAACCGCGCTGCCTTCAGCAAGATTTTGCGTGATACTTCCACTGTCATGGATACACTGGCCTCGCAAAAAAATGCCATGCGCGTGGCTATCAGCAATGCCGCGATTACCACTGCGAATACTGCACAGGCCAGTGCCAAAATCGATGCCTTGTTCCAGCGCATAGGCAAGAGTGCAGATGCAGTGGCAAGCATGGCTGACAAGGCCGGCAAGGCCAGTGACAGCACCAGGAAAACTGCAGATGAACTGGGCGGCGGTGTGCGTCAGTTGAGCAGCGATACCCTGCCAGAACTGCAAAGGCTGATGGCAGAACTGACGACCTTGTCAGCTTCCATGACCCGTCTCATAGAACAGACAGAACACAATCCCAGCAGCTTGATCAGAGGGCGACAAACCCCACCGGCAGGTCCGGGCGAATCCAAAGGAGTCACACCATGAAGCAGTTAATGAAACAGTTAATGAAACAGTTTTCGACGCAGTTGAGCGCACGCAGTTTGATCCCGGCACTGGCATTAGCTCTCACTGGCTGTTCAGCCCTGCAACCTGCCAATGTGCCACCGATGGCAGTTTACCGGCTGGATGCAGTCGCGCCTGGCAGCTCGCCCGCGCCTGCGACTGTCACCGCCAGCATCCTGGTTGGTAATATCCGCGCTGCTGCCGGTTTTGACACCAGTCGCATGCTCTTCATGCGCCAGCCATACCAGATTGAAGAATTCCAGCAAAGCCAGTGGCAAAAACCACCCGCTGCCATGCTCATGCCCTTGGTTGCCACCACACTGGAATCCAGCGGCGTCTTCAAGGTCGTCTTGCAGGCTCCCAGCGCCGTGTTGACAACTTACCGGCTGGATCTGGAAATACTCAGCCTGCAACAAGACTTCAGCAGCACACCCAGCCGCATCCACTTCAAACTGCGCGCCCATCTGTCAGACCGGCAAACCCAGCAAATCATTGCCTGGCGCGAACTCAGCATCAGCATCCCTGCTGCAACTGAAGATGCCTATGGCGGCGTCCTCGCCAGCAACCAGGCCGTGGCCCAGGTCTTGCAGCAATTGCGGGTGTTTTGCGTAGAGCAAGTGACACAAGCAGCGCAGGCAAGAAAAAAGCTGCCCTGATATCAGCTTAAACGAGTAAAGCCATCCTTACTCCAGTCTTCACTACCTACGCCATGATGGACAAAGAATAAGCCATCAGGATCATAGGTAGTCTTGATGGAGCGCAGCTTTGCATAATTGTCGCCCCAATAGTCTCTTTGCCAATTGCTGTTGAAGTAATTGCTCTCAGAAACATAGGAACCTGAGTCCGGTGCAATGCGACGTAGCTCGGCGGCGGCTTTGGCAATATCCCCGGCGTTTTTACGTGCTGCCTGCAAATTAGCCGGGGCCGGGTGTGGTTTGGCAGGCGTGGATGGTTTTTCACCATCGGCGATAATAACCAGCGCAAAGGCATCGACAACAGCGGGGTTAGTGGCCGTCTGCAGCGTGGCAGCGCGCACCTCTTGCGATGCACCAGCCAATCCCTTACCAAAGAACAGCCGCAGCATTTGATAGCGGCTAGCCCTAAACAGGGCAGCCACTAGTTGCGCTTGTTGTTGTGGTTCCAGCAAACTGGCGGGCAGCCAGAGCGAATCATAGCCATGCAAGATGATTGCCAATTCATCCAGGTCACCCTTGCTCCAACCATGATGTCTGGGGGCGCCTTCCCGCGTATCGGCAGTCATGGAATTGGTATTTTTCTGTACATCCCACTTGCCACGTGCATCCCAGGCCCCGGCACCCAGGGGTGACAGTATGGTAAACAAATCGGGGCTGGCTTTTACCCAATCAAAAAATGGACCCCATGCTGCTTGCACTTGTGTAGCGTCCAGGCCTTGGCTGATCATGCTGATTTCCATGATATTGCCTGTACCCACATGGATACGTTCACCCCAGTGCGGATTTAGCAATATGGTTTTATAGTGAGCTATGAAGTGTGCCAGCAACTGCTTGAAGGCAGCATCCGATTTCGCTGCTATCTTGCCCCAGGCCGCGCCAAAATACTGTGGTAAATCATGGGTGCGTAGTGTCAGTCGGGTAACTACGCCAAAGCTGCCACCACCTCCGCCCTTGATAGCCCAGAATAGTTCAGGCTCCTGGCGCGGATTGACTACCCGGATCTGACCATCAGCCGTGACTATCTCGGCTTCCAGCAAGTTCGCTGCCGCAGTCCCAAAGCCCTTGGAGAAAGAATTGAAACCGCCACTCTGCACCAGACCCGCGACACCTACCGTCATGCAGCCTCCACCTTGCACATAGCGCCCGGCCGTGGTTGTTACTGCATGATACAAGTCTATCCACATCGTGCCTGCACCTGCACTGACTGCTGACATGGGGGCTGATGGCCTTCACAGCCAGCCGCCACGAAGGCATCGTGCAAGACCACCTGATCCATGGCCCTGGTCCAGATCAGCAAAGAATCCGGCGCACTGGAAGTGCCAAGATAACTATGGCCACCACCTTTGATGACCAACCGTAAATTGTGTTCACGCGTAAAGTTGATTGCTGCTGCAACGTGTCCTGCATGTGCAGCCTTGACAGCATAGACGCTGCTGGCCGGAGACCATGCATCGAGCCAGCCAGAATTCTGCGTACCGCAAGGCTGGTCACCGACCCAGTAAGGGTTGTCCATGTATGTCAATGCACCATCGCTGTCACTCAGCGAGGGTTTTATTGCCAGAAGATGGCCATCTGTGACCCGCCCCAATTTGCGCCATTGGGCAGGCGAGGGCCAGCCGGAATCAGTAGGCCGTAAGCGTTGCCGTGTTTTTGCCAAGGGTTTCAATTTATTTTTTGCATAGGCCAAGGGTAGCAGACCGTAAGCCGTGGCAGATACCAGACTATGCAGGAAATACCGTCTCTTCATGATGCCCCGTTCTGAGCGAAATTAGTCAGGGGAGTATATTTGCAGTGGCGAATAGAGCCACGAGGTATGTGGCCAACCGGGCTCGTACAGTGGCGAGCCGGATAATGTTGTGATGATTTACATACAAAATATGCTCAAGGCAGCGAAAGATAAAGGGCTGTGCAGCCAGATGCCACACTAGCCCTCTGATGTAGCAAGTGCTTATTTACGGCAGCACAACAAGCCCACCAGCAAACCCACAGTTGCTGCGGCGCCCAGGGTGCTCCATGGATGATCCTTGACATAAGCATCGGTAGATTCTGCGACCTGCTTGCCAGTGGCGACTACTGATGCCTGTGCATCATGCGTCATCTGCATGGCTGAGTCGACCATCTTCATGCCACGCGCGCGCATTTCATCGGCTTTTTCACCGGTGAGGGCAGCGGCTGCATTAAATAATGCCTGCGCATCTTTGAGCAATACTTTGATGTCTTTATTGACGGATTTGAAATCAGATTCAAGCATGATGTTTACCTTTCAGTGTAGGGTTGTGTACTGCAATTGTTGGAGCTGTTTTTAAAACTGTTTTTAAAATTTTCTACTGCTTTGGTGTTGCCTTCGTTCTTAAGCCAGCAAATCTCTCATGTCATCCGCATGTTCTTCTTCCTTCGCCATGATCCCCACCAGCATATGCCGTGTGGTTGGATCACTGTCGCCGATTTTTGCCAGCATCTGCCTATACGATTCTATGGCCACACGTTCAGCAATCAGATTGGCTTTCAGCATGGCACGCACATCTTCTGCATCATCGTATTCAGCATGACTGCGTTCAGTCAGTGAAGCCGGGTTGAAGTCGGGTTTGCCATTCAACTGGACGATGCGTTCAGCCAACAAATCGGCGTGTGCCTGTTCTTCCACCGCATGTTGCAGAAATTCAGCCTTGATAGGCCCGTTGTGCACGCCAGACACCGTGTAATAATGGCGCTTGTAGCGCAAGACGCAGACCAGTTCGGTGGCCAGAGCGCCATTGAGCATGTCGATGACTTGTTCACGGTTGCCTTGATAACCTGCGGTGACAGCACCGTCATCAAGATTTTTGGCTGCTTCGCGGATGGCAGCAGTGTCCATGCCATTGCGGAGATTGCTATTGACTTCATGCATGATGAGATTCCGGTTAATTTAAAAATAGAGAGAATTCAGATGGATGATTTTATTCATCCAGGCTCCTCAAACTCCTTTATATGCCTCGCTGAAAATGACGTCAGTACGCTGGCGTACATAGAGCAATATAGTTTTACAGTAGGCTATAGGCTGGCGATAAAAAGCAAATGAATATTCATGAAACCCAACAATAAAATATTGCGCATCAGTCTCTGGCTGCTGCTTGGCGTCATCGGTCTGGTAGCCATTTGTGTGGTGATCTTGCTCAATATGGACTGGAACCGCGCCAAGCCCTGGCTTAACGAGCGCACCAGTGAAGCCCTGGGGCGGCCATTCAGCATACGTGGCAACCTGGCGCTGAGTTGGGAAAAACAACTCAGCGGCCCAGAAACAGCAACCGGCTGGCGCGGCCAGATTCCCTGGCCGCATTTGTTGGCGCAGGATATCCATATCGGCCAGCCAGCTGGCATGCCGGAAAAAAAACCTGTACCTGCCTCAGCCTCAGCCCAGGCAGTGACGCCACCAGAAGACATGGCGCATATCAACGAAGTGTCTTTTTCGCTGAACCCTCTGGCCTTGCTGGAAAAAAGGCTGGAGATACCCTTGTTGCGTTTTCAGGACAGTAGCCTGTCTTTGCAGCGCTTTGCTGATGGCACAAATAACTGGACCTTCAAGAAAAGCACTTCGTCCTCACCCTGGCGGCTGGAATTACGCAGGCTGGTGCTCAGCCAGGGCCAGGTGCATTATATTGACGCCATCCGGCAGGCCGACATCATGGCGGATATAGAAAGCCTGACTACCGAAGCCAACTACGGCATCAGCTGGAAACTCAAGGGAAAACTGCATGGTGAAGCCATTACTGGCAGCGGCAAGGCCGGAGCTATCCTGAGCTTGCAAAACCAGATCCAGCCCTTTCCCATCATGGCGCAACTGCAAATGGGGCAAACCAAAGTGAGCGTTGAAGGCAGTGTCACCAAGCCCAGCGCGCTGGCTGCAGTAGACATGAATTTGCAAATTGCTGGCAACAGCATGGCACGGCTGTATCCCTTAACCGGCATAGTCTTGCCTGAAACGCCAGCATATAGTACGGCAGGCCATCTCAGTGCGACCTTGGGCAAGATAGACAATCACTGGAAGTATGAAAAATTCACCGGCAAGGTCGGCTCCAGCGACCTGGCTGGCAGCCTCGATTATCAAACCAGAAAAGCAAACAAGTTGCGCCCCCTGTTGCAGGGTAATATGAGTTCTGAAGTCTTGCAATCTGCCGACCTGGCGCCGCTGGTCGGGGCTGATTCCAATGCCAGCAAACTCAAACGTGGTGCAGCCGCTGTACAACCAGGTGACAAGCTCTTGCCAGTAGAAACCTTTCGTACCGAACGGTGGCGCGCGATTGATGCAGATGTGAATCTGAGCGCAAGCAGGCTGATACGTAAAAAAGAGCTGCCCATACACAAGCTGCAGACCCGGCTGGTCATGAAAGATGGCGTGATTTCTATGTTGCCACTGAGTTTTGAACTGTCTGGCGGACAAATGCAGGCGCATATCACACTGGATGGCGATGGCGGCGGCAGTAACAAAGACAGCGGCAGCGAAAGTGTCCATGCGCATGCGATAAAGGCAAAAATGCGTGTTACAGCAAGACATGTACAACTGCAGAAATTCATACCTACACTGGCGACATCAAAGCTGACTGTGGGCGAGATCAATGCCGATGCCAACCTGACAGCTACCGGCAACTCTGTGGCAGGTTTGCTGGCAACATCCAATGGTGAATTGAGCAGCATAATAGACCATGGTTCAGTCAGCAAACTCTTGCTGGAAGAAATGGGATTGAATATCGGCAATGTCATCCTGACCCGTTTGTCCGGTGATAAACAGGTCAAACTGAATTGCATGCTGGCAGATTTCTCGGTCACCAACGGGCAAATGAATGCACGCAGTTTCTTGATTGATACTGACGAAGCCCTGATAGACATCACCGGCAGTATCGATATGCAGAAGGAAGATTTGAATCTGACTATCAAGCCCAATAGCAAGGGCTTGCGTGTACTGTCGCTGCGTGCGCCACTGTATGTGCGCGGTACTTTTTTACATCCGCAGGTATCAATCGACAAGGGCGTGATGGCCTTGCGTGCTGGTGGTGCGATTGGCCTGGCACTGCTTAGCCCATTCGCGGCTTTGCTGCCATTGGTGAATACCGGGCCTGATCAGGCTAGTGGTTGTGGCAGCTTGTTGAAAACCGCAAAAAAATAGCAGCCTCTTTAGTGGCTGCTATTTTTGATATCCCTGATATTTCTGATGACAAGTACTACCATCAATAGGGACTGGTCCTGATCATGCTCGCTACTTCTCGTGTCTCGGCAAGCACTTCATTGACTGCCATTTGCAGAGTGTACTTTTCTTCTTCTGCTTCACGTACAGGTTCTGGCGTGCGGAATAAATGACGGCTGCGCTTGTTGAGGGCCTTTTCATATACCTTGAAGGCAAATTGCATTTCTGTGTAGTCCATGGTCTTTCTCCTTGTTCCTTGTAAATACTGCTCGAAATCCTGGTTTGAAACTGGCACTGTGCATCGGCTCTTGCAGCGCTTGCTCAAGACTTTGTGCCGTAATGAGCATGCACCGAATCTACCCAAATTTCATCTGCCATGTCTGGCCATTGATCAGGATCAAAGCCCGGGGCACTTTCAAAATGGCTTTTCTCTATATTCAGGATGAAACGTTTATTGACTGTATCCAGCGTCAGGGCTGACCAGGGTATGGCAAATAATTTTTCGCCTATGCCAAGCAAGCCACCATGAGAGACTACCGCATAGGCTATCTTGCCTGTGCGCATGTCGAGCATGATTTCCTTGACTTCGCCCAAGTGCTCATCCACATGGTTGACGACATTGTCGCCTGTCAGAGTGCGTGCACCCATCACCTCAGGGCCTGGCCCTTTATGATCATTGTTGCCGGGACCCGTATCATAAATGTTGGAATTAATATCAATCATCATCGTTTCCTTCAATAGAATTGGAGACTCCAGTATGTGCGCCGCAATCAAGCTGATCAGTTCGATAGCGTACACATGAAGAAAATTTTTGTACTGGTTGGAATGGGACCGAGAAAAGAACCGGAGGGGCTGGACGGAACTGGAAGCGAATATATTTATCCCCGATGTTATCCCTGATGTTATCCCTGATGATGAAGGAATGCAGGTCTTATTTTTTCAAGAAAATGGCGCTGCAAAAAACTTAGCTTGCAACGCCAATGTATACTATTCATCATCTACAAAAACGAAATGCTGCTGCTCGTAGATCAGGGTCGTCATTCTGACGCCAGCGATCTGCCGGTGCAGCGCTTCGTCATGCATTCATACTGTCAGGCCGTAGTAGCTGTGTATGGAATCTGCCCAGGCCTGGTTTGCCATATCTGGCCATTGATCAGAGTCAAAGCCGGGGGCATTTTCAAAGCGGCTTTTTTCTATGTTCAACACAAAGCGTTTGTTGATCGTATCCAGCGTCAGTGCTGACCAAGGTACTGCAAACAGTTTTTCGCCTATGGTCAGGATGCCACCAAAAGCCACGACAGCATAGGCAACGCGACCTGTGCGCATGTCCAGCATGATTTCCTTGATGTCGCCCAGACTTTCATCAGCCTGGTTGACAACACTGTCACCTGTGAGGGTGTTGGCACCCATCAGTTCAGGGCCTGGGCCTTTGTGACCATTGCCGGGTTCAATAGGGATATAAGTAGTATCAAGCATTATCTTTTCCTTCAGGGTGAGTAGAGGCCTGAGCATGCGCGCCAGACAAGATCTGAACAGTTCGATAACACACATAGCGATGAATTATTTTTGCTATATGCAAAACCAATCAAACAAACTCAACGATATTCTTTGGCGCAACTTTGTTTTAAGCGTCCGTTCCGTGCGTTTGGATTGGATGCTGATGAAAAAAAATGCCTGTATTTCTGGTCTATGGACTTTTGCTGTAGTTATTTTTCCCAGGCATTCATCGCATTCACAGGTTTTTTGTGTAATAACTATGTACTGAGTCTCTCCATGCCTGATCTGCCATATCCGGCCAATTTTCGCTGTCAAAGCCTGGTGCATTTTCAAAATATGATTTTGCTATGCTCAGAACAAGGCATTTGTGGACTGTGTCCAGACTCAATAATGACCACGGTACAGCAAACAGTTTTTCGCCTATGCCCAAAATGCCACCATGCGCGACGACGGCATAGGCAATACTGCCTGTACGCATGTCCAGCATGATTTCTTTGATGTCGCCCAGATGCTCACCAGCATGGTTGACTACCTTGTCACCGGTGAGAGTACTTGCGCCCATCAAGTCAGGACCAGGACCCTGGTGAAAATTATTGGAAGGATCGGGGACGTAAGTGTCGTAAGTATTATCAATCATGATGCATCCTTCAGAGTGAATGGAACTGATAGCATGCGCGTTCAACTTGACCTGAACAGTTAGATAACACACATAGCAAGAAATTTTTAGAGCATAGCGCGCATATAAAAACAGCTTGCCTGTCCAGAAAGATTAAGGCTGCTATTTGTGCCATATGAGCAAGCCAATGTCATTTCAATATGAATGTGAATTCATATTACTGACCGTCAAACATTGCTAAATTTGGTTTTCCATCGGGCAATTATCCTATACCTTCATATTTATCAAAGCAAAAGAAGTGCCGCGGACGTTATGTCCCGATGCGTTTTTGCTATTTTATTTGTAGGACTTACGCAAAATTGTCCCAGCAAGGCGTAGCGACGAAGACAGTACTTTAGTACGGCTAGGAGCTTCAACGCAGCTGGGGCGGTTTTGCGTAAGTCCTAATTTGCAAAGATTGATGATTGGGGCAGGGCGATGAAGACAATGCTGAAAACCAGATTCATGCTCGTGATGGGCATCATGAGCGCATTCATGATACTGGTCGGCCTGACAGGGCTGTATGCGATGAGAGCCTCACACCAGAGTTTAAAAATTCACCTTGAAGAGCATACTCTGGGTCTGGAAAAAATCGCCAGCATAGACAAATTACTGTCGGGCAATCGCTACGCTATTCTGGCCGCATTAGCTGATCCCACACCAGAAAAATTGCAAATAAGTGCAGTCGAGATAGAGCGTAATAAGCGTGCGATAGATCAATTATGGACAGAATTTGTGACCATTCCCATGGCTACAGAAACAAGAAAGAAAGCAGATGAATTGACGCATTTGCGTGTCGGCTTTGATCATGCCGTGACCTTGCCTGCCATCCAGGCTCTACTCGGCGTTGACACAAGAAAAACTAAAGAGATCAGCCTGCTTGCAGAACAGCTCAAAGACCCTCTCATCAGCGCCATGAATAGTTTGCACAGTATGCAATTAGACCTGGTAAAAAAAGAGTATGAAAGTGCTGAAGCCAGATATGCCGCATTGCGTAATTTGATATTGGCTGCCATCGCTCTGGGCCTTGTACTGGCGGCAGCGCTGGCCTATTTTCTTGTCCATATCATGTATCGTCAACTGGGTGGTGAGCCTGCGTTTGCGGCCCGCGTGGCGCGGCAAATCGCTGACGGCGATCTCAATGTCAGCATCACGCCAGAGGTGCATGAAGAAGCCAGTTTGTTAGCCTCTCTGCAGCAACTGCAAACCGGACTGACAAAAGCCGTCAAGAATATGCGCCTGAACACCGGCAACATCGCCAGGACATCTGGCCAGATACTGAGCAACAATATAGTTTTGTCTTCTCGCATACAGCAGCAGACGGGCTTGCAAAAACAAATAACACTCGTCACCAAAGAGCTGGCATCAGAGATGCGCCACAATAGCGAGCAAGCACGCCAGGTCATGCAGCATGCTGAAGACGCCAGCGACTTTGCCGTCAAAAGAGGGCAGGCAAGCAGCGAAGCGTTCACAACCATGACACAGATCCGGCATGCATCGGACAAGATTTTCGATAACATCCAAGTGATTGATGGTCTGGTTTTTCAGATTGATACCCTGACCCTGAAGGCCACGTTGGAAGAAGTGAATGCTTCAGATGCAGGGCAGCGCTTTACCGCAATCGCACCTGAAGTGCGCGACCTGGCACTATGCGTTGCCTGCACGGTCAGCGAAGTAAAGAAAATGCTCAACGAATCGCGGGAAAAACTGGATGATGGCAGCAAGCTGATCAGCCAGAGCAACACCGGCACTGAGCAAATGTTCACTGCCATGCAACACGTCAGCAGCGTAGTGGCAGAGATGAATGCCTCCACCAAAAAACAGGAAGCCAGCATCAGGCAAATCAGGCATGCCGTCAGCGACATGGACTATGCAAACCGTAAAGACGCAGTCCTGCTGGGGGTAGCCACCACTGCCACCAAGTTGCTGGAACAGCAGGCAACTCATCTGGCGCAAATCGGTAGTGGATTCAAACTAGATACCACACATAGGCCGCAGGCACAATTGCAGATCGTCAGCACGGTTGCTGCAGAGGGTATGCCACCCAAACGCCCCAACTTGCGCCTTGTACGTCCGTAACTCTGGATGCAATTTGTAGGGCGCACCGTGCGCACCATCGTGTCAAAACGCATATGTCACGGGAAATGCGAGACGGTGGCACACGGCGCATCCTTCTGCCAGGTTAAATATTTAAAAAATAGCTTGCAAATAAATAGCGCGCTATTTAAAATGCAAAGCATGAAAACCGCAACCAATAAATCAGCAGCAACTCCGCAACTGGGTGACCAGCTTTGTTTTGCCCTGTATTCGACTTCACTGGCAATGAACAAGCTGTACCGCAAGTTGCTCAAGCAAATGGGGATTACTTATTCGCAGTATCTGGTGCTGATGGTCTTGTGGAAGCAGGATGAACAAACCGTGAATGACATAGGCGAACGCCTGATACTCGACTCGGCCACACTGACGCCTTTGCTCAAACGCATGGAAGCGCAAGAGTTGATCACACGCGTCAGGTCAGCAGCGGATGAACGCCAGGTGATTATCTCGCTGACCAGGGCTGGCAGTGATTTGCGCAAGCAGGCAGCGACTTTGCCTACTTCGGTATTGTGTGCGACAGAGTGCTCTGCCGATGAGGCACGCGATCTGAAGCAAGAGATTCTGGCCTTGCGTGCAGCTTTGATGAAGAATGTTTGAGATGAACGACTGAGTGCTTAAGTCACTTATTTTCTTAAATAATATGTCATGAGTAATGAATTTTGCTCTACAGCTTACGAGCTCAGACTGGCATAAATTTCAGATAGGGAATTTGCATAAGCGTATTCATACAGGAGAGAAGTTCTAGTATTTTTAGTTCCATAAAATATATAGTTAGCTATTTAATAGTGTATTTATTCTCGTTAAAAATGAGTAAGGTGCGCTGTGCGCACTTCCCTGATTGTTTAAAGTGCACAAGAGATAAAGGCTTCGTACATAGCAGCAGGTACATGCATCGGAAAATGGCGCGCAAGGCGCACCGTACCAGATGCAGGCAATGCTTCATCTTGCAATCTAAGGTAAGTAAAGCCGTAAAAGGATTTACCTATGAACTGCGGAAACGGACAGCATACGCTAGTCCAGTGCATCGTTCCGCGTTCGGCAAATGTTGTAAATATATAGCACACTATTTAATAGTGAATTATTTAATGGTGAATTATTTAAGTGTAATAAACCGCCAGAAGAAAACCATCCGGCGATCAGAAACAAAACCAGTTTTGTAGCACCCCTAAAGGCAGTAATCACGCTGCCATCACATGAAAAGGAATTGACCATGACATACTTGAAATCGCTACTCGCTGCAACTGCCATCAGCCTGTCCGTCAGCAATGCTTTTGCGGCTGGCAGCCCCGGCGTCGAACCTACGACGCAAGCTTTCTTGCAGGCATTGGAAGCAGGTGGTGGCAAACCGCTGGAACAATTATCGGTGGCCGATGCACGTGGCGTGCTGGTGGGGGCACAAGCCGGTGTCAAACTCACATTACCTGCGGCTGATGTGTCCGAGAAAACCATCAAGGTCGATGGTGGCGATATCAAGCTGACTATCGTACGCCCTGCTGGTGTCAAAAAGACTTTGCCGGGTTTTATGTTCTTCCACGGTGGTGGCTGGGTACTGGGTGACTACCCTAGCCATGAAAGACTGGTGCGTGACCTGGTGGCAGAATCCGGTGCTGTCGCCATCTTTGTCAACTACACACCTTCACCAGAAGCTGGCTACGGCGTTGCCATCAAGCAGGCATACGCCGCGACCAAATGGGTGGCAGAACACGGCAAGGAAATCCAGGTCGATGGCAGCCGCCTGGCAGTTGCAGGCAATAGCGTAGGTGGCAATATGGCGGCAGTGGTCAGCCTGATGGCCAAGGACAAGGGCGGCCCCAAACTGCGTTCACAAATCCTGCTGTGGCCAGTGACGGATGCTGACTTTAATAATGACTCTTACAAGCAATTTTCCGATGGCCATTTCCTGACCCGCAATATGATGAAATGGTTCTGGGATAATTACACCACCGATGCTGCCAAACGCCAGGAGATCTACGCATCCCCTCTGCGCGCCACGGCCGAGCAACTGACAGGTTTGCCAGCAACTTTGATACAAACCGCAGAATTCGACGTCTTGCGCGACGAAGGCGAAGCCTATGGCCGCAAACTCGATGCCGCAGGCGTCAAAGTCACGACCGTCCGCTACAAGGGCATGATCCATGATTTTGGTTTGTTGAATGTGCTGGCAAAGGTGCCAGCAGTGCGCTCGGCGATGCTGCAGGCGGGTGGGGAATTGAAGGCGAGTTTGAAGTAAGGTGAATATTTGAACCCCAGTAGCACGTAGGTTGGGCTACGGTTTACCAGCCCAACACTGGGCATTTGATAAACGTATACGTTATTTAAGCGCCGAGTGTTGGGCTGATACCCCGTAGCCCAACCTACGTGCTGGGCCTTTAATAGACGTACACGTCGTTGTAACGCCCAGTGTTGGGCTGGTAAACCGTAGCCTAGCGAGGCCCGGCCCAACCTGCGAGATCACAATTTCCGTGCGAATTTTTAAAATTTATCGCTTAAACGCCAACAACAAAACCCCGCCAGCCACCATTCCTATGCCCGCCCATTCCCGCAAGGATGGCCGTTCACCCAAAAATGCAAAAGCAAACACCGCCACCAGCACCAGGCTGAATTTGTCGACAGGCGCTACCTTGGATGCATCGCCCAGCTTCAATGCGCGGAAATAGCATACCCACGATGCCCCCGTCGCCAGGCCAGATAAAGTCAGAAACAGCCAGGTTTTGTCAGACAATTTCAGCGGGTTGGCCCACTTGCCGGTGTACACCACAAACAGGGACAG
>JAZJXP010000033.1:169803-174318 GCA_040390835.1 Pseudomonadota bacterium
CCACGATGATGATGGCAGTGCGGATCAGCGTGGCCAGGTCAGAGTCCACACCCTGTATGCCTATCTTGGCAAAAATCGCAGTCATGGCGGCAAACACGGCTGACAGTGCAGCCCAATAAAACCAGGCGTTTGATGTTGTCATTTCTTGTCCTTGGTTTTACAGTGCGAGCTGTTAAAAATTAAGCTTTTGATTCAACAACATCCAGTTTATAAAAACCAGCCACAGGATCATTTTGCACGGTTGCGGCAGTAATCGTCGTATCCTCATCGCTGAATGTGACTGGCTCCAGGGTGATGCCATTGATGACGGCTTGCACTGTGTAGCCGGGGCCGGTCCGCAAATTCAGTGCAGTAAAGCCGCGCTCCTGGGTGATTTCCTGCTCGAACAAACCATGCATTTGTATGATAAAGCTGACTGGCGGTGTGCAGGTCTTGTATAGCTGCATGAAGGGTGGTTTGCTGCTGCCGGTTTCCACCAGGCGCAAGACATAGGATTTGTTTTCCAGGTCCTGATCTATCTGCGCGACATAGGCGGCAGTGTCATTCAATTGCATCCTGTCAGAGGCGTATTCGGTGTTCAGAAAATTTACCCTGGCGATGATGGTACCTATCATATCGGTCTGGATTTCCAGCTTGCCGTTTCCACCCAGGTGCATCCAATGGGCAATAACGAGATCACCTTTGCTGATGGTAAAAAAAGCTTCGTAGCCAGTGTTGTTGACGACGGTGATGGTCATGGGGAACTCCTTGCAGAAGGTAGGCAGGCTTGGGGACTGAGCTATTTTACATTGTAAATTACTTAAGACGAACTAGCTTTCTCCTTGATTTTCCTTGAATGGAGGGAAATTTACCAGTCCACCTCCATCGCTTGGCTATGTTCCCTATTTGCAAATTTCCAGCTATGCCGATTTTGCATTGGTCACTCTTGAAATGTATCTAGACCGTTCCTTTTCATCGTTGCTAAGGTACTCCTCTGCCGCCTTGTCAGCGGCGGCAGACCGAACTCAACAGATATTCGGTAAAGCTTTAAATAATTGATATCAAAAAATATAAACATAATGTGGAGGAAGACATGCAGGACTATTCAGTGTTGAAGAAAAACACAGTCGTAGAGGGTCTCGCACACCCGGCGGCGGAAGTGGCAAAATGCGCAAATAAATATCTCGCGAGTTCGGTGCTGATGTTGGCGCTCAGTGCATGCGGTGGTGGAGGTGAAGCTGGCAGTACATCCAGTCTCAATACGCCAGCGCCACCCGTTGGTGGTTCTGCAGTGGCGCCTGCTCGCGAAACGGTGATAGGTACTGGTTTTGTAGAACTCGATGTCGGCGCAAGTAACCGGGTCGTCTATTTGTCCACTTCGATGACGGTTCCACCGAAGCCACCAGCCACAGGTACGCTGTTTCTCTGGCCCGGACTGCAGCCAGGTGGAGCCAACTACATGCCTATCGACAATGGCGTTTTGCAGCCCGTGCTGACCTGGGGGCGTTCATGCGCGCCAGGCAACCAGCCAGCGTCGTATTCAACCTGGTGGATATCAGCGCAATACGTCAACACGGTAGGGCAAGCGACGAACTTTACAGGTTGCCAGGGCGGTTCAACGATGGCAGTCGATGTCGGCGATCAATTGAATATATGGATGTATTTGCGCGGCACGATATGGACTCAATACATCCAGAATGTGCGGACAGGGAAATCTGTTAGCTATGACATCGACTTGCGTGGTCAATCGCAGAACCGCAATATTTTCATGATAGAGTCGTATGGCCTGAGGCCGTCCGTCGAAGTGACATTCACCAACACGTTTATCCAGTTCGCCAATCCGGAAGCAGGTGCCTGCCGGGTCAACCGGCGTGGGGTCAATGACACGGTGTCTGCGCCTGTCTACTATGGCGACAACTACTGCTACGTGCAAAGCATGACTTTACGTTCGTGGTAGGTTCTGAATAGAAAAACAAATGTCTACAACTGCGCAGTGTGGCCGTAGACATTTGCGCACTGGCGCTCCTGGCTAGCCCACCGGCCAGGTGCCCCCAGCTAGGCGCCCCCATGCATATACAAAACCGAGCGCATTTGCCTGACTTCTTCCAGCGGGCTGCGGCCAAACAGGCGTTTGAATTCGCGGCTGAACTGCGAGCTGCTTTCATAACCCACGGTATTCGATGCGGTATAGGCATTCATGCCGGAACGTATCATCAGCAAGCGCGCCTTGTGCAGGCGCATGGCCTTGATGTACTGGATAGGCGTGGTACTGGTCACCTGCTTGAAATGCAAATGAAACGAAGGCAGGCTCATGCCCGATTCACGCGCAAGGCTGTCGACATCAAGCTTGTCGCTAAAGCCCTCATGTATCTTGCGCAGGGCACGGGTGATTTTCTGGAAATGGCTGCCCTGGCTTAGCGCCGCCCGCATGGCTGCACCTTGTTCGCCCATGAGGATACGGAAATAAATTTCACGCACGATGGCAGGTGCCAGTATCTTTGCTTCCAGCGGCGACGCTAAAGCCTGCAGCATACGCAATGTGGCTTCGGCCAATGTATCATCGACCCGTGTCGCATACATGAAGGCGGCTGTGGCATCTGTGCTGGCAGAGTTAGCAGATTCGGCAATCTGCGCCTCTTCAACTGCCAGCGCCAGCTCTGCCGCCAAAGTTTGCTGTATGCCGACATGGATGCCCAGCATGGGCTGATCTGGTGTGGCCTCGGTATCTGCTTCAAACGGCATGGGTGCAGATACCACCAGATAATGCCGCGCATCATATACAAACATGGCATCACCCAGATAGGCACGCTTGCGCCCCTGCACGATGATGCAGATACAGGGTTCATACATGACAGGCGTGCGGCTGAATGCCTGGTTGCTGCGCATGAAATGCACGTAGTCCAGGGCCGACGCAGTAAAACCTTCTTGCGGTGCCATGCTGGCCACCATGGCACTCAGCTTGTGATTGATGTCGTCCTTGTTTTGCATATACGTGATGGATGGGAATAGTAATAGATATAGGAATAGGCATTCATCATAGCAATAATCTTTGCTAATTAGCGGGCCGAATTACTGACAGAAATAGGATTAGGCAAGAATCAGAAAGTTTCCGGCATTCAGTTCGTGGCGTGATCTGCCTATCATGGCTTCATTCCTGCAAACCGCGGGTAACCACTGAAAGCTACATCATGAAACAAAAAACCTGGTTAATTACTGGTGCCACCCGTGGCATAGGCGCAGCCATCGCCAAGGCAGCACTCGATAGCGGTGATAAGGTCGTCGTCACTGGTCGTGATATCAGCAAACTGCAAACCCAGTTTGCCAGTTATGGCGACAAGCTGCTGGCATTGACACTCGATGTCAACGATGAAGCCCAGGCACAAGCCGCCATCAAGGCAGCATGCGCACAGTTTGGTAGCCTCGATGTGCTGGTCAATAACGCGGGCTACGGCCAACTCGGCCTGTTTGAAGAAATCAGTACCGCAGAAATCCGCCAGCAGTTTGACACCAATGTCTACGGCAGCATGAACATGGCACGCGCAGTCTTGCCCGTCATGCGCGAACAAAGGCGCGGACATATCTTCAACCTGTCATCGATAGGTGGCATCGTCGGTTTTGAAAGTGCATCTGTATATTGCGCCAGCAAGTTTGCCATCGAAGGATTCTCGGAATCACTGGCGCAGGAAGTGGCACGCTTCGGCATCCATATCACCATCGTTGAGCCCGGTTTCTTCAGAACAGATTTCCTGGACCAGACATCGGTGCGCTATGGTGACAAGACGATAGCCGATTATGCCAATAGCGGCATCAACAGCCGCGAGAGCTTTGCCAGCTACAACCACCAGCAAGCCGGTGACCCCGTCAAGCTAGGTGCAGCTGTGGTGAGCATCAGCAATATGGCGGAACCACCATTGCGTTATGCAGCAGGTTCTGACGCCATAGAAATCGTCGGTGCCAGCCTGGAAAAACACCAGCAAGAGTTGCAGCAATGGCGGGCCTTGTCGGTATCCACGGATGGGGATTTTGCGTAATCTTTTATCGCGGTAGGGGGGGGCGCCGTGCGCACCGTCTTTGAAGTATGCTGAACAAAACGGTGCGTACGGCACACCCTACAAAAATACCTCCCTCAACTGTGTCAAATTGACAAAATGTGACATACTGGCACTGTGCTGTCGTGTAACAGTGACCAGGGAGAGTGTGGATGCAGATTGCTTCATGTCTATCAATGTGCGCAGGAAAGTGGATCAGGGGCATCGCCCTGGCCGCCAGCCTGCTTGCCAGTGGCATGATTCAGGCTGCAGGTCAGGCTGCTGGTCCGGCTGCCAGCGAGATCAACTGGTATGTCTTCCCTCTGCCGCCTCTGTATATTCCCGAGGGGCCGGGTAAGGGCGAGGGTATCGTTGACCTGGCCTTGCAACGTCATCTCATCCCCAACTTGCCAGGCTACCAGCACAAATTCATCAACGTCCCGCTCAAGCGTCTTGAACTGATGCTCAAGGATGAAAGCAATGCCTGCGCCCTGGGTCTGTTTAAAAA
>JAZJXP010000034.1:0-3460 GCA_040390835.1 Pseudomonadota bacterium
CTATAAACTTCTTCCCCGGCTCTTGCTGGCGATTTGAAAAATCCATTACTGCTCCTCCACTACCACAAGGTCAACTGTCTGACGCAAGTCAAAACAACTCAAACAAAAAAGTGATTATAAATGCTGTGTATCAATAAAAAACCATACCGATACAAAACCACTTATAAATTCATAAGCTGCAGACTCATCAAAATATAAATCGAGGTTTTTCCTAAAACTGACTTATTTAATTTTGCCTGCAACCAAAATGCCAGGTTCTACTGACGACATCTGTACTTGACCAGGTAATAAAAATATTGATCTATTTCTACTGCCAAATTCATAGAGCCACAAGTCACCATAAATCCAATGACAGGCAAGAAAATTATTATTACTTTCAGCAATTACACAGCACTACAGTCATTACACATAGACCAGATCGGCTAACAAAACTTCCTATGTAAAAAAGCACCAACTTACCATAGGGAAAATGTAAATTTAGCCGTCAGATTTTTTTCCGAAGGCGCATAAAACCACTTATGCCCAGAAACTGTCAAGTGCTTTACCTGTCGCTCCATCAAAAAAACAACATGGCGCATTTTGCCAAAAAAACACCCGTAAAGGAAACCTAATTTCTTGTGCTATGCAGCATAAATTATTCCAGCACAGCTTTTTTTACACTTCATTACATTGAGAAATTTGCTCATTCCCTCACTCACCAAAATTAAATTTTTTTTGAGCCTTTTTTCAGGCATCAAACTATCTAAAGTTGCGTCGAATTACCGCACCACGATGGTGCACGGCAACATCGCAATCCCCTTAATAATGCGCAATTATTGTCAGAATGCACTCAAAAAATCAAAATTGAAAAGAATTGTCACACTGCAGCAATCCTGCGTGAAATAAAAATTTCTTTCCTTCCCCCACCGATACGGCTCTTGCGTTATGGTTACGGCTTTTTGAAACTTAAGCGGAAGAAGTTACCTGATAAATCGTGAGCAAAATTAATTTGCAACTGCAATATGTAAATTAATCTATTCAGATAGTGCTACTTCCAGGATTTGGCCATAAATCAAAGCGCTTTACTAACCGGGCCTGATCCATGCTTAACAAGGCAAATTTGCATTACCAGATGATGAGGTTTAAAAATGTTCGTGCGTCACCAGAGAATTACTTGCATTTTTACCATGCTACTGGCTACATTTTCCTCGCAGATGGCTCAAGCAGCCAATCCTGCAGACCTCAATAAAGTAGTCCGGCAAGCCTTTGAAGCCGCAGATGATGGTTTCGACATGGCAAAAACCCAGAACTTCTATTCTGGTTGGGTCAGTGAAGCAATCTTTGAACCCTTGCTTAGCTATGATTACCTGGCACGCCCAGCCCGCCTCTTGCCACTATCAGCAGAAACCATGCCAGAAGTGACGGAACAGGGGAAAGTATTTACCTTCAAGATCAGACCTGGTATTTACTTTGCGCCCGATCCCGCACTCAAGGGTAAAAAACATGAGTTGACTGCGCATGACTATGTTTACACCTTCAAACGCGTACTCGATCCGGTTAACCGTTCACCCAATGCCAGCTTTATCGAAGGTAAGATCGTTGGCCTGGACGATGTCGCAGCCAAGGCAAAGAAAGCAGGTAAATTTGATTATGATGCTCCTGTTGCCGGTTTGAAGGCCATTGACAAATACACACTAAGAATAGAATTAAAGGCAACCGACTACAATTTTCTGTATGTCGTCGCCTACGGCGGTTTTGGCGCTGTGGCAAGAGAAGTCATCGAGGCTTATGGTGACCAGACTGGCCTGCACCCGGTCGGTACCGGCCCTTACATGGTTGAGAAGTATCTTCCGCGCAGCAAAATCGTACTGACCGCCAATCCCGAATACCGTGGTTACACCTGGGATTTCAAATCGACAGGCAGCGCCCGCGATGAAGAAATCGTCAAGCAAATGAAGGGCAAGAAAATGCCCCAGGTTGGCAAAGTCGATATCAGTATCATAGAAGAAGAACAATCGCGCTGGCTGGCATTCCAGGATGGGCAGTTGGATATAGATAAATTACCACAAAGCGCTGCCACTGCGGCGCTGAATGGCGTTGAACTCAAGCCTGAGCTGAAAGACCAGGGCATCAAGATAGACAGGGTCACCGATGCCGGTAATACTTTTACGATTTTCAATATGCGCGATCCTGTCATCGGCGGCTATACCAAGGAAAAAATTGCCCTGCGCCGCGCCATAGGTATGGCCTATAGCTATGAAGACGAGATCGCCCAGATGCGTCTGGGGCAGGCGATACGTTCAGAAATGATCATCCCCAAAGACATCGTTGGCTATGACCCATCCTACCGCAGCAGTCTGGTGTATGACATCAAACTGGCCAATAAACTGCTGGATCATTTTGGCTACAAGCGTGGCGCGGATGGCTATAGAAATAACCCTGATGGCAGCCCACTGACGATTAAAAAAACAGTGGAACCTGCCGCCATCTATAAAGTGCAATCTGAGATTTATAAACGCGGGCTCGACAAGATAGGTTTGCGCATAGATTTCCAGGTCAGCAATTTCGCCGACAATCTGAAAGCTGCATCTGCCTGCAAGCTAAATATGTGGAATGGTGCCTGGAATGCGGACTTTCCTGATGGTGAAAATTTCCTGCAACTGCTATACGGCCCAAAATCTGGTGCTGGCAACCATGCCTGCTATGAGTCACCCGCCTATGATGCATTGTTTCGCAAGGCAGTATCCATGCCGCTGGGTGAAGAGCGCAACAAGGTATATGCGCAAATGAACCGTCAGGTTGAAGCTGATACACCATGGATAATGCACACTTCCCGCATCCGTAGCTGGTTATATCGCCCCTGGATTACCGGCTATAAAAAACATCCCATCTTGCATTCGGACTGGGCATTCATTGATGTAGAAAAACATTAAGCCAGCCCCACCAGCTTCAGTTTGACTCAATATTCACTTATCACCATCGTACAAAATAGCAGGAGAACTTGTTAATGAAGTCCACTCATCCATTTCAGCGCAATCAGCACAACAAGGCAATGCGCAAGCTAAGCAGAACAGGTGTGGCGATATGCCTTGCGCTTGCTGGCCTGCTGTCATCCACCCTGCCCTTGCAGGCGCATGCCGCCAAATCTGATTTTGCTGATCCGGAAAAAGTATTGCGCACCATCTTTCCGGTTGCAGAAACCGGTTTTGACCCAGCTGCAACGCGCGACTTGTACTCAAATGCTATCAATGAAGCGATATTTGAGCGCCTGTTCACTTATGACTATCTGGCCAGCCCGGCGAAAATCATTCCAGAAACTGCCGATGGCATGCCAGAGATTTCTGCCGATGGCAAAACCTATACCATCAAGTTGAAGAAAGGCATTTACTTCACCCCTGATGCAGCCTTCAATGGCAAAAAACGTGAACTGACGGTGGATGATTATGTGTATTCCTTCAAGCGCATCATGGACCCGAAAATT
>JAZJXP010000035.1:0-27194 GCA_040390835.1 Pseudomonadota bacterium
CTGAATGAGATATTGAAAAACAATGCGCCGCAAGCTCAGAAAGCTGCGCAGTTATTGCAAACATTGTCCTGATCTGTTGATGTGTATTACTGTGTAGCGGCCAACTTAAATGACTGGCCGCTACACCATTCATTTTTACTTCTTGATTTTGACTGGACGTTGCCAGCCATCGATCGTGATTTGCTTTGCGCGTGATACGGTGAGCTTGCCTGCAGGTGCATCCTTGGTCAGTGTGGTACCTGCGCCCAGCGTCGCGCCCTTGCCTACCCGCACTGGTGCCACCAACTGTGTATCACTGCCGATGAAAGCGTCGTCCTCGATGATGGTGCGGGATTTATTCACGCCATCATAGTTGCAGGTTATCGTACCTGCGCCGATATTGACGCGGCTGCCGATAGTAGCGTCACCAATATAAGCCAGATGATTGGCCTTGCTGTGTGCGGCGATCTGGCTGTTTTTTACTTCAACAAAATTACCGATATGCACGTCTTCTGCCAGCTCTGTACCTGGGCGCAATCTGGCATAAGGGCCTATTTGCGATTTTGCACCGACGATGGCATCTTCGATATGACAGAAGGCCTTGATCGTGCTGCCTGCTGCTATACGCGCATCCTTGATGACGCAGTTCGGGCCTATCGTCACGCCATCATCCAGTTGCACCTCACCGATAAAGACGCAGCCCACGTCGATAGAGACATCGCGCCCGCATTGCAGGCTGCCACGCACATCTATGCGCGCCGGGTCATACAGGCCCACGCCCTGCTCCAGTAATTTGAGGGCGATATTTTTTTGATGTGTGCGTTCCAGCTCGGCCAGTTGTACCTTGCTGTTGACACCCAGGGTTTCCCAGATTGCATCTGGCTGGGCTGAGACGACTTCCACGCCATCAGCAACTGCCTGGGCGACGATGTCGGTCAGATAATATTCGCCCTGGGCGTTCTTGTTGGATAAATTGCCCAGCCATTTTTGCAGATGCGCAGTCGGTACGGACATGATGCCGGTATTGGTTTCTGTGATCTGGCGCTCAGCCTCACTGGCATCTTTTTGTTCGATGATGCGTTTTATGACGCCATCTTCCCTGACAATGCGGCCCAGACCAGTCGGGTCTGCCATATCGACGGTCAGGATGCCCAGCTTGTCCTTCCCAGCCACCGCGATCAGGCGTGCCAGGCTGGCTGACGTTGTCAATGGTACATCACCATACAAAACCAGGGTAGGCTGATTGACATCCAGCACAGGCAAGGCCTGGGCGACGGCATGGCCGGTACCCATTTGCGGTTCTTGCAGTGCAAAGCGCAAGTCTGCGGCGGCGACGGTCGTTGGCACCTGTTCACCACCATGACCATAGATCACGCAAATAGTGCTGGCTTGAAGCTGGCGCGCTGTGGCGATCACATGGTTCAGCAGAGGCTTGCCGGCCAGCGTATGCAAAACCTTGGGCAAAGAAGACTGCATGCGTTTGCCCATGCCTGCAGCAAGAATGACGACGTTCATAGTAGGTGGATGTAAGTTGAAATCCTCAAAAGTTTATCACGTGCAGCGTTGCTGAACTTTATGAAAGACTTGCCAAATTGCTTATTGCACTTTTTACTGGAAACAAAAATGTACAATTCCTACTGCTTTTCCAGCACGACTCCATGTACAATTGAGAATAATTATCATTTAGAATGAGCAAGAATAAATTCATGCAAGCAGGTACGGACAATTTATCGCAACAACAAAGCAGGGCTTTCTGGTTGCGTCATTTACATCAATGGCACTGGATCAGTTCAGCACTTTGCCTGATTGCCATGATCCTGTTTGCTGCCACCGGCATCACCCTGAATCACTCTGCGCAGATAGAAGCGCATCCAGTAGTGAGCAAGAAAGAAGGCAGGCTGCCGCTGGCTTTGTTGTCGCAATTGAATGCGTTGAAAAATACCGATGATGCGCCTATACCCGGCGACGTCACCGACTGGCTGGCGCAAGACCTTGGTATCAAGCTCAGTGGGCAGGTGCCAGAATGGTCGCCAGAAGAAGTATATGTAGGTTTGCCGCGCCCTGGTGGTGACGCCTGGCTGCGCATTACGTTGGACAACGGCGAGATCGAATATGAATTGACCAGCCGCGGCTGGATTGCCTACTTCAATGACTTGCATAAAGGCCGCAATACTGGCACTGCCTGGAACTGGTTTATTGATGTATTTGCCGTGGTCTGCCTGATTTTTTGTGTGACTGGCCTGTTCCTGCTGAAGATGCATGCAGGCAAACGCCCGAGCACCTGGCCGGTGGTGGTGTTTGGCCTGGTCTTGCCATTAATTTTGGCTCTGATGTTCATTCATTGATTATTTAAAATCGTTCTAACTTTGCTCATAAAAAGGTTGTATATCCATGCGTAAATTGCTCCCGTTTGCCATCACCAGTTTGCTGGGTGTCCCGGCCATGAATGTAGTCGCGGCTGACCTGACTTTGAAAGTCGAAGTACCGCGTCTGAACGTGGCTGAATATCACAAACCCTATGTGGCAATCTGGCTGGAAAAACCAGACCAGACATTTGCTGGCAATCTGGCAGTCTGGTATGACTTGAAAAAACGCGACAATGAAGGCACGAAATGGTTGAAGGACATGCGTCAATGGTGGCGTCGTAGTGGCCGTGAATTGCAAATGCCAGTCGAAGGCGTCAGCGGTGCAACACGCACGACAGGTGAGCAAACCCTGAGTTTTGCAGGCGACAAGGGTGTGCTGGCCAAATTGCCAGCCGGTGATTATCAACTCATCGTCGAAGCTGCGCGTGAAGGCGGTGGCCGTGAAGTCGTCAAAGTGCCGTTCCAGTGGCAAGCCAAAGGTGAACAAAACCTGAAAGCACAAGGCACCAGTGAACTGGGCGCGATTGCTGTCACCATTAAATAATAGATGCTTAAACAGACACGCTCATAAACGCGTTCATAGACATGTCAACAAGGCTCAAGAACCATCATGAAAAATTTTAAAAAAATCGCCCTCTTCTCAGCTCTGGCTTGCGCAGCTTTCACTGCCCAGGCGCACCGTGCATTTCTGGTGCCATCGTCAACCATCGTTGCTGGCAATACGCCATGGGTCACCGTTGATGCGGCGGCTGCTACCGATGTCTTTGTTTTTGATCACAATGCATTGAAGCTGGATAACCTGTTTATCACTGCACCGGATGGCACATCCCTGAAACCAGAAAACGCCAACACAGGCAAATTCCGCAGCAGTTTTGATGTCAAGCTCAGCCAGACTGGCAGCTATAAAATCGGTATCCTGAATGAAGGTTTGTTTGCCAACTATAAAGAAGATGGCAAGGTCAAACGCTGGCGCGGTACGGCAGAAACATTTGCCAAGGAAGTGCCCGCCAATGCAGAAGAACTGCAAGTCACACAACGCAGTGGCCGCGTTGAAACTTTTGTCACCAACGGCAAACCCGGTGGCAAGTCCATGGATATCACCGGCAATGGCCTGGAGTTGAGCGGTGCCACGCATCCCAACGATCTGGTCGCTGGCGAAACTGCCCAGTTCCGTCTGACCCTGGATGGCAAACCCGCAGCCAAAGTCAATGTCACCCTGATTGCTGGCGGCTTGCGTTATCGTCAAAAACTCGATGAAAAAACTTTCATCACTGACAGCGATGGCAAATTCAGTATTACCTGGGCCAATGCCGGTTTGTACTGGATGGAAGCAGAAATCAAGGATGACAAACAAGTCAAAGCTCCAGCCAAATCCAGAGTTGCCAGCTATGTAGTCACACTGGAAGTCTTGCC
Organism: Pseudomonadota bacterium; assembly: GCA_040390835.1. Classification (GTDB taxonomy): domain Bacteria; phylum Pseudomonadota; class Gammaproteobacteria; order Burkholderiales; family Burkholderiaceae_D; genus Undibacterium. Next base: position 3,759 of record JAZJXP010000035.1, read on the forward strand.
GCAATAGTAGTGATCAATATTTAGTGAATATGCGTCGTGTTTTTATACCGCTGGATGTGGCGGAACCACAAATTCCGCCTGCCCATGCCGTCAGCCACACCCTCAGTGGCAAAAGCATGGGTACCGGCTGGACTGTGCAGCTCCTGGTCTTGCCGCATCACGATGCGCAAGAATTGCAGGCGGGGATAGAGGCAGAGTTGAACCAGGTCGTCATGCAAATGAGTACCTGGGACCCAACCTCACATTTATGCGAGTTCAACCGCGCACTGACGCATAGCTGGCAATCCTTGCCAGCAGAATTTTTCAAGCTGGTGGACTACAGCTTATACCTGTCCCAACAGACAGCCGGGGCTTACGATATCACGGCAGGAAAACTGGTTGATCTGTGGGGCTTTGGTCCCTCAGGCAAGCGCGACAGCGCGCCCACAGAAACTGAAATCTACACTACCCTGCAAGCTGGCAACTGGAAGTCACTGGAGCTGGACCATGTGAACCAGCGCCTGCGCCAGACTGGCACGGGCACCAGCAGCGTCGCGCTGGATTTATCGTCGATTGCCAAGGGCTTCGCGCTGGACCAGATCGCCGGTTACCTAGATACGCAAAAAATCACCAGTTACCTGATAGAGCTGGGTGGCGAGTTGCGTGGCCTGGGGATGAAAAAAGACCAGTCACCGTGGTGGGTCAGGATAGAAAGCCCGGTGAATACTCATGAAAAGCTGGACAAGGAATATCTGGTCGCCCTGCATGGTTTATCAATTGCGACTTCTGGTGATTACCGCCAATATTTTCAACAGGATGGCCGCCGCTATGCGCATACGCTTGATCCGCGCACTGGCTATCCGGTAGATAATGATCTTGCCTCGGTCACGGTATTGCACCCTGAATGCATGGTGGCAGATGCCATGGCAACCGCGCTGACGGTGCTGGGTTGCACCGCAGGTCTTGAATATGCCAATCAGCATCAGATTGCTACCTTGTTCTTGCAAAGAACGGCTGCTGGTTTCGAAGAAAAAATGAGCAAGGCCCTGAGTGCCATGCTGGATTGATCGCGTATGCGCCTGCCCTCTTTAAACTGGATGAACCGTATCAGCCTGGCCCTGACGCTATTGTGTGTCACCAGCTTTTTTCTTCCATTGCCGGCACAAAAACAATTTACTACCGCGCTGGTGCTTGTCAGCTACCTGAGTTTTTGCCTGCAAACCATGCGCAGGCATAAAAATGAACTAGCCACCCAGCACCATGGCTTTAGTGCTGAGTTGGATCGGACCAATACACAAAGCGTCCTGATCGCTTACGCCAGCCAGACAGGCTTTGCTGAACAGATCGCCCTTAAAACTGCGCAGCATTTGCAAGATGCTGGGATGACAGTTGCGATGAGCAACCTGGCTACTCTCAAGCCCGACACTCTGAACAAGGCCAGCCGCATCTTATTTATTCTCAGCACCACCGGCGAAGGTGACGCACCCGACAATGCAGCAGCCTTTACCCGCCTGGTGATGAGCCTAAAAATCGATTTATCCCATTTGCATTTTGCTGTACTGGCATTGGGCGACAGGCATTATCAGCAATTCTGCGCCTTTGCTCACAGAGTAGATCTGTGGCTGAAACATCAGCAGGCCCATAGTCTGTTTGACATGATAGAAGTTGATAATGGTGATGAAGGTGCGCTACGCCATTGGCAGCATTATCTGGGCCTGCTCAGTGGCCATACTGAAATGGCAGACTGGAGCAAACCTGGTTACCAGGACTGGATACTCACTGAAAGAGAATTGCTCAATCCTGGCAGCCTGGGTGGGCCGGCTTATCGCATCGCCTGCATCCCGGCTGAAAATTCACACAGCAATGATTATCTCTGGCAGGCAGGAGACATCGCTGAAATTGGCCCTGATTATCCACCAGAGAAGAATCAGGTAAATAAGCCAGCAAATAATATGGCCGAGCGCCCTGCCCTGCCACATCGTGAATATTCCATTTCATCCTTGCCCGCCGATGGCAAACTGGAACTGCTGGTGCGGCAGATGCATAGACCCGATGGCAGCCTGGGCATAGGGTCAGGCTGGCTGACAGCCTATGCAGAAATCGGACAGCACATCAAACTGCGCATACGCGAAAATCGCAACTTCCATACTCCAGCACAAGACTGCCCGCTGATCCTGATAGGCAACGGCACTGGCCTTGCGGGTTTGCGCGCCCACATCAAGGCACGCGCAGGTCATGGTCATTTACACAATTGGTTGTTTTTTGGTGAAAGAAATGAAGCACATGATTTTTTTCATCGTGAAGAAATCATGGCCTGGCAAGCCAATGGCGTACTCAATAAAGTGAACCTGTGCTTTTCCCGCGACCAGGATGAACGCCGCTATGTACAACATGCCTTGCAAGAACAACAAGCAGATATCCGGCAGTGGGTAGAGCAGGGTGCTGCCATACTGATCTGCGGCAGTCTGCAAGGCATGGCAGAAGATGTGCACCAGACCTTGAGTAATCTGCTGGGTCTGGATAAACTGGAACGCATGGCAGAGTTGGGGCTGTACAGGCGGGATGTGTATTAGGCGCAGGACGCTTTTTCCTGTCCGGGCTGGGATCATCAGTAAATGGGCCGTCAGTACCGCAATTCAATTTTGCAACACTTGTTGCAATTCCCTACATGAAATTCATGTCTTTTTTCATATACATTGTTGTACGATAGCGTTTGCCCGTTTTTGTTAATATATTTACGGGATTACTTTTGACACGGCAACGCTGGGCTATAGGGCTACAGTGTTGCTAAAATCCGTACTTATAACAGGGCTCACCCATCATGGCAGACGTCACCACCATACTGAATACTGGCAGCAGTAAAAACCGCGTTGATATTGTCTTTGTCGCCGAAGGTTATACCGCTGCCGAGCGCACCCAGTTTTTGGCAGATGCGCAAAAATTTCTCGACAATATGCTGGGGGATGCCAATGCCAAGCTGAATGCGCCATTTTCACCGTATAAAAACCTGTTCAATGCCAACGCTATTTTTGTCGCCTCTGCACAATCAGGCACAGACCAGCCTAACAAGAGTATCAGCGTCAATACCTACTTTGACGCTACCCAGCATGGTAGTGACGGGCGTTTGTTGTATGGTGATTTTTCCAAGGTAAATACGGTCGTCAACGGTGCTGTCGCCAGCGATGCGCATGAACTGGTGATAGTGCTTGTCAATACCGCACTATACGGCGGTGCCGGTGGTTCCATCGCCTGGGCGTCTGCCGGGAATATTTCTTCTGCAGAAGTGGTGCTACATGAAATCGGTCACAGCTTTGCCGGCCTGCAGGACGAATATGTCGATACTTCCATCGCCAGTAATTACCCGGTGACTGATGCTGGTTTCCTGGCCAGTCCTCATGTCACTGATTCGCTAAGCCGTATACCCTGGTCTGCCTGGTTAGGTTACAAGGATGGCGATCTCGGCGTGGTCGGCACTTATCAGGGTGGTTATTACCGCGACACAGGTATCTGGCGCGCAACCCAGGATTCAAAAATGAATCATCTGGGAGTGGCCTTCAGTGCGCCCGAAAAAGAAGCCTTTGCGCTGAAATATTATGCCGCCATCGGTGACTACCTAGACCTGTATTCCAGCATACCCGGTGTTTATCAACCGTCGGTGCCAGACAGCAGTTTGCTGGCCTATACCTGGAAGATAGGCGGTAACACTGTCAATACCACAAGTAAAGTCTATTTTGACGCCTATGGCTCTGGTGCCTACAAGGCTGGTGCCAGCCTGAGCCTGACGACCATAGACAGTACCGGCTACATACGCAAAAACCTCAGCACCACCCAGCAAACTGAGACTACAACGCTGGACAAAACTATCGTCAATGTCAGCGGTGCCGCCAGCAGCCTGAATGGCAATAACACTATCTTCCAGTTTGATGGCAGCAACAATACGATAGGCCTGAGTGCGCCTGAGTCTGTGCGTTATGACTATATTGATGGCGGCGCAGGTATCGATACGCTGGTCATCAGCGCAAAACTGGGTACGGGTGGTGGTAGCTATTTCGTCAATGAAATTGGCAATAATACTGTATTGCTCGGTAATCAAAATGCGGCTTACTGGGCCGCCCATAATGTAGAAAAAATTCAGTTCACCGACTACATCGTGAATACCACGGTGTATGACAATGCCCACACCATCAAGACCGGGGAATTGAAGGCGCTGGAAGAATTGTATGTAGCCTATTTCAACCGTGTGCCTGATGCTGACGGCCTGGATTACTGGATTACTCAGTTCAAGTCTGGCATGAGCTTCAAGCAGATAGGTGATGCCTTCTTCCTGGCGGCTGCCCAGTTTCCGGCACAAACAGGCTATAGCGCCAGCCTCAGCAATACTGATTTCATCAATATCATTTATAAGAATGCCATGGGCAGAACCGATGGTGCAGATGCGGCTGGACTGAAATACTGGCTCAATGAACTCGATACCGGGATACAAAGCCGTGGTTCCATGGTCAGCGCTGTGCTGGCCGGCGCACGGGCTTTCACGGGCGATGCGACCTGGGGCTGGGTGGTCAATTTGCTGGATAATAAAATCAAGGTCGCCAACCAGTTCGCTGTTGAATGGGGCTTGAATTTCCTGACGCCTGAGGCATCCATCACCAATGGTATCGCGATTGCCTCTGCAGTAACGGCTACTGATACTTCGGTAGCGATTGCACTGGTGGGCATTTACGACGGACAGATACAATTTGCCTGATGTTTAGCTTGATGTTCGGCCTAATAAAGCCACCCCAGGGTGGCTTTATTATTTGACGATACCGGTATGTATCGCAATCTGGCCATCACTCCAGAATACTTTCTGGACGATGGAATTGATCAGCCATTGCGCGTTTTCCTTAATCAAACCAAATTGATACAGGCAATGCGTATGCAGGGTCTGGCCTTCTGCATTTTTGCGAAAAATAATCGTCGAGACTTTTGCCCTGGCAGTATCACCTGATAATTCAATTTCAGTATTGCCACTCAGATGATGGGTCTGCAAGTCTTGCAAGGCGATGCGGCGTAATTCTGCATAATGCTGATTACTCATTTGCTCAGGTGGGGTGCCACGCAAGTCTGAGTAATCAGTATGGATGGAACTGGCGAGGCAGGCGCGCAACGCGCCCCAGTCTTTCAGATCAAAACTATTGGCGAACCTGGCCAGGAGGTTTTGAATGGCATGTAAGTCAGCACTCATAAAAACTTATTTCAAGATGGAAGAAACCACACCGACCAGTTCCCAGCCCAGTATCAAATGCTGGTCAGCATCCAGATGCACACCATCGTATTCGCTGGAGGTGACAACACTGCCAGCATCAAAGAAATGGCAGCCTGCAGCAGCGGCAACTTCTTTATAGGCATCGGCCAGGCCCGTGCATTTCTCTTCACAGCCGATAAACTTGGGGGCAATCGCGCCCTTGGGTATGCGTGGCGGTGGCGGTACCACGATGAGTATGGGCGGGACCTGCATACCCGGCTCTATCGGTGCCTGGCGTATGGTATTGATAATCACAGCCAATCCTTGCGAGGATAACCAGGCATCATTCTGATGCATGGACTGAAAATCATTAATGCCCAGCATGACAACCACCAGTGACAACGGTGTCAGGGTTTCTATGCGCTGTGCCAGACCTTGCGATCCATTGCGTCCTGGCTTGAAGGGGTCTTCCCACACGGTGCGGCGGCCATTCAGGCAATCTTCCACTACGCGCACATGCTGGTCGGCACTGTTGAGGCCGATCTCCAGTACACCTGGCCAGCGCTCTTCAAAGTTCAGACGTTTGCGCGTTGTCGGGATCAAGCCCCAGGATAAAGAATCACCGTAGACCAGTATGTGCCGCATGTATTACTCCAGATTAGACTTTTTTCAGATAACAGGCTTTTAACATGAAATTGCCTGCGTCCATTTTACAATCGACTTCATGGTCGCCGCTGACCAAGCGTATGCTTTTTACCTTGCTGCCCATCTTCAGCGTGGTAGACGAGCCTTTGACTTTCAGATCCTTGATGAGAACGACAGCATCGCCGTCAGCCAGCACATTACCGTTTGAATCCTTGACGATGCGCTCATCATTATCATCCGCTGCCGAGGCAGCCTGCATGGGCCATTCATGTGCACAATCGGCACAGATATAGTTGTCGCCATCTGGATAAGTATTTTCCATGGAGCAGACCGGGCAGGCAGGGAATTGGGACATGAGAGACTTTCTTGATGCAAAAAGAAAGATAGTATAGCCGACCGTTCATCTCAAACCGCTAATACCCGAGCATATCAGTCGGCAGAGTCAGTATCATTGACAGTTGCGACAAGAGGGATTTGCATGATGAAACTGGTACCGTCGTCCTCTTCGCTTTCTATGCGGATATCGCCCCCCAGCAAACTGGTGACAATGTTATAGACGATATTCATACCCAGCCCAGTGCCGCCCTGCCCAAGTTTGGTAGTAAAGAAGGGATCAAATACGCGCCCCAGATTTTCACTTGGTATGCCCACGCCATTATCGTCGAAGCGCAGTTCCACCCGGTCTTGCCCCAGCATGGTGGCACTGATCAAGATTTGTCCGTCCAGCTTACCTTCAAAGGCATGCAGAATGGCATTATCGACCAGATTGCAAATCACCTGATCCAGCGGCCCAGGAAAGCTATCCAGTTCTATTTGCTCTGGTATATCAATGTTGATACGCAGACCTGCCTGGCGTATCTTGGCCATCATAGTGGCAATCACATCATGGCAAACCTTGCCAAGGTGAAAACGACGGCGCTTGGAACTGGCCTGGTCGACCGCCACTTGCTTGAAACTGGCAACCAGGTCGGCGGCATTGTTCAAACCATGCTCTATCAATTCGCTGGCGTGTTGCGCTGCCTGCAGATAGGCAGTCAAATCCGAGCGACGGATATTGCCATCGCCCACCTTCTGGGCAAACTCCTGGGTCTTGGCTTGCAGGGTGCTGGCTGTCAGCAAGCTGTTGCCAATGGGGGTATTGAGTTCATGTGCAACACCAGCCACCAGTGAGCCCAGGGCAGCCAGCTTTTCGCTACGCATCAGATCATCCTGGGTATGGCGCAGCTCTGTGGTTCGCTCGGCGATATTCTGTTCCAGCAAGGCATTGGCTTTCGACAAGGCTGTCTGAACTTTTTTAAGTTCGGTGATATCGGTATAGGTGGTGACAAAACCTTGCAGCTTGCCATTTTCATGGATGGGCTTGCCCTGCACCAGATGGGTATGGGCATTTGGGCGGGTACGTTCAAACTGATGTGCCTGAAATTGCCTGGCCAGAGTCAGGCGGATGCTGATGAGCTCTTCAATATCACCTTCACCATACTCGCCACGCTCGGCCATGATGCGCAATAGATCTTCAAATGGCACACCCTGGTAAATAGCATCAGCATGATAATCAAGCACATCAAGAAACCCCTGATTCCACAAATACAGCTTCAATTGATCATCGAATACGCTCAGACCCTGGGGCATATGTGCCAGCACGGCTTTCAAAAACAGGGATTGCTTGCGGAATTCAATTTCTATCCGGCGTTTGGCGGTCACATCCATGCAGGTAGTGACGAAACCACCGCCTTCCACCGGTACGCCACGCACTTCTATGATGCTGCCATCAGAACGCAGACGTTCATAAGAATAAGGAACATCGCTTTGTATGATGGCCATGAGCTTGGCCAGTTTTTCCTCATCACTGGCACTACTGAACTCGCCATATTCACCGCGTTTGATATTCGCTTCAAACACTTCGCGCGCCAGCGGTGGTTGCCCTTGAAACAAGGCTGGCGGTAAATCCAGCATGCGCAAGAGCTCACCATTCCAGGCAACAACCCTGAGATTTTCATCGATCAGTGAAACGCCACCAGGAAAATTTTCCAGTAAAACGCGGAGTTTTTCATTTTTCTTGCGCGCAGCCAGCTCTGCCTGCTTGCGCTCAGAAATATCCCGTACCACGGCAACTATGCATAGACGGTCATTGTCTTCCAGAAGATTCAGGGCTACTTCAGACGTGAACAGGCTGCCATCTGCCCTGCGGGAAGCCCATTCAAAGCGCTGGGGCTGACCAGCTTTGGTCAGCTCTATATAACTATTGGCGGCAGTCAGGGAATCTCGTCCGTCAAATTGACTGGCAGCAGATAAATGTACCGGTGCGCTGGCAAGTAATTGCTCTCTTGATAAGCCAAACATTTTCTCGGCACTGGGATTGCAATCAATGAAATGCTCCCCCTCTAATACAAGCAAGGCATCCTGAGCCTGCTCTACCATGGCGCGGTATAGGGCAACTCTGGATACTTCAACTTTGCCTGGCATGAGCTTTCCTGATTGAGCTAAGGGATAGTGTCGAAAGTAAATACAGCTTACATTTTCAGTATTCCTCAAACCCGCTGAGACTACAAGCGCCAAATCTGGCAAGGTACAAATTTATAGAATCAGTGGTTGAGGCTAGCTAATAGTTTCTTCATATCAACAGCATAAAATTTTTCAACAGGCTGATAGACATGCTTGCAAGGCAGGTCTAGTTGCAAGCCGGACTCCATGGTCAATCTGACCTGCGAGTGCCGCTTGCAAGCTGCCATGGTGGCAGTCAGGGTGTCAGGATGATTATATAAAGGCAAATTTTCTGACTTGATTATATTCATGCCACCGCGCAGTATTTTGCAGCCCTTGACTTCATCCACGCTGATCTTCTCCGCTTGCGGAAACATGCTGGCGCTGCCGCAATCCTCTCTCATCAATTCCTGCATGGCTTGATTGATCATGGCATTCTTTTGCTGCTGGCTGGTAACGACTGGACGGGCCAGCCCTGTTTGCTGAAAAAAATCTACCCACACAGCCAGCATGCTTTCTTGCTTGCCAAGCAGACGTGGCAACCATTTACTCTTGCATGCAGGTTCGTCACCACATTCGAGAGCGTGGGCAAAATCTGGCCTTGGTGCCTGGGCTGGTACCTGCCTGAGCCGTTCATAAAAACCATCAAAACGCTCGAATGGCCCGACCTTGCCCTGCCTGGCTGCCAATCCATACACATAGACTGCCAGGCCACAACGATAATCCAGCAGCCCGCCACGTATCTGATTTACCGTCAAATTACCCCAACTGGACTGACGTACATGGAGCAAACACTCGCCCAGAGCCGTATTCAAGTCTTCAGCTGCCTGCTCATGGGTCAGCCATCCTTTGTGCACGGCCATCAGCCAGCGCAAGAATTCGCCACCACCTTCATGGATCAGGCGTGCATCGGCATAGGCATCAGTCGCATCGCGCATTTGAAAGCGATGACTAAATTCATGCGACACAAACAATGTCATCATGCGCTCTGTCTCCGCATCCGGCTGCAAGGGCCAATTGACAAAGGCCAGACGCATGACGTCGGCTGCGTCGCCATCTGGTCTGGCCTGACCAGGGCCTGTCACTCTGGAGACCGCAACGATGGGCATCTCGAATTTTGCTTTTGGCAAAACCTGGCGCAAAAAAGCGACGCTTTCGTCACCCGTTTTGCGTATATTGCTGATATTGGCTTCCCCCATTGCTGCGTCAAAATAACCGATAAAATTACCCTCCACCTTTAATTGCTTTGGCAATAATAAGGCAGCCATATCAGCACCGCTTCCATCAGTGGACCTGGCATTGTCTGCAAATACCCTAGCATTCATGGCAATACCAGGTGCACTAAAACTGTAGTTCACTTTGCCGCAACTTTCATCCACGGCAAAATTGCTGGTATGAGCGTAGATCGCATCACCTACCGGGAAAGCTGCGGGATAACCCCGCACTTTATTAGCACTTACAGGTACCTGGAAAAGTAATTGCGTACACGCCACTTGCCGACTGCTCGCATGCTCACCATCCGCCTTGCCGCAAGTATCAAGTGGCTGCCAGCTACTGCGTATTTTTGCCGCATCACTTCCATGCTTTTTAAAGACCAGTTGAGTGCATGCCGGTGGTAACTGATAACTCACTTCGAGTGCCTGCGGATGCAGAAATTTGATATTGACGTCAACATCTGCGCAAGCAAAACCAGATACTGCCAACAAGAAGGTCGCAAGTATTTTTTTATATTTCATAGGGATAATTATTCAGTGGACTTATTTTCCTGAAGCGGCCCGGTATGTTCCAACAGGTAATAAACCCCATCTTCCCCCTGCCCTTGCTCAATCTCATGCCATCCCAGATGCCTATAAAACGTCAAGGCAGCATGATTTTTCGCCACGCATTTCAATCGCCATGGGAAAGCTAAACAAGCTTGCAGATGCTGCAAGAGGGCTTTGCCCAACCCTTGCGCTTGCGCCTGGGGATCTACATACAAGTGATGGATATAGGCATCGCCTTCCTGCACTGCCAGAACAGCCAATACCTGATTCAGTGCATCCACCGCGACCCACACTGTTTCGCCTTGCGTAACATCAGCAAAACCAGGAATGGTTTCTGCTGCACGCTGCTGCCATGCAGCTTCGACCAGGCATTTCTGGTAAATTGTCTGCAGGGCGCTGGCATCCGGATCACTGGCTCTGCGTATGGTAGTCAAGACTGAGCAGCCGCTTGCTGGCTCAAGAATACGGTCAAAGTATCTTTCGGTGGCTGCTTGCCTATCTGGAACAAGATACGGCCAACCGCACCTCTGTGATAATTTCCATGGGTGGCCACATGCAATAACATCTCACCACGTGACATGCAGCCGGGCGTGCCATCCACAAAAGTGAATCGTATGTCATCTGCAAACCTGGTTTCTTGCTGAGAGGTGACATAGTCCATGTACCACTGATCCACTTCTTGCACGCCACGCTGCAAATCAGCCAATGTGGGGGTTTCTTTGGTGTTCAGCGCTGTATAGCCATGCTGCTGGCTTTGCAGGTTGGCGACGAAGATCTGGTCAACCACATAGATATGATTGAGTATGCGTATCGCATCATGCAACTCACGCGCATGCTCGTCTGGCGAGACACTCCCTGCCAGCTGATACAAGTCAGCATTGGCCCAGGCTTTGTATTCAAACAAAGTCAATAAAAGTTTTTTGGTATGCATACGATTCCGCTAAAACACACAATAAATTCCTGCATCTGCAGAGTATTTTAGCGATTAATGCGATTACATGTTGGGATACAAGAATCAGCCTTAGTGGGCAAAAAAATGCCTGTCATCAGGACAGGCATTTGTATCATAGCTCAGACAACTTATTTTGCAGCTTCTGTCGAGGCAGTCAGCAAATGCAGGGGCCGCACCTCTTGAGATTTTGACTTTATCTCGTTGATGGAAATTGTCCTGCCATCCAAAAATACTTGATAGGACGAAGCTGAGCCACCTGAATTTTGTCTTAGCGACATGCGTGTCTTGCCATTGAGCTGGTAATCCACGCCAGAGCCACCGTGTACTGCGCGGTATTTGATGGTCTTGCCATCGATACCGGCATTAAATGCTGCGGCACCCTTCATCTTCAGCAAGATATCATACAAACCCTCTGCATTTCTGCCAGCAAATTGCGCCATCTCCACTTCCACATCCTCACCTTCCAGGTACTTACCGTAAGGATTCACGACGATGGTCTCAGCCATGGCAAACCCCGTCATGGCGAACAAGAAAAACGCAGCAATCAATGACTTTGGTAGTTTCAATTTTATTTACCTTTGGATGTAAGTGACTTATAGACTGGCAATCAGCGATTCATAGCAATTCATACGCTGAATTTTGGGTCTGGCAATCTTACATAAATAAAATCAAAACTTGGATATAGGTAGAAACATTTACAAAATTTACATTTTTTACAAACTCATCCGGCATAGGCTTTGTCGAGATCAGCAATGATAATTTTCTTCATCTGGAACATGGTCATCATGACTCTTTGCGACTTTTCCTGGTCGGCATCACTGAGATAACGGATCAATGCTTGGGGTACAACTTGCCAGGACAGGCCATATTTGTCATTGAGCCAGGCACACTGGCTTTCCTGACCACCGCCCGCCAGTAATTTGTCCCAGTAATAATCCACCTCTTCCTGCGTTTCACAATCGATGACGAAGGAAATGGCAGGAGTAAAACTATACACAGGCCCACCATTCAGGGCGACGAATTCTTGCCCGGCCATGGTGAACTTGATCGTCAACACCGTGTCCTTGGGCAGAGGGGCACCTTCGCCATAGCGGACTACATCCAGGATTTTTGCATCCTTGAAGATGTCGAGGTAAAAATGTACTGCTTCTTCAGCCTGATGATCAAACCAGAGGGTAGGGGTGATTTTTTGCATGATGCCGTCTCCATTTTAAATATAGATTCAAGAGGATTTACAAGCTACAGCCAAAACTCAATTCTGCATTGTTGCTTTACTGATCAATGATAATCAGGGTACCCCTGCTACCCGCCGCAACAGCATGCGGCGTATGCGCAGGAACCAGATACAACTCACCCGCCTTGACAGCCACAATCTCACCATGGATGTCCAGATTCATTTGCCCATCCAGCACCAGCAAGGCCTCAGTAAAATCATGCGTTTCATCAGGATAATCGCATTCATCCATACGCAAGACCTTGACTTGCGCACCACCTGCCTTGCCCAGTATTGAAGAGCGCCAGGCGACTGGCAAAGATGCCGCCTCTGAAATCAAATTCTTGTGCAACATCGGTATCTGCTCCTCTCAATGACTTTCTTTCAAAGCCGGGTCCCAGTGTTCTGCGATCTTGCCATTCTCTATGCGGAACATGTCAAACCAGGTTGTCGTGTATTTCTTGCTGGCATCTTTTGCGTCCGGCACGGTGCTGACAAAGCTCAGTATCACTTTATCACCCTCGGCAGTAATCGCTACCAAGGGTGCCTTGACCCTGGCCTGTATGTCTTTGGGCTTGACAAATTTGCTGAAGACTTCCACAAAAGCAGCCCGCCCGGTCGCCACATTGGGGTTGTGTTGAATATAGGATACAGCCAGATATTTATCTGCCAGCTCCATATGCCCGCCTTCAAACACTTCCCGCCAAAAGTCATACACCAACCGCTTATTCGCGGCCAAACGTGCATCTGCACTGGCCAGCATGGCTTCATGATCAACATTGGCCTGCACAGGTAATTGCGCATGAGCAAGTAAAGGCAGACTAAGACAGGAAACCAAGGCAAGACGACGAAAAGATATCAACATGAATGGCTCCTATTGGAAAAACATATCCTGCTTACCGGCCTGCTGCAAAGTGCCTCTCAAAGTAATGCTACTTGCCCGCATCGCTCTTCGCGGGCTTGGCCGCAGCCCCACCAGTTTGAACCTCAACAATCGCCCTTTGTTCATCCGACTTTTGCTGCATCAACTGCGCCGCCGCTTTCGCCTTGTCTAGCTGCGCTTTCTGTTCGGAAAGAAAATTAGCCGAAGCTGCCGCACTTGGTTCAACCTTGGGTTCCGGTGGTTTGTTACAGGCAGCGAGGATAGAGACACAAGCTAAAACGAGAATGGTACGCATGGAATACTCCTGAAAGCTGCAAAATCACAGCCATGACCAGATTAAATGTAGATAGGTATTCTAGCAATAAATAGCGCTTAACAAAAAACAAAAAGCCCGGAAAATTCCAGGCTTTTTGTGCTCTATAAAGGCGCGCGTAGCGTCGCCCATCAGCCAACCGTATCCGTGGCACGCTGAGAAATTCATTCAGCGGGATGCAGTACAAGGCGCAAAGCACAGCAATACGTCGGTATTGCGAGCATTTACAACGCAGCTATGCGCCTGATTAAAAGGTTTTTGAAGCTTCCTACATGTTGCGCCGATATTGCCCCCCAACCTCGAAAAGCGCAGTAGTAATCTGCCCCAGCGAACAAACCCGTGCCGCATCCATCAACCTGGCAAACACATTCTCATTATTGATCGCTGCCTGCTGCAAGGCTGCCAGCGCCTTCGGTGCCGCATCCGCATGACGGCCATGGAAATCCGCCAGGCGTTGTAACTGCGATTGCTTTTCTTCTTCAGTAGAACGCGCCAGTTCTATCTTTTGCGGTGTGTCATTGGCTTTAGGATTGCGGAAGGTATTCACGCCGATGATAGGCAAAGTGCCGTCATGTTTCAGGTGTTCATAGTGCATGGATTCTTCCTGTATCTTGCCGCGTTGATAGCCGGTTTCCATGGCACCAAGTACACCGCCGCGTTCGGCTATGCGTTCAAACTCTTGCATGACGGCTTCTTCTACCATGTCGGTCAGTTCTTCAATGATGAAGCTGCCCTGGATAGGGTTCTCGTTTTTCGCCAGGCCCCACTCACGGTTGATGATGAGCTGAATCGCCAGAGCGCGGCGCACTGATTCATCAGTAGGCGTGGTGATTGCCTCATCGTAGGCATTGGTGTGCAGGCTGTTGCAGTTATCGTAAATCGCAATCAGGGCTTGCAAGGTGGTGCGGATATCGTTGAAATCTATCTCTTGCGCATGCAGGGAACGGCCACTGGTCTGGATATGGTATTTCAGTTTCTGGCTGCGGTCATTCGCACCATATTTGTCACGCATGGCCACTGCCCAGATACGGCGGGCGACGCGACCCAGTACCGTGTACTCAGGGTCCATACCATTGCTGAAGAAGAAGGACAGGTTGGCCGCGAAATCATCTATGTGCATGCCGCGTGCCAGATAGGCTTCGACAAAGGTGAAGCCATTCGACAGCGTGAACGCCAGTTGTGAAATCGGGTTCGCACCGGCTTCTGCAATATGGTAACCAGAGATGGAGACAGAATAGAAATTGCGCACCTGATGATGGACGAAATATTCCTGGATATCACCCATGACCTTCAGCGAGAATTCTGTTGAGAAGATGCAGGTGTTCTGGCCCTGGTCTTCTTTCAAAATATCTGCCTGCACGGTGCCGCGTACATTTTGCAGTACCCAGGCACGTATCTTGGCGGATTCATCGGCAGTAGGTTCGCGCTTGTTATCGGCGCGGAATTTTTCCATCTGCTGGTCAATGGCGGTGTTCATGAAGAAGGCCAGTATCGTCGGTGCCGGGCCGTTGATGGTCATGGATACCGATGTGGCCGGGTCACACAGATCAAAACCATCATACAAGACCTTCATGTCTTCCAGCGTCGCAACTGACACGCCAGAATTGCCGACCTTGCCGTAGATGTCAGGACGTATGGCCGGGTCTGCGCCGTACAGTGTCACTGAATCAAAAGCAGTAGACAGGCGCTTGGCATCCATGCCCTGCGATACCAGCTTGAAGCGGCGGTTGGTACGGAAAGGATCACCCTCACCGGCAAACATGCGGGTAGGGTCTTCACCCTCACGTTTGAAAGCAAATACACCTGCTGTAAATGGGAAAGAACCAGGTACATTTTCCAGCAGCAGCCAGCGCAGGATTTCACCGTGATCGACAAAGCGTGGCAAAGCCACCTTGCGAATTTTTGTGCCGGACAGGGATTGCTGTACCAGGCGGGTACGGATTTCCTTGTCGCGGATCTTGACGACATATTCGTCACCGGCATAGGCGGCCTGCATGTCTGGCCACATGCTGATCAGTTTTTTGGATTCGCCATCGAGGCGGTTTTCACGTTCGGTAATCAAGTCATCAAAATCAGCCGACTTGCCTGCCACTGACAGCATGCGCTTGGTTTCTTGCAGTTGCTGGCGTTCGCGGGCAATCAAGACCTGCTTGCCGGTATTCTTGTGGTAGGCGCGTACCGTATCAGCAATCTCGGCCAGGTAACGGCTGCGTGCCGGTGGCACGATGACATTCTTGGCGCTGGAATATTTAACATTGATGGCAGCCAGTTTGCTAGGCTTGGCCGGTAAACCACGTTGCACCAATGCTGGCAAGATGCCTTGGTAGAGCGCTGTCACGCCATCATCATTGAAACGTGAAGCCTGGGTACCATAGACTGGCATTTCATCTGGCTTCTGTGTCCATAGTTCGCGGTTGCGCTGATATTGTTTGGCGACATCGCGCAGGGCATCCTGTGCACCTTTGCGGTCAAATTTATTGATGGCGACAAAATCGGCAAAGTCCAGCATGTCGATTTTTTCCAGTTGTGATGCCGCACCAAATTCTGGTGTCATGACATACATGGAGACATCAACATGCGGCACGATCGCCGCATCACCCTGGCCTATGCCTGAAGTCTCAACGATGACCAGATCAAAACCGGCGACCTTGCAGGCAGCAATGACGTCTGGCAGGGCTTGTGAAATTTCTGAGCCAGCTTCACGGGTTGCCAGCGAACGCATGAAAACCTTGAGCTTGCCCTTCCATGGGTTGATGGCATTCATGCGTATGCGGTCACCCAGCAAGGCACCGCCAGATTTGCGGCGTGATGGGTCTATGGAAATCAGGGCGATGTTCAGGTGGTCATCCTGGTCCAGGCGTATGCGGCGTATCAACTCATCCGTCAGCGAAGATTTACCGGCACCACCAGTACCCGTAATACCCAGGGTTGGTGTCTTGCTGGCTTTTGCCGCGTCTATCAATTGCGCGCGCAATTCTGGCGCGACCTTGTCGTTTTCCAGCGCGGTAATCAATTGCGCCAAAGGGCGGTGTTTGTCGGCGATATCGCCTTGCTGCAATACTGCCAGCGTAGTCGGTGCATAGCCGGACAGGTCACTGTCACAAGCCTGTATCATCGACAAAATCATTCCCACCAGGCCCATGCGCTGGCCATCTTCAGGGCTGAAAATACGAGTCACGCCATAGGCATGTAGGTCGGCGATTTCTTCCGGCACGATGACACCACCACCGCCACCAAATACCTTGATATGCGCGCCGCCGCGCTGCTTGAGCAGGTCTATCATGTATTTGAAGTATTCGACGTGGCCACCCTGGTAACTGGAAATGGCAATGCCCTGGGCATCTTCCTGCAGAGCGGCAGTGACGATTTCTTCTACCGAACGGTTATGACCCAGATGGATCACTTCTGCACCATTCGCCATCAAAATACGGCGCATGATATTGATCGAGGCATCATGGCCATCGAACAGGGAAGCGGCAGTAACAAAGCGCACTTTGTTGGCGGGTTTGTATTCAGTCAGGTTCTGGGCAACGGACAGGTCAGTCATGTCTTCCTCATCGGTCTTGTTTTATCACAATGATTATTGCTCTTTAGCAACAATCATTGTGTTTGGGTTAGGCTAAGTTATATGACGTTAACGTAAACGTCAATTAAAAATTGTGATCATGCTTTTCATGCAATTCATTGCTCGCAAGAGTGCTCTTTGGCTATGTGTTGGTAATACATGCATTTATTACCCCGCTTATTTGCGTAGATGCAACTCACGTCCGGAAAAATGGTATTCCTTGCGACGCTCACCTGTCTCTGTCGTAATGACCGCACTCAAGTCCTTACATCTGGCATGCGTCCCTGATATTTGTACTACCCCATTCCAGTTTTGCAAATCAAATAAGCTGGAAGCGCCATGACCAGCACTGGCATGCAAACTTGCAGTGCCAGAACTGGGGCTGACGATTTCAACACCCCAGTCTTTGGGTATGCCTGCCATGCCCCAGAATTCTCCACAAGCTTGTGTCAGTTTGATCTCAGTGACACGTTCCCCATCTCCATTAGCCAGCATAAGCCGGGGGAAGAAGATACGGAAAGTTGACGCAGGCGCTGCCTCTGCAACTGTTATGCACAGGCCAGCCGTTGCCATCAATACAAACATGAGCTTTTTTAGCATATAAAAATTGGGCCAAGGTTTGGTCGGCTTGTTTGAGCAATTATTCAGCAGCAACTCATCAGCAAGGTAGTAAGACTCACTTCTATAAAAAGTGAGTCTTGCGTAATCATAGATCAGGCTACGCGCGCCACTTCCTTGATCACTGTTGTATTTTGAGGGTTCAGCAAAACTGTCTTTTCTGCATGATACGCCTGCATGGCCTTTTCTTTGACATGGCCGTAACCACGTATCTTTTCAGGCAAGTTCGCCAGGGCGATGGCCTGCTCCAGATTGTCTGCATTCAAGCCCGCCGCCAGTTTTTCCATCAGGGCTGTGTATTCAACAATGAGGGCGCGCTCGGCCTTGCGTTCTTCTGTGCGACCAAAGATATCCAGTGCCGTACCACGCAAGCCCTTGAGTTTGGCCAGCAGCTTGAATGCCTGCCAGACCCAGGAACCATATTGCGCCTTGACCAGATGACCTTGCCCGTCTTTTTTCGAGAAGATAGGAGGAGCCAGATTGAATTTCAGGCTGAAGTCACCTTCAAACTGTTGCTTGAGTTTTGCGGTGAAATCGCCATTGGTATACAGGCGTGCGACTTCATACTCATCCTTGTAGGCCATGAGTTTGAAGGCGTATTTGGCGACTGCCATGCTGAACTTGTTACCTACGTTCAATGCAGACTCAGCCTTGCGTACCTTATCGACGAGCTCAGCATATTGCTGGGCATAGGCGGCATTCTGGTAATCGGTCAATACCGCAATGCGGCGTTTGATGAGAGCATCCAGGCTTTGCGGCATCTGAATGACGACAGGCTGTCCAGGGATGGCAATTTTTTCCACGCGGGCAAAGTCCACCGCAGCACGGCGGCCCCACAAGAAGGCTTTCTTGTTGGCCTCGATCGCCACGCCATTCAATTCTATTGCGCGCAACAAGGCTGTTTCAGATACAGGTATCGCACCCTTCTGGTAGGCAAAACCCAGCATGAACAGGTTGGTAGCAATGGAGTCGCCCATCAAGGCGGTTGCCAGTTTGGTGGCATTGATGAAGTCAACATTGCCACCGACTGATTCAGAAATCAGGTGCTCTACTGATTCCAGAGGGAATTGCCAGTCAGGGTTCTTGGCAAATGGTCCAGTCGGTTGTTCATGGGTATTGATGACGGCACGGGTGCGGCCTGCACGCATTTTGGAAATCGCATCATGTGCACCAGCAGTCAGAATATCGCAGCCCAATATCAGGTCAGCTTCACCAGTCGCTATGCGCTGTGCACGCAACTTGCCCGCCTGGTTGACGATGCGTATATGCGAAGTTACTGAACCATTTTTTTGCGACATGCCCGTCATATCGAGTACCGATGCGCCCTTGCCTTCCAGATGCGCGGCCATGCCCAGCAAGGCACCGACCGTGATCACACCAGTGCCACCTATGCCGTTCAACAGGATATTGTAAGAGCTTTCACAGGTTGGCAATTGCGGTTCTGGCAGTGCGCCAAAATCATCTGTCTTTGCTGTACCAGTCTTGGATTTGACCAGCTTGCCACCCTCTACCGTGACAAAACTGGGACAAAAACCCTTGACGCAGGAATAGTCCTTGTTGCAGGACGACTGGTCTATGCTGCGCTTGCGGCCAAATTCTGTTTCCACCGGCATGATGGAAGTACAGTTGGATTGCACGCCGCAGTCCCCGCAGCCTTCACAGACAGCTTCATTGATGAACATGCGCTGGTTGGGGTCAGGGAACTCGCCTTTTTTGCGGCGACGACGTTTTTCTGCAGCACAGGTCTGGTCGTAGATGAGTACCGTTGCACCAGGTATCTCGCGCAATTCGCGTTGCACGGCATCCATGTCCTTGCGGTCATGCAGGGTCAAAAAGCTGGGCAAGTTTGATCTGTCGGTATAACGTGACAAATCCTCAGTCACCAGGGCGATGCGCTTGACGCCTTCTGCCGCCATCTGCTGCGCCATCATCGGCACGCTGATAATACCGTCAACAGGCTGCCCCCCTGTCATGGCGACCGCATCGTTATACAGAATCTTGTAGGTGATATTGACCTTGGCCGCTACCGCAGCGCGTATCGCCAGATAACCGGAATGGAAATAAGTGCCATCACCGAGATTCTGGAACACATGGGGCAAGGTCGAGAATGCCGCCTGCCCTATCCACGGCGCACCTTCGCCACCCATGTGTGTCGTCAGTTTATTGAATTCAGGATAAATCGCCGTCGCCATGACGTGGCAGCCTATGCCTGCCAGCGCCAGACTGCCTTCTGGCACCTTGGTGGAAGTATTGTGCGGGCAACCTGAGCAATAGTAAGCTGGGCGTGCAGGCGTATTGACTTGCTTGCTAAGGACGACATCCTTGGCTTCCAGAAACGCCAGGCGTGCCTTGATGAGGTCGCTGGTATGGAAGCGGGCTATGCGCGAGGCAATCACGCGGGCAATCTGTGCTACCGAGAAATCAGCCTTCGAAGTCAGCAGCCATTCACCACGCGGGTGTACCCATTCACCCTTTTCATCGAACTTGCCGATGACGCGCGGACGCACATCGTCGCGCCAGTTATATAGTTGTTCCTTGAGCTGGTACTCAACCATCTGACGTTTTTCTTCGACTACCAGTATCTCATCCAGACCCTGGGCGAATTCACGCACCCCATCAGGTTCCAGCGGCCAGGGCATGGACACCTTGAACAGGCGTATGCCTATCTCGGCAGCAAATTTCTCATCTATGCCCAGTTCTTCCAGCGCTTCCAGCACATCGAGGTAAGACTTGCCGGAGGCAACAATGCCCAGACGTGCAGTCGGGCTGTCTATGGTGACATGATTAAGTTTGTTGATGCGGGCATATGCCAGGGCTGCATAGATTTTGTAATCCTGCATCAGGGCTTCCTGCTTGCGCGCCTGTATGCCAAGGGTATCGAGCGACAGACGGGTATTCAGGCCGCCTTCAGGCATGACAAAATCTTGCGGGATGGTGATTTGCAGACGGAAAGGGTCGGCATCCACCGACGATGTGGATTCCACTGTATCCGCCAGCGCCTTGAAGCCGACTGCGCAGCCAGAAAAGCGCGACATGGCCCAGGCATGCAAGCCCAGATCCAGGTATTCCTGCACATTGCTCGGATAGAGCATGGGGATCATGCAGGCAGAAAATATATGGTCAGACTGGTGCGGCAGTGTCGATGAATATGCACCGTGGTCGTCACCGGCCACCAGCAAGACACCACCGTGTTTCGACGTGCCGGCATGGTTCATATGCTTGAAAACGTCCGCGCTGCGGTCCACGCCCGGGCCTTTGCCATACCACATGCCAAATACACCGTCGTATTTGGCCGGGCCTATCAGGTCTACCGTTTGCGAGCCCCAAACTGCAGTCGCTGCCAGGTCTTCATTGACGCCAGGCACGAACTGCACATGGTTTTGCTCCAGCAGTTTTTTGGTTTTCCACAATGTTTCATCCAGACCACCCAGCGGGGAGCCACGATAGCCAGAAATAAATCCCGCCGTGTTCAAGCCCGCAGCCAAGTCGCGCTGGCGCTGCATCATGGGCAGTCTTACCAATGCTTGGATGCCTGACAAAAAGATCGTGCCGCTGTTCGACGTATATTTATCGTCGAGTTGCACATCATTCAATTGCGGGGGGCGGGTGATCTGGCTGGCTTCGAGTGCATCGCCGGATGCTTCTTGATTGCTATTGCCAGTTCTGGCGAGGGACGAGAGTCCAGCAGACTCCATTGTGGTGTCGGATGACATAAGGTGGCTCCAAAATTTGTGATTTAGATCGCAAAGAGCATGCGTCGTGTCCGGTAAGACACAATTTTGCTCGGAGCCTATAGTGAGGTATCAGAGATAGGCTCTCGTTGCGTTGGTAGTGATAACTACCATTTTATTCGAATTCGACACAAAATTCGATATCAAGAAGCTATCTGCAACACATCTGCCAACGTCAGATATGCAACGTGATACTTGAAACCGGTCTGGTCGAATCAAAGAGACATCAAAAGAAGCTTTCGAAATTTCGCTGCAGCGCTTCTTCGACTTCCTTTGAAATCTGCTGTGTTCACAGTGTAGGTGGAATACGTCTTTGTGGAAAATATGGAATTAAAATAGGGGTATCATGAAAAATGATACCCTCTCTGCCACATACTTTCAAGGTGGTGACTTCAGCAATTTCCTGAGACCAAGGGCAATACCCAAACCTGTCGCCAGGCAAATTGCCGAGGTAATCAGCAACAAGGCATTCACGCTATGGATGCTGGTGACAGAGGCCAAGGCTTCTGGCTTCCAGATGACAAGTGGAACAAAGCTCACGCCCCTCACTATCAATCCACAAGCCATCAGAGCCAACAATGTGCGCGTGAATGGCAAACGCCGGATCAATCCCGCACCAGAAAAAACAAAGGCAGCACACACAGACAGAAAGATGGCAATGATGATGCAAACCACTATTGGGTATCGTTTACCGGCTCTCGCCATTGCTACGATGGCATCCGGTGCGCCAATATAGGCATACCAGTCCGGGCCACCAACTATGGCGGCAAGATGAAGCAATGCACCCAGTACCAGGACTATGCCTGACCAGAACAAATAGGGGTTGTTGATTTTTTTCATGCGAACCAGCTTAGCACAGGCGAAAAAAAGCGGGAGCATGAAGCTCCCGCAATCTCCTGTAACGAAGAAAAACTAATCCAGTTTATTTGGTCGAGTACATACCGGCATAACGTATGCCGAAATACAGAATGAAGGTGTAGCAGGCTGCAGGCACATAAAAAGAAACATGCAGGCCTATAGTGTCGGCCAGATAGCCTTGCAGGAAAGGCACGAGGGCACCGCCGACTATCGCCATACACAAAATGCCGGAGCCCTGACCCGTCAATGGCCCAAGCTTGTTCAGAGCCATACTGAAGATGGTTGGGAACATGATGGAATTGCACAGTCCCACAGCCAGTATCGCCCACATCGCAAACGAGCCATGACTATAGATGGCCGTCAGGATCAGGATGATGGCAGCAGCCGAATTAAACGCCAGGGTCTTGCCCGGGCTGACCTTGCGCATGACGGCAAAACCAATGAAGCGGCCCACCATTGCACCACCCCAGTAAAAACTGACATAGTGCGCTGCGACTGCGGGTGGCAAGCTGCCCACATCAGCCTCCCCGAGGAAATTGATGAGGAAGCTGCCTATGCTGACTTCACCACCCACATACAGAAAAATACCGATGGCACCCATGAGCAGATGGCCGTGTGACAGCACCGATGTCTTAGCGCTGCCGACGATAGTATCGCTGTCTTCTGCATGAGTAATTTTGGGTAGCCTGGCAAAAGCAAACAAGACTGCCAGCAGCAGCAATGCCCCCGCCAGCATCAGGTAGGGCATTTGTACCGCGGCACCGGCGCTGGCACGATAAGTGACTTGTTCTGCTGCTGGCAATTGATTGATCTCTACTGCTGTCAGTGCAGCGCCAGATAAAATCAATATACCCCCAAGCACAGGAGCTACTGTAGTGCCCAGGGAATTGAAGGCTTGCGTCAGGGTCAGGCGGCTGGATGCAGTCTTTGCCTCACCCAGTACCGTGACATAAGGGTTGGCCGCGACCTGCAAAATCGTAATGCCAGAAGCCAGTACAAAAAAAGCCAGCAGGAACAGTGCATAGCTACCCATTGAAGCCGGATAAAACATGGCGCAACCAATGGCAGCAATCACCAGGCCAGTCACTGCGCCATGTTGATAACCAATTTTTTTGATCAGCATGCCAGCTGGTATTGAAACAATAAAGTAAGCGCCAAAAAAACAAAACTGCACCAGCGTTGCCTGCACATAACTGAGGGTATAAATGGAT
>JAZJXP010000035.1:27204-34091 GCA_040390835.1 Pseudomonadota bacterium
GGCCTGCACATAGGTCAAGGTGTACACCGCCTTTAAATGCGGAATCAACACATCATTGAGTGAAGTCAGGAAACCCCACATGAAAAACAAAATCGTCACAATGACGAGTGAACTGGTCTGGCCTCTGGCATTGCCATCAGACGTCACGGCAGCAGTTGTCGGTAGTGAAGTTTCCAAGATATAGCTCCTTGTAGTTAATTTTTGTCCTGCTTGCCCAGATGATCAGCCAGCATGGCTGACACACCGAGGAAGGCGGGATATTCTTCAGTAATCAGATAAGTCGGTATCTGCGCCAGGAAACTGCGGAGCCGCCCCTTGGCTTCAAAGCGCTGACGAAATGCCGATGCAGCAAACAAAGCCCCCAACCTGGGGACAATGCCGCCACCTATATACATGCCGCCTGTCGCCCCAAGAGTCAACGCCACATTGCCGGCCATGCTGCCGAGGATGGCGCAAAAGTGCTCAACCGTACGCAGGCAATCCGCGCAACTGCCATCCAGTGCATGGCGCGTGATGTCTGCTGCTTCCAGGGTCTTGCCAGAGATGGCGGTACAAATCAATTCCAGCCCCTTGCCAGACAAGAGGCGCTCTGCCGAGACGTGCTCATATTGCTGCCACAGAGATTCGAGTATGCGCATTTCTTCCCGGCTGACTGGCGCAAAGCTGGCATGCCCACCTTCACTGGACAAGGCTGACCAGGAATTGCCAGCGGGGATAATGCCGGATACACCCAGCCCCGTACCAGCACCAATCAAGCCGATTGCCGAACCCGGCACATCAACGCCGCCACCAATCTTCTGCAACTGGCTGGCATCCAGATAAGGCAAGGCCATGGCAAGCGCAGTGAAGTCATTGACGACCAGCAGGCTGCTGAAGTCCAGTTGCGCGCGCACGGCAGAGATGGAAAAACTCCAGTGATGATTCGTCATGCGCACATTATCGCCATCGATGGGGTTGGCGATCGCGATGGCAGCGTTTTTTATACCTGCTATCTTTGCATCATGCCTGATCTGCGCCTGACTGACCGCCGTGCTGGCGAGATAGCTGTTAATCGCGTCCGGCAAGCCAGGATAATCAGCGCAGGCCAGTACGCTAACAGCCTCAAACTGACGCTCTGCGGTTTCCAGCGCAAAGCGGGCATTGGTGCCGCCTATATCGGCCAGCAGGCGCGGGTAAGTCTGCTTGGTCTTCTGACTGAGCATCATTTCAACTCTGCACAATTCAAGACGTCCGGGTCTTTTGCTGCACCACCGACGATTTGTATATTTGTATAGGCAGCGCTAAAAGCGGCTGTACTGCTGATGCTGAATGGAATATCCACACTGTTGAGCTTGACACC
Source organism: Pseudomonadota bacterium (assembly GCA_040390835.1). Taxonomy (GTDB): domain Bacteria; phylum Pseudomonadota; class Gammaproteobacteria; order Burkholderiales; family Burkholderiaceae_D; genus Undibacterium. The sequence continues at coordinate 28,544 of JAZJXP010000035.1, forward strand.
TTTCGCAGTAAAACAGGACAAGGGAATTTTGATGGTCTGTTTTTCTTTCTTGCCAGCCAGTCGTTTGAAGACTTCAGTCACATCCACGCTGGCGCTGCAATGGCTGCGGCTGTTGCCACCACAGTGCATGGACAAGCTGACTGTGCCTGCAGGTGCAGTGGCAACGATGGTGTCGAAGCTCAATGCCCCATCCTTGCTGGCAAAGGCAGGTATGGCTTTGCCTTGTGCGGCACGGGCTTCTATGCGTGCGGCAGCACTCCAGCTGACCAGCTTGGCATCTTGCTGGCTGTTGACCTGAGCAGTCTGGACGCTGATGCCTGGCATATTCAATACCCGGTTCAAGTCTGCGCCCACCGCCTGCTGCTCATTGCCACTGACGACATACAGAGGATAAGTCGCACGGTCGGCTTGGTTGAATACCGGATAAGCATTGGTTACGCCACAACCACCGGATGGATATTTGCTATCAAGCTTCCCAATTTTTGTCTTGCTGGAATAGTTGAGGCCATAGCCAAGTTTGAACAGAGGTGAGTAATTCGGCTCATCAAAATTCAGGCTGGTCTGGCAGACAGATTTGGGCCATGAGAATGACAGCGTGCCCTTGAAGTCATGCGCCACTTTACCATCAGCGGCACGGAACAAGACATCGGCCACGCCCTTGCCTTCTGAACCTGGCAACCAGGCCGCGACAAAACTGTCTGACAGATTCAACAGGTCATTTACATACAATGGGCGGCCAGAGACAAATAGCGTTACTACGGGCTTTCCCTTGCCTGCCACTGTCTGCAAGACCGCCAGGTCTTCAGGATAGCGGCTGCTATGACGCAAGTTACCAGCGGGGCCTATGTCGCCATACATTTCTGCATACGGTGTTTCGCCGATGACAGCAATCACGGCGTCAAAACGACTGACATCCACGCCCTTGGCATCTACACTGAATTCAACATTGGCATCGCCCACGGCAGCCTTGATACCTGCCAGTATGGAATCGGCATTCGGGAAGTCAGTATTTTTATTATCCGTACCCTGCCAGGTCAGCGACCAACCACCGGTCTGATTGGAGATATCATCCGCAGTCTTGCCGACCACCAGGATTTTCTTGTTACGTGCCAGTGGCAAAGTCGCACCATCGTTCTTCAACAAGACCAGGGATTCACGCACTGCCTGCCTGGCCAGCTCACGGTCTTGCAAGGCATCCTGCTTGCCTGCATAGCTATTTTCGGAAGGTTTCTTACCGAACAAACCGGCTCGCAATTTGACGCGGATAATGCGCGTCACTGCATCATCTATCCTGCTCATAGGGATCTCGCCAGACTTGACCTGGGCGATGGTATTGCTGATAAAAGCCTTCCAGGCATCCGGCACCATGACCATATCTATGCCAGCATTGATCGCTTGCGGGCAGCTGTCATTGCGGCAGCCAGGTACTTCAGCTATACCATCCCAGTCAGTGACGATGAAACCATCAAAGCCCATTTTTGTTTTGAGTACGTCCGTCAACAAGGCCTTGCTGCCATGCATCTTGCCGTAGTCTGCGCCTGAGGCTTTATCGTTCCAGCTATTGTAGGATGCCATCACGGTTTGTGCGCCTGCTGCCAGAGCTGTCATATAGCCTTGCGCATGTATATTGAGCATCTGCGCATTGGTGGATAGATTCACACCCCTGTCCTTACCCTGATCGGTGCCACCATCGCCCATGAAGTGCTTGGCAGTAGCAATTACATTGCCATCGTCCATGAAGGAACCCTGCAGGCCCTTAACATATTCACCCGCATATTGGCGCACCAGTGCGCCGTCTTCAGAAAAACTTTCATAAGTGCGCCCCCATCTGTCATCACGTACTACCGCCAGCGTAGGACCAAACACCCAGGCAATACCGGTAGCCCGCACAGACTTGCCCATGGAGCGACCTATCTGCGCCGCCAGTTGTGGGTTATGGGCAGCGCCCAGGCCGATATTGTGCGGGAACAGGGTTGCGCCATACACATTGCTATTGCCATGTATCGCATCTATACCCCAGACCACGGGCACTTTGACTGACATATCGGTCGCCATTGAGGCTTCATAATATTTGTCCGCCAGTGCCACCCAGTCAGTTGCCGTGCCACGCTTGTTATTGCGGTCTGGCCAACTGCCACCGCCATTCAGCACTGAACCAAGGTAATAGCGTCGTACATCATCCGGCGTGATGGACTTGATTTCCGGCTGGGTCATCTGACCTATTTTTTGTTCCAGCGTCATCCCTGCGACGATGGCAGCGACCTTGGCTTCGATGGCCGGGTCCTTGCTGATGGCGCTCTTAACCTGCGGCCAGGCTGCGAGATTATTGGCAGGCATATTGCCCGGCCCGAATTGCTGCGAATTGCCAGTCGCAGCCAAGCTGATATTCCCTGCACTGTATGCCAACATCAGAGCGGAGCCTAGTCCAAGTACGCCTGTCTTCAATTTCATATTTTTACTCTTTATCGTTAGCGAATCATCTGACACGCTTTGTCTCTGGATAAACGGATATTGCCTGCTTTTTGCTACTGAACTACATACTGATTTTTGCGTCTATTTTGCGTTTACGATTTGCGCTTGAATACACGCACATAATCCACCAGCATCTGTTGCGGGAATACCGTGCTGACATCGGGTGCGCTTGGCCAGTCACCACCTGTGGCCAGATTCAGAATAAGAAAATGCGGATGATCAAACACCCACTTGCCCGCCAACTGATCCGGGCGGACTGAGTGATATTGAATGCCGTCTACATACCAGCGTATTTCTGCGGCTTCCCATTCAATGGCGTAGATGTGATAGGCATCGGCGAACTTGCCACTGCTCAGGCTGTATGGCTTGCCATTACCCTGTGCACCTGAATAGCCGGGGCCGTGCACAGTGCCATGTATGGTCGCAGGCTCTTTGCCTATGTTTTCCATGATGTCGATTTCGCCGCAATTGGGCCAGCCTGCAGTGCCTATGTTATTGCCCAGCATCCAGAAGGCGGGCCAGATGCCCTGGCCTGCCGGAATTTTTATACGTGCTTCAAAGCGGCCGTAAGTTGTTTCCTGCAAGCCCGCTGTCTTGATGCGGGCCGAGGTATATTCGCGGCCTGAATAATTTTCTTTGCGTGCTTCGATAATCAGCTTGCCATCGGCCAGGCGCAGGTTCTCAGCTCGGCTGGTATAGAACTGCAATTCATGATTACCCCAGCCATCGCCGCCAGTTTCTTCTTGCCATTTGCTGTGGTCAAGCGTGCTGCCATCAAATTCATCTTGCCAGACCAATTCCCAAACCGGGTTGCTGACTTGCGTGACAACGCTGGATCCGAGCACGGGCGTAGCAACTGAGGTAGCGCTACCACCGCAGGCGCACAAAAAAAACAGACAAGCAAGAGTAAGGTATTTTTTCATATGCAACTGATCCGGTTCGGAGGCAGCCTGGGCCACAAATGTAGTCCAGGCTGTCAAGCTTTACATCAATAACTTACACCTACGCGTACACCAAAAGAACGCTGATCTATATAGCTGGCACCCATTTTTCCACCGCCTGCATTCCAGCCATTGGTCTTGGCCTTGGCATCGGTGAAATTGCGTACATAGGCTTCGGCAAACCATTTGTCATTCGGTGCCACCAATTTCAAGGACACATCACCCTTGGCATAGGCTTTCTGCGTCAGGCCGATATGGGCATTGTCAAAATTGCGCAAGTCAAAATACACCTTGTCTTGCCAACGCATGCCTATCCATGGTGTCAGAGTATAACCATTGTCGAATGCAAACTCTTGCGAGAAATTCATGCCGAAAGTAAATTTAGGCGCATTCGGCATTTGGTTGCCTTCCAGGTTATAAGCACGGCGACCACGCAATCTGTCGTCATTACCCAAGTACACAGCAGGGCAAGGAACCGCGCCAAATTCTGCACGCTGGTCACAGGCATAACCATCATCATAGGAATCATAATCATGGATTACGCTTTTCAGATAACTGAAGAAGCCACCCAGTTTGGCGCCCGGCCATGGACGATAATCCCACTCGGTTTCTATACCTGACAAATTGACTTTGGCAACGTTGACGGTTTGCCAGGCTGTCGCCACATCGCAAGTCGGTGCCCATGATGGGCAAGGCAAATTGTCTGGCGTAGTAACCTTGGCCAGGAAGTTGCTGCCGGTTTGCTGCATGTCTTTATACTGCATGGCGAACAAGACTACCGACAAGGCCAGGCGATTATCCAGCAACTTGCCTTTGTATCCCAATTCAAAATTGGTGACTGTTTCTGGTTTGTAAGTCAGATAGGTAATCTGCTCTTTTTTATTGTCACCATACACGCAAGTTGTCTGGCCACACTTATTGGTACGGTCACCAAAACCGCCAGATTTATAGCCGGTGGCCAAAGCCGCATAGACCATGTCGCTTGGCGTCAACTGTGCTTGCAGACCCAGACGATAGGTACCTTTACTCCAGCTGTCACTATGGTCATTATTGGTACCTGGACCATAACCTGCGTAAGCTGCAGCCCCACCGAGGGAACCCATTTGCGGCGTGATCTGGTTGCCATTAGGTGTACGGTAACTGTCTGTGCCAGGTGTGCCGTAATCAAACAGACCATTGTAATAGCCATAGCTTTGGCCACCCCAGCTATTGCCGCCGTAGTTCATACCGCCTACGTCGGTCTTGGTATCACGTGTGTAGCGTGCACCCACTGTAGCTGTCAAGACTGGGGTAAATTTCCAGTCAGCTTGTGCGAACAAAGCCTTGGAATCGATTTGACGGTCAGGCTGTGCGTAGAACTGGCTGATAGGGATATTGTTGGGGCCATAGTGCATCTGTTCCTGGCCAAAATTAATGGCATTTTTTTCATGCATCCAGAATGCCCCGGCCACATACTGCCAGTTATCAAAGCTCTGCTTCAGTTGCAGCTCGTGTACAGTGGACAGATATTTGGAATCCAGGGTTCTCGTCAAGTTATCCGAGATAGGCCAGACTGACCAGTTGCCATCTACAGGATTGCGACCTGTGACTTCAAAAGCATAGGGTGAGACACCGCCATCGTCATCATGAACCTGGCTGCGTTTTTGGTTCGCATACACAAAACCATATTCCAGCGTGGTGTTTTTATTCATGTTCCAGATGGCCTTGGAACGCACGGTATCGATGGTCATATCGACCTTGCCCGGTACATTGATCAACACGTCGTACTGACCACGCACACAAGCCCAACGCGTGCCAGCGGACTGGTCACAATCACGCATGCCTATGTAACCAGCACCAGAATCCTGGAAGTGCTCATAAGCGAGTTGCCATTCCAGATCATTATTGACCTTCAACCTGGCCGCCAGGCGTCCTGCCCACTGGTTCTGGTTGTTGTAACCATCTGCCTTGGAAACCTTGCTGTTGAAGCGCTGGGTGACGTCAGGTATGCCGTCCGGCTTCCAGCCCAGTGCCGGGATATTCGCTTCTGATAAATCCTGCATCTGGTTGAACGGGCTGTCCCGGGTCACCTTCATCAAAGTGGCGCGCAGGGCCAGATTGTCCGCGACGTTGGGATTGCGGTCGCCGGCCTGGAG
>JAZJXP010000035.1:34101-78223 GCA_040390835.1 Pseudomonadota bacterium
TCAGCTCGTGGGCGTGGAGCTTGTTTACGATTTCATTCACTGCGATATTCTGTATGACATTGATATTGCGCAGATTCAGGCTACCAGTTTCCAGTGAGGCACTGCCATAGGTTGAGCCGAATTCTGGCTTGGCCGGAATGATATTGATACTGCCTGCGGTTGAATTACGGCCAAACAAAGTACCTTGGGGGCCGCGCAAGACTTCTACCTGGTCAAGATCAAACATCAGCGCTTGCGCACCTTGTGGGCGCGGCGAATACAGGCCATCTATATGCAAACCGGCAGACGGATCACCGATCTCGGTGAAATTGGTGGCAGTAATGCCGCGTATGGTGATCTTGACGGCGGAGTCATTGGCTTGTCCATCCATTTGCACATTCGGCAATTCACCAGATATGCCAGCCAGATTGGTGATACCTTGCTTGGTCAGTTTTTCCTGGCTGAAGGCAGTTACTGCCAATGGTGTTTTTAATAAAGAAGTGGCGCGGCGGGTGGCTGTAACGGTAATTTCTTGTACTTCGTTTTTATCTGCGTCTGATTTTTTTGCTTTGGATTTACTGTCTACTTCTGCAACTTTGCTGCTTTCCTGATCTTGTGCCCATGTATAAGCTGTCAACTGTGCGCAGGCACTGGCTACGGCCAGGCTTATCAGGGTACGCTTGGTTATTTGATGAAACATCATGTCTCCCATATTTTTTTCAGTTATCGGCTGACGGTAGTGAACCTCACTAGCGGTCGCCGTGGTCCGCACATGGCCTTGCATGTGCGTCTTACTGGTATTTTTTTGTTTTGGCTGGCATCTTTTTGCGCCATGCACATGTGCTGCTGAAAACGCTGTCCTGCATTACCCATAATGAATTACTCATGGATGGATAACCCAATAATGGGAAGGTTTCCAATTTTATTGAAAATGCATAGTGCTACCCCCGTTTCTGTTTGTCAATGAAAATGTGCTCTTGATGCAACCCGATATATCCTGTGCTGCGACAGATATATCGATTACGTCTGTCTGCTATGCGGCTGAGGATTCTTGCTGTTGTTGCGCTGCAGTAGAACTCTTGTCTTTTGCTTTCTCTGCCCCCAGCAAAAAATCCCGGTACCAATGTGCGCTCAGTTTTGGTGTGCGTTTTTGCGTGACGAAGTCAACATACACAATGCCAAATCTGCGCGAGCAACCTTCAGCCCATTCGAAGTTATCCAGCAAACTCCAAAGGAAGTAACCCTTGACCTGACAGCCCTGGCGTATCGCTTCCTTGACAGCCAGCAGGTGGCGTATCAGGTAATCGCGGCGTAATTCATCCCTCACCTGACCATCGTCGTCAAGGTAGTCATCATAGGTCGCGCCATTCTCGGTGATATACATGGCATGTGGCTGATAATCATCCTGTATGCGTTTGAGCAAACTGGTCATGCCTTCTGGAGCGATTTCCCAGCCAAAAGCGGTTCGCTCTACACCGACCGCATCCACCAGGCGGGTGTTCAACGGTGATGCGCCGGGTGCATGTTCTATGATTTCAGGGAAATAGAAATTCACACCTAGAAAATCAGTAGAGACTGCTATTGCCTGCATGTCACCCTCGTGCACCGCCGGTGCATAATCCCCCAGCGCCTGCCAGACATCCTGAGGGTAACCACGGCCATACAGGGGATCGAGATACCAGCGGTTACGCAAACCATCATGCAGGCGGGCAGCGGCGAAATCTTCTGGCTTATCGCTGGCTGCTGAGATGGGGTGGAGGTTCAGCGCCAGACCTATCCTTGCATCAGCGACATTGGCACGTATCACTGGTGTTGCCAGGCCGTGTGACAGCAAAACATGGTGGCATACCTGGATTGCTGTCTTGAAGTCTTTGATGCCCGGCGCATGGATGCCATCAGCATGCCCCAGCATGGCAGTACACCATGGTTCATTGTGCGTAATCCAGTGCTTGACCCTGTCACCCAGATGCTCTGTGATGACATCGGCAAATTCAACAAAGGCATGCACGGTATCGCGCGACAGCCAGCCACCCTGGTCTTGCAGGTATTGCGGCAAATCCCAGTGATACAAGGTGGCCCAGGGTTGCAGGCCCCGCTCCAGCATGCCATCGACCAGACGTGAATAGAATGCCAGCCCTTCAGGATTAGGCTTACTGCCTGGCCCGGAAAATATACGCGGCCAGGAGATAGAGAAGCGATAGGCATTGCTACCCAGGCTTTGTGCAATATCCAGATCTTCAGGCCAGTGATGATAATGGTCAGAGGCTACCGCACCGTTGCTGCCATCACGTATGGTTCCTGGCTGCTCACAAAAACTGTCCCAGATGGATGGAACGCGGCCATCTATTGCTGCCGCTCCTTCTATCTGATAGGCAGACGTTGCCGTGCCCCATAAGAAGTCACTATTAAAATCTGTGCGCTGTAACTGCGTAACTAGTACCGGAACTGCATGAAGAAGATTTTTGCTCATATTTTTGCTTGCTCAATCTAAAGTTGATTCAAATTAAAATTGTTTGGAAAGGTTTCCAATTATGATTAAAAAATTTTGAGTATTTGCTACTCAGAATTTTTATAAGCGCTTATTGCAAACTCTTTCTGGTATCCCCCACCCATCTACGCCAAGGATCAAGACGAATGAACTGCCAACTCACCGGCACGGCATGGCCGTTTTCAGACAATAACCAAAACATCTATAGCATCCATCAGCTGCGAAAAACCCCGCGCAGGCTTTGTGTCAGCCTCGGCCTTAAATCACTGAGGCACCGCTACTCCCTGATCCCGCAGACTACTTGAATTTCAGCATTCACTATTCACAAATATTTGATACAGCTATTTAAATGCAGGTGAAATAATATTCAGTTTTATTTTCGTGGAAAGGTTTCCATAATTTCATAAAAAAAATGAATAGTCAAGAAAACCATTCATTCTTTTAAAACTTATTTGCGCTATTTTTACAACAGACTTTCACGCCGAAAATTCAGGCAGGCTCAACAACTTTAATCAGCTATTTTTGCTCAACCGTCAACCAAAAAAGAATCGTCAAAACCATCAGCTAGCCTTGTTCCGCTGCGGCACAGGCTTCGCCAGGGATGCGCGCATGGTCACCTTGATCGGGTAATCACGTGTGACTGGCCTTCTTAGCCCATAGCAACGGTTTAATAATTCATTCAATGCACTGAGCGTGACATCACGCCATGGAATATGGACGGAAGTCAGTGGCGGCGCGGCATAGGCGGCGCTCATGGTGTCATCGTAACCGATGACGGAAACATCATGCGGCACGGAAATACCGGCTTGCTGGAAGTAAGACAAGGCTCCCAGGGCCATTTCATCATTCGCGCAAAACAGGGCTGTGAAGGGGCGGCCTGATTCCAATAATTCTTTGGCGCAATTCCAGCCACCTTCAGGTGAAAAATCGCTCTCGGCTATCCACATCTTGCCTGTGTCAATCCCTGCATGGCTGAGTTCTCCAAGAAAACCGTTAATCCGTTCCACATTATCCGGCGCGGTCGATGGACCAGCGATGACTGCGATATGTTTATGTTTGTATTCAAGCAAAGCGCGTGCAGCCATGACGCCGCCATGCACATGGTCAGCAGTAAAGCACTGGCCAGCGATGGTTTTTGAATCATGGTTCAGGACGACCAGACGGTCACGTTTTTGACCGAGGATAGAGAAGTCCTCATCCGTCAGTACATTACTCATGACGATGAGACCATCGCAACCACGCTCCATCAGGAACTCTATGCCTTCTACACCTTGACGCCGTTCATCACCTATGCCCACGCCAAACGCAACCACCATATGCAAACCTGCAAGGCGTAATTCTGTATCGATGGACTGCAGGATGGGCATGTAGAAAGTACCCTTGAGCACAGGGATATACACACCTATCATTTGCGAATTGCCAGACAACAAGCTGCGCGCTGCATGAGAGGGACGAAAATCCAGTTCTGCAATCGCTTTACGCACGCGCTCCTGCGTCTTTAAAGACACCGATCCTTTGCCGCTGACCACGCGTGAAGCCGTGCCCAATCCCACACCCGCCAGGCGGGCTACATCCTTGATGGTCGCCACTTGATTCTTTTCCATGTTTATCATCCGGCCAGTATATAAAAAATTCGTCTCGACTACCGCGAATAATATTCTTCAATCACAAACGTGACTCTGATCTGACATCAAACAGGGATACTTTATCCGCGTTGATATCAAAACGCACCGTGTCTTCCAGCTTAAACTGCCGGTTCTCATGATCCAGCAGACATAATTGCTGGCTACCCATATTCAGCCATAGCAGTTGATGATTACCCATGGGTTCAACCAGGCTGAGCTTGCCGCTGTATGCGCCATCCGTCTGCAATTGCATATGCTCAGGCCGGATACCGACAATAACTTCTTGCTCTTGTTTTTCTGTCTGACAGGCATAAGCCGACAAATCCAGGTTCATCACTTCATTACTAAACTGCTTGTCTCCATCCAGCTTGCCTGCAATAAAGTTCATGGCAGGAGCACCTAAAAAGCCTGCAACAAACAAGTTAGCCGGACGTTCATACACTTCTGATGGTGTACCCAGTTGCTGTATCTTGCCAGCCCGCATGACGACGATGCGGCTGGCCAGGGTCATGGCCTCCACTTGGTCATGTGTCACATACAGCATGGTGGAACCCAGATTCTGATGCAAGAGCTTGAGTTCACGGCGTAATTCTGTACGCAATTTGGCGTCCAGGTTCGATAGCGGCTCATCAAACAAGAACACCCTGGCTTCCCTGACCAGGGCGCGCCCTATCGCCACCCTCTGCCTTTGCCCACCAGATAACTGCGCTGGCTTGCGCTGCAGCAAAGTCTGCAATTGCAGCATCTCTGCCACCCGTGCAATGCGGGCTTGTATTTCTGGCTTGGCGACACCATTGATGCGCAAACCAAAAGACATATTCTTTTCCACCGTCATGGTCGGATAAAGCGCATAAGATTGAAACACCATGCCTATCTGCCTGTCACTGGGCTCGGCATAACTGGCATCCTTGCCTGCGATTTCTATACTACCTGCCGCGATCTCGATGAGACCGGCTATGCTGTGCAGCAAGGTCGATTTGCCACAGCCGGATGGCCCCAGCAAAACCAGGAACTCGCCCTCTTCCACATCCAGATCCAGTTGATCTATGATCTTTTGCCCGCCAAGCTGTATACCCAGATTCTTGAGACTTACATATGCCATGCACTCGCCCTTAGCTTTTAATTCTTAACCCTTGACCGCACCAGCGGCAATGCCACGCACAAACCAGCGGCCTGAAATGAAATAGATAGCCAACGGCAGCATGGCGGTCAGTATGGTCGCTGCCATATTAACGTTATACATCCTGGTGCCGGTAGTAGTGTTAATCACATTATTGAGTTGCGCTGTCATGGGTAAATGTTCACGCCCCGCAAATACCAGGCCAAGGATATAGTCATTCCATACCCCGGTGACCTGCATGATGGCGGCCACGACTATCATGGGCAGAGACATGGGCAGCATCAGTTGCACAAAGATACGAAAAAAACCACCACCGTCTATGCGTGCCGCATGAAACAATTCCTGCGGTATGCCCAGATAGTAATTGCGGAACAGCAAGGTCATGATGGGCATGCTGAAAATCACATGCACCATGACGATACCGGGCAAGGTACTGAACATGTTCAAAGCGGCCAGCACCCGCACCAGCGGGAACATCATGACCTGCACAGGAATGAAAGCACCGGCCAGTAAAATGCCAAACAGGATTTGTGCACCGCGTGGCCGCCAGAATGACAAGGCATAACCATTCAATGCCCCCAGAAAAATCGCCAGCACGGTACTGGGCAGTGTGATCGCTACCGAGTTCCAGAAGCCACTACTGATACCTTCGCAGGCCACACCTGTACAAGCCGCACTCCAGGCTTGCCGCCAGGGCTCGACGGTAATGTGCATGGGCAGGGCAAAGATATTGCCCAGACGGATTTCATCCATGGATTTGAAGGAAGTCACCAGCATGATATACAAGGGCAGCAAGAAGAATGCCGCAGCAGTCAGCAAGAAGGCATAGATACCTATGCGTGCTGGCGTCCAGGTGCGCCTTGCCTGCGACCTCATATCTTCCCCTTACGCGCTCTTGCATAAGCATAAGGTATCAACAGCGCCAGCACAGGCAACAACATCATGACGGCACCGGCAGATGCCAGTGCCAGATTGGCGCGGCCAAATAAATGGTCCATGATGAATTTTGCCGGCACTTCACTGGCAGTGCCAGGGCCACCCTGGGTCATGGCTTCGACCGCATCAAAGAGTTTGACAACAGCCGTTGCCAGCAACAGGAATATGGTAGCGAAATTAGGTGCCAGCATGGGAATGATGATGGACAGGTAAACCCGCCAGGCAGGTATGCCATCCATGCGCGCAGCTTTCCAGATATCTTCATCTATGCCCCGCAAGCCTGCCAGCAACATCGCCATGACCAGGCCGGATGCCTGCCAGACGGTAGCGATGACGACGGTATAGATAACCATGTCCTGATCGACTATCCAGTCGAACTGGAAATCCTTGAACCCTAACTGGCGTATGCCCTCTTGTATGCCAACTCCCGGCGTCAGCATCCATTGCCATACCAGGCCAGTTGCAACGAATGACATGGCATAGGGATACAGGAAGATGGTGCGCAAGAGACCTTCACCCGTGACGTTCTGGTCGATGAACACAGCAAGCAAAAATCCAATAATGACGCAAGCCAGGATGAACAGCACACCATAGATGGCCAGGTTATTCAGTGACAACAGCCAGCGCTCATTATCAAACAGTCGTTCATACTGGCTGAGGCCAACAAAGTTATTGACAGGTAGAGTACGCGAACTGCTCAGCGAGATTTTCAATGTCCACAGTAACGTCGCCAGATAGCCAAATACCACAGTCAGGCTCATCGGTAGCAATGCCGCATGAGGGATGAACCTGGTATGCAGCTTACCTTTGAATCTGGCGCTGGGCGGAGTGGTTTGCATGAGCAAGATGGCGCTTGGTAGAGTATTAGTATGGCACTTAGTTCTTCAATGCAGCAATGATATTCTTTTGTGCTTTTTCTACCGCCATATTGGTATTCCAGTAAGCAGTCAACACGTCGGTCAGGGCACCGTTCTGGTCTGGTGTCAGGTAGATTTCGCCTATGCCGGCATGACGGCTTTTGTCTTTCATGATTTCCAGACCCATCTGGGCGCATAGATTCAATTGCGCCACATCGAGATCATTGCGTACCGGGATTGAACCTTTGAGCTTATTGAATTCCAGTTGCGGCCCTGGTGCCACCACGATGCTGGCCAGAAGTTTTTGCGCCTTGAGGGTTTCTGGATTTGCAGTTTTTGGAAAGACAAAAGCATCACCCTGTATCAGGTAAGGTGCTTTTGACCCCAGACCAGGCATGCAGCCATATTCACGGCCAGCAACTTGTTTGGCGGCGACGAATTCACCCAAAGCCCAGTCCCCCATGATCTGCATGCCTGCCGTGCCCTTGATGAGCAAGGCGGTGGTGTCATTCCAGTTGCGGCCTGGTGATGCGGTATCAATATAGGAACGCAAGCGCTTGAAACTCAGCAAGACTTTGCGAAAGGCATCTGAATTCATGGCTGTGACATTGCGGTCACGGATCACGCTCAGGTAGAGATCCTTGCCGCCTACATTTGCCAGCATGGCCATGAAGACGATGGTCTCTTGCCAGGCCTGGCCGCCATGTGCCAGCGGTATCAGGCCTGCTGCCTTGAGCTTATCGAGGGCAGCAAACATTTCGTCTGGTGTGGATGGTTCCTTGTCTATACCGGCTTTTTTGAAAGCGGATTTGGAATACCATATCCAGGCCGGCATGTGAATATTCACAGGCACGGCATAGTAATGCCCTTTGATCTTGAGAACATTGCGTATGGGTTCTGGCAGGGTCTTGTCCCAGTTTTCTTTGGCGGCGACATCGTCGACATTATTGAGCATATCTTGCTCGACGACGTCCTGGAATTGCCTGGAAATATTGAATTGCGCTGCCGTAGGTGGGTTACCACCTACCATGCGGTTGATCGCGACTGAACGCGCCTGGTCACCACCAGCGATGGCAGTATCTGTCCAGGTACCGCCAGCAGCACGATAGGCTTCGGCAAACTTGGCAACAGCAGCGGATTCACCACCAGATGTCCACCAGTGCATGACTTCAGCCTTTGGCCCTGCGGCATGCGCAGACATGCTGGCTGCCACCAGGCAGCCCAGCAACAGGGCAAGCACTGGCTTATTGGTTTTATACATTTTGTCTCCGCCTACGTTTCCACAGTGCATAGCGCACACTGCTTACATTGCGTACAGATAGCAGCTCATAGGCTGCAATTTTCTGCGTTTTTATGTTTATGCATCCTGAATCAGAAGGAATTTCCATTTTTTTATATTTTTTATTGCATCAAGTTGATGCGATTGGAAACGTTCCCATAAATCCAGGCAAAATATAACACCCTGAGTTTTCCAGTGTCAACATATTGTCATTATGAATAACAACAGTCTTGTTCATTCTTCTCTGCACAACAAATTTCCTTGGGCATATTCATCCATGCTGCACCATGGTTGCGCGCAACTGTGCAACGATGAGATCAACAAAACTTCTCACCTTGGCATTAGCATAGCGGCTTTCCCTGTGTAGCACATGCACCGGCAAGGGGGCAGTTTCATATGCCTGCATGACACGGCATAATTGTCCGCTATCAAAATATCCCCCAACCTGATAAGACAGCATGCGGCTGATGCCCAGACCTGCCAGACTGGCTTCTATGGCAGCATCATTGCTGCTGACCGTCAGACGCGGTTTGACCTTGACTGCCATATTTTGCCCCGCATGAGCGAAGCGCCATTCCACCATGGGGGTAACGCCAGTAGCGGCAATGACGCTGTGCCTGCTCAATTCATCCGGGCTGACTGGTACTCCATGCTGCTCCAGATAAGCGGGTGAGGCGCAAAGTACGCGGCGTATCTGCCCTACCCGTATCGCCTTCATACTTGAGTCTGGCAACTCGCCTATGCGCACACCGACATCCACCCCTTCTTCCAGTAAATTCACGACACGGTCCAAAAATAGCGCCGACACATCCATGGCAGGGTAGCGCTGCAAATATTCGACGATGCCCGGCATCACAAACATTTTGCCAAACATCACGGGAGCGGTAACGGTCAGGTGACCACGCGGCTCGGCATTGATGCCAGCTGTGGCTTCATCGGCGGCTTCTACATCGGCAATGATGCGACGCGCATCCTCAAGATAACGCTGGCCTGCTTCTGTGACCCTGACGAAGCGGGTGCTGCGATTGAGCAACTTGACACTGAGCCTGGCTTCCAGCGCCGCGATGGCGCGTGTCACCGCTGGTGGTGACATGGCTAGACGGCGAGCTGCGGCGGCAAAGCCTTCCTCTTCGGCAACGGCCACAAAAACAGTCATCAGATGCAGCTTATCCATAGCTCCCCATCGATTATTCCATTATTTACAATAATTAATTGTAAATGATGGATATTCTTCAGACAAACGATATTGCGTAAATTTGAGCATGGGTAACTCAGCACACGATATTTACTTAAGGACGAATGAATATGGATAAATCAGACGAAATCGCACGCCCACCCTTGCCACCCTTCACACTAGAGACGGCAATACAAAAAGTGCGCATGGCAGAAGATGGCTGGAATAGCCGCGACCCGGACAAGGTGGTACTGGCCTATACCGTGGATACGGTGTGGCGTAATCGCCATGAATTCCCGCAGGGACGTGAGCAAGTCAGGGAATTTTTACAGCGCAAATGGGCGGCAGAACGTGAATATCGCCTCATCAAGGAACTATGGGCTTTCAGCGAAAATCGCATTGCCGTGCGTTTTGCCTATGAGAGTTGCGATCATGAAGGTAACTGGACACGCTCTTATGGCAATGAAAACTGGGAATTTGCTGGCAATGGCCTCATGCATAAACGCCTGGCCAGCATCAATGACCTGCGCATCAGCGCAGATCAGCGTCTTTTTCACTGGTCCCAGGGTCGCAGGCCGGATGATCATCCCGGACTGAGTGACCTTGGCTTATAAGTAAAGCCAAGGTCCAGTCCAAACAGAGGACGCAGGAAAAACACACGGCGTATGATTTCATAACTGAGGAAGCAAGTCGCTGCTGTCAGGGCAACCAGCAAGATACCTTCCGTGAGTGCAGGCAAGGCCAGCGGCTTCATGCTATGTGCCATGATGACGATATAAGTCTGATGCAGGATATACACAGGAAACACCGCCTGCGTCAGATAGCGTCTTGCCGGGCTATCGACATTCAAATACTCTTTTGCATAACCACAGGCTGCAATAATCGCTGACCAGCCCATGCAAACCCATACGCCGCGCTGGAACATGAGCAGCCATTTCGGTGTCTCGGCATAGTCGATATTAAAATAAATGATAAGGAAGAGCCAGCCACATGCGGCCATTCTGAGAGCAAACCAGCGCATGACAGCAAGTTCTTGCCAGAACGTCGATGAGTTCGCGATCAAGGCACCAAACGCAAAGATAAACAAGTAACAGGCATGGTTATACCAGTCGCCCGTCAGGCCATTATTAGGAGGGAAAGAACTCAACAAGCCCATCCGTACCACCGCGAGATACACAACAGGCAAAACCAGAATGCGCCAGCCCCTCATCTGCTTTTGCAGCCAGCTGCGGGCGGCCTGAAACCATATCGGTTTGAAGGCCAGCCAGAACCACAGCAAA
The DNA here is from genome assembly GCA_040390835.1 of Pseudomonadota bacterium. Classification (GTDB taxonomy): domain Bacteria; phylum Pseudomonadota; class Gammaproteobacteria; order Burkholderiales; family Burkholderiaceae_D; genus Undibacterium. Next base: position 44,840 of record JAZJXP010000035.1, read on the forward strand.
ACGCTATACACCCACAGGTAGGAAACAAACCAAAGGTGATTCCAGGTAGGCAGGTCCAATACCTTGCCTTCAATTTTGAAACCACGGAAGCGATGCAGATACAACTGCATGAAGTCATTATAACTGCCGGTATAACTTAGTTTCTCGACGACTTCCAGATAAGCCTGCGGCGGCACTACGACGTACATGCCAAAGATCAGCGGCAGCAAAAGACGCAGGCTGCGGCTGCGCAAAAATTTTCCGGTAGCGATTTTTTCCAGCATGAAGGACGATGCCACGCCGGATATAAAAAACAGCAGGCTGAGACGCCAGGGGCTGGTCAGCATCATCAGCGGTTGTAGCGTGCTGCTGGCATGCGGGCTTTTGACATGCCAGCCCCATTCCACATAGTACATGCCTACGTGATACAAAATCAGCAGGAAGAAGGCAATGATCCTGACCCAGTCGAGGAAGTACAAACGCTGGGACGGCAAACCGGACACTGCTAAGCTGGGATTTGACATGGCTCTGTTTATTGCTTGTTGATGAACACAGGCGCAATACTAAAAGCATGATCAAATTCACACCAGGAAAATGTGGCGGACTGGATGCGAGCAGGGGTGAAATGGAAAGTAAGAAAACCCCAGGTTTATTTGAACTTATTTGGACTTATCTGGATAAGCCCTGCACGACTTCATCCCTGTGTTGACGGCTGCATGGCAAGCGCCAGTCGTTCAGCAGCACCAGTTCGGCATCACCCTTTTGCGCAGGCAAGACCTGGGCGATCTGATCCAGCCTGACGATATGGCTGCGGTGGCAACGCACAAAACCCTCGCCCAATCTCTCCTGTAAACCCGACAAGGTTTGCCGCATCATATGCTGTTGTCGGGCAGTATGGATCATCACATAATTGTCCGCTGCTTCCAGGCGGATGATATCGGCCAGTCTGATGACGACGACGCGGCCTTTTTCGCTCAGTAGCAAATGCTGTTCTGTCTGGATTTTTTTTGTGCTCGCCCGGCGTTCATTCACCCTTTGCAGGGCACGCAGGAACCTGGCTTCATCATAGGGCTTGAGCAAATAATCTATCGCATTCGCATCAAAAGCCTGCAAGGCAAACTGGTCATAGGCAGTAACAAAGATGATCAATGGCACGGGTGCGGTCAATTGACTGGCGACCGTAATGCCATCCATTTCCGGCATTTGTATATCGAGGAAAACCAGGTCGGGCTGCTGTTTTTGTATACAGTCCAACGCTTCCTTGCCATCTCTGGCTTCTGATACGATGGCATCTGCCACATGCTCGGCCACCAGGCGCCTGAGCTTGTCCCTGGCATAAGCTTCATCATCGACGATGAGGATTTTCATGGCACTACGCTCCCGGTATCAAAGGCAAGCGCAACTCGGTCATGACACCGGCTGATGGCAGATTGCTTAACTGCAGACTGGCTTTATCCTGATACAAGACTTGCAGGCGCTGGTGCAAATTGCTGATGCCTACACCTGAACCCTGCTGTCCCTCATGCAAATGCCCGGCATCATCCTCAATGCGTACGACGACCTGTCCCGCTTCGCTATACGCGCTGATTTGTATATTGGTAAGCTGGCTGCGTTTTTCCACAGTATGTTTGAAGCTGTTTTCGAGTATGGTTTGCAGGCTCATGACAGGCACCTTGCTGACCAGCACATCATCGGCAATATCCCAGTTGATTTCTACCCTGTCGACAAAGCGCAGGCTCATCAGTTTGGCATAGGCTCGCAGCAGTTTCAGTTCATCTGCCAAAGTGGTTTCACACTGCTGTCCTAGCTCCATGCTGGCACGCAATAAGGTCGCAATCTGGCTCAGGGCGGTGTCAGCGAGTTTGACATCGCTATACATCAGCGATGAAATGGTATTGAGTACATTGAACAGGAAATGCGGCTGCATTTGTTGTGTCAGCCTATGCAATTGCGCCTCGCGCAACAGCGCCTGGGATTTTTCTGCATTCTCTTTTTCTTCGAGCAAAGAAGCATAGGCCTGCAGGCCAAAAATGACGACATAGAACATGCCAAAGAACATGAAAATCTTGCTGCACTCGTAGATATAAACTGTTACCCAGCCGTCGTGATGATAGCTCAGCCCCAGCAGGGCATAGACTGAATGACGCAAGCTGTACACCAACACGACAAATATAGTACTGAACAAAGGCAGAGGCAGGATTTGCTGCCAGAACCATTTGGCTGGTGTCTGCAATAAACGCCTGTCGGTCAGCTTGCGTCTTTGCAGCAAGAGCAGCAGTGTGCCGACGACAGCAGAAGAGCTTTCCCAGAATATGGGTTCCCAGATGTGTTTACCGCCACCTTTCAGATGATCTTGCACGGCAACCGCCACCATCAATAGCCAGAACAAAAACCAGCCCACGAAGACTGGTTTTTTGATCTTGTCCCAATACGCCAGTCCGTCCATCACTGCGCCACCAGATTACTGGTGCCCAGCCATTTCCCGCTCAGGCTTAAATCGCGGGTCAGTTCCAGTACCAGTTTTTCTACTGCCATGGCAGCATTCGTCAAGGGGATATTCCTGGATGCACACAGGGTTACGGTACGCGACAACTGTACATCGCTGATGGGGCAAGCGCGCATTTCACCGCGTTCAATTTCTGCCAGCAAGGGCGAGACGGGCAAGATGGTTGCCCCCATGTCGGCCAGCAGGGCAGACTTCAGGATGGCGATGGAAGTAATGTCGATGACATTATCGATGTGCTTTCCCTGCTCCCTGACCACCTGCTCTATACGCGGTCGCACACCGTGTTGTATGCTGGGCAGGATCAGGGTGGCCTGCAGAGCCTGCGCCAGAGTGATCGACTTGCGCTTGCAAGCAAACTGCGAATCCGTGCGCGTGATGTACATCATTTCTTCTTCAACCAATGGCTTGCTGGCGAAGCCACCCAACTGGCCATCATCAAACAGGATGGCGAGATTCAAACGGCCTGAGCGTAGCTGCTCGGTCAGGTTGCCGGTCAATTCCTCAGTCAGTTGAAACACGATATCAGGGTAGGCTGTACGCACGGCTGTCAACAAAGGAAAGGCCAAAGCCCCTGAAGCACTTTGCGGTATACCCAGTGCCACCGTGCCACTGGGTTTGTCGGTCGATTGCGCAACAGCCGATTTGGCATCGCTGACTTGCTTCAAAATCGCCAGCGCATGTTCATAGAATATTTTACCGGCGTCAGTAGCCTGCATGCCTTGCGCAGAACGGTGCAGCAAAATTGCCCCAAGTTCTTCTTCAAGTTGCTGCAATTGCTGGGTCAGGGCGGGCTGCACGATATGCAGCACGCGCGCTGCACGCGACAGCGAGCCGTGATCGACGATGGCAACAAAATAACGTAGCTGGCGCAATTCCATTTTTTATTCCACAGGCTTGATGGCCCGTCTTTCTATCGAAGAAGACAATATCAGGGAAGTCGAAGTGACACCGCAACGTGCCAGACTGGTGATCACACGTTCCAGCTCGCGCACCGAAGGTGCGACCACTTTGACGATCACGCAATCTTCGCCGGTAATGGCGTGGCATTCAACTACTTCTGGTACTTGTTCGGCAATTTTCAAGACTGGCGTGTCCGTTCCACGACTGGCAATACGGACGAAAGCAGTGATGCCATATCCGAGTGCCTCAGGATTGACCCTGGCATGATAGCCAGTGATGACATTACCCGCTTCCATGCGCTTGACCCTTTCGGTCACGGCAGGCTGGCTGAGATGTATGCGCCGCCCTATCTCGGCCAGGGTGACCCTGGCGTCGGCTTGCAAAATCTCCAGGATTTTTCCATCCATCATGTCTAATTCAATCTTCATGGGAAAAGCCTATTTTTTCGGTGATATTAAAAGGAATGTACTCGATTTACCTTTGATTATCCATTCAAAATTCAATCTCACTGACATACACTCGTTACTTGAATTTAATCTATGCTTCTTCAGCCATGCGCCATCTGCCACGTAAAGTCTTATTCGCCCTGCTTACAGTCTATATAGTCTGGGGCTCCACTTACTTTGCCATACAAGTGGCCTTGAAGGCTTTCCCGCCTTTCATGATGATAGGCACGCGCTTTCTGGTAGCGGGGGCGATCTTGTATGCCTGGCAAAAATGGCGCGGTGCAGCCAATCCGACTTTGCGTGAATGGCGTGATGGTGGCATCGTCGGCATACTGATGCTGGGTGGCGGCACTGGTTTGACGGCTGTGGCTCAGCAATATGTTTCTTCCGGTCTGACTGCGGTCTTTATAGCCTGCTCACCCATGATCTTGTCTGGTCTGTCCGGACTGTTTGGTGACTGGCCAAAGCGCCGTGAATGGACCGGCATACTTTGCGGATTTATCGGCGCCATGCTGCTGGCATCTGACGGGCAATTCTCGGCCCAGCCTTTGGGCATACTGTTTTTGCTGGGGGCGATATTGTGCTGGGACGTGGGTTCGATTTTGTCGCAAAAGAAACTCAAGATGGCAGCTGGCGGCATGGGCTTTGCCAGTGAAATGCTGGTGGGCGGCTTGTTCCTGTTCATCATCAGCCTGTTCAAGGGTGAGCAACTGACAGGTGAAGTCACCATCAATGCGGTAGCGGCATGGGCTTACCTGGTGGTGGCTGGCTCTCTGCTGGCATTCACGGCCTATATGTATTTATTATCCAAAGTACCGGCTGGCCTGGCTGCCAGTTATGCCTATGTCAATCCCGTCATTGCGGTTGCGCTGGGTGTGGTGTTTGGTGGAGAACATCTGTCCATGCGCGAAATGCTGGCGATGAGCATCATCCTTGGCAGTGTCATCATGATGACGAATGCGCATAAGAAGAATAAGGAACAGGCTGCCACCTGATGCTGAAGCTGGAGCTAAAGATAAGCATGAAATGCTGCTGCAATATGGCAGCACCAAAACCCTTGCAACAAACTTAAAAGAATTCGGCAGTATCGTTGGACACTTCGATCTTCAGGTCGCCGCTGGATACCAGTTCATCATAAAAACATGTCCGGTTACGGCCATTGGTTTTGGCGAAATACAGAGCCTGGTCGGCCCGCCCGACGATGGCGACAGCGGGTTCAAATGGGTCTATACGGGCATAGCCTATGCTGATGGTTACCGTACCGACCTGAGGGAAGTGGTGCTGTTCCACATTCTGACGGAAACGTTCAAAGATGGTATTGGCATCTTCCTGCGAAGTGGAGCGCAACAAAATGACGAACTCTTCGCCACCAAAGCGGAACAGCCTGTCTGAAGGACGGAAAGAACTGCGCAAGAGGTTGGCGATAAGAATCAGGACTTCGTCACCATATAAATGTCCAAACTGGTCATTCACGCGTTTGAAGTGATCTATGTCCAGCACGGCCAGCCAGTGCTGGCGCTCTGGTTCGTGGCTACGGCGTTCTTCTTCGGCCCGCTCAGCTTCGGTGCTGGCACGCTGTTGCAAGGCACTGCTGCGCAATACCTTGGAAAAATTATCATCAAAAGTCTTGCGGTTAAGCAAGCCTGTCAATGAATCACGTTCACTATAATCAAGCAGGTTCTGGAAGTTGCGATAAACGATTAGCATGCCGTTGACAACTTCCATGGCGGTTGTCGTGTAATTGGCAGGCTTGTAAATTTCCAGGCAAGTATGCAGTTTGTCGTTAATCCAGATAGGCAGCCAGATGATTTTGCCACCTTCTATGGATTGCTCTATGACTTGCTGCTTCAGTGCAATGCCCTCTTTCAACTGAGGATAGAGCTCTATTGAATCATGGGATCCAGGGGATGTCTGGGTTTCGTCAGCAATAGCGACTGTGTCGTCTTCTATGCTGATATGCGGTTTGATAAAGACTTGCTGACCAACAGAAACCACATCCAATACCCGCGCCGATTCCGCGTTGGTCAATTGACGCAGCGCAGTAATTACTGAAATATTCAGTAAGTCATGATCGCGATGCCCGGTAATTTCTACCAGGTGTTTAATGATTGATTCCATGCCCTGTATTCCTGCATCTTCCTGCCGATTCCAGCCGACCCTTGCATAAATTACCAGTACAAACTCGCCAGCAACAATTTGCCAGACGTAACCGCCGTGCGCAAATTGCCCTTATACAATAGTATAACAAGTCAGGGCTGGCTTTACCTGATATTCTGCAAACAATTCATACAGAGACATATTTTTACAAAATTGCACTTATTATCAGGTGAAACTCATTTTCACTTACTTTCAATTAGGTGTGGGATTCATAGAGATACCGAACTAAAGTAATATAAGCAAAACTCATTTCAACCGCATTTCTGCCGGAGTGTAGCCATGAATCGTCTACGAATCAATTCCTGCATTTCCACTCTGGCCAGTCTGGTCTGTGTAGCAGCCAGCCAACTCATGGCTGGTGCAGCCCATGCCAATTCGGCAATCCAGGTCACGGATAGCAACGGCCAGCCAGTTCAGGATGCCGTAGTCTATGCAGAACTTGCCGGCAACCCACAAATTGCCAAATCAGCCACTGCTGAAATTCAGCAAAAAGACAAAAAATTCATGCCTTTTGTGACGGTGGTGCAAACCGGGACCTCGATTTCCTTTCCCAACAATGACACTGTCAGGCATCACGCCTATTCGTTTTCGCCAGCCAAACCCTTTGAATTGAAGCTGTACTCTGGCAAACCTGCGGCACCCGTCATATTTGATAAATCAGGTACTGTCATCGTAGGTTGCAATATCCACGATCAGATGGTTGCCTACATACATATTGTAGATACCCCGTATTTTGCCAAGACTGATGCGAGTGGTGCTGCCCGGCTACCGGCCATTCCGGCCGGGAAATATGTCTTGAAAACCTGGCACCCAAAGCAACCGGCGTCTGTACCGGTACAAGAACAAAATATACAAATCGACAGCAATGGCCCCAACCTGACTGTAAAATTAAATTACAAGGCTGGTTAATTACGAAACTGAATCCGAAACTGAATCCGAAACTGAATACAAAACAGAATAAATGGATAAGCAGGAAATACTTTTCCGCGCACATCAAGAGGAAAGTTCATGCGTTTGCATAGTTTGGAAAGCCGGGTTGTCACTCTCTTTATAGGCTTGCTGTTGACGGTACAACTGGCAGCCTATTTTGCCATCGGCAATGCCATAGACAGAAATGCGCGTAATGCAGTTGAAGAGAATTTGAAAATCAATGAAAAATTCCTGCTGCGCCTGCTGGATCAAAATGCACAAAAACTCATACAGGGTGCTATTGTCCTGGCCAAGGAATATGCCTTTCGCGAAGCCATAGGCACGCATGATACCGAGACCATTGTCTCTACCCTGTCCAATCATGGCAATCGCATCGGTTCAGACCTGACCATGCTGGTTGGCCTGGACAGAAAAATCACAGCTTATTCAAATACCAGTAAAACCAACCGCAACAATGGAACGAATAATGAATTGAGCAGCAGCCTGCAACAATCAGTTGCGACACTGATACAAACAGCAGAAAAGACCGGCAGCGCTGCCAGTACGGCAATTGTCGATGGCAAGCCTTACCAAATGGTGGTGGTACCTATTGAAGCTCCGGTCACCATCAGTTGGGTGGTCATGGCCATCCCAATAGGCAAGGCTCTGGTTACTGATATGCATGAATTGTCACGCATGCAAATCAGTTTGCTGACCTCGGAAAAACAGGGAGGCTGGCTAACCAATGTTTCCAGCCTCAGTGATGAAAATGCCAGCAAACTGGCGCAGCAATTACCCAGCGCAGATAAGCAAGTCAACTACCTGCCAGCCTTGCAAATCGATGATGACCAGTACAGTGCCCGCATACTCAAACTGGCTCAGAATGAACAGTTCAATACCATCGCCGTGCTGCAATTGTCTATCAGCCAGGCAGTCGCCCCTTATAAAGAATTGCAGCGCAATCTCTTGATCCTGACGGTACTTGCTGCTGTCGTCGCCAGCATCATCAGCGCCATCACTGCACGCCGGATTACCGGTCCGGTGCGGCAACTGGCAGAAACTGCACGCAGTCTGGGTGCCGGTGATTACACGGCTACTATCAACGTCAAACAAAAAGACGAAATTGGCGATCTGGCGCGCACCTTCATGACCATGCGCGATGGTATTGCCCAACGTGAAAAAGAAATCAGCAGGCTGGCTTACTGGGACACCCTGACCAATTTACCGAACCGTGCCCTGTTCACCGACATGCTGGAAGAAGCCATCGCCAGCGCACGTTCCCATGAAAAGTCTTGTTATGTGCTGATGATGGATCTGGACCGTTTCAAACATGTGAATGACGTCATGGGACACCGCTTTGGCGATATCCTGCTCAACCAGGTTGCGATACGCCTGTCAGCTGAACTAGGCGCTGGCGGTACCAAACCAGCCCGCCTCGGTGGTGATGAGTTTGCCATACTGTTACCGAATAGCTCAAAAGAAAATGCACTGGATCTGGCCAACCGTATTTTGCGCTCTTTGGAAAAGCCGATATCCATAGAGGACCAGACTGTCGACCTGGGAGCAGGCATAGGCATAGCCGGCTTCCCCGAACATGCGGGCGATGCCCAGAGCTTGCTGAGCCGTGTCGAAGTCGCCATGTATGCAGCAAAACAGGGCAATAGCGGCGCTGTCATCTATTCACCCGACATCGATAAATCCAGCCAGCAAAGCCTGTCACTGCTCAGTGAATTGCGGGCAGCTCTGGAACAACAAGCCTTCCGCTTATATGTACAACCCAAAGTCGGTCTTGACCATGACCAGGTGATCGCCGTCGAGGCACTGGTGCGCTGGATACATCCCGAGCGTGGTTTTATTTTCCCCGACCAATTCATCCCCTTTGCTGAACAAACCGGTTTCATACGTCAGCTAACCCACTGGGTCATGAATGAGGCGGCGCGGGTCTGCCATGCTTGGAACCAGCAAGGCATACATCTGAAAATCTCGGTGAATATCTCTACCCGTGACTTGCTGGATCAAGACTTGCCCGGCAAATTTGCCCAGATACTGCAAAATCATGAAGTGAAAGCAGCTTCGTTTTGCCTGGAAATTACCGAGAGCGCCATCATGGATGACCCGGTCAGGGCTTTCCAGACCCTGGACAAGTTGCATGCCATGGGGCTGGAATTATCGATCGATGATTTTGGTACCGGCTATTCTTCGCTGGCCTATCTGAAGCGCCTGCCTGTCCATGAATTGAAGATAGACAAATCTTTCGTACTCAAGATGGAAAAAGATATTGATGACACCAAGATCGTCAAATCCACCATTGATCTTGGTCACAATATGGGCTTGCGCGTCGTTGCCGAAGGTGTGGAAAACATCGAAGTCATGAACTTGCTGAAAGAGCTGGGCTGCGATCAGGCCCAGGGCTATTACATCAGCAAACCCATGCCTTCAGCCGATATGCCAGCCTGGCTGAGCAAATGGCAGGAACAACACCAGCAACATCAGCAAGATGAACAGAATCAACTAAGCTCGACTTAAGCCACATAATCAGGCCAGACACTCAGGCCAGATGCACGAACTGACCTGATTTACGGTCACGCTTGCGGTTATACATGCGGCTGTCGGCAATTTTAATGAGGCGCACATAATCACTGCCATCCTCAGGGAAGCTGGCCCAGCCTACCGATACGCCAACGCTGACAACCACGTCTTCCAGCGCAATCGGCTGTTCGACAATATTGCAGATTTTCTCCACGGTATTGTTGATGTCGATGGAATTCTTGGTGTCTTTTAACAGCAATACGAATTCATCGCCACCATAGCGTGCGACTTCATCGGTTTCACGTATGGCTGAACGCAAGCGGGCAGCGATGACGACCAGGGCCTTGTCACCAGCATCATGACCATGATTGTCATTGATGTATTTGAAGCGGTCCAGGTCGATGAACAATAATGTGAAACCTTCGCTGGCACCAGGATTTTCCAGCGCCTGTTTTTGCAAGTAATTAATCTGGGTGAACAAGGATTCACGATTTGCCACCTGCGTCAGTTTGTCATAGCGCAGCTTGTTTTCCATCTCGATAAAAGTCTGGGCCAGCGTACCTATCTCATCAGTGCGGCGGATTTGCAAGCTGGGCATGGGTTCGCCATTACCAAATTTTTCAGCCGCAGAAGTCAGCTTGCGGATATCGCGTATCACACGCTCAACGATGGTCAGACCTATGGTCAATGCAAAGATGATGCATGCCAGCGCGATCACCATGCTTTGCATGAAACCCTGGTTAATACTGCTCATGAAATCGGCACGCGGCACCGCTACCACGGTCAGCCAGTTCAAGCCCTGCTTATTACCCAGAGGTGAAATCGCCACATCGATGGTGCCGTTGCTGAGCTCCATGGAATGGGTCTGGGTGGACTGCAGTTTCATGCTGCCTACGCGCTGAAATGTCTCACTGATCAGCGGCGTTTTCATGTCGATGGCACGCATGCGTTCTGGGGTGCCATTGACAGTGCGCTCTGGCAGTTCTTGTCCAGACGTGGCAACGATATAGCCATCCGCATCGACGATATAGGCGACGCTGTTCTTGCTGATTTCCAACTTGCGCAAGAAATTGGATAATTCCTTGAGCGTCAGATCAGTTGCCATGACGCCAGCAAATTCATGGTTCTTGTGATAAACGGCTTTTGCCAGCGTGATGGTCGGATAGTGGAAAGAAAAATTATTATAGATTTTTGACCAGACCGGTCTTTCCGAAGTTTGCGCAGTTTTGTACCAGGGACGTAGACGCGGATCAAAATCATCACTGCGCAAGACATTCGAGCGGTCACCGACATGGCTGACGCGATAGACCGTGCGCTTGTCGCCGTCAGGCTCACGCCAGAACAATTGCACCATTTCCTTGGAAATTCTATAGACACCGACAAAACGCCCGTCACTGCCACCAAAGTAGACATAGTTGTTGACGTCCATGAACAAGCCGCTGGCAGCCCAGAATTTCTCTTCCAGGGATTTCATGTCAGCAGAAAAATTCTGTTCTTTGGGTAAATTGATAGGACTGGGCGCTACTGACTCCAGCGCAATCAGGGCACCATCCAGATGTTTTTCGGTCGCCAGATTGATGCGGTTGACCATGTCGCCAAGTATGCGCTGCGTCAGCGTATAGACGGCATCTGTCCCGGCCTTCATGGAGACCCAGCCTATAGCGGCAGACACCCCTATCACCAGGACAATGATGGGTATCACCAGTTCTCGACGCAAAGAAGAACGACTCATACTTGGGCTCAATGGGGCTCAAAAAAAGCTATCGGAAATTTCTGTTCGGTGTTCTGTCCTGCATTGCCCTGAATTGCCTTGCATCTCCAGGCACTTCAAGCTATCCAGCCTGTAGCCGAAATGCCAATTAATTATTCAATGAAGAAAAATCAGGGGCTTTAGTATATACCGTTAAAAATTGTTAAAACCATCTTATGTGGCAACACAGAGATTAAATCTTGCGTATTGTGGTAAATGAACTGGCCTGACCAGGTCAAATACTAATGCCAGCTTAAATTTCATCCATTTCTTTAATTAATTGAATCGGTTACTCTCATGAAAAATTTCTTTTGAGCAACCAATATACTATGGACTTATACGCCACCGATAGTGAAGTTACGCGGTTAGAGCAGCTCTTGACCGGAACGGTGGTGCAAGAACAACTTGACGAGTTGCTCACACTGGCCTGGCACCTGCGTCAGCGCGATAGCAGTCGCGCTTTGAACTTGTGCGAGCAAGTCAGCAAATTACTGAATACCTCGGCCAGAACGGACACTGACAAGGCGCTGGTCTACCTGCGCCTGCAATTGATCAGGGCTGAAGAAAAATGGCTGCATGCCGATCTTGACAGTGCAGCGGCAATCATCCACGCGATACTGCGCCACCCCGATGTACATCTGGACCCAGCCGCACTCAGCGATGCCCACCGCATCCTGGGCTTCATCTTCTCGGATCAGGGCAAGCATGTGGAATGCGACATAGAAATGGCCATTTCCATCGATGAAGCCAGCAAGGGAGATGATATCTTGCGCAAGCTATGTACGGCTGCCGCCCTGGCCCGGGTTGCGGTCATGCGCGATGACAAATTGGCCAAGTCTTACTTTGACCGCCATTTCGGCTCCCGAAATCCCCCTAAGCAAATCCACCCTGGCCTGACGGCCTTGATGGATGATTTTCTCGGTTTGCATGCAGGCTTGAATGGTCAGCTGGACGATTCGGTGCTGCACTTAAGCAAGGCATATCAAGCCTGTCTCGATTCTGGCCAGATACGGCGCGCCATCCTGACAGCGGCGAATATAGGTTATAGCTACAGCAAGGCAAATGATTTTGAAACCGCACTGGAGTGGTTGCAAAAGGCATTGAAGCTGGCCAAACCTACGGGCTGGGCACCGAGCATAGGGAACTGCCTGATGCAAATAGGCGACACTTTGCGCAAAATGGGCTCACTCGATGCGGCTGATCAAATATTGCATGAAGCACTGGAACAGTTATCCAGGCTAACCGGCTCGCGCAATTATGCATTGACCATCAGCGTCCTTGCTGACGTTGCCCTCGACAGACATGACTATCATCTCGCATTGAATCTTTTCTCCCAACTGGCTATGCTGCAAGGTGCGCAAGAACAGGCCGATTTGCAAGAAGCAGCCAGGCTTGGCCAGGCAAAGGCACAAGCCAGACTCAAACCTGCGGTTCGAGAAACTGCAATTCACAAACCTGACACACTTGTGGCAAAGCGTTAATTGGTCTTGTGCAACATCTGACTAACTTGTATAAAGAAACCCAGCCACAGCCGCAAGCTGGATTACCGGGACAAGCCGCCAAGAATTGCATTCATGCCGTACCTGAAACTCTACCTCATTGTCGGTCTGCAAGTAAGCTGCATGGCATACGCCAGTGCAGCAACTGCACAAAGCCTGCCCCTGCCCGACAAAGGCAGGTTGCTGGCGACCGGTGGTGCCATACAACTGGAAGGTGCAGGCGGAGGTGGCCTGACGCCCTGGGCGACCATCACTGGTTATGGCAGCGAAGACAGCTATGGCGTAAATGCACACATTACCCAGGTCAACACCCAGGACTATCGCTTGCAAACTGCAGGTGTTGCAGTGGGTATCGCGGACAGACTTGAAATGTCTCTGGCAACACAGAAATTCAATGGCAGCCTGGCTCCTTTGGACAAACTGGAATTACAACAGGACATCGTCGGCATTAAACTCAAAGTCGCGGGTGATCTGGTCACCGATCAGGACAACTGGCAACCACAAGTTGCCATCGGTGCCATGTATAAGCGCAATCACGCAGTCAAAGGTCTGGAGGCACTGGGTATCACCAGTGTCAAACAACTGGGTGCAGTGGGTGACAGTGGGGTGGATTACTATCTGTCTGCCACCAAGCTGAGACTGGATCAAAGTCTGCTCATCAATGGCACTTTACGTCTGAGTAAGGCCAACCAGATGGGCTTGCTGGGTTTTGGTGGTGACAAGCGCAACCACTATCAGTTATTGCCTGAAGTCTCGGTTGGCTATCTGATCAACCGCAAGCTGGTGGCCGGTCTGGAATACCGCAGCAAACCGCAAAATCTGGCAGTTGATAATGAAAAAGCCTATTACGATGCCTTTCTGGCCTGGTTCCCCAGTAAAGCAGTCTCACTGACACTGGCTTATGCGCACCTGGGTGACATCACTGTCTTCAATCCCAAAAACCAGCGCGGCTGGTATTTGTCACTGCAAATTGGCAATTGAGGATAGGTGCGCATGAATATCATTAAATCTTGCACTGTTCTGGCATCGTTGCTATTCACCGTAGTGACCGCAACTTCTCCTGCCTGCGCCCAGTCGGCACCGCAAACTCTGTATCAGGCCCTGGGAAGTGAAAGCGGCATCAGCCAGATCGTCGATGAATCCTTGCTCATCATCCTGCAGGATGAGCGTATCAAGGCATCGTTCAAGGAAACCAATATTCCCCGGCTGGCACAATTACTCAAAGAGCAATTTTGCGTCATCAGCGCAGGGCCGTGCAAATACACAGGCGATGACATGAAAACCGTGCATCAGGGTCTGGGCATCAATGCAGCACAATTTTATGCACTGGCAGAAGATGTGCAAATCGCCATGGATAAGCTGGCCATTCCTTCTGCCACACAAAATCGTCTGATGGCCTTGCTGGCACCAATGAAACGCGATATCGTTTTTCCCAAACCAAAACAGTAATACTTCCTCTCTTTTTTGCATTAATTCTGAATCTGATTTTCAGTCGTCTTCGTATACACAGCAGATGCACGGTTTTTCGTGCGGGATTGCCGCTTGATCAAGAGGAGATATGATGCAAATGAATAAAAAACTCGTCACCCTGACACTGTTGGCTTGCAGCGCTGCTTACATGCAAAGCAGCCAAGCCCAGGATATGCTGAAACCCGATATGGGCAAATTGACCGCCACCGGCGGCGTCAGCCAGCTCGAAGGTGCTGGCGGTGGTGGCCTCACTCCATGGGCTTTGATCACGGGTTACGGCACCCGTGACAGTTATGGTGCCAATGCCCACTACACCCAAGTCAACACCCAGGATTACAGCCTGAAAACCTATGGCGTCGCTGTCGGCATCGCCGACCGGGTAGAGCTTTCGCTCGCCAGCCAGGAATTTACCGGCTCACTGGCACCCCTGAATGCCCTGAATATCAAACAGGATATTTTTGGCGTCAAAGTCAAAGTCGTCGGCGATGCGGTATATGAACAAGACAGCTGGCTGCCACAAATTGCAGTCGGCGCCATGTACAAGCGCAACAAGGGCATAGGTGGTCTGGGCGCTCTGGGTGTAACGAATGTCAAACAACTGGGTGCCAAGGATGATAGCGGTGTTGACTACTATGTCTCCGCCACCAAGATCTTGCTGGAACAAAGCCTGCTGCTGAACGGTACCTTGCGCATGACCAAGGCTAACCAGATGGGCATACTGGGATTTGGCGGCGACAAGAAAGACAGTTATAAACCCATGCTGGAAACCTCAGTCGCTTACCTGATCAACCGCAAACTGGCAGTCGGTGCTGAATATCGCATGAAGCCGCGCAATCTGGGCGCGGATAATGAAAAAGATTATTACGATGTCTTCGTGGCCTGGTTCCCGACCAAGAATGTGTCTGTCACAGCCGCCTATGCGACGCTGGGTGACATCACCATCTTCAATCCTAAAAATCAGCGTGGCTGGTACTTGTCCCTGCAAACCGGATTTTGAGTGCCACTGACAGCTCCTTATTAGAAAGTAGAAAGATCACATCATGAATACAATTCTCTCCCGTATCAGCAAAATCGCTATCGGCCTCTTCTTGCTTAGCAGCTTGTCCACGCATGCGCAAAGCGGCAATGACACGTTGTATCAAAGCCTGGGCGGCAAAACTGGTATCAGCACTTTCGTCAATTCCTTCGTCGCCATCGTGCTGGAAGATGCGCGCATCAACAAGGCTTTCAAAGAGACCGATACTGAAAGACTGGCCAGCCTGCTGACTGAACAATTCTGTGAACTCAGCGGCGGCCCTTGCAAATATAGTGGTCGCAGTATGGAGGACGTGCACAAGGATTTACAAGTCACCAATGCCCATTTCAATGCCCTGGCAGAAGATTTGCAAATCGCCATGGAAAAACATCAGGTGCCATCATCAATACAAAACAGGCTGATCGCCAGGCTGGCACCTATGCAGCGACCTATCGTCACCAAGTAAGCACTAAAATATACAGGCTGGAAACAAGATGAAGCTATTATTTCTGCAAAAATATCGCCTGTTACTTACCCTGGCGATGGCCTTGGCCGCAAGCTCGCCCATGCTGGCGCATGCAGCCAGGCTGAATTTCCAGGCTGTCGATAAAAATGGCAGCCCTATGAGTGATGTGGTGGTGTACGCGACACCGGTAGGTATACCCTTGCCTGCGTCAGAGAAAACCGAAGCCACCATATCGCAAAACGATATGCAGTTCTCACCTTATGTGACGGCGATACGCACGGGTTCGCAAGTCAAGTTCCCCAACTATGACAAGATGGAACATCATGTAAAGTCCTTCTCGGCAGTCAAGGAATTTGAGATCAAGACTTATGAGCGCGGCGTGGTGCCGCCACCAGTCATCTTCGACAAACCCGGCATCGTCATCGTCTACTGCCTCTTGCATAACTGGATGCGTGCCTATGTACTGGTGCTGGACACGCCTTACTTCGTCAAGACCGACCAGAGCGGTAACGCCACGCTAGATAAACTGCCCGATGGCAATTACGAAATCAAAGCCTGGCATCCTAATATGGGCAGCATCAAACCGGCCCTGAGCCAGACTATCAAAGTCAATGATCAGTCAGCTCCCATCAAGTGGCAATTTGATTTTGTGCCGGTGCCTAGAAAATCAAAATCTGCTGGTTACTGAAATGCAGTTGGTAAAAATGAAGCCGGGCGCGAATGCCCGGCCTCATTCTTTTAACTACACTTTGCTCAGATTATCGAGCCATGCCGCAAACTCTTTATCCATACTGCTACCCCAGGACCGGACCAGGGATTGATAACGCGGGTAATCACCAATGCGTGTGAATACCAGCATCTGGTCTATCTCTGGCCGGTGTTTTTCCATCATGAAGCGCACTGCCAGATAACCCCAGCCGTATATCCTCTCGGTGCCATTATTATTTTCATAGCCGGTATCGAATAGCTGGCTCAGCACGTATTTCTTTTCAGCAGCAACCTTGATCGCAGACGGATTATCCTTACCCTTGGATATATATTCTGCGATGCCTTCAGTCCACCACACCAGGTAAGGTGTCAGTGGCGCAGGCTTGGCGCAGTTTTCTGGCGGCGCATGCGAGTCATGCAGGTTGGCACAAAAGTCGCCATACAGATTGAAACGACCATCGAGATAATGTACGTACTCGTGACCCAGATTAAGGACGCTGCCATCTTTTTTCTGGTTCGCTACAAACTCGGCCTGATTGCCCGGACGTTCTGGATAGCCCTCCAGATACATGCCGCCATTATTGGTGGGCATATCAAAGTGCTGTGTCGCATATTTGATGAAGTCTTCTTTGGACTGATAGATGTTGGCCCTCAGGCTGCCATTGTGGTCATCCTTTACCGGTTTGCCTGCTGTGCCAAAGATGCCATGAAACTGCTGCTCCAGCGCCCCCAGCATCTGGCAAGACTTGTGTTCATCATCTGGCGTCAAGGCTTGTGAACGCAGGCTCAGCGTCGGGCTGCATTGATGTACATGCGTCAGCACTTTTTGTATTTGCTGGTCACGCTCGCTGATTATTTTCTGCGGATTTGTACTGCAGGCGGCCAGTCCTAAAGCCAGCAAAGGCAAGACCAGCACTCCACTATTTCTGATTTTCAACTCCATCTCCTTTTTTCATTTCTCTTCTGCAAACAAGATTTATATCTTGATATCAGTTCGTTGTAAATATGTCTCAAATATTTTATTAATATACCTTAAATATATTTATATTGGTACATTTGAGTCCCGCCAGAATTTGAATTTCTTGTTTTTATCCCGATTCTGATGGCGATCAGCAATGACATGCTGGCGGCGAAAACCATTACTGCAGTCAGAAGCAGAGTGAAAAGCCGAGCATGGATTTGCACTACATAAAGAGAAGGCTGGCCTTGCCTGATAACAGAAAAATCAAGAGCCAGACCCGGAAGATATCCATACACACGTGCTGACGCAAAGTGAAATGGAGGTGGCTGTTCATTTGAGGGATTGAATGGTGAGACAGAGGGCAACCTCAAAACTATGGAGCATACTTTGAAAACTTTACCCAACATGAAAAAATCCGCATTGGCCATTTCCCTGGCACTGATAGGACTACAAAGCAGCTATGCACAAGATGCTGCGCCAGTACAAAAAGTGGTCGTGACCGGTTCAAATATCAAACGCCTGGAAGTGGAAGGTGTTTCGCCTATTACCGTTATCTCCAAGGAACAGATATTGCGCTCCGGCGCAGAGTCAGTGCTGGATTTGATGCGCAACCTGACTTCTGCTGGCGGTAACGGCTCAGAATTCACGGACGGCAATAATTTCAGGAATGGTGCGGCAACTGCCAGCCTGCGCGGCATGCCCACCTTGATTTTACTTAATGGCAATCGCCTGCCAGTTTCGGGTTCGGATGATTCTGACGGTTTTACATCGGTCGACATCAACTCCATCCCGCTGGCTGCAATTGAACGCATAGAAGTGCTCAAGGATGGTGCTTCAGCCATTTATGGCACGGATGCTGTAGGTGGCGTGATCAACTTTATCATGCGTAGCAACTACGAAGGATTAGAGGTCAGCGCCGGCTATGGTAAAACTACAAGCGGTGGTGGCGATGTCAGCAAATTCTCCCTGACTGGTGGCTTTGGTAACCGCGCTACGGATAAATACAATATATCGTACAGCTTATCGGCTGAAGAGCAAAAACGCATACGTGGTGTGGATCGTGATTGGGCCAATCATATAGACTTCACCAACAAACCCGGCGGCGTGCAGTATGCCAACGTCTATGGCGCGATCGCAAATGGACAGGCTGGACCAGGCACACTGGCCATTGGTTCAAACCGGTTCCCTGATCCGGAATGTGCCAAAAGCGCCCAGATGCCCTACCCTAGCGGCGCAGACTGGTTCCCATCCGCGATCCGGAATGGCTGCTTGCACGGCACTGCCGAGTTTTCCGACCTGGTCAAACCCACCCAGCGCTTTGGTGGAACGCTCAATGCCAACTGGGACATCAGTCCAGAGATGACGGCATTTGCTTCAGCCTTTGTGACCAAGTATCACAAACGCATCTATGGCGAAACATCCTGGCTGCAAAACCGCGACCGCGGCAATATTTCTGTCCCCGCCAGTAATCCCTTCAACACTTATGGCAAGACTGTGACGATCAGAGCCAACTTTCCTGGTGAAGGCGGCCTGGAAACGGATCTCAATACCCTGTGGCTGGTTGGCGGATTGAAAGGCCAGGTTGGCACGTGGGATTGGTCAGTAACACTTGCCCATACTGTGGAAGACACTAATGCCACTACTCTGGGCTCTTACAAGCTGGAAGCCTTCAATAAAGCCATAGAAGATGGCCGCTACAATCCTTTCGGCGCAAACAAAAACCCGGCTGCCCTGATCAATGAGCTGGCTGGCAATATGTATGTCAAAGCCAAGAGCAAGTCTGACTCGATCAAGCTGCAAACTTCTACAGAATTCGGTAGCTTGCCAGGTGGTGCAATTGGCGTCTCCATAGGCTCCGAATTCCGTAAGAATTCACTGGATTACAATCCCTCAAGTGACTGGCAACAGGGTCTGCTGGCAAAATACGCTGTGCTTCCTGCCATACGTGGTTCAGAATCACTGTCAGCCCTGTACGGCGAAATGCGCATACCTGTGCTAAAGAATCTTGAAGTACAAGCAGCTGTCCGTCATGATCGCTATGAACTGGCCGGCAACACCACCAACCCTAAACTTGGTGTCTTATGGAACGCGGATAAAACCTTCCTGTTACGCGCGAATTACAGTACCGGCATGGTGGGACCGTCGTTGCCGCAACGCTTCAGCCAGGGTCGTGACGTTTTCTATACAGTCAACGATATCAAACGCTGTGTTGGCGGGGATTCTTATTTTGATCGCTTTTGCAGCACCCAGGTCAATACAAAAAATGCCGGGACCAAGGACTTGAAGCCCGAAAAGTCCAATCAATACAATATCGGTTTTGTGTTTGAGCCTATCAAGGACTTGAGCCTGGGCATGACTTACTTTGACATCAAATGGAGCAACAAGATTGATGTCCTTGATACAGTGACAGTCCTGGGTAATGAAGATGGCGCCTACAAGGCCAACGTCACCCGTGCCGCAGTTACACCAGAAGACATCGCTGCCTATGCAACTTTGTCTGCAGCAGACAAAGCACGCCTGGGTCCATTGCGCGGCCAACTGAAAGCGCTGACCACGGGTTTCGTCAATCGCTTTGAAGCACATACCTCTGGTATAGATGCAGATTTTGCCTACACCCTGCGCACACCAAATTTTGGCAAATTCAAGATCTCCGGTGAAGCCACCTATACCATCAAGTACAACACCAAATTATTGGCGGACAATGTGTATATCAACTGTCCCGACAATACGTCTTGTGATACGGGTGAATATAATAACCCGCGCTTGCTGGCAAATCTCGGGGTCAGTTGGGATATGGGTCCATGGTCGGCGACAACACGGGCAAATTATACTGCTGGTTTCCGCATAGACCGCACGCCTAACCTGGTCATCAACTCTTGGTACGATCTCTACACCAATGGTGGCGTGGTATCGCCTATGACGACGATAGATGCATCCATGTCGTATTCAGGCTGGAAAAATATGGTGTTGCGCGCAGGTGCGAATAATCTGTTTAATCGCGATCCTTCATTTGATGCGACCTCCAGCATGGGTTACAACTCTAGCTGGGGCAATCCTCGCGGACGCTATGTCTATATGAATTTGAACTATAAATTCAAGTAAGGCAAAAAAGATAGTACCCTCTCTTGCGGGGAATTATCCACGAATCCCGGCGTATGCAGCGCCGGGATTTGTCTTTTTCTATGCCCATTTCCGCATGATCCAGATTGAAAATGATCAAGACAAACCTCACAACAAGACTTATGCTGATCCCTCTTTTTTCTTTCGCATGGGCAGAAATATGAACTTTGGCATAGGCGGTTCCACAATAGCCACAGAATTAGCCAGCATCCAGACAGACTTGAGCGATGTCAGCCCCATCAGTGCGGCAGAGCGCCAGACCAGAGTAGAAAAAGCCGCCAGACTGATGCAGCAAAATGGCGTAGATGCCGTGGTCCTGCCCGCTGGCAGCAGCCTGTATTATTTCACCGGCCTGCGCTGGTATCCCAGTGAGCGCCTGACGGCAGTGGTCATGACACCAGACGCCAGGCTGACTTATGTCTGCCCAGCATTTGAAGATTCCAAACTGCGCGAAACCCTGGGCGCAGATGCCGACATCCGACTGTGGCAAGAAGAAGATGACCCATGCCTGCTGGTCAAAGCCTGCCTGCAAGATTCTGGCTATAAGAGTACGACCATCGCACTCGATGAAAATGCGCCCTTCTTTGTCTTCGATGGCTTGCGCCGCGTCTTGCCGCTGGCAAAAATCATCAATGCCGCCAGCATCACCGCTGAATGCCGCATGCATAAATCAGCAGCCGAGCTGGCCATCATGCAAAAGGTCAAGAACCTGACGCTGGAAGTGCAAAAGAAGGCGGCAAAAATTCTGCATGAAGGGATTTCTTCTTTTGAAGTTGCCCGATTTATTGACCAGGCACACCGCGCCTATGGCGGCAGCGCATCGACGTTTTGTATCGTCAGCTTTGGTGCCGCCACTGCTATGCCGCATGGCCCGGATGGTGAGCAATTTTTACGTGAAGGTGACATGGTACTCATAGACACCGGCTGCAAACTGCATGGCTATAACTCGGACATCACCCGCAGCTATGTGTTTGGCAAACCTAGCCAGCGTCAGCGTGATATATGGGAGCTGGAAAAAGCCGCCCAGGCAGCAGCCTTTGATGCAGCACAAATCGGCGTGCCTTGTGAGCAAGTTGATGCAGCCGCCAGGCAAGTGTTGGCGGCGGCCGGTTTTGGCCCTGACTATCAGTTACCGGGGCTGCCGCACCGCACCGGCCATGGTATAGGCCTGGACATCCATGAGTGGACTTATCTGGTCAAAGGTAATCAGCAGCCACTGGCAGCTGGCATGTGCTTCAGCAATGAACCCATGATCTGTATAGAAGGCGAATTCGGCATACGCCTGGAAGATCACTTTTATATGACAGAACAGGGGCCACGCTGGTTCACCGGCCAAAGCCATGCAGTCGATGCGCCGTTTGGTCCTGATTGATATCTGCTACCGGCATACCAGACGCCGGTAGTAGTTACTCACCCACCGGCTCACTTACTGCTCAATTACTGCTTATTTTTTGCTTACTTGCTTACCGCAGTGCTTTCCTTTTTCTTGACAGGCGCCGGTGCCTTGACCGCATTTTTTGATTTCAAAAATACCGGTCCCCAGACTGGGTGACCAATTTCAGCTGCCGACAAATTGAAAGCCGGGTCCAGCTTCAAGGCTTTGTCAAATTGCTGACGGCATAACTGCGTGCGGGAAGTGACGCAATAACTGAAGGCCATGAGCTTCAGGGCATTCAGTTGCACGTCCTTGTTATGCCCATTCCAGATTTCATTGCCACTCAGTTTTTTGATGGCACCATTGTAGTCACCACCATCATACAGGGCCGTACCATCTTTCAGCGCCTGCACATCAGAACTCAGCAAGGGGACTGCGGGCTCAGTTGGTGGCGGAGGTGGCGGTGGTGGAAGTTCTTTTGGCTTCACCACAGGCTTGGGAGCAGGTGCCTGTTTGGGCGGCGTTTCACAGCCCTGCAAGATAGTACACGCCACCACCAGGCCCGTCGCATACAGCATTTGGGCTAATTTATTCATTTTTATTGCGCTTTACTTATTCGTGAACTCATGTTCGATGGTTGCAGTATTACTTTTCCCTGCTTCGATTTCAGTAATAAAATCAGGGAAACCAGGGTTGGTTACCCTGATTTTATGCTTGCCTGCAGCCAGACTTAAATGCTTGAGAGGCGGACTTGCTCCTTGCTGTACGCCATCAACAAAAACCGTGCCCCAGGGCTTGATTGCCAGTTTGAGGTTAAGCTTGCTGGCCGCCAAAGCCTTTGCCGCTTTCACTTCCTTCAGGCGTGCTTGCGCAACATCGGTAAATTTACCCTGGGGATATTGCTGCAAAAATGCGTTCAGCGCTTCCAGCGTAACAGTATTATCGTCCTTGAGCTTGTCCCACGCCAGTTTTTCTGGATCAGGCTTATCTGCCGCTACTGCTACGCTGGCAGCTGCGGCATTGCTGGCAGCAGCCACTGCAGGTTTTTCAACTGGGGCAACCACGGCAGCAGATGCCGGAGTGGGCACTGACTGCGGCACAGATGCAACAGTAGAAGCCGGGGCTGGAGCAGCAAGCAGCGTTTGTCCAGGTTTATTCGCCCCCTGGCGACTGGCTAAATAGGCTATCACCAGTACCAGTACTGCGGCTACCGCCAGCAGGGGGAACAAAAGCTTGCCAGACTTGGCTTGTACGCTTGCTCCAGCTTCTGCAGTTCTGGTTTCCGGCCTGTGAGTTTTTACTGCGCTACTATCTTTGACTGGCAGGACATGGATTTGATCCAGACCCTCTGCCTGTATGCCTGCCGTATGTTCTTCCCTGCCCTTGCGGGATTTGCGCACTGAAGCAAAGGAACTGATGCCCAATAGCTGGCGGAATTCTTCCATGCTTTGCGGCCGGTCCCCCGGCTGTATCGCCAGTGCCAGGTCTATGCCTTTCAGGAACTTGGAGCTGAAACCTGCATGCTCACCGTCCTGTAAGGGCATCATGGTGTCTTTCACGACCCGGCCTACCGATATCGGCGGTGGCGATTTCATGATGGCGAAATACATGACGGCTGCCAGGGCATAGATGTCTGTCCACGAACCTTGCGGCATTTCTACATCATCAGCATATTGCTCAATCGGTGCGTAACCGGGCTTGAGGATGACCGTCATGCCTTGCGTCATGTCACCAATGATCTGGCGGGCTGAGCCAAAATCCAGCAAGACTGCCACGCCATTCTTTTGTACGATGATATTGTCAGGTGAAATATCCCTGTGCAAAATCTTTGAGCGGTACAAGGTATCGAGTGCTTCAAGTATCTGTTTGAAGATGAACCTCAACCAGGCCTCGGTCACCAGCTTGGGGCGTTTATTGACGATTTGCTTGAGGGTATGGCCGTCGTAATGACGCATGACCATGTAGGCGGTCTTGTTTTCTTCCCAGAAGCGGTACACCTTGACCAGCGAAGGATGATCGAATTGTGCCAGCAGGCGCGCTTCATTGATAAAGCTCTTCAAACCGGCTTCAAAGGTGGCTTTATGCCGTTCTGACGGGACGGTGACGCTGGTATCGGCGGAACGACCGGCCAGCGCACCTGGCATGTATTCTTTGATGGCAACCGTACGCTGCAGGGAATGGTCAAATGCCAGATACACAATACCAAAGCCACCCTCACCCAAAACACCGGTGATTTCAAAGTCATTTAGCCGCGTGCCGACAGCGAGACAATTCTCGGTACCTGCATGAAATGCAGTTGGTGCTGCAGTGGCGAGTACTTTTTCTGTGTTCAAGGCTGACTCGGATCTTAGTTTCTTTATAGAAGCAGAAGCGGCGTGTTATTCACATTCCCGGCTTCCAGTTCGCGTTAATTCAGCGTTTTACCTGTTCGTCATACAGACAAATTGCAAAAGCCGAGAAATTATCCCTGTTAATTGCCTTTGACGTACTAATATTTTTTTCTGCAATGGCATTCATTTTACTTAACCAAGCCTCACTACTGTTGGTCGTTGCCAGGCAAAATTCCATTTCATGCTCAAGTACCCATTCCCAGAAACCATCGGTACACATGAGAAAGGCATCGCCGTTATGTAATTCTAGGGCATCTGCCGTCACTTCGGGGGCGTTGTCGCCTTCTGCGCCTATGGCAGCAAACAGCCTGTTGCGATGGGGATGCTGGCGTATGCGTGATTGGTCGGCCATACCGGCATCCACCAGGCGCTGGGCCTGGCTGTGGTCTTTTGACACTGCCTTGATCCTGCCCTGACGAAACTGGTAGATCCTGGTATCCCCCATATGCGCCCATAGAGCACAGCGATTGCTCTGGTCTATCAGTATCGCGGCAATGGTGGTGCTCATTTCCCGCTGACTCAGATTATCGCGCTTGCTTTGTGCCACTTTCAGGATGGCCCAATCCAGATAAGAGCGCAAAGCCCTGGCACTGAAAGAGGCTTCCTGCACAAATTTCTCTATGACAGCATCAATTGCCAGCCTGGCCGCGATTTCACCACCGGAATGACCACCGGTACCGTCAGCCAGGACAAAACAGGCAAGTTCGTCCTCGTTTGCCCAGGCCAGTGCATCTTCATTGGTTTTGCGGGTACCAATGGCAGTAAATTGCGCAGTGTCCAGATGCATGGCTAGGCTAAGGTTAGGTTTATGCACAGAAAACTAGCGGTTTGACTCTGCTTTTTCTACTTCTTTTTCATAGGCAAGCAAAAATTCCTTGCCAAACATTGCCTGAAATTCATCTTTCTTGCCTGACGAAATACCGTCATACAAGGCATTAAACTGATCCCACATGGCCGCCTTGCGACGTGCCGGGTTGATCTGGTCCATCAGGCCAGGCGTGCCCAATTGCGCTTCCACATGGCTGGGCTGCAAGGTCTTCAGGATGGCATCCGTAATGGCACGGGTACCTGCGGCCACTCCCATTTGATGGGTACGTATGTCAAAAAAAGCATCTTCCATCGCTTCAGCCGGTGCCATAAAGCCTGGCATCTTTTTACGCAGCATCTGGGTCAGCACGGTTTTACTGTCAGGAAAAAATTTTAAAGGATTGTTTTCCCTTAAGACAACCATGGTTACTTCTGCTTTCACTTCACGCTTCAATAAGGCACGCTGCGAAAGCTCTTCCATAGCCCCTTGAACCGAGGTCGCCATGAATTTGCCCAGGGTTTCCATCAACTCCACCGTCAGGCCGGACGACAGATTCAATTGCTGCAGACCTGCTCCCTGCAAAAAGGCTTGCATCAGTTCATTGGCGTTAGCTGCTGTGTGACTGACTACAGTGGCTGCCTTGGCAGCTTCAGGCTTGGCTGCACTTGCCTGGGGTGATGGTGGTGACTGTGCATCCGTGACCGCCACTTCAGCCTGAGCAAGCGGCTTGGTGTCGACGTCAGTGGCAGTATCAGCCTGTGGAGTGGATGCTTCAGGACGTAACAAGAATTGCGGCGGTTGTGCTGGCAGGCTGTCTTTTCCTGCTTGCAGGCGTGCTGCTGGCTGACTGAGCGGCGGAACTTCTGCCGGAATATTTGCTTTTATTTCGTTGCTTTTTACTTCATCACTTTTTACTTCATCTATTTTTACCTCAGGCTCGGCTTCTGCCTGCACTGTGGCTTCAGTAGCAATAGAATTACCAGCAAATTCAGCAGCTTCGGCACGTAATACGTATAAACCTACTTGTATTTGATCGCCTGCATGAAATTCAACGACAGTCTCCGCCACTATTTCCTTGCCGTTAATGGAGACAGGATTGGCCAGACTGAGGTTGGTAATAAAGTGCTGGGTGCCGGTACTCCAGATATTGGCCTGGGTACGCGAAACAAAGTGTTTTGGGTCGGGCAGGGCAAGGAAATTCTCTACATTTCGTCCTATCGTAGCTGGTTCCGGGCCGAATACCGCAGAAACCGGATCGGCTGGTGCTTCGTTATTGTAAGAAACAACGGCAATTTTAATCATTAGTGGCACTCCAAAACCATTTTGTATCGCCTATAAAATAAGTATCCTGAACAGGCAGTTTGAGATAATCTTACGACAGTGCTTTTTATGCTGAACCAGGCAACAATTATGGTATCAACTGCGCAAATTAATGATTATTTGCTGCGGCTACCACCAAGTTAATATCTTGCCATGTCAACATGAACTCGCAGCTTACCCGATTATCATGAAATCGGCGACTCAGCGGGGCCAAGTTTTGCTGTTTGCAGTACACATTGCGACAAAGTGCGACACTTGATATCAATTAAATATCGATTTTCACCTTTGTAAATAAGTCGGGACTTACGCAAAATTGTCCCGGCAAGGCGCAGCGACGAAGACAGTACTTTAGTACGGCTAGGAGCTGCAACGCAGCTGGGGCGGTTTTGCGTAAGTCCTATAAGTAAAGCACCACCGATATGAGCTTGAGCATGATCTGCTCAGTTCACTGCTATAGTTTGCTGCCATTTATACAATGGCATGCATTTTGCGTAATTGTTTTGGAAAAAGATTGGTTATATATATGAGGCCAGGGTAATGAAAGATTCTGAACATAGTCAGCCTGTCCTGTCAGAAGTCACTGGTACGTTTCATTATCAGGAATTGATCGAATCCCGTCTGGGTCAACCGATTGCCGCAGATTTGATTGAAGCCGAAGCACAAAGACTGGCCGCCTCACCAGGTGCCAAACTGGCGGCTGGACGCATTGCACTGGGCTGGTCAGTTGAGCAAGTTGCTGCTCAGCTAAAAATGGCACCACGCCAAATCATCGCGCTGGAAAAAGACGACTATCCCGCCCTGCCTGAGGCGGCGATAGTCAAAGGCTTCACACGCGCATATGCGAAGCTGGTCAAACTTGATCCTGAGCCTATCCTGGCCTTGATGGCCATCGATACGGACAAAAGACGACACGCGGCAAGTAAATCTGATAAACCCCGCCGCCCTGGCAGCCCGGCGCAAAATCAGGGTTCTGCATTGGGTATTTATATCTTCCTGTTTATTGCGGCAGCCCTGGCTTACGCCTATTTCAATTTACAGCACTAACCGTACCCTGCATGTCTTCAAACTACTCTTCAGGGTACGGATTAGTAAAGTCAGATCAGAAGTTATACGAACCTGTCATGTAGAAAGTCCTGCCCAGTGCATCGGTGTAACGGCCATCGTAACCAACCTGGTCACCATTGCCTTCTTTGAGTGACAAAGGCGGGTTGACGTTGAACAGATTGCGCACACCCACGGTGAACGCCAGGTTTTTGCGCAATTGTGCCCGTGTCTGCCAGTCAAAGGTGGTGTAAGACGAAACATCGCGTTTGACCGTGGCAAAATCACCAAAGCTGCCATTCGCATTCACTTCACGCACAGAAGCTGATGCATCGTGATAGCCGGAGCGATAATTCATCGTCAGTGCGTGAGTGAAAATGTCTGAGGTCTTCAACGTTGCCACCAGTTTGCTGATGACACGGAAAGCCACCGCGTTATTTTCATCGTAGCGACCAACACTGTGCACCGTCGGGCTACCTGGAATATCAAAATCAGACATCAGCATATAAGTGCCTGTCCAGTTCAAAGCCAGCTTGCCCAAAGGTGTTGCTGTCTTGAAGCTGTGGTCCCAGTCTATGCCGCGATAATGGGCATTCGCAATATTGTAGGAAGGCAGGGTGCCGACCAGGATATTGCCACCCTGACCTGGTTCATAGAAAGTTGAGAACAGGTTTTGATAACGCTCAGGATGACCAAAGACGATCGCTTCAGGCAATTGCGCGATCTGGTTTGCCATCTTCACATCCCACAGATCCAAACCCAGAGACAGACTGGATGTTGGTTCTATGCGTATGCCCATGCTGGCTTGTTTGGATTCTTCCGGCTTCAGACCGTTTTCACCCGTCAGGCGATTACCACCGGTCAGCACGTCATACTGGGTAGAACCCATGCAATTCACAGCGCGTGGATCAGGTGACTTCACCGGACAAGGATAAGTACCGCCGGTATTGCCGCTGTGTGTCAGTGGGGAAGTGATATCGCTCATGCTGGCCATCTTGAAGCCCGTGCCATACGATGCACGCAACAAGAGATTATCAAATGCGCGGTAAGCAGCAGACAGTTTGTAAGTCAGCTTGTCAGCCTTGTTACCCTGCGTGGCAGATGCGATGGGCTTGCCCTGTTCATCAAAATTGGCAGTATTGGTGACGGCGCTGTAATCATCGTAACGCAAGGCAGCAGTGACGTCGAATTGCTTACTGAAAGGCAGCAAGAGTTCCGCAAAACTACCCCAGTTTTTACGGCTGGCAGCAATCGGCAAATCACCGGGTGAATCACCCAAAGGTGCATCGGTATAATTTGGTTGTAGCGCATTGGTGCCCATGCCTATAGGCGTGGCAAAGTAGTCGTAACGCTGCTTGCTGAAATCCACACCCAGGCCCAGTTGCGATTTACCACTGCCGATGGCGAACAGTTCGCGTGAACCTCGCAGGCTCAATACATCCAGCGTGCTCTTGGAGCTGGACCAGTTTTCATGCAAGACTGCCGGCGCCAAAATCGCCGCAGAAGAACCGGCAGGTGCAAAAGGATCATATTGACCACTATCGACTATCGCATAAAACTTGTCCTTACTCAAAAAGCCACCAGCGAAATCGCGAATGCGCTTGGAGATGGAATGTGTGTACGACAGATTGTAGTCAAAACCAAAAGCATTGCCTTCTGCACCCAGCACCAGATGTTGCGCCTCGGTTGTGTAAGCAGTATTGCGGCCCCCGGCATCAGAGATACGCAGGCGCATTCTGGCGGAATCAAGGTCAGCAGGATTGACACCCAGGCCAGCCAGGTAAGGCGTTACATATTTGGCGAACAGCGGGCTGTCCAACCCCAGACTCAAAGGTTGCGCAGCTGCCGCATAACGGCCGGTTTGCTTGAAGTTGGAAACGACTGCTTCAGCAAAAATAGTTGTGTCGCTATTGAGCTTGTAGTTCAGCGAAGAAAACAGGCTGTCGCGTTTTGATTCCGGGATCAATTGCACGGTCGATGCATAATCGTAGCGACAACGGCTTTCTACCTGAAAGGTATTGGGCCCGCATGATTTGTCTTTCAAGTAATTGGGAGAAAACAGGATAGGGTCAGCACCGTTCTTGAAATTCAACTGCGCTATCGAAGGACTGGAATTGTCTGATAAAAACCAGGTCGCATAGTTTTTGCCATTGGCAGAAAATCTTCTGATACCGGTATCTGCAAATGAGCGCTGGTTGGCGTTGAGCATACTTTGTTCATCGTGGCTGTATGACAGCAGAACGTTGTAGCCATCTTTTTCCAGATCGCCAAAGCCTTTGGAAATACCCAGGCGATACGACTTGCCGCCCGATTCTTGTGGATGGGTATAACTGAAATCAACAGCCGCATCAGTCTGATTTTTGCGCAAGATAAAATTGACAACGCCAGCAATCGCATCTGAACCATACAGTGTCGATGCACCATCCGTCAGTATCTCTACGCGTTCAACCGCAGATAGGGGAATACTGGCAAGGTTAACGGTACTGCCCGCACCATATGAAGCCAGCCTGTGACCATTCAACAAAACCAGGGTATAAGCAGCACCAATATTATGGATGGAGGCAGTTTGCAAGCCACCACCGCCGCCATTGATGGTTTGATTGGCGGTACTGAACCCTTGCATGCTGGGCAAAGCAGCGATCAAACTCTCCACATTGGTCGCACCGCTTTTTTCTATGTCAGCGCGTGACAGGGTCTGCACCGGCAAAGCAGTTTCCTGATTAATGCGCTTGATGGATGAACCTGTCACTTCCACACGCTGCATGGGCGCTGTTGTATCTTGCGCCTGGGCATAGCCAGCAAAGATACTCAAGCCTAGTCCGCTGGCGAACATCAGTCTCAGCGAATGGGATAATACTTTTTCTTTCATTTTGTCTGCTCCGGATCTGGATAATATTTCTTGATTTTCGCGCTTGCTGATTTGGGTATTTCCTGGAATGTGAAGCTTGCCTGCGACTTGTTTCTGCGCACTGTCCACAAAGTCTGTTTTGCATTTCCTAATCCATTGTGGGAATTAGCTGGGGCAAAGCGAAAACTGTCTGGATTACAAACTGTGTACATATTCAAAGACGACATCTTTTCCTGCTTGTTGATGAGGCCAGCGCTGCTGTCTTGCCAGAACCCACTGACATTTCTCCACTGTTTTTTCCAATGAACCACCCATGTCATTTTTTAATATATCATAAATATATTTTAAATATACACAAACATTTGCGGAAATATTAAGCAGGTGAAAATAGTTTTTTTGTTGTGCCAATTTCCACGAAAGAGCACAGGCAAAACGTCAAGACAGGCATGCGCACGCACTCTAAGCTGACGCCTCTTAAGCAGAATTTGAGCAGGAGCATGACCATGCCGAGTGCAAACCAAGCCATGGCTTTTTCGAGTTGGCGACCATCGTCTGATATCTTGCAGATCAGCAGCCTGGATTGCCACACTGGCGGTGAACCCTTGCGCATCATCACGGCTGGCTTTCCGGTTCTGCCGGGCAAACGCATTCTGGACAAGCGTGAATATTGCCAGGCACATTACGATCACTTGCGTACGGCATTGATGTTTGAACCGCGTGGTCATGCCGATATGTATGGCTGTCTCATCGTCGCAGCAGAACGAGCGGACAGTGATTTCGGCGCACTGTTCTTGCACAATGAAGGCTATAGCACCATGTGCGGCCATGCCATCATTGCCCTCGCCCGTGTGGCACTGGAAGCTGGTGTGGTTGCCTGCACCGGGCCCATGACTACCATCAAAATAGATGTGCCAGCCGGACAGATCACTGCTTATGCAGAGATGAGCAATGGCAAAGTTACCCGTACCTATTTTGACAATGTACCTTCTTTTGTCGCCGCCCTGGATGTAGCAGTTGATGTACCTGAACTAGGCAAGATGAATGTCACACTGGCTTATGGCGGCGCTTATTATGCCTATGTAGATGCACCCAGTCTGGGGCTGTCACTGGCCGCTGATAATCACCGGCAAATCATCGCCATGGGGCGCAGCATCAAGGCTGCGGTGCAGGCGCAAATACCGATACATCATCCCTTCGATGATGAACTCAGCTTTCTGTATGGCTGCATCTTTTCTGCGCCATCCACCACACCTGGCGTGCACAGCCGCAATGTCTGCATCTTTGCCGATGGTGAGCTGGACCGCAGCCCAACAGGCAGCGGCGTATCCGGCCAGGCCGCCATCCTGCATGCCCGTGGAGCTTTGCGGGTAGGAGAGAACATCATCATAGAAAGCATACTCGGCAGTCAGTTCAAAGTAGCGGCCTACCATCCGCAAAGCTATGGCTACCATAGCGCTATCATCCCGCGTGTGGAGGGTAGTGCCCACGTGACAGGACGCAGCACTTTTTATCTGGACCCGCAAGATCCCCTGATACAAGGATTCATATTCCGATGAAACCTGAATTTGAACAAAGGCTGAGTAAACTACGCCAGCGCATGGCCGTTGAAGAGAAGCAAGCCTTACTGGTTTTTTCGCTCGATAATCTGCGCTATCTCGCCAATTATTCTGGTGAAGCAGCATATGGCATAGTCACGATGGACCAAGTCTTTTTGATTACTGACTATCGCTTTGTCGAACAGGCAGAAGAAGAATGCATTGATTGCCAGATCATATGTCGCAACCGCGATCAGCAAAGTCTGGGGCAGGCGATACGCCAGGTGCTGGATGAAAAACATTGTACCAGCCTGTTGTTTGAAGCAGGACATATTCATCTGCAAACATGGTCAGGCATAGCGCCAGAGTTGACAGGTATTGCATGTACGCCCAGTACTGGCGTAGTAGAGGAGTTGCGCAAAATCAAGGATGCATGGGAGATAGCGCAAATCCGCAAGGCGGCGGCGATTGCAGACCAGGCCTTGCATGATTGCATGCCCCTGCTCTGCATAGGTGTCAGTGAACGCGACTTCGCACTTGAGCTTGAATACCGCATGCAAAAACTGGGTTCTGCAGGTTTGTCTTTCCCCAGCATAGTCGGTTTTGGCCCACGTTCAGCCTTACCACACTGCATACCATCTGCCAAAACCTTGAGCGAGGGCGACCTGATCGTCATTGATTTTGGTGCAGTCGTGAATGGCTATCGCTCGGACATGACGCGCAGCTTTGTCGCTGGCAAGGCCAGTACGCAACAAAGAAATATGTACTACATCGTGCAACAGGCGCAGCAGGCTGCACTGGGTAGCCTGCATGCCGGTCAGTTAGCCACCGTCACCAGCTCTGCAGCCAGCAATGTTTTGCAAGCCTCGGAATTTGCCACCTATACCAGCACTGGGCTAGGCCATGGTGTAGGCATACAGTTGCATGAACAGCCGTTCATCAGTCCGGTCTGCCCGGACATCTTTCAAGCAAACTACGTCGTCACCATAGAACCCGGTATCTATATCCCGGGCTATGGCGGTGTACGCATAGAAGATGACGTCGTCGTACTCGCTGATGGCTATAGCTTCATCAGCCATGCGCCCAAGATCTTTGAGCTGGAAATTTAAAACTACTTATGTCCACTACCCCACTCTCTTCGGGCCGCAGTCCTTTCCATAAAAATTTCTATGTCGCGAACAGCATGGAAATTTTTGAGCGTCTGGCCTGGTATGGATTTTTCACCCTCTCCTCTTTGTACATGACCAGCCCGGTAACTCAAGGTGGCCTGGGTTTGAATGACCAGGAGCGCGGCTTCTTGCAGGGCATGATCCCCTTCCTGCTGTATCTGCTGCCTGTGATTACCGGTGCGCTGGCTGACCGCTATGGTTACCGGCGCATGTTCCTGATCGCATTTTGCATCATGTGCCCGGCTTACTTCCTGCTGGGTCAGGTACATGGTTTCTGGAGTTTCTGCGCCGCCTTCCTGGCAGTGGCTATCGGTGCTGCCTGCTTCAAACCTGTCGTAGTAGGCACCATAGGCCGTACCACTGATGACAGCAACCGTGGGCTGGGTTTTGGTGTTTTTTATACCATGGTGAATGTTGGTGGTTTCCTGGGGCCGCTGGTGGCTGGATACGCAGGGCGCGCACATGCTGCTGTCGGTCGTCGCA
>JAZJXP010000036.1:0-57826 GCA_040390835.1 Pseudomonadota bacterium
GGATTCGGGGATTTATCCACTCAATTGATGTGGCGATACAATGGATGAATTAGCCCGGGGGCGATTGGCATGTGTGCGATCACGCTGGGATAATCGCATGAGCTATTCCACGAAAGCAACACCTCGTATTCTCGAAAACTTCAATTTTATATACTACTTGCGCTTTGGCACACTTGCAAAAACACCAGCAAGTGCACCTAACGCACCAGACCCAAGTGCAATAATCCCTTGAGGGGCCTCCTTTTCCACAAGTGCAAGCCAAATTAAACCAACCAAAGAACCTATAACCACTATCCCAAGAACAACAGCTACGCCACGATAAAAATCACGGTCGCTTTCGTATGCTGGACGATTTCCTTCTGAAAGAGTAGGAATCATTTCTTTAGCTGTGACTTTATCCTGACCTCGCTCTTTTTTAATACGATGCTCTTGATTTTCCGTCGTCATATATCCTCTTGGAAGATATTTTATTCAGCTCGAATGTTTTCAAGTATCGGCATACTTAGTTCACGATACGATTCAGATTTCTCATCCACTGCTGCAATGATCCGTCCTGTTTTTCTTTGTTTAATTGCCCATTCCAATAAACTTAACGCATTATTAAACAATTCTTTTCGTGTTTTTATTCCACCTTCGGCCATTATTTGATCTAAAGCCGCGACCTTAGTGTCAGGCAAGTCGAACTGAATGCGAGTTAACGTTTCTGTTGACATGACGTTTACCTTTCATATATGCCGCATAGCGGCTAATTTTAATTTTTCTTTACAGCTTTAGAAGCGTAGAAAAATTAACTTAATACAAGTGTTGCTGCCAATAGAGGAAAGATTTAATTTTTCCCAATTGAAACAAATCCTTCCAAAAATGCCTCAAATCTCTCCTCCACATTGACTGACTCATCAGGGGGATCTTTGGGACTTTTTTCTACGATTGGTTCAGTAACCCATTCCTTTGGTTGAATCTGTTCGGGAGGTTCCGGAATCAGCTTTGCAAGCCGCACATTCGACGTTCTTAACATTTCCAGAACTCCTTAAGAATGGAGAGTTATGATGAGATGTAATCGGATCCATGACATTTCCTTTAGGAGGATAAGAAAAACTTCGTAAAAGTGGCACCTTACTCCGGCACCCATTTCAGTATAGTAGAAAAATCCGTTCCCGAGCATAAAATGAGTAAATAAATGTAATTTACTATCCAATAATACTCATTTTACACTCATTTTTTAAAATCGCTGATAAAAATGGAAATACACATGCTAATTTAAACTTTAATAAGTCAAATGCAAATAATGTGGAAATCTCATGTTTGACATAGAGTCAGTTGTCGCGGAATTCGAACCCGTAGGGGCACAGCGTAATCGCACGTATGAAGAGCCTCTAAAAAACGGCGGCCATCGATCCTGAAAGCATGTCAAGCTGTGCCAGGAATTCAAATATGACGTGAATGGCGTGCTTATAATCGGAGTGATAGCTATATTCCACTTTCCATCGCTAACTGGATTCAGGAATTTATCCACTCAATTAATGTGGTAATGCAAAGGACGAAGTAGTCGGCAGCAATTGGCATGCGTACGATTACGCTACGCTAATCGCACCTACGCAAACATGGTCCGCATCACCTATCACTTATCCTTCAAAGCCCCCCACAACTCCAACAACACCGGATTTTTGTTATCCACCGCCCGGTACAGGCGTATATCCATTTCCATAGCCCATTGCTCACCGCCAGCGCGCACCAGTTTGCCTTCGGCGAGTTCGTTGACGATGCTGCTTTGGGGCAGCCAGGCCAGGCCGTGGCCTTCGAGGGCCATGCGTTTTAACAGTTCAGCCATGTCGCTTTCATAGGCATTCACAAAATAACAGGGCTGGTCTGAGCGGGCCAGTACGCGGTCCACCACGCGGCCAAAAAAAGATGCCTTGATATTATTGAGGCGGGGGATGGGCTTGGTTTTACTGCCGGGCAGGCTATACAAGGCAGAGCCTTTGCGGTTGGGTACCGACACTGGCAAGACGACCTCGGTGCCCAGGCTCACATATTCATAACGCAGGGCATCGAGCTCTACCGGCAGGTCGGCATGGTAGTAGGACAGCAGCAAATCGCAATTGCCTTCTACCAATGACAGTACAGAATCATGCACATTCGCAGGCAGGATGCTGGCGTGGATTTCCCCCACTTGCGAGCGCACGCTCTTCAACCACATGGGGAAAAAGTTCAGCGACAGGGTGTGGCCGGCAGAGATGCGCAGCAGGTTTTCATCCGGCCCGCGCACGCGCAACTGCGCCCGTGTGTCGTTCAGCAGGCGCATGGCTTCTTCTGCCGAGGCACTGAAGATTTTACCGGCAGGCGTCAGCACCAGCGGGTAAGTACTGCGGTCTACCAGGTCGGCACCTACCCAGGCTTCCAGGCTGCGGATGCGGCGGCTGAGGGCAGACTGGGTGACATGCCTGTCGTCTGCCGCACGAGAAAAATTGCGTGTCTGCGCCAGGCTCAAAAAATCTTCCAGCCATTTGATATCCATATATTTCCCTCTCAGCGCCTCTTGATTACTTGCGTAATTGTATCCCTGCACCCTGTGCAAAAGTTGATCTATGTAGTATCGGCATGAAACTAGACCGATTTTGCATAAACATTCTCTGCTAATCCGGTATCTTTATTTGTACGCAAAGAAAATCGAAAATAACCCGGCAATGAACATGACAATCAAACCAGAAACACATAAAACCCGGCTCGGCATCATCGGTGGCCTGGGCACGCTGGCAGGTGTGGATGTCTATTTCAAAGTCGCCCGCGCGCTGGCAAGGGACAGTATTTCAGAACGCTATGAACTGTTCTTTGAACAACACCCGTTTGAAGGTAATGAAAACTCAGGCGGCGAAAACCCCAACCTGAATGCGCGCAAACTATACATTTTCGACATGATCAAGCAGTTTGAAAAAAGCCAGGTAGAGCGCGTGCTGGTGCCTTGCTTTATCAGCCACACCTTCATCAAGGAATTGCAAAGCGAGCTGGCTACGCCCATCGTGAATATCATGGATGCTTTGCTGGCCCATTTACAGCAAGAATTTCCCACTGGCTGCAAGGTCGGCGTGCTGGCATCGACTTATGTCAAGAACAAGAAGCTGTTTGATCAATACTTTGCTGGTTCAGCTATCACGGTAATTTATCCTGATGAAGCCACGCAGGACGATTGCGTCATGCGTGCCATCTATGGTGAGCATGGCATCAAGGCGGGCAACTTGCAGGGCGATGCTGTCAATCTCCTGCACCAGGCTTGTGTACATTTGCTGGCGCGCGGTGCAGACGTGATCGTCTCTGGTGCCACTGATGTCGCTATCGTTGCTGATTTGCTGCGCAGCCGTGGCATACCCATCGTCGATACCAACCAGGTGTATGTAGAATATGCGCTGCGCAATGAACAGGCACCGCAGCCGCGCACTTTCAAAATAGGTGTGGTCGGCGGCGTAGGCCCAGCGGCCACGGTAGACTTCATGGACAAGATCATCCAGAACACCCATGCCGCCCGCGACCAGGACCATATCAAGATCATGGTTGAGCACAATCCCAAAATCCCTGACCGCACAGCCAACCTGATTGCTGATGGTGAAGACCCCACCATCGCCCTCTACTCTGCCTGCAAGCGCCTGGAAGAAAACGAAGCCGCGCTGATCGCCATCCCCTGCAATACCGCGCATGCCTATGTCAAGCGCATACAGGCGCACCTGTCCATTCCCATCGTCAACATGCTGGAAGAAACCGTCAGCTATATCCGTGAGCATTTCCCCATACCTGCCAAGGTCGGCCTGCTGGCGACGTCTGGCACCATCGCCAGCCGGGTCTATCATGATGCTGCTGTTGGCCAGGGCTTTGAACTCATCACTCCAGATGCGGTGAACCAGGACAAAGTCATGAACGCCATCTACGGCCCGCTGGGCATCAAGGCAGGTCATACCGGTGGTTTGGCCAGGCAAGACTTGCTCGATGCGCTGGCGCACCTGGTAGAGCAAGGTGCGAGTGTCGTCATCCTCGGTTGTACCGAATTGCCGCTGGTCTTGCAACAAGACCCGGCGTTTGCCATTGCTGGCAGGACGGTGGCCCTGCTTGATCCTACGACCATACTGGCGCAAGCCTGCGTAGCGCGTGCCGAGGCAGCGCAGCTCCACTAAACCTGCACGCATTTATTTGAAATAAATTTTGGGGAAGATATCTCATGGTCAAGCTCGGCTTTCAGTTTATGACACTACAATTTGTGACACTGCAATTTGTCATCCTGCTGTTGCCATTCTCAGCCATGGCCAGCGATACCTTGAGCAATATCCGCGAACGCAAAACCATCATCATTGCGCACCGTGAATCGTCCATCCCTTTTTCTTATCTCGATGGGCAACAGCGCCCGGTTGGTTATGCGATGGACATCTGCCTCAAAGTCGTTGATACCGTCCGTCGTGAACTCAAGCTGCCTGCGCTGCAAATCAAATACCTGGCCGTGACCCCGGCCAACCGCCTGCAAACCATTGCCGATGGTGCTGCCGATCTGGAATGTGGTTCCACCACCAATACCGCAGAAAGGCGCAAGCAAGTTGATTTCAGCATCGCCTATTTCATCGCCGGTGCCAAGATGCTGGTGCGCAGCGATTCTGGCATACGCAACTGGGGCGACCTGCGTGACAAGACCGTGGTCACCACCAAGGGCACCACCAATGCGCAAACCCTGGCGGACCGGGGCCAGGTGCGCTCATTGAATTTGAATCTGATCGAGAGCAAAGACCATGCTGAAGGCTTCGCCATGGTCGCCCAGGGCAAGGCCGCCGCCTTTGCGATGGATGATGTGCTGCTATATGGCCTCCGCGCCGCCGCTGCACATCCGGCAGATTTTCAGGTAGTCGGTGATTCACTATCGACCGAACCCTATGCCATCATCTTCCGCAAAAACGACCCTGCCTTCAAACACCTGCTCAACCAGGAACTGAGCCGCATCATGCTCGACGGCGACATCTACCGCATGTACGAAAAATGGTTCCAGCAAGCCATCCCGCCGCACAACATCAAACTGCAACTGCCGATGAGCCAGCTACTGCGCTCGTCCCTGCGCTTCCCGCTGGCGGACGTGGCGGACGTGGCGCAATAACGCATCCAAATCACGGCAATGACAGTAACAGGATGTTCGTGGGGCGCATTGCAATGCGCCCTGCTTCATGGCAAGCATAGCCGTCATGCCAAATTATTCTCCTGGTTGACATACCGTGCTGCTGGCCTGGCACTACTGAAGCCCGATGCCAAAACCCCGAGCCTGGTTGGCGTAATAGAAGCGGTCAGATTTTTCGCGTGCCCTTGATGAAAGCCGCAATCTGAGCCGCAGCTAATTCTGGCAGTTGATGATGTGGAGCATGGCCGGCGCGTGGGTAGGTGAGCAGGTTCAGCGTGGGTAACTGGTTGCCCAATGCATACCAGTTATCGACCGGGACAGAGATGTCGTGATCGCCGCCCAGATGCAAGATGGGCACGTTGGTATTCTTCAAGGCTTGCAGCACCTCGTCCGAAGGGAACATCGGGTTCGGTGGAGAATGGGGAACCTGCGTCAATGCCCACTCCACAGGCACATCGGGGCTGCGGTCGGTCTTGCGGGCAAAGATGCGCTCGAATGAGCGCTGTGATGCGGCGCGGCTGGCGGCGTCCTTGGGCTCGAAGAACATGCTGGTGTATTGCTCCAGGGTGGCAGGCCCTTGCGTCGCCAGGTCATAAAACAGTTGTTCGCCAGGCTTGACCAGCTTGCCGGGTGGCGTGGTAGAGATCAGCACGGCATGGCTGACACTGGCACCGAACATGGCCACATAGATTTGTGCGACGATGCCGCCGAAAGACCAGCCGCCGATCACGACATCTTTCAGCCCCAGCGCGTCTATCAGTTCCTTGGTGTCCTTCACCAGCGAAGCAGGGTTGTAAGACCTTTCGCCAGTTGAAAACCCCATCCCAGAATGATCAAAGGTCACGACCTGAAATCCCTGCGCCGCCAGGGCATCGATGAAAGCCGGGTCCCACAGATCGAGCACACCGCGAAAGCGATGCGCAAGCACGATGGGCTTGCCCTTGCCTACCGATCGATAGGCAAGCTTGCGACCACCAACTTCAACAAACAAGGTTGGTGCAGAATTTGCGGCCCCAGCCTTCGCCAGTGCGGGCATGGACATGGTAAGTGCTGAGAGTGCCACAGCACCAGTGAAGAGAGCCTGTCTGCGTGTGAGCTGCACAGGCTTGTCGTCTGGTGTGGACGACACGGTATTATTGGAATTTACAGTAGACATCAGATTACTCCAGTGGTGAATTTAAGCAGCGTTCAGTTGTGTTCGGCTGCATTCAGTTGTGTTCAGTTGCGCTAGCTTGCCTTGCGTCAGGTGGTCAACAGGCAAGCGCATGTCTGGATCAACATCCAGTCTGCACACCTGCCAGTCATGCCAGCAATGTCAGCCGCGTGCTTTTAAATGGAGCATGGGATGGTGCTCATAGTGACCAACGCCGTTCTTGATGATGGGGTCCTCTGCAGTGAGTGCAG
The DNA here is from genome assembly GCA_040390835.1 of Pseudomonadota bacterium. GTDB lineage: Bacteria > Pseudomonadota > Gammaproteobacteria > Burkholderiales > Burkholderiaceae_D > Undibacterium. The sequence continues at coordinate 6,545 of JAZJXP010000036.1, forward strand.
AGATATCCTGCTCATCAGCAATCTGGTAGAGCGACACGCCATAGCCGCCAGCGGGGTCCATCACCGGGCCGTGGGCAACAATAAGGCCTTCATCGAGGAGCTTATTTAAATAAGCGCCATGCTGCTTCATCCATTCAATTTCATCTGCAGTCATGGTCGCGAGGAAATCCGCACGTGGCGGTATAAATTTGCACAGGTAATACTTCATGATCAGCTCCTCATTAAAAGCTAAATGTTTTACTTCAATTACAGTCAGTATTTATCTTGCCTGCTCTTTGCAGGGCTTTCTTTATTTAGCCGTGCTGACGCTTTTCAGTATTGAGCTTTCAAATATTTTCGGTGCATAGCTTTGCAGGAAAAGTATCATCCCCGTCATCTTTCCCACCGGATTGCTGAACTTGGGTTCTCTCGTATCTATCAGTCTGGTAATGGTATTCACGACTGCATCAGGTGCTTCTGCTTCGTCTATGCCTTTTTGCGTTGCTGCGTTGGCTTGCTTGCGGTAGCTGTTGTAATCAGCGATGTGTCCGGTACCCGCAGTAACGGCATGTTGTGCGAGCCCGGTTTTAAACCAGACTGGTTCCACCATGCTGACTTTGATATTGAATTGATTCAACTCAAAACGCAGTGATTTGAAGTAGCCCTGGACGGCATGTTTGGACGCCGTGTAATAGGACAGATTCGGCGGGCCGATCAAGCCGACGATAGAACTGACAGTGATAATTTGCCCGTGCTTTTGTGCCCTGAAGTAGGGCAACAAGGCATTCGTCACCTTGACCGTGCCCCAGAAATTGGTTTCAAACTGCTGGCGACCCAAGTCCAGGGATGTTTCTTCAGCCAGGCCCGTGACCATGTAACCCGCATTATTGACCAATACATCCAGTTGCCGGGTGTGTTGAAACAACTCATCAGTGAATGCGCGGATGGATTGATCATCGTCGATATCCAGGCGCAATAACTTGAACGGTACTTTGCCTGCATATTTTTCTGGCTCACGGCTGGTGCCTATGACATTAAAACCTTGCTGATGAAGTTTGTTGGCGAGCATCAATCCAAAACCTGAGGATGCGCCTGTAATTAAAATTGTCTTTTTCATTTGATGACCATTACCAGGAAAATTGTGTGAGAGCATGACTAAGCCAGGTCCCCATGGACAATACGTCATGTGGGATAGCCTGTACTTTGCCTGCAATGCCGGCAATTGACACTCGCGGAACGCGCCAACTTAACGGCCAAACGCGCCAGGATCAGCCAGGGCATTTGGCGTCATCGGCTATTGCGGTGGCATGATCTGCGATATAAACTGGGGCCATGGATCAAGAAAACAAATCTTCACCGAGTGGCCGACGTAACCCCGTTCTGGAATATGCGGTATGGCCAGGCTGGCGTTTATTAATGCAGGATGCAGGGCTGGCAACCTCCCCCGTATTGCGTCGTGCGCAGCTGCCGGGTGATTTGTTTGCCCGCCAAAACGTGCGTCTGGACCCAGCAAACTTCTTCAAGCTCTGGGAGGCTATCGAAGCAGAGGCCAGGTCCCTGGACCCGGACTTGCCAGCCCCATTGCGCATCGCGCAGGTGATGTCGTCTGACTGGTTTGACCCTGAACTTTTTGCCGCACTGTGCAGCGCCAACATGGCAGGCGCGCTCGACCGCATTGCCAAGTACGTCAAGTTGATTGCCCCCATGGTAATAAGGATAGAGCGCACGACCGCGCACACCACGGTGATTATTGATTTCATGGATTCCACCGTAGCGCCACCAAACGTGTTTCTGGCTTTCAAGCTGGTTTTCTTTGTGCAACTGGCGCGGCTGGCCACCCGTAGCGCCGTACAACCCTTGCGAGTCAGTTGGCCATCACCGCCTGGCAATGAAGCGGAAGCGCTGATCTACCAGTCTTACTTCGGCATCCCCGTTACCAATACACCCCTGGCGACATTGGTGTTCGCTGCGGCAGATGTAGAGCGTCCCTTCCTGACGGAAAACCACAAGATGTGGACTTTCTTTGAACCTTCTTTACGCCAGCGGCTGGCCGACCTGGACAAAACGGCAGGCATGGTCGAACGCGTGCGCAGTACCTTGCTTGAGACCCTGCCCGCAGGTGAGGTCTCCATGCAGCAAATCAGCCGCAAACTCGCCGTCAGCACCCGCACACTACAGCGCAGGTTGCAGGATGAGGGAACCACGTTTCAACAGACACTGGACAGCTTGCGCGATTCGCTGGCGCACCATTACCTGCGCAACACAGAAATGTCAGGTGCAGAGATATCGTTCCTGTTAGGCTTTGAAGATTCCAATTCCTTCGCCCGCGCATTTCACGCGTGGACCGGAAAAACGCCGCAAACGGTGCGGTCTGAAATCAGACAAACCCAGCAGGCAAACCCAGCGCTTGCCGCTGGCTGATGTGGCTAACTTGTCGGAATAACGCAATCCCAATGTTGCCGGCGACGACAGTAAAAGGATAATCGTAGGGCGCCATACGTCACGGCGATGATGAGAGCTTGTGCGACGTACAGGCCGAAATCAGCGTAGCGACCAAATGCGCGTATTTTTCTTACCTGGCTCGCAATCAAGTTGAGCAGTTGAGAACTGCTTGTCGAAGCAATAGATTCTATGCATGAGTATTGATTTTTTCATGCTTCACACCCACCACATACTCCCTTCACCTGAGCATGGCATGCTGCGCATTCAATGGCGGCGCGGATGAGCATAAGGCTTGATTTCGTGGACCACTATTATTTTCGGATTCAAGCATGACATCTTTTATCAGCTTCTTTTTCTACATCCTCTTACCCTTATTCGCTATTCCCTTCGTCATCACTGTATCAATGCAAAATCGCCGCGCACTGGCAATTGCTGCTCTTGTCCTTGGTTTGCCTTTTATCGCGATCATCATCTATGTCATGAGGGAAGCAAATAATCCTGACAATAATGCCTCATCATTTGGGGCCGCCATCATCCTGTGCGCCATCGTTTTGGTGTGCGTGGGTTTGATTGCTGGCGTTATTACCCGCCTGATCCTGTTGGGCAGGCAAGCTATGGCGGCTGGCCCGCGTGCACGGGCAGGGATCATGCTGGGATGCTTCTCATGCCTGCCCGTGTTGCTTGCCTTGCTGATGGTTTAATGGGCAAGTGCGATTAAGCTGCGCCTATCGCACCTGGATGAGCAATTTCCTGCTCACCTCACCCGCACCGCCCCGCCACTCTGCCTGGTCCTGAACACCGACACCGCATTCATCAATTCACCTGACTGGTCATTGAGGCTGGATGCGGCGGCGGCCATTTGTTCTACCAGGGCGGCGTTTTGCTGGGTGGTCTGGTCCATCAGGGTGACGGCCTGGCCGACCTGGCCTACGCCGGTCGATTGTTCTGCACTGGATGCGCTGATTTGTGCGACGATTTCGCTGACCTTGCGGATGGAGCTGACCACTTCGGCCATGGTGCTACCTGCTAGGTCGACTTGTTGCGTGCCTTTGCCCACGGCTTCTACGCTGCTACCTATCAGGGCCTTGATTTCTTTGGCGGCTTCTGCGCTGCGGCCTGCCAGTGAGCGCACTTCGCTGGCAACCACGGCAAAGCCACGGCCCTGCTCACCAGCGCGGGCAGCTTCAACGGCGGCATTCAGGGCCAGGATATTGGTCTGGAAGGCAATGCCATCGATGACGCCGATGATGTCCTGGATTTTTTTGGATGAATCATTAATGCCGCGCATGGTGCCCACGACCTGTTCAACTACTTCACCACCCCGGCTAGCGACTGCGGATGCCTGTGCCGCCAGTTGATTGGCCATCTTGGCGCTGTCGGCATTGTGGTTGACGGTGGAATTGAGTTCTTCCATGGCAGCCGAGGTTTCTTCCAGCGAGCTGGCCTGGCTTTCTGTGCGGTTACTCAGGTCCATGCTGCCAGAGGCAATTTCATTGGTGGCCTGGGCAATGCCGCTGGCCGAGCCGCGTACGCCATTGACCAGGGATTCGAGTGAGGCCTGCATCTCTTGCAGCACACCCATGAGGCTGTCGTCACCGGCATTATTGTCTATGCTTTGCGCCAGATTGCCCTTGGCGATATTCGACAAGGCATCCCTGGCTTGAGACGGATCACCACCCAGCTCCTTGTGCAGGGTCTTCTGGCAATAAAAGGTCAAGAATACCGCCACCAGGCTGGCCAGCACCGCCAGGATCAGCGAGAGGGTGACCGTGAAACTGACCTTGCTGTTGACATTGGCATGTTCTTGCGCCGAGCGTTTGCCGGCTTCATCGCGCTGCTTTAATAATTCAGCGCGCAGGTTACGCCAGGCCGGGGTTTCTTCGGCATTCAGCACCGGGGCGGCATCACCTTTGTCTTTGAGGATGGTGACGATTTTTTCTTGTGCCTGCGCATGGACGGCGCGCAGCTTGGGCAACTCTGCCAGGCTCTGGGTGGTGTTATTGCTGGCTGATATTTTCTTGGCCTCATCATAGGCTTTTTCATAGGCCACTTGCGCTGCCAGGAAATTATCGACGCCTTTTTTATTGGAAGGGTCGAGCACCACATTCCTGAGCGCCTGCCCCATCTGCAAACCCTGGGCATACATCTCGGAAATACTGCGTTCCAGTGCCTGTTCAGTTGAAATATAGCTATCAAACTGGCTGCGGGTAGACATCAACGAGGTGATGGAGGTGGCCAGGCCGACGGCAAACAAGACAGCGGGAATGGCAGAACAGAGGACGATCTTGGATGAGAATTTCATGCTGACTCCATTATCTTGCCCGTTTTTTGGCAGGCAAATGCTAAGTTTGTATGGTGTTCTGAGACTTCGTGCTGCAAGAAAATCTGTATCTGTTAGTGGTCTAGCAGGTGTTTGATGAGTTTAACTGATGAATCTGGCAAGAGGTGGTACGGTTTTGTGAAATATTAATAACGAGCAACAGTTGGCAATAGAGAATGATACTTGCCGGACCTGGATATCTATTCTATATCGAAGACGATAACCCCTTCACTGCCCTCCTCCACGCGGGCGACGATGCTGCCATCCGGGGCGACTATGCAGGTGCAGCCATGGCTGATTTTGCCATCATGTGCGCCAACCACGTCTGCAGAGGCTACCCAGCAGCCGGTTTCCGTGGCCCGCTGGCGCAAATTGTCTATGCTCTTGCTACGCCATTTGTCTGCGGCAGCGGCGCTCAGCATATTGTTTAATGGGTAGCACAATAGTTGCGCACCTTGCGTGCTCAGGTCTGCCGCACAATCCGGGTAGTTGGCGTCGTTACAGATATTGATGCCGTAAGAATATCCTGATCTGTCAAATACGGGGGATGCAGTTCCGGGCAACACACCGCGTTCATTGGGATGTCTTTTCGCGTACACACCCATTACTTCGCCTTGCCGTATCACGGCGGCAGAATTGTATATGCCTGCTGTAGCCTGCTCAAAAAATCCCAGGATGATGTCGGTGTTAAATGCAGACAGTTGCAGCAACATGTGAGTGAAAGTTGGGCTGTCTATCGCCAGGGCGCGTTGTGCAATGGTCTGTGCATCCGAGGCATATCCCGGCAAATAGCATTCAGGGAAGATGGCCAGCTCAACACCCTGATCCTGGCACCAGCGCAGGTCAGCGCATAATTGCGCCGTCGTTTTTTGGATGTCATCAAAAACAGGGTGACGCTGGAAGGCGGCGATGCGTAGTTTGTTGATCGTCATCGTTTACTGTTGTCTACGATAGAGTGCGCCGTGCACACCTTTATAAATCGCCTGTTGATGAAATAAACTTTATTTGCTTCATGAACGACTCAGGAATACACTTGCCTCATCGCGGTTATGTATACATATTTTTTCACCATCGAAGGCATTGAAAATCTTCAGATGCCCTGAGTAAGCGCTTGATCCCAAGCGAGTCTGATAACTGGTAGTCCAATCCAGCAATTCTTTCAAACCGGCTTCCGTACCGCCGCGACGCAAACCGCGCTGTCTGATATTGCTGACACATTCCTCTTCAGTCAGGCGCATCCAGATCAAGGCTGTGGCATTCTGCACGAATTCTTGCACCAGCCAGCCATAAATGCCCTCGGCAATCCAATGCCCGCATTCTGTTTGCGTTCTTAACAATGCTATCGCAGTGTCGCGCGAACGGGCAATATTGTAATTACCCGGCATCCAGTTGATTTCGTCAAGGTCGATGTATTTTATTTTCTTTTGAGCAGATATTTGCTCGCCCAGCCAGCTTTTTCCTGAGCCACAATTGCCGATAATGATAGTTCTTGTTAAATCCATATGCAGTTTTATCCAATTGTCCGATCATACATTTCATTGGGCAGATGGTACTAACACCAAATGCCGCAGATGATTACCTCTAGTCGTATCTTTACTCCACCAGACTCAACATCACCACTGTCGCATCATCCGCCTTCTTCACCGTCATGCCACCAGCCTTGCCTGCTTCATGCGCACGCAATTCCTGCATCATCGCCTCCAGCCCGCGTGTGGCGCAGGCTTGCATCAGGGTTTGGTCATTGTAGAGATGGTAGCTGTCAACCAGCCTGTAAAATCCATCGGTCATCAAGAATAAACGGTCAGACGCCGCCAATTTGATCTTATGCTCACGCGCAGCAAAACGGCCTTGTGGATACAGACAAAGTATGGATGGCTGCGGGGCGTTGTTTTGTGCGACACGGCGCTCACGCAGCATGGGCAATAGCCTGGCCCAGCGTGCCTGCTCATCCAGGCCTTCTTGCTTCAATTGTTCTATCGCGGTCTTGAGTATGCCTTCTTGCGGATTCTCATAGGGGTCAAGATCAGTGACCTGGCCTTGTGCATCGAGTAAAAAACTTTTGCAATCGCCCAGGGCATAGATGCTGCAATCCTCACCATTGGCGTGCACCCGCAGCCAGGTCAATGCCGCAATCGGCCAGGCATAAGCGGGCATGGCAGCGGCTTGCAGCAAACTGCTGTGTTGATCACGCAAGTGCTGCAAGGCCAGCATGATGCTGCCTGCCTGCGTCTGTGCTGGCATGGCGACCTGTTCCAGCGCCAGCGCAAACTGCTGCACGAACCAGGCCGGGTCACCCAGAGCGGCATCCAGATAATGCTGGTCTGACACTGAGCTGGCACCGTCAAACATCAGCACATTAAGCGTGCCATCGTCGTGGCTGAAGTGGTGGATCAGGTCTTCGTTGGTTTTGTTGCTGGCGGGGGTGGAGAGGGATTGGATGGTATAGGATTTCAATAAATCTCCATATAGTCAGGAAACCAGAGAGGTTTTTTTGGTGGATTAACCCAAATGCGGGCTTTACTCACCATGGCGTTCGCAATGGTTTGTAAATATGTCCAGTCGTGATCTTGCTGCAGTTGTGCGGCTGACCAGTTATAGATGTCCAGATTACTATGTATTCTCATCAGGATTTCTTCCATCTCATTTGCCTCTGCAAGTGCCCAGTCATCAAAATGATGTCCATAACCTGTCTGGCACAGTAAAAGTACCATGCCCGTGAAATAGTTTGCACCCGCATTGCTGCTGTTTTCTTTGACAAACCATTGTTCGCATGGCCCCACTGCTGCACGCTGGCTCTCGACATCCAGTGCAAAAAATGACACCAGCTGCCATGCTAATAGATGCGGGGAATTATCTTTTTTCAGTTCAGACAGGTAGGTTTCGTTGAGCTGGTTTTTCATGGCGGGAGTAACATCGGCTGAGGTGCCCAACGGTATGCTCAAGTCTGCAAACAGTTTGCATAAGATATTTGCATTATATCCAAGATAACAGGCTGCAACGACACTGGATGCCAGATCAAGTCTGGCATGACGACATTGGGGCTAGTGGCTGATGATGGAAGGTCGCTGTGCGCTGAGCAGTACATCGAAGGGCATGAATCACCTCATATTTTCTCTGAGACATCTCTGTGGTGTAGCAGGGAATTCGTGCGGCCCGCGTAGGGTGGCCCGCATAGGGTGGCCCGCGTAGGGCGGCATGCCGCATGCCTGCGGAACGACGACTTCTTGCAAGAAGTCTTTCCTTCCTCTGTGCCCCTGTGTTGAGAGGTCTTCCCGTAAAAAAACCAAGCACACAAAAACAAAACCCGGTTGATCCAAGATCACCGGGTTTCATCACATCCTCATTTCATCCATCAGCCAGACCGTACAACACCCGGCAAGATGGACAAAATTAGTTTTGTTGCGATTTTTGCGTTTTTGTCGCTACTTTTTCAGCATTGGCTTTTTCTGCTGCCAGACGTGTTTCTGCATTGGCTTTGACCAGGGCAGCTTTTTGGGCTGGGTACCAGGAGAAACCTTCCAGGCCGATTTCTTCGCCGTTAGCGCGGGCTTCTTGCAGTTCAGCGACGACTTGGGCGCGGGTTTTTGGGGCTGTTGTATCAGTTGCAGTTGTGTCAGCAGCAAAGGCGGCAGTAGCTGTCAAAAATGTCAGGCTGGTTGCCAAGAAGAGTTGTTTCGCATTCATGATCGTTCCTATCAATAAGTAAGTTTCAGAGTAAGCCGCCTCGGTGATCTTGCTCAATTGTCATGAGAAGTGAAATTTCACTTCCGATAACAACTGAAGCAAGTCGTCGCCAGCGGCGCGGTGAAGAGCTTTGATTTATGTTGCACTGCACCGATGAAATGCAGTGTAGGCTTTTCGGATTCAACAATAAAGTATTAAAAACGGAATATACTATTGCTGAATCAGGAACAATAAAGGACTTGAAAATGGACAGATTGCAATCAATGCGCATCTTTGCCAAGGTGGTGGAGCTGGGAAACTTTGCCAAGGCTGCCACGGCGCTGGACATGTCCAACGCTGTCGTGACCCGCTATGTGGCTGATCTGGAGAGCCATCTGGGCACGCGCCTGCTGAACCGCTCAACCCGCAAATTATCGCTGACCGAGACCGGCATGGTCTACCTGGAGCGGGTACGCGCCATCCTGAGCGACATCGACGATGCAGATGCCATCGCCTCGTATGCCGCCAAAAAGCCCAGCGGCACCTTGCGTATCTATTCTGTACCGCATTTCGGTAAAGCGCAACTGGCGCAGCTATTGCCCGAATTTTCCAGGGATTATCCCGATGTCTTGCTGGATGTCAAAATCACTGACCAACAGGCTGTTGACCTGGTGGAAGAAGGCATAGACGTTGGCTTTTATCTTGACCTGCAAAAGATAGACGGCAGCATGATCTCACGCAAGCTGGCCACGTCTGAAGTGCTGCTGTGTGCCTCACCTGCTTATCTGAAAGAGCATGGCACCCCGGCCACGCCAGAAGATATTTCAGGGCATCGCTGTCTCAATTTCCATTTTGATTTTTTGCGTGACAACTGGATGGCCTTTGACAAACGCATAGGCCGCGACTCTTACCGCAGCATCCCCATCCAGAGCAAGGTCATCAGCAATAATGCCGACGTGCTGCGCGCCTGCGCCCTGGCTGGCATGGGCCTGGTCTTGCGTACCTCATTCCAGATTGATGACGACCTGGCGCAAGGCAGGCTGGTCAGGCTGTTCCCTGAACACTGCTTTGGTGCGGTCTCGATTTCCATGGTCTACCCCAGCCGCCGTCAGTTGTCGGCCAAGGTGCGGCGCTTTGTCGATTTCGTCGCCAGCAAATTCCCACACCCGGAAGAAGACATCTGGCTGGGCAGCTGCCCCTTTCGCATACATGTAGAAAAACTCAGGGAAATGGGTATCCCCCATCCCGGCAAGGTGCGTGTTGGATGAGAGGCGAGCGGGCAGTGTCTCGCAGCGGGGGTGAGCATTGAGCGGCAGGCAGGCATGATTTACATGCTTGCAAGCAATTGTAAAATGTCGTCGTCATGCTTGTGTAACATTAATCCGATATCCTATGATTGTTGTGTCTCCTTAGGTATTTTGTCGCCACGGAATCTTCCCCTTCCGTGGCGATTTTTTATTTGGGGATGTGGTTTGTGCTTGCTATCATGCAGGCATTGTTATTCGCCAATTTGTAGGGCGCGCCATGCGCACCGAAGAACGTCTATCCCTGACTGCAGAACGGTGCGCATGGCGTCCCTCAACTCATCCACATTTTTATAATATGAAATTCTTTGAATCGCAACGCAAAGGGGAATATGACTTCGACTTCACGTCTTATCAACGATACTTGCAAGAGCATCGTGATCATTTTCCACCAGACGTGTATGCCTTCGCAATAGACACGGGTAATTATGATCTGACGAGCCATCAAAGCCTGCATGATGCCTGGCTTGAGCGATTCTGTATCTCTGAACTGGCGAGTGGTGAACGCTCGGAGATTCGCGCCATCCAGATCGAAGCAAGTTTTCTGGGGCCTTATCATGATCTGAAGATCCATCTTGCATACTCTGGTGTGATTGAGTACAACATCGTGACACCAGAAGAATTTTTACATCCTCCGTGCGGAGTAATTGGTCATGGTGACTTATTGATCCATGAAATGAGCCTGACTGAAAACAAAAAATCACTGGTCCATGAATTATATTTTTCACGGGGCAGTATGTTCAGGATTGTTTGCAAGACTTTCAAGCATACGCTAGAGATGCTATGAAGCCGTGATCATATCTCGCAACATCATGACGCTATCGCACTCCTGCATGCCACCAACAATATTGACGCACAGCATCTTACTGATGCGCATAGTGCGCCCTACTCTTCCTGAATCATCCGTTCCCAAAATTTTTTTTAAAATATTTTAAAAAGAAGTGTAAGTAATCTGAAATCCGTCCGACTGATGCTTAAGTTCTGCATGTTGATGCACATTGCAAGGCAGGCAAAGAACTTGGTTTGACTTTCAATAGCGCTTAAATAGTACTTAATTACCTTCACATATTTTAAATTTTACGGAGAACACATCATGAAAAAATCTATCCAAACTGGTGCCCTGATCGCTGCTGCTGCCGCTACATTGGCTTTGTCTGGCTTTGCTGTTGCTGGCACCAGCACGATCAGCGCAGGTGACAAGGTACATTGTTCTGGCATCAATAGCTGCAAAGGTACGAGCGATTGCAAGACTGCAGAAAACGCATGCAAAGGCCAAAATTCCTGCAAAGGCCATGGCTTTGTAGCGACAGCTGCAAGTCAGTGCCTGGCTAAAGGCGGCAAGATCATTGATCTGGACAAATAATCCAGCGCAATCGATGAAATGCGCTAGTCTATTCATAGGCTGGCGCATTTTCTGTTTTTACTCTACACACATTTATCATGACAAATCCCCTCACCTCTTCCAGCTTTGGCCTGGGTTTGCGCACAGACCACTATCTGTCGATATTGGCCGATAAACCGGCGGTGGACTGGTTCGAGATTTTGTCTGAAAACTATATGGTACCCGGCGGTAAACCACTGGCGATGCTGGATGCCATACGCGCTGATTACCCGGTCGTCATGCACGGTGTATCGATGTCTATCGGCACACCGGAAGGCCCGACGGATGACTATCTGCGTGACTTGAAGAAGCTCATCGACAGGGTCTCACCAATGTGGGTGTCTGACCATATTTGCTGGACCGGTGTACATGGCAAGAATATGCACGACTTGTTCCCGCTGCCGTATAACGAAGAAACCATCAAGCTCGTCGTCAACAACGTGCGCCGCGTGCAAGATGTGCTGGGGCGCAGGCTGGTGCTAGAAAATGTATCGAGCTATTTGCAATATAGCAGTGACAGGATGCCTGAATGGGAATTTGTCGCCGCCATTGCCGAACAGGCCGACAGCATGATTTTGCTGGATGTGAATAATATCTATGTCAGCAGCATCAACCATGGTTTTGATGCGATGGACTATCTGCGCGGCATACCGCTGGATCGCGTACAGCAAATCCACCTGGCCGGGCATAGCGACCATGGCACGCATATTGTCGATACGCATGACCAGGCCATTGCCGACCCGGTATGGGATTTGTATGCACAGGCAATACGTCGTTTTGGCGCAGTACCCAGCATGATAGAGCGCGATGACAATATACCGCCGCTGGCGGAACTGGTGGCTGAACTTGATCAGGCACGCCGTATTTGTGCCAGCGCTTGCGGCACAGTGTTAGCAAATGCGCCGGTAACTGCGCTGGCTGCGTGAACTCATTACCATGTCAATAAAAATGAACGCGACGCAAACCCTGCAATCAGATTTCCAGCAATTTATTTTAGGTCAGCGTGATGCGGCCAGCATGCACCAGCATCTGGCTGAGACACCTGGCCTGGAGCGTGATGCACGGCTGGATATTTATTACCAGGCCTATCGCCTGCGCCTGCGCGATGCGCTGTCTGAGGCTTACAGCAAAACCCATGCGTATCTGGGCGATGAATTATTTTATCAGGCATGTGCGGCGTATATAGAGACCTACCCTTCCCACTTTCGCAATCTGCGCTGGTTTGGTGACAAGTTTGCCGCCTTGCTGCGCAAGCAGTTTGCCGAGCATCCGCAAGTGGCTGAGCTGGCGCAATTTGAATGGGCGCTGGGCTATGCCTTTGACGCGCCGGATCATCACGTCCTTGGCTTACCTGAGCTGGCCACAGTCAGCGATTGGGAGACCGTGGGTTTGCGCACCAGCAGCTCGCTGCAATTCATCAGCATGCGCTGGAATAGCGTAGCAATCTGGCTGGCCCTGAACGAAGACAGCGCGCCACCAGCACCGGCCAGTATAGACAGCACAGAAAAACCGGCGACCTGGATCATCTGGCGCAAGCAGTTGCAGGCGCATTTCCGTTGCCTGGGCACAGAAGAAGCCGAAGCCCTGCGCCAACTCGGCCAGGGCCAACGCTTTGCCGATGTATGCGAGCGTGCCGCAGACAACAACCCCGACATCGCCAGCGCAATAGGTGGCTGGTTGCAAACCTGGGTGGTGGATGAGTTGCTGGTGGAAGCGATAGAGGTGTAGCAGCAAATTGCGCCCATTGCTCATCTCTCACCTATCACCCTTCACCCTCCCCCTCGCCTTTCATTTTGCATAATGATAGTCATGCAGGAGCGGCTTTAGCAGCGATCAGCCTACAGCCACACGTTCGCAGCTACTCAACGGCATGCCCATGATCATGGTCTGCCTGGCGCATCCGTCAGTCCAATTTCCCATCATCACAATCTGGCCAAGCTTACAATTAATATTCCTCTAAAGAAATTTTTCCATTTTGTAAAGCATTGAAACAATTTGACACAATTAACAGGTCGATGTTCTAATCCACGCTTTGATTTGGCGATACCAGTGCCAGTTCCCCGATAACAACAAGCTAGCATGATGGAATTTGACACTATTGCCCCCAAGCCACAAGGCGTCGCCGCTGATGCACCTTTTCAGAGTGGCAACGAACAAGCTGCAGCCTCCTCGTCTACAGCCCCATTGGATTTACCACTCCTGAGCAAGCAAGAGATTGCTGCCCTGCATCCCAGACAGTTTCATAATCCACAACTGGGTCTGGAGTTTTATGCGCCGGGTTCCTGGCGCGAAGTGAAGAATGCCCGCTCCATCCACTTGCAGGATTCATTGACGGATGCGCGACTGGAAGCCAATGGCTTTGCGCGTGCCAACGTGGCTATAGAACAATGGGCAGCCATGCGTCTGCCCATCTTGCAAAAAGAAATGCCCTACCTGCAGCAGTCAGCTTCACCCAGGCCGATACAGGGCGATAACTGGGCGCAGCGCATACAGGGCATCGTTGCTGAATACCGCGGGCGCGCCAGTGGTGACGACGAAGATACCTGCGTGTTGATCTGCTGCATGCGCACGGATGAACTGCTGCTATCCATCACCATCACAGCCAAGGCGTCGGCATTTGATGCCAGCCGCAGGGTCTATCAATGGATGCTGAGCCGTAGCGATATCTGCCATGCACTGCTGACGATGGGGGCCGATAGTGTCGTGCGTAGCTCAACCAGCAGTGCAGGCCATGCCGACATGCGCAATTCGCTGTCCGGTAGTGCGGGCGCAGCGATGAACAATATGTTGAGTAAGGTCGGCAGCAATATCGGGAACAGTGGCAGCACTGTATCAGATGACGATAAAGAAATCGGCTACATCGCCAGCGGACAGCGGCTGTTGATACTGGGCATCGTGCTGTCGCTGTTTGTGAGTTCATGGCTCAAGACGTTCAAGTCACCAGACCGTTCAGACATATTGATCCTGTTATTCCTCTACCTGCTGATGGCCAGTACTGGCCTGTTTGGTTTTTTTCGGATGGCCAAGGGTTTTGCCTGGACAGGCTGGAACAAATTGCTGATGTTTGTGCTGGCCTGTATACCAGTTGTGAGTTTTTTCACATTCATCTATATGAATTTCATGGCCAACAGGCGCTTGAAAGAGGAAGGTTATAAAGTCGGCCTGCTAGGCGCGCCCGATGCCGTCCCGGAAGACAATCATGACTTTCGCCATCTCCTGGTATTTTCCGTGGTAATGAGCATGCTGGCTTATGGCCTTATATTGAGCCAGGACAAGGGCCCTAAAGAAGGGCCGCTGACTGCATTTTCACCGCCCGCTCACCAATATAGCGTGGTGCTGCCTGGCACACCTAAAGAGCAAACTTCAGCAGACGGGAATGGCTTTAACAATACGCAAAGCTACATACTGCTCGCGGGGAAAATTTACTATGGCATAACATCCTTCGATCTGTATTCTGCACCAACCAATGTGCCGGAGGTATTGAACAAGATACGCGACCGCGTGGCGCAAAATAAGGACATACATATTGTCGATGAAATGCAGATTAACCCGGCCAAATATCCTGGACGCAGCCTGCGCGTGGAAAGCAAAGGCCTGGAAGGACGCATCAATTACTATGTGGCAGGCAAGACGGTGTATATCGTCCAGGCACTAGGGCCAGCAAAGTCAGAAAAAGATGCACGCAAGATCAAGTCTTTTTTAGAGTCATTCTATTTGAACTAATTAACAGTACTTGCATGCGAAGAGTGCAGGTGCTCCCCCCGACAACGCGATCGCTGCAAAAACAACAGAAAAAATATGACTTTTGATCCACCGAACAGGAAACCATCTGCACCAACTTTCTCATCCTCGACCGGCGCGCTAAGCCTGGAGGATAGTGATAAACCCGCTGTAAAAAAACCAGAGCCGGTTACTGCACCATCCAGTCAGCGCGAGCTGACTGGTCATGATATTTCCAATCTGAATCCCAAAGCATTTCACAATGCCAATCTGGGCCTGGAATTTTATGCGCCAGGTAGCTGGAGAGAAGTCAAGAACAGCCGTTCGCTGCATCTGCTGGACGCTGCTACTGACACCAGGCTGGAAGCAAATGGCTTTGCACGCGAAGATATCTCCATAGAAAAATGGGTGGGCATGCGCCTGCACATCATCGACAAAGAATTGCCACACATGAAGCAAGTGGCAAAACCCACAGTCATCAAGGGAGAGAACTGGGGTAACCGCATCCAGGGCATCGTTGCAGAATACAAAGGCAAGCAAGCAGGCGATGAAGAAGAAAGCCATATGTTGATTTGCTGCCTGCGCACTGACAGCATGCTGGTCTCTATCGCCATCACGGCCAAGGCTTCGGTGTTTGACATCAACCGTGCTGTGTATAACTGGATTTTTAGCCGCAGCGATATTGGCATGGCTATGGCTGCCATGCCTGTCGGAGCAAAAAACAATACTGGCGCTGGCGCTAGTGTAAGTACAAGTGCGCGCGCACGTGCTGGTGGCAATGGTGGCAATGGCAGCAGCCATTCTTCAGCAAGTAGCGAGCAGTCTGATCATCATCACTACCAAAGCGCTGGTGAGCATGATGTCGGTCGCCTGGCCAGTGGCCAGCGTCTGCTGATACTGGGCATCGTGTTTAATCTTGTGCTGGCCGCCTGGATCAAGAATGTGGATTATGGCAACCGTGCAGAACTACTGTCGGTTTTTTGTCTCAGCATGATGACCATGATCATGAGCCTCTTTGGCTTCTTCCGCCTTGCTGGTGGTTTTGGCTGGTCGGGCGCAAGGACAGTACTGATGATTATCCTGTCCTTTGTGCCGCTGGTGAACATTATCCTGATGGTGGTCTACAATATAACAGCCACTACACTCATCAAGGAAGACGGTTATACAGTCGGCCTGCTGGGTGCGAATGCCGCCATCCCTGACGATAACCATGACCTGCGCAATATCTTCCTGGTCAGCCTGGCGCTGACCGCCTGCATGTATGCGATGTCTGGCAAGTTTATCAAGCCCCCAAAAGAAGACCCGATTGCCGAATTTTCACCACCTGATCAACACTACACTATCAGCATGCCAGGCACGCCAACAGAGCAGGCAAACCCAAAAGCCGAGGGTGTTTTCAACAACCACAGTTACGCGCTACGCGCTGGCAAGATGCAGTATGGGATCACCTCTTTTGACCTGGCTGTGCGACCTGCTGATGCGACATACTTCCTTGACACGCTCAGGGAGAGTATCGTCAGCCAGGGTAAGATCAATGTCACCGACGAAAAAACGATACGGGTAGAAGGCAACACCGGTCGCAGCCTGATGCTGTCTGCCAAGGGCGGGGTCAAGCGCGTGGATTATTTCCTGGTCGGTAAAACCGTCTACATCATCGAGGCAGGTGCGCCCAAGGACGAAGCAAACTCACCCAAGATTGCAGCGTTTTTTGATTCCTTCCATTTGAATTAATGGGCTGAATTAGCTGGCGGAATTCGTTAAGCTTACCGGATGCTGTGTCATGCAGATGCAGCATCCGCATTCCGGCGTACCAGCTAACGTCATCGCTCATGATTTCACTACTATCATTGCCGTAATGCAGGGCGCATTGCAATGCACCCTGCGATTATCCATAGGCCAAAGTCAACGCAAAGCGGGATGCCTGCGCCTGATTCAAGCACTCTTCAGGATGCCGGAGTAATCTAGAAGTTACGTGCCACCACGACACCGTGGTAAGTAGTGACATATAAAGCATCACCGCTAAAAACCACAGACTGGGGTTTGGACAAGGCACCTGGCAGCGGCCCGGGGGCGAAGCCTTCCTGGCCAGCTGCACCTATCAAAGTGCTGACCAGGCCTGCTGGCGTGATTTTACGTACGGTATGATTGTCCGTATCGGCAACGTACAGATTGCCTTTAGTATCAATGCTCAGGCCTTGAGGACGGTTGAAGCGGGCTGCCGCACCACTGCCGTCAGCACTGCCAGCCTGGCCGCTGGCACCTGCAAAAACACTGCTGACACCTGCAGGTGAAATTTTGAAAATCACATGATTGCCGCCATCTGCCACATAGAGATTGCCACTGCCATCCATCGCCATGCCGTTAGATACCAGCGGCGTCAAACGTACCGACGCAGGATTGCTGAAGTAAACTGCCTGTCCCAAGGGGACGCTGGCAAATGTATCGACCAGGCCGGCTATCGTCATCTTGCGTATGGTTTTATTGGCGATGTCGGCAATCAGCATATCGCCATTGCTGGTGGTGACTATGCCGTTCGGTGAATTGAACCTGACACTGCTGCCGCTACCATTGACCAGGCCATACCGGTCAACCGTGCCAGCCAGTTGTGTGATGACACCAGTTGGGCTGATCTGGCTGACCGTGCCTATCGTGTCTGCAACATAAACATTGCCACTGGCATCTATCGTCAAACCATGGATCTGGTTGAAATTTGCCGCGCTGTTGACCACAGTCGTGACCATGCCTGCGGCGCTGATCTTGCGTAAGGCAATGCCATCTGAGAGGAACAGGTTACCGCCGCTATCTGCAATCAGATTAGCTGGTGCATTGAAGTTGGCCACTGCGCCGTTACCATCAGCCATACCCCAGACAATACTCGAACCGGCCAGTGTCGTGACGACACCGGCAGTGCTGATTTTGCGCACTTTGAAATTTTTCGTATCTGCCACATACAGGTTACCAGCGCTGTCGCTGGCTATGGATTCAGGCGTATCAAAACGTGCTGATGAACCTGTACCATCTTCTGGGCCCGTCAGCCCGGCAGCACCTGCAATTGTACTGACCACACCGGCAGGTGTGATTTTTCGTATCACGCTGTTGAGCGAATCTGCCACATACAGATTGCCTGCCGCATCCAATGCCACTGCGCGCGGCTCCTGGAAACGGGCTGCTGCCCCTACCCCGTCAAGGCTGCCTGTTTCACCAGCGCGACCGGCAATGGTGCTAACCACGCCTGCAGCGGTGATCTTGCGTATCACGTGGTTGTATTTGTCCGGCACATAAACATTGCCTGCATCATCTACCGCCAGATCACCTGGCCAATAAAAGCGCGCATTTGCACCTGCCCCATCCTCAGAACCCGCCACCCTGAACTGCCCTGCCATAGTCGTCACCACGCCTGCCGGTGTGACCTTGCGTACGGTCTGCTCATCAGACACATATAAATTACCCGCCTTGTCAATCGCCAGACCATTCAGCATGTTGAACCTGGCAGTATTGCCAGGGCCGTCAACGGGGGTATCACATGCATTGCCAGCCAGGGTTGACGAGACAGCAGCAGGTGTCAGCTTAAGTATCTTGCAGCCGTAATCAAGGACATAGATATTACCAGCAGCATCTGTCACCATATGGTCGAATTTAAACAACCTTACACTGCTGCCGGTGCCGCCTGCAGATGTTCCACCCGCAAAGGTCGTGACCACGCCAGCCTGGGTGATTTTACGCACGCGCCCGTAGTCGCCGACATACACATTACCGCTGCCATCAACAGCAATACCGCTCAAGACATTAAAGCGTGCATAGGCACCAGCACCGTCGGCATTGCCAGAGCCACCGGCATTACCAGCAAACAGGGCGATGCTGCCGGTACTTACAGTACCAGTGTTGCCACTGCCATTGTTACCACTATTACCGCCATCAACGGGATTGGAAGTTGCCACATTACTGCCACCACCACCGCAAGCAGATAATATGGCTGCCGTCATCAGGCCAAGCAAGGGAGTACGCAGGTATTTGAATTTCATCATGGGTGACCTTTATGAATTTGCGCAGGCGAAAGCCGGAACCGCATGAAAAGGAAACCCTTTGCAGACAATCTGGGCAAGCTCGCGTAGAGCATTTGATCCCGATGAAATATGATTTGCCAGGCAAATAAAATTCCACAGGGGAAATTAATTGCAATGATGGTATCACGATATTAATAATAGAGTGACAAGCCAGAATGGCAAGTGATTTACAGAGAAGAGATAGGGGTATTTCCATCCAGGATGGCCGGGATTTTCAGGATATTTTTTTGAACTCTGCAACGATGCTTTTGCCAGCGTCGCTGCAGGTATTTAAACTGAATTAAATTACTACAAGAAAAAGTCCTCTTAAACATGTACTTGTGTACACAAGCATCAATATCAAAGGTAAAATCCAGTGCAGATAATTGTATTTATGTAAATTTTCATCGCAAGTTTCTTATTAATAATACTTTTATCGAACGAGACGATTTCAAACTCGAAAAGGTGATTCAAGAGCGATTTGCTAGCAAAAATGGAATAATATGAAAAATGAAGAATTGCTTTGGGAAATTTATGATAACTATAGAACAGCACGTTTAAATGTGAAGTACTACAGTGCCAGATTAAATAGCTATGAAAATTACAATTTTTGGTTTGAAATTTTGATTGCTATTACAGTAAGTGGCTCAGCAATTTCAGGGTTATGGTTTTTTGAAATGCCAGAAGGAAAAATTTTTTGGAAATGCATTTCTGCGTTTTCCGTTATCGCAGCTTTCCTGAAGCCTTTCGTTAAATTAACTCAAAAAATAAAATTTTATGAGCAGACATTAACGGGTTATCGGGCGTTAGATTATGAACTTTACGAAATAGTTGTCCAAATAAAGAAAGATCAAGGATGTTCGAATATTGTACTGAAGATGTTTGATAATGCTCAAAAAAAGAAAAAGGACTTGGTAACAAAACCTCCTGAGATCAAACAAGATAAAGTGCTCATAAATAAATTTTACGAAGAAGTCTTAACAGAAATTCCAAAAGAGTCACTTTTTCTTCCGAAGGATAGTTCAAATGGCAACTAATAAACCACCTACAAATCCAATTCCAACCCCTAGGCCCCCGCAGCCAGGCCCAAATGACGATAGAAGAAAAGGTCATGTGGAACCTCCTAAGCCATGGCCGAGGTGAAGATTACTGCTGGAAACTTATGATATTTCTTCGATAGGTACAATGGAAAAAGACCACTAAATGTGGTCTTTGATATTTATACAATATGACGTTTGGTGAAGAGAATGAAAATGTGGAACGCATACAATATTAGTCCAATTGACATTGGTTGGCATAACCTTCCAACTGTGCAAGAAGTGGCACTCAAGTTCGCAGAAGAAGATGTAATGGCAAAACTATCGGCAACGACCAGTGAGAATGATAGCGCTGATTTTTTTTTACGGAATTTTGAAATTGCTAAATCGTGTGCTAGTTCTTTAAATTGGGATGGCGACTTTCGAAGTGAGCCACGAGTACTATGGCTTCCCTCTGAAGCTGAAGGCTGTTTTTTATATGGTTTTGTGTGGAAGCAGAACCACAACGGTGATACCTTTATCATTTCTCCAATTAAATTGCCTTGGCTAGAAAAATGACAATAGGCAATTACAAATAAATTCCAATGCACATACAGAGTTTTGCGCAACCTTATGGATTGTCATTACTGCAATCGGCATAACTAACAAAGGAGATGCTTGTGAAGCCATACTATAAGATTCAATTCTCTCACCAAGGGACAGACTACGCCGCGCTAGTTAAGCATACCGGATTTGCATTTGAAGGAAATGCTAGCAACGGTATGCTTGTAAGCGGTGCTTTTGACCCAAAAGGCGCCAAAGCCCCAGGTTATATCGAACTTATAAGCTTGGATACGAACGGCGAGATACTTTCGCGGTTACATTTTGAGATTACTCAGATGGAAGCGCCCGGTGCGGGTGGCGCTTTGCTCATGAACTGCATCTCGACTGGAGACGAGGCTATAGCGGGAAAAATTAGTTATGTTTCTTCACAATAAAAAGGGAAAAAGCTCAATTAGTTGAGCTTTTTTCTATTCATAAATTCAAAGTTATATGCAAATATGTGCAAAGTTCTGCACAGCCTTACATGTAATGCAAGTGACAATTAATAATGAGCTTTAAGTGGCGACGAAATGACATCCACATCTAAGCGAAGTTTCCCGCAACGACAAACAAACTGAAAACGGTGAGATTCGAACTCACGGCCCCCGACAGCGATGCTGTATGTAGACAGGTGCATTGATCCACTCTGCCACGCTTTCAAAATTTTTTTGTCGCCGCACACTCTGTGAATGTGCATTCCATCATGCGCGCATATGGCGTTGTTCTTCGCAAGACGACGCTGGATACCAGATCAAGTCTGGCATGACGGCGGTGATATTGATGACCATCGTGGTGCGCGTGGTGGGACTCGAACCCACATGCCAAAATGCGCTGGTGTTTAAGACCAGCGTGTATCCCAATTCCACCACACGCGCATTAACTCACATCACGCAACAAAAAAATGCGCGATTCAAACTGGTCGGAGTGCGAGGATTTGAACCTCGGACCTTCTGCTCCCAGGGCAGTAGCGCTACCAGGCTGCGCCACACTCCGAAAAAACTTTTCACTGCTCAAACTGGCAGGGGATCAAGGATTCGAACCTTGGTGTGCCGGACTCAAATTCCGGTGCCTGGCCTCTTGGCTAATCCCCTATTTAACTGGTGCGCGCGGAGGGACTTGAACCCTCAATCCTTTCGGCACTGGTTTCTAAGACCAGCATGTATCCCAATTCCACCACACGCGCATTCAACTCTCTCGCGCACCGGCATGCATGCCGATGCGCTTACTCACTGGCGGAAACGGTGAGACTCGAACTCACGGGACCTTTCAGCCCTACTGTCTTCCAGACAGCTGCAATGGCCGCTCTGCCACGTTTCCAAAATTTAAAATACTGGTGCGCATGGAGGGACTCGAACCCTCATATCTGACGAAACTGGTTTTTGAAACCAGCGTGTATACCATTCCACCACACGCGCTTTAATCATTTACCTCAACCTGCTTTGGGGTGACCACCCGGAGTCGAACCGGGATAAGCGGATTCACAATCCACGACTTTCACCATTAAGTTATGGTCACCCCAAAGCAGGCTGATTTCTCTTTCATTGCCATACATTCTCAGCCCTGATTGTGCGAGCACTTTGTTAATTCAGGGTGTAGAGAGCGCCGTTTAAAACGACGCCCTCTACAGAACGATGCAACGCTCTAACTGGTCGGAGTGCGAGGATTTGAACCCCGGACCTTCTGCTCCCAAAGCTTTGCGCTACCAGGCTGCGCTACACTCCGAAAAAACTTTTCACTTCTCAAACTGGCAGGGGATCAAGGATTCGAACCTTGGAGTGTCGGGTTCAAAACCCGATGCCGTCACCGCTTGGCTAATCCCCTATATAACTGGTGCGCACGGAGGGACTTGAACCCTCAATCCTTTCGGCACTGACTTCTGAGGCCAGCGTGTATTCCAATTCCACCACATGCGCATTTATTCATTTCATCAACCTGCTTTGGGGTGACCACCCGGAGTCGAACCGGGATAAGCGGAATCACAATCCGCGACTTTCACCGTTAAGCTATGGCCACCCCAAAGCAGGCTGTTTTTTTCACGTCATCAATCTCTGTCCTGAATGACCATCACAAGGCAAATTCAGGGTGTAGAGAACGCCGTTTACAACGACGCCCTCTACGGAACGATGCAACGTTCAAACTGGTCGGAGTGCGAGGATTTGAACCTCGGACCTTCTGCTCCCAAAGCAGTTGCGCTACCGGGCTGCGCCACACTCCGATATGACTCGCTTGCTTGTTGCGATCTGCGAACGAGCTTAAAAATTCTGCGTTATAAAAACTAAAAAGCCCGGGTGCGTTAATCGCATCCGGGCTTGTCGCTACAGGTGGCGTACACCATTAACTGGTGAGGCTTGCCTGTGGGGTTTCCCCCCGGATGTTGAATTGCACGCATGCGCTCAGATGATGCAAGGGCAAGGCGAAGAGCGGGCTGGGCAATGTAGGCTGCGGTTGCAGGGCTGGTTGCGACTGCAGATCAGCGGCCAGCGAAAAGGACGGGAGCGATGCGGTATCCAGCAGCGCTGCACCAGCTTGTGCCATACCCTGCGCGATGAGGCGCAAGTTCTGGTTCAGTTGTTGGAGTAGCGTTGCGTTCACAATATGTCCTGTTCTTTAGTTTGATGTTGATATTAAAGCTGGTGTTGCAGCTGGTGTTACAGAACTACTTGCTGCATTCGATGGATGTATCTTGCCATAGCTTTTTAAATAAAACAAGCATGGCATGACGAATTTATTCAATTAATTGATATATTTTTGCAACAGGCGAGTATTTCAATACGGAATTAAGCTGCCAAGATGTGCATATCCATACTATGAAAAAGGCTTAATTTATTAAAATTTATGCTAGAGTAAATTACATCGAAATATTTTTTTGCTGTTTGAAATTTGGTGTAACAGGACAGAATTTTTTGCATCACACATGCGCCTGGCTTACGGATGCCAATCGCAAGTGTGCTGTTTTAGTCCCCTCCCCTTCAAGGGGAAGGAGCAAAAGCATCCCCCTTGCATCCCCACCGGAGTAATCCATGCCACAAACCATCACAGACAGCACCAAACCCGCCTCTCCTCTCTGGCAAAACTGGAGCCAGAACCTGTTTTACCAGGGCGATAATTATTACTACACGCCACGCACGCGCGCAGAATTACAAGCCATCGTCAGCAATGCCGCAGCACAAAACAAGCAGTTGCGTGTATCTGGCCAGCGCCATTCACAAACCCCGCTGGTGGCCAGCAGCGAAACGCCTGCCAGCAAATTCATCATCGTCGATCTGTCTTGCTATGCAGACCTAGGGCGCGATGGTGACCAGCGCATGCAGATCAGCAGCGATGGCAAAAGCATCACCGTGAATACTGGCGTGCGTGAAGATGAACTGGATGCTTTCCTGACGCAAAATAAACTGATGCTCGAAACCGTGACGGCTGGCGGCTTCTTCAGCCTTGGTGGCATGACGGCGGTGGACGTACATGGCGCGACAGTGCAGGCACCTATCTTTGCCGAGACCGTGACAGCCTTTGCCATCATGGGGCCTAGCGGCATCGTCAATACCGTAGATGCCAGCACACCCAAGGTGGGCGCATGGTCACCGCTGCAATTTGCCCGCGTATCGCTGGGCGCTTTGGGTGTTGTCACCGCCGTCACCATCAGCGTCTTGCCGCGCCCTTTTGCCAATTGCCTGACATCCGGCATCAATGATTATGTCTGGGAAAACGCGGCCAACTTTGGTGCTGGCCTGTCTGCACTGCTGGCATCCAAATCCAGGGTAGAAACCTTCTTCAACCCCTATGCATTGACAGGTACCAACAACTTCACGGCTGCCTGGTGGAATGTGGAAAGCGGCTCGGGCGCAGCCCCCACATCAGAGCCAACAGCAGACGCCTGCGAGCTGGCGCAAAAAGATGAATTCGGTGCACCGTATTTGCCTTTTGGTGAAGACCTGGCCGAAGATGCTGCCATCTATGCACAAACTTTCGATGCCCCCATCGTCGGCACTGCAGCAGCGGCCTTGATCACCTCGACTGCGATATCTGTCATCAAGGGTGAAGTCAAAGCGGCAGGCCAAAAGAATTCTGACCTGTGGCTGGGGGACGCTGCCAGGGTCATTTTCATGTCTTATTTCATCGAACTGCCAGACCTGGGCGCAGAAAGCTTATCCACGGTATGGGGTGCCTTGAAATCTGTGAGCGACAAGGTCAACAAAAGCAGCAACTTCCATATCGCCGCACCGATGGAATTTCGCTTTATAAAGGGCGGTAACACCGCCATGGCTGGCACCTATACGGACAATGCCAACGCTTATTTCGTCAACCTTGACCTGATCGCCTTCGTCGCCGTCCATGACGACACCAATGGCAAAAAAAATGGTCTTGATTACCCCACCAAGTTGCTGAATTTTTTCGCTGAGATCGAAAGCGAATGGGTCGCCCTCGGCGGCTGGCCACACAATGGCAAGATGTACGGCTTCTACGACCCGGCCACCGGCCCGGGAGCAAGTACTCAACCCTTCAACCCGGCATTCATCAAGCAGCTACGCAGCCGCCGCCAGGAACGCGCGCAAGCTTTTAACGACTACCGCCAAAGCTGTGATCCCACCGGGATGTTTGTAAATCCTTATGTGGCCAGACTGCTGGGAGAGTGATCACCTTGTTGCAGCGATATTTGCGGCGATATTCGTGTAGGGTAAGCGGAGGGTGCATTGCAATTCACCTCCCGTTACGGCTACATCACGGCAATACCAGGATATGCGTATCGAGCTTTTCATAAAAAATTTCGTCCCTTGCCTCAGGCACGACCATGCGGTTGTCATTACCGTGACCGTGGGCTTTGGTGCCGACATGCTTGTTTCTGCGGGTAGGGTTCCAGCCGGGGCGCATGGCTTTAATGGACGTTGATCAGAACGTCGATTGTAATACAGCTCACAAGCAATTACCCGGAAAGGTGCACCATGTGCACCGCTTACGCCAGGTTTAGTTCGTCAGTTGAGGTCAGTTAAAAAACGGTGCACTCGACGCACCATGCTTACCGTGAAGCAGACAGGTGTTTTTTCCTGAAGTAAGCCTTGAACTGCAAAAAGGCATTGAGGGCAAACAAGCCACCTGCAATGAATTTGGCTACTTGTTGGCTTTCGACAGACTGGAAGGCCAGCGCCAGGAAGATCAGGCTGGCCAGCATGAAGCAAATGCCGGATACGAGGTGCAGATGTGGATTTTTTACGTCGTTGGACATGCTAAGTGATCCTTGAATATGACGATTTCCATCATAGCAGGTCAATCAGAAAATTCCAGTTGTTTCACTACATCTGCAGAAACATCAAGGCATCATCAAGGCAAGTTAAAATCAAAACTGTAAAAATGCTGTCCTTCTTTGATATCGATGCCCATGGTACCGCTGATGCCAGTCAGCTCATCGGTACCAGAATCAGGCACGACCTGTATCGTCAATTGCGGCTGGCCACGGTTCATGAGACCAGTGTGCATGAGGACGAAACTGCCTTTCTTGCCAATCAAAGTACCCGTCACCCTTTCTATGGCAACATAGCCTGCCGAGCCTTTGACTTCACCCATGGCCGACATCATTTCACCCAGGCTATGGGCTTGCAGGTCACCGTGAAATTGCTTGTCTATCGTCATGCGGCCCAGTTTGGCGGTTTCTATGCCAGGTGCGGCAGCTTGCGGGCTGAGTTTGACTTCGAATGTACCACTTGCGTGATGCGTATGTTGCATGCGCTGCTCCTTTACAATGGTGGATGGGGATGCGGCAGTTTGTGCCTGAGATGCGCTAGTGTACAGGCAGAATGTACTAAAAATAGCAATGCTGGCAGCAATGCCGGATAGCCTCGATAAAATAGTTTTCATCCCAGTCCCTGATTTAAAAATTGCATAAGCAGGATTACACCAGAGCCATGCCATACATGATAGTAAAAACGCGACAAGCTGCAAACCAGGCTGCTAACGAAGAGCAAAAATATGAAGCAGCCTGAACCCCAGGATGCAGGCCCGGCACGCGGCGTCTTGCGCCCGGCCTTTAGCGAAGGTGAATTCCAGCACCACCGCCAGCTGCCCTCACCCGCACTGGCAGGCCTGGTGGCGCATTACTGGTATGTCGCCTGGGATTTGCGCGGCCTGCCAGCGCAAGAGCAAGCAACCCTGCCTCACCCCAATGTGCATCTGGTGGTCGAGAACGACCAGGCGCGTATCTATGGCGTACACAGCGGGCGCTTCATGCGCACTTTGCAGGGCAAGGAAAGAGTATTCGGCATCAAGTTCAAGCCTGGCGGTTTTCACCCTTTTTACCGGCAGGCAGTGGCGCAACTGGGTAATACATCGATAGATGTGACGGACTGTTTTGGCAAGGATGGCGCAGATTTTTGCGCACAGATACTGGCCGCAGATGATGTGCAAGCCATGTGCGCTGCGGCAGAAGCTTTCTTGCTGCGCCATCTGCCATCCGCAGATGAACAAGTCAGCCGCATCAGCGACTGGCTGACAAAAATAGAACAAGACCGCAACATCGTCACCGTGGAAGACGTGATGGCAATCTCTGGCATGGATAAACGTAGCCTGCAAAGACTGTTCCAGAAATACGTAGGCATAGGCCCCAAGTGGGTAATACAACGCTACCGCCTGCATGAAGCCGTGGCCCAGGTGCAGGCATGCAAGACCCTGAGCTGGACTGAGCTGGCGCAAGAACTGGGTTACTTTGACCAGGCACATTTTGTGCGGGATTTCAGGCAGTTGGTGGGGATGACGCCGGGGGAGTATGAGAAG
Source organism: Pseudomonadota bacterium (assembly GCA_040390835.1). Lineage (GTDB taxonomy): Bacteria > Pseudomonadota > Gammaproteobacteria > Burkholderiales > Burkholderiaceae_D > Undibacterium. The sequence continues at coordinate 33,775 of JAZJXP010000036.1, forward strand.
AGCCTATAGAACTTACTTGCTTGCATGATAGTCAAGTATGCGCTATCTTGAAATTACCATCTCTCCCACTCTACAGGAGGTCACATGCAATACGATCCCAGCAAGGCCGCCCTGTTCCATCCCGAATCCCAGCCTGCCCTGTTGGGCACGGATTTACCCTGGACTACACATGCGATTTGTGCCGAGTTGGCGCGGCTGGCTTACTGGCATTATGAAAAAGGCGGACAGGTACTTGAGCACTTCCAGAGCATATTGACGCAGGCGCAGTTTGGAGAAGCTACTCTGCTCCTTGATACGCGCACCGATGTCACGGAACGCACTCACACCCAGGGTTTTGCTGTCGTCAAGGGTGATACTGCCTATATCGCTTTCAGGGGTACGCAGCCGGATGACCCTACTGATATCCTCATCGACGGCTTGTTCTGGCCGGTCAACTGGCAAGGTGATGGTCAGGTGCATGATGGATTTTTACGGGCCTATAACAGCATCGCGCCGCAACTGCATGACTGGCTGGGCAAGATCCAGGTCACAAAAATTTATATCACTGGTCACAGCCTGGGTGCAGCAGTCGCCACGCTGGCCGCTGCCATGCTGCCCGACAGCCGCCTGGTGACGTTTGGATCACCCCGCGTTGGCAATGCCGTCTTTGCTGCCATGTTCAAGAACCGTGTGGTTGACCGCTATGTAGATTGCGCCGACATTGTCACCATCTTGCCGCCAGAGTCGGAATATTATGAGCACCTGCATGGCATGCATTACCTCGACCGCCACGGCGCCCTGATCGCCGCCCCCAGCAGCCTGGACATCTTGCAAGACCAGACTATCGCCAAGGCAGAATATTTGTTTGAGCATGCATGGCGTAGCGAGAATGTCGGCTTTCGATCACTGGCGGATCATGCACCTGTGAATTATGTGCATGCGGTGTTGGGTTTGTGAGGGGTGCCATATCCTTGTATCAAAGCCAGATCCCAGACCTCTCAACGCTTAGGAAAAAGCATCGTTCGCATACCGTGCAAAAAAACAGTTGATCTGTACTATCAGGAAAAGAACTATGACAACACTTTCGCCCAACGCTCAACTTGTTTCGACCATCTTCGATGAAGTCGCTAAGGGGAATGGCGTCCCTTTCTGGGAGGCCTGCCACGAGGATCTCGTCTGGCGAACCATAGGAAAGGGTTCATGGAGTGGCGAGTTCGTCGGCAAGCAGGTCATCATTGACGAAATCTTTCGCCCCCTTAGTCGAGTCCTCGTCGAGCGCGCCACGATTCCCAGTCGCCTGATTGACGGCGGCGACATCATAGTATTACAGGCCAAAGGCAGAAACCTCACCATTGATGGTCTGCGATATGACAACGACTATGCCTTCGTGATCCATTTCAGGGATGGCAAGATTGCCCGATACGAAGAGTATTGCGACACCGAGCTAATCGCGCGGATCCTGCCTGACCGCATTGCGGCCAAGTCTATGCCCAGACCCACTTAATCAATCATATGGACGATTACGCAATGCTAATCGCCCCTACATCCCTACGTGTCTCACCTGCTCTCATCAAAAATGCTATCCTAAGCCATCAAGTTCATCTAATACCACCATGCCCGCCAGCCCGCAAAAGCAATTCGCCATGCTGCCCTGCCATTTACCCGGCGTGGAAGCAGTGTTGGCGCAATCCAGGCATGCCTTTGGGCGGCATATGCATGAGCAGTTTGGCATAGGTGTGGTGGTACAGGGTGCACAAAAGTCGCTCAGTGGTATAGGCATGGTCGAGGCTATGGCGGGAGATACCATTACCGTCAATCCTGGCGAAATCCATGATGGCATGCCTATCGGTGATAGCGGGCGCAGTTGGCAGATGTTGTACTTTGAACCAACCCTGATCAACAGCATCATGGCCGACATCAGCGAAGGCAAGACTAGCCAGGCAGAATTCAGCCTGCCTGTCATGCGTGACGTGCGGATTAGTCAGGCAGTGCGACACTTGTTCATGACGATGACAGCTTCACCTGGTGTACACATGCCTGCAGAAGAACAAATGATCATGCTCTTCGCCCGCGTCATGCAACAAGCTACCATGCTCAGCCAGGCTGTGCCGCAAGCCATACACCATGCGCGCAGCCGCATTGATGACGACCCGACTGCCATCCTCAGCCTGCAAGACCTGGCGCAACAAAGCGGGCTGAGCCGTTTCCAGCTTTTGCGTGCCTTTGCCAAGGTCACGGGCATGACGCCGCATGCCTATATCCTGCAACGCCGTCTGCATCACGCCCGCCGCCTGATCGCTGCTGGCACGCCCCTGGTACAAGTCGCGATAGACAGCGGCTTTGCTGACCAAAGCCATCTGACGCGGCTGTTTGTGCGCAATTTTGGGATGTCGCCTGGGGCTTATGCAAATCCGCGCTAGCCTGCAATTTTATTCAAGACCTTTGTTTTGCTAACTGTCACGCTGATGCTTTTCCAACCATGGTGAGGCAAGCGATGTCAGACAGATTATTGGGATATGTGTATTTAGCGCTGGCGATGATCGTCGTCGGCAGCACAGTAGTTGCAAGCAAAGTCATAGGCAGCGGCCTGCCGGTGTTCACTGCGACGGCGCTGCGTTTTGCCATCGCCTTCCCTTGCTTTTTATTCTTGATGCGCGTCACAGGCACGCGCTTGCCCAGGCTAGGCAAGCAAGACTGGCTCTTGCTGATCTTGCAGGCGGGTGCAGGCAGTGTCGGCTACACCACCTTACTCATTAGCGGCATGCACCTGACATCTGGCGCTGATGCCGCTGTCATTATCGGCACCTTGCCGATAGTCTCTGCCGCAATTGCCATTGTCTTGCTGGGTGAAAGGCCACAAGCCAGTTTATTGCTGGCTGTGTTGCTGGCAGGAGCAGGCGTTTTATCGATAGCCATGCGGGCAGATGCCAGTGGCCAGCATTCGCTGCTGGGCAATGCTTTGATCTTTGCTGCCATCATTTGTGAAGGCTTGTTCATTTTGCTGAACAAGCGCCTGAAGACTGCCATCGCACCACTGGCACTGTCCACCATCATGACAGGTTTGGGACTAACTTTATCCATCATCCCCGCCGTGTTTGAAATGCCTTGGCAAACACCTGTCACCAGCGATGCAGTGTGGGCTGTGGTCTACTATGCCATGGTGCCAACAGTGGCTGGCTTTTTGCTATGGTATGCGGGTGCTGCCAAAGTCAGCGGCAGCGAAGCTGCCCTCTTCACCGCCTTGGCACCGGTGTCCGCCGTGGTGCTGGCAGTAGTGGCGCTAGGCGAAGTCGTCAGCAACAGCCAGATCACGGGTATTGCTTGCGTGTTGCTGGCGATAGGCGGGATGGCTTTGTTTGGGAAGCGTGAGGATGACGTTAATAGTAACGAACGCGAAAAAATCGGAGAAAATTTGTAGGGTGCGTTATAACGCACCGATACGCTCCGCTTTTTGTACGGCCCATGGTGCGTTATAACGCACTCTACCGAAGATTCGCGCTCTACCCCGTTCCCTGAAAAACCGTGTACATTATGCATCTGCCCCAATCGACCACTCCACATTTCAGGAACGCGCCATGCTCATCAAAAAACAGCTCACCCTTTGCATCGCCCTTGCCGTATCTGCAAGCATGTTTGCAGCCAGGGCCAACGCACAAAGCCTGTCGCCGACTGAGCAAAAAATCGTCGCCGCCGTGCAGGCACGTTCTGAAGCTGCCTTGCAATTACTGGAACGCAGTGTCAACATCAATAGCGGCACACTCAATCATGCGGGCGTGCGCGATGTCGGCAAGCTGTTCCGCACAGAACTTGATGGCCTGGGTTTCAAGACCAGTTGGTCAGAGATGCCAGCGGCCATGAACCGCGCCGGGCATTTGCTGGCCGAGCGTGAAGGCAAGCAAGGCAAGCGCGTGCTGATGATAGGCCATCTCGATACTGTCTTTGAAAAAGACAGTCCCGTGCAATTGTGGGACAGGCAGGGCGACCGCGTACGCGGACAGGGTGTCAATGACATGAAGGGTGGCGATGTCATCATGATAGAAGCCCTGCGCGCCCTGCATACCGTGGGCGCACTCGACAATACCCGCATCCAGGTTATCTTCAGCGGTGATGAAGAAAGCGCTGGCCACCCCATCGCCACGTCCCGCGCTGACCTGGTCAATGCAGCCAAGCGCAGCGATGTGGCCCTGGCCTTTGAAGGCACGGCACTTGACAAACAGGGCAATGCCACCGGCACCATAGGCCGCCGCGCATCTGGCGGTTTTGTGCTGGATGTGACGGCCAAACAAGGCCATTCAGCCGCCGTGTTCGGCCACAATGGCTATGGCGCAATTTATGAAACCGCACGCATATTAAACAGCTTTCGCGAAACTTTGATCGAACCCGACCTGACCTTTAACCCCGGCAATATCCTGGGTGGCACCGAGATCAGTTACGACAATCAAAACAGCAAGGGCACGGCATTTGGCAAGACCAATGTCATCGCCCCCAGTGCCCAGGTACATGGCGATTTGCGCTACCTCAGCGCAGAACAGGGCCAGCGCGCCAGGGACCGCATGAAAGATATCGTCAGCAAAAACCTGGCTGGCACCAGTGCAACGATACGCTTTAGCGAAAACTACCCACCCATGTCCCCCACCCCAGGTAACCTGGCGCTACTCGACATCTATTCCAAAGCCAGCTACGACGCCGGCCTGGGCGAAATCAAGGCTTTCCCGCCAGGCGAGCGCGGTGCTGGCGACATACAGGTCGTCGCACCGTATGTAGACAGCCTGGATGGTCTGGGTGCCACTGGCAGAGGTGCACATTCGCCGGATGAAGACCTGGATATTTCTTCGATACAGAGAGCGACGATCAGGACGGCGATTTATTTGTATAGGTTGACGCGGTAAGCAAGTAAAATTCGCGACGCTACAAATACCAACCAATGAAAACTCAAAGCAAGTGACGCACCACAATAATTTTTGCCTGGCCAACTGGGAATTCCAGAGAGAAGATGACGACTTAAAGCTCATTGAACTTGTCTCCTTTAGCACGATTCAGGTGCGGCATAGAGAAGTTCGTTTTCCAAGCAGTCAAGATGCGACTTTACAACTGTCCGGGTGCGTTATTGTAAATCCGGATTTTCAGAAGTCCATCACGTCTGCGGCATCTGCCACCAGGATGACAGGCCTGGTGGTTTACATGTTGGACTCAGAGGGGCGAAAAATTGCGGAATACTCTGTAACAGCGACAGACATTTTGAATACCAATGTACAGAGTGATGGCGTTATGGACATTGTCTTGGCCGTAACGCATTTTGATCCTGATCTGGAGCACGTGAATGTTTTGCAGGCGATGTGGTGCAGAAATAAGCAAACAAAGAATCGTTGGGTTGATCTGGACTTTCTGCAACGCAGGTCATGGCTGAATCTGATTCGCACGCATCATTGTCTATGCGAGACTGATATTGAAGATAAACCTGCCAACATGGTTTATGAACTGGATGGAAGTCATGTCACTAACTATTCAAGCTTTTTTATCGCACTAGGCGAAGCCATCAATGGCCCAGGCGGCTATTTTGGTGGCGGTTTTGATGCGCTCGCTGATTGCCTTTGTGGAGGTTTTGGAGCAGAGACTCCCTTCACACTGATTTGGAAAGCATCAAATATCGCCAGAATAGCGCTCGACAAAAATGCACGCATTAAAGACAATTTAGCATGGCGCGAATATGCATTGCGAAACCGTGATTACGAAGAAGATGAACTACAAAGCATTGCCGAAATCATGGCACGAGATGACCAGCCATTGTTTGATGAGATTATCGACTTTCTGGAAAGCAAAAATTACATCCGCTTAATTTTGGAAAATTAATTTGATGCGCACGTCCTCAGCAGATTTGTAGTGTGCGTCATAACGTACGGCCCTTAATTCTGTTTTTTTGGCATGTGAATTGGTGTTGATGCGGTGCGTTGCAACGCAACCTACAATTGATTAGAGGCGTACGATTAGTGAAACGTAATCTTATTTACGCGGACTGCTCGACGTATCTGGGACGGCAAAATCCTGGGTCGCTGAGCATTTTGGTGTAAGACACCGAAAACTTACGACGATTTCAATTGGGAAATATGAAAACAGCATACATCAGCGGTCATTTGAAGATTTCAAACGAAGAATTCGCCGAGCATTATGTCCCCAAACTAGCAGAGGCGTTGGAGCGGGGCGACTCATTTGTGGTTGGCGATGCACGGGGAGTAGATGAAACGGCCCAACAGTATCTCGTCTTATATACGGACAAGATTAAGGTGCATCATATGTTTGAGAAACCTAGAAACTGTGAGTTTGGGCTTGAGACAGTCGGCGGATTCAAATCAGACGAAGAGCGGGATGCTGCGATGACAGCGGCAAGTGATTATGATATTGCTTGGGTGAGGCACGGAAGAGAGGATTCTGGCACGGCAAGGAACCTCAAACGAAGACAGAAATGAGAGTAGCTTTAACACCAGCTTGTAGTTTGAGGGAGAACCCAAATTATGTGGTATGGCATCATATATTCGTGGAAAGTGCCAAGAAACATGGATATGACTCCATAGTTACAAAATGTCCGCGGGGCAATTATTCATTCCCACGAAACCTTACGGAGAAGGTTCCGCAATCTATGGACTTCATTTTTCAACTAATGCCAACATAACCGTGAAAAGGTCGTAGGTACGCGGACTGCATCATCAACATACTCACTCCACGTTACGAAATCGCAAGCCTAGCACTAGCGGCACCGCAATCGCATACACCACAACCACCGTGAGCCAGATGGCACCCGGCCATTGTGATCGCACGACAAAATACAGCGTAGAAAACATCAGCGGGCCGATGATGGAGGCGAGGCTGACGGCGGATGCCAGCACACCCTGGAATTGCCCTTGCCTGCTCTCATCGACCATACGGCTTGCGAGGGATTGCAAGGCGGGTATGCCAACGCCACCCATGACAAAGATAGGCATGACGGTAAACACCATCCAGCCCTGTCTGGCAAAAGCCATGATGACCAGGGCCAGGCATGTACCCGCAAACCCGGTCAAAATGGTGCCGCGCTCGCCCAGCAACTTGACAGCGGGTCCGGGCAAAAAGGCTTGCGCCAAAGCCTGGCACAGGCCGTAGGTGCCGAGTGAGAGACCTATCCACAAGCCATTCCAGCGGAACACGTCATTGCCCCAGAGTGCCCAGCAAGTACCATACACTTCACCCGTCATGCTGAGAATGAAGAAGACAACGGTAACGGGCACCAGGTTCTTCATGGTGAATATCCAGCGCATGGGCAATAGCGGGTTAAGCGCTGCCAGATCCAGCTTTTCACGGCTGGGTGTGCGTGATTCTGGCAAGACAAAGTATGCCATCAGCAGGTTGGCCGCATTCAAGATCGCCGCCGCGATGAAGGGCAGGCGCAGCCAGTAATCGCCCAAAACACCGCCCAGTATCGGGCCGATGATAAAGCCAGCGCCAAACACCGCATTGAACAGGCCAAAGCGCCGCGCCCGTTGGTCTTCTGGCGAAATATCGGTGATGTAGGCCATGGCCACCGACATATTGGCGCTGGTCAGCCCGGCTATGGCGCGGCCCAGAAACAGCATCCAGAGTTGTGGCGCGAATGCCATCACGAGGTAGTTGATTGCCGCACCGGCCAGCGAGATCAATAGCACCGGGCGGCGGCCCAGCCTGTCACTCAATGCACCCAGCACGGGTGCAAAGATGAACTGCATCACTGCATACAAGGCAGTCATGATGCCTATGTAGGGCGCGACATTGTCGCCATGCGTCACCTCTTCCAGCAGGCGCGGCAAGATGGGGAAGATCAGGCCTATCCCGACTGCATCGAGACCGATGGCGGCAAAGATGACGCTCAGTGCCTTGGTGCTTGCTTTGCTTGTTTCTGTATTAGTTTCTGTATTAGTTGCGATGTTGGTTGCATCAGTCATTGCCCTGCTCCTGTACAGCCTGATTTATTGGATATGCGCTGGCGATTCGCCGCAGGGGCGCATATAGTTCGCGGCATCGCATGGCAGGGGTTTGATAGCCCGTTTTCTTTTGTAATTTTGGTCATGACATTAACTTTCTTATTTATATACTCAATATAATTATGTACTGAGTACATTTAATATATGCTATGATTTCGTCCATGTCAAATCCATCCGATCTCCGCTCCCGCAAACGTCTGGCCATGCGCCAGGGCATCTCCAATGCCGCCACCCTGCTCTTCCAGGAGCGTGGCTTTGATCATGTAACAGTGGATGAGATTGCGGCAGCAGCTGACGTGGGGCGCATGACGGTGTTCAATCACTTCCCGCGCAAGGAGGACATGTTCTTTGACCGTGATGAAGAGGGGCGTGAGATGCTGCGTACAGCCTTGCGCCAGCGCGATCCGGCCATTTCTCCGGTGGAGACCTTGCGCCTGCTGGCGCATAAGCTGGTTGCAGACGAGAGCCCCTATGTCAGGTTCGCAGCCGCGGCCAAAGGCTTTATTTCACCAGGCAGCCAGGGCTTCATAGAAACCATAGAGGGTAGCGAAACCCTCAAGGCACGAGCCAGGGCCATACGCGACGAAATCGCCCAGGTAGTGGCAGAGGCGATGGCCCTATCCGTCAAGCGCGAACCCGGCGATACCGATGCCGCACTGGCGGCCAACCTGTTGCTGGCGACATGGACGGTGGCACTTGTCCAGGCTCACCAGAGTTTTAGACAGAAGCAGGATGCAGCAGAAGCGAAAGCTGTTTTTCTGGCGATTGTTGATAAGGGGAGCGTGGGGATCAGGGTGGCGATGGCGGGGACGGTTTATGATTGAGTTTGGTTGAACGCGGTTGAGTTTTGTTTGAGGCCCAACTAATCAGCGTTTCCCTTCTGATTTTTGCGCATGACTTGACTTGCCATTTTCGGATAACAGCATGAATGCCGAAATCTCATTTTTTGAGGCATTGCCATGCAATCTGCATCCATACTATTGGAAGCTTTTCATTATTTGCCAGCAACGGCATTTACGCAGATGGATCCCAGCCTGCGCTGGGATGACCTGAATATGTATTGCAGGGCTTTAAACGCTACTGCTTCGATATGTTTACTGACTCTGCATTGCCGTATCCCGTAGGGAGCGTTGTAACGCACCGCATGGATGCACGGTAACAAATACCATCACTTCTACACATGTCTGTAACACACGTATTTTACATGTGACAATTAAGATTTTTTTCACCAATGCCGAGTCACGTGTGGTGCGCTATAGTGCATCACAGTTCTGGCTGAGCTCAATAAAACAGATAGGTGAATTTGAAAAACAGATTCAGATAACAAAACCAATAAATAAACATGGATAAATACGTATCCCTGTTTCTTTTTCTTGCCAGGAAATACGTGGTCATAGCGATGCCAAGAATTGCACCTGCAATCAAAAAAACGCGCATTACTTCATTTGAAGTCAGAAAATTGCTTATACTGGTTAGCATGAAAGTCATATCAGAAAAATTTCTTGCTGGGCTCGTAAGCCAGGTCGACAAAGGTATATTTTTTAAGTCTCGTCAGCAAATCTAATAATTCAGTCGTATCCTGCAGGGTAATGAAATGGACGCTTTTCTGACGTTGATTCATGATTTCTTCCCTTTCTCTTTACTCCACTCCTTCTGACAATCCGCATAATTCGCAAACTCATAACTGACCCCTACCTCGCCACGGTTGATGGCTTTGGCGTGGGCGAAGACGATGATGTTGAGGATGTTGTCGGGCAGTTCGCGTTCGGTCTTGCCATTGGCCCACAGGTAGCCGTAGCTGACTGAGCCTTCTTTGAGGCCGACCATCCAGAATTGCGGGCGGCGGGTGTAGACGTCGGTTTTTACTTTGTCTTTTTTGAGGCTGGGTTTGCCGTATTGCTGTTCCAGCGCTTGCGCGATACGGTCGGCGGCGGCTTTGATTTGTTCGCCTGTGCCGCTGACGGCGGTAATGGTACGGGATGCGCCGACCTTGCAGATGCCACTGATGGTGGCGGTTACGGCATAGTAATCGCTGAATTCGTCTATGGGTATGGGTGGCTGGCCTTCAAACAGATGTTTGGCCTTGGCGGATTTGACAAAGCCCAGCTTGCTGGCGAGTTCGTTTTCAGTGGTGGCCATGGCGAGGCCGAAGGGGCCGCTGTTGGTGGCAGTAGTGACTACTGTGGCTGCGGTGGCTGCCGTGGCAATAGCGCTTGCCCCTGCCGGGCTGTCCGCAGTTGCCTGCGTGCTGGCAACTGCGGACGATATCTCTTGCGCTGATGAGGCAGCGGTCTGGCTGGCAGCGGTTTGTTCAGTCCTTGGGCAACCTGTCAGTATGGTAGATGCGATGATGATGATGGTACTGGTCATGCAGAAGCGGTGTCTGGTGAATGTGTTCTGCATAAGCTGTGATTGTATAAATTTTTTTGATTGCTACTTGTCAATCTGGCCTGCGCGGGGGCTGCGTCAGCATTGTGCAGCAATAGCGCTGGAGTAAGGCTGACAATGTAATGCGATTGTGCTGTTATTTGCAATAGCTTTGGAGGTTTAATCCCTGTCTTTCAGCATCGCCAGGATTTCTTTGCGTGCCTGTGCCTGTTGCTCTTCCCGGGGGATGGTGGCGTCACCATCGAGGAGTTGGTAGCGGTAGTGGGCAAACTGGGAATGATTGCCGCCGACGATTTCTACCCATCTGGTTTGCGCGGGCAGTAATTTTTTATTGGCGATGATTTTTTCTCTTGGGGCGACCTGGTCATTGCTGGCGAAAACCTTGGTCACCGGTATGTGCAGGCCCGACAGGTCTGCGGATTTTGGGTGGGTACTGCCCATGAGCAGCATACCGGCGATGTGCTCAGTATCGGTCTGCACATAGCGCGCCGACAGTGCGGCACCTAAGGAGTGACCGGCAATGATCCAGGATGGCAGGCCGGGGTGGCTACCAATGATGTCTTTGGCACGTGCCAGGACGGTTTGCTTGTGGGATTCCATCGGGGCAAAGCGCCAGGGCAATTTGATGATGAATACGCTAAAGCCAGCTTCTGCCACTGGCCTGAGCAAAGGCACATAAGCATCTGCTGCAATGCCACTGCCGCAGAAAAAAATCAGGCCACGTTTTGGTTTCAGCAATCGCGGGCTTAATTCCAGGGAAGCCGGGGTGTCCGTAAGTGCAATGCTGGCACTGGACTGGAACAAGCTGTCATCGACATCGCGGGTCCTGATATTGTTGACCATCCAGAGGGTGGAGAAGATGGCAAAACTGAGAAAGAAATAGCGTATCCAGCGATGAATACGCTTTTTGGCAGCAAGTGGATGCAGCTTGCTCGTGGCAAACATGGCAGGGATTCCATCAGGGCAGGATGAAGAGTGCGGCCAGGCCAGCCACACTCTGTTGCCCCCATTATAGGCGCTCTGCCTACCTATACCTAGTGCTACTGCAAGGCCTTAAACACTGCAATATAGTGATTTATGGTGACTATTTGATATTTTTGACAACCAAGACAAATCTGTCTGTCTTTGACCGTATGCTGGGGTCGAATACTGAATTGGTTCTGCTGTCTTGCGGGTTGCGCAAGATATCGCTTTGTGCCACGGTTTCAAAGCTGAATTTGGCCAGCTCATCTTTGACATAGACTTCATCTATCCTGTGCTGCTCTTGTGAATAGGTGGTCTTGCTGTTGGCGGGCGCAGCATGGTCGATGACGAGCATGAGGCCATTGGGTTTCAGCGCTTTTTTGATTTGCCCCAGGAGCTCAGGCGGGTTGATCAGCCATTGCTTGGACACGTGATACATATCGTGATAGCCCATGACAAAGTAGACTGCATCAAGAGAATTCTCTTCCAGCCCCAGTTGGTCTACTTCACGGTCATAGCGCAGCACGTTTTTGAGGTGACCATCACCCAGGCGTGCTTCCAGCTCTTTGCCGATAAAGGGGTAATAAGCCTTGTTATTGTGCAAGAGTACCTTGCCCTTGTCACCCACTTGCTGGGACAGCAGCTCACTGAAATAACCACTGCCACCGAGCAAATCCAGCACGACCATGCCGGGCTTGATCTTCATCAGGTCCATGGTCTCTTGTGGGTGGCTGGTGGCGTCGCGGGTAAGGTCTGCCGGGCGGCGGTGAGGCTCGGCCAGGTTGACCTGGGCCAGGCTATTCAAAGATAACAAACTGAGCAAGGCTATGCCCATGTATTGATGGATACGCATTCTTTATCTCCTATTCATTTTTTATTCAGGATTTACGCAAACTTGTCCCCGCAAGCCTGGGCAGAATTTTCTGTCAGGCCCAAACGCTATGAGTGTTTGGGCGCGACAAAGTTCAGGCACCAGACTACTCAATTATCCCCGTCCTTGCATCATGGCACCTGTTGTTTGCAGACACACAAAACTGTGGAGTATAGTGCGGGCTGTCTCATCAAACACCAACATCCATGACGCGATTGCTCTTCTCCAGCCTGACTCTGCTCCTGCCTTTGCTTCTACACTGCCAGCTTGCAATAGCCACAGAAAATCCACCTGCTGCCACCGCCACGGAAGAACCGCAGTCAGTCGCCGTGAGCGGTATCAAGAATCCTGAATTGCGCTCTTACCGCAATATGCTGGCCGGGCTGAGCTTGCGCATCGCCAATGATGATCTGTCCATCCCGGTGATGGTCGCCGCTGATGGCAGTTTTATCCTGCCGCGTGATCAGGCTGCCGCTGATGGTGATGCTGAATTGATGCTCAATCGCCCTCGCGGTGAGTTCAGCGGCATGCCACGCGTGAGCAGCGCCAATGTGCCAGCGAATATGCGCCGCCTTGGTGATGTGCGCCTTGAATGCCAGGTTGCCATAGCAATCGCCAAGAAAGAATTCAATGTCTTGCTGCGTGCCGCGGCCGCCGTGGCTTTGGGCGGCACGGACTGGTGTATGTCATCGAGAGTCAGCTATGGCACATATACGCCTTTCGCCACGGATAGCGTGACCCTGGTGTCGGGTGACAAACGCACGGTGCTTTTGAGTGGTCATCGCCTGAAATATGCTGTACTGCCGCTTGCTGATCGCAACTGGCCTGACGACACCTTGGTTGAATTCCAGCCATCGCCGGCCACCAGCCTGGCCCATTTCACCGCCCAGCCTATCTACCTGAGCGGCAACATGAACAAGTGGGATACCTCATTGCCTCTGACGCAGCTTGATGCCAGTAATTTCAGTGTGGATGTGCTCTTACCGAAAGGCATCAGCAAATTCAAGATCGTCTCGAAAGATTTCAAGATGGTGGATCTTGGCGCAGCCGACACCAGGGCCAATGAAGCCAAGGGTAATTTCGTGATCAATACAGGCAAGGCCCTGGCCTGGTCCGGCAAGGAGGTATGGTTTGAGCCGCCACAGACGGGCAAATATAGTTTCGCCTTGAATGTGGCTGATCCTGACGCGCCTGTGTTAACGATTTCGGCGCGGGAGTAGGGGTGCGGGTTGTGTGGGTGTGGGTTGCAAAGTGCGGGTTGGGCACGCTCGATCAGTCGCCCCTACCCTATGCAACGTCACTCCAGCACAGGCTGGAGCCCAGTGGCGTTGCTTGATCAGCTAAAGACTTCGTCAACCAGGATATTCATCACAAGCAATGTATGGCACATTAAAGCACACGGTACAAATACGATGGATTCCTGCCTGCGCAGGAATGACGATTTTTAGGGCATTCAAATAGGCGGGCGATGTGGTTTGCATGGCCGAAGCGACAGGATCCCCCCTCACACCCTGTCCAGCGGCAATCTCGTCATCAAGAATTCCAGCAAGGCTGCCACACGTGGGGGTATCGCCTCCTGTTTATAGTGACGTAGGTTGGGCTACGCCTCATCAGCCCAACACTGGGCGCATCAATGACGTACACTTCAATTTTTGAAAAGCACAACTATACCCAACTCCGTATTTCCTTCCGCATGCAATTCGAGGCCCAGTGTTGGGCTGATACCCCGTAGCCTAGCGAGGCCCGGCCCAACCTACGAATTTACGTAATTTCCCCCTCCCCTCACACCCTGTCCAGCGGCAATCTCGTCATTAAAAAATCCAGCAAGGCCGCCACCCGTGGGGGTATCGCTTCCTGCTTATAAAATACCGCCCAGACCGGCTGCATCCAGGGCAGGCTGATGTCGGGCAGGACGGGTTTGAGCCTGCCGTGGGCGCGGTCGGCCATGGTGAGAAAGTCAGACAGACAGACGATGCCAGCGCCCTGCACGGCCAGGTGGCGCAGGGTTTCGCCATTGCTGGCGCTGACGATGGCATCTATGGTGTAGCCTTCTGCATTTGCAGCATCCGTAGCAGGTAGCGGCCAGGTATTCAGGTTGGCCGGAGCGGTGAAGCCCAGCAACCTGTGCTGTGCCAGGTCAGCCACGGTTTGCGGTTCACCGTGGCGTGCCAGGTAATGCGGTGCGGCTACCAGTCGGATGCGGCTGCTCCCCAGGCGGCGTGCATGCAGGCTGGAGTCAGTCAGCTGGCCTATGCGTATGGCCAGGTCAGCGCGTTCTTCGATGAGGTCGACAAAGGTTTCACCACTGACCAGTTCCAGCCTGATGAGGGGATAGGCATCGAGAAAATCTGCCACCAGCGGTGCCAGCAAATGGTCCAGCGTGGGGGTGGCGGCATTCACCCGCACCAGGCCGGATGGTTGCGACAGGCGTGCCGTCAGTTGTTCTTCAGTGTCATCAATATCACAGAGTATTTTCTTTGCCCTTTGCAAGAGCCAGTGGCCTTCCTCGCTTAGCTCCAGCTTGCGGGTGGTGCGCGTCATCAGGGTCATGCCCAGTTGAGCTTCGAGGCGGGAAATGCTGCGACTTATGCCGGATGGGGTCTGCCCCAGGCGCTCGGCAGCGGCGGAGAATGAGCCAGTATCGGCCACCGCGACCAGGGCCTTCATGGTTTCCAAGCTTAGCATTGTTGACTCCGGGTCATAAGTTAAGTGTAGCTTAAGCTATTTTTCTTAGGCTTGCATGGGATCAGACTGCAGCCTGTTATTCATTTCCCCATGTATGGAGTCCATATGCCTTTAGCCCTCTGGGCGCTAACACTCAGCGCCTTTGCCATCGGTACGACAGAATTTGTGATTGTCGGCCTTATCCCCACCATCGCCAGCAGCCTGGCGGTGTCTGTTCCTTCTGCCGGTTTGCTGGTCAGCCTGTATGCGCTGGGCGTGGCTGTTGGTGCGCCAGTACTGACAGCGCTGACTGGCCGCGTGCCACGCAAGCAATTATTGCTGGGCCTGATGGCCTTGTTCACGATAGGTAACCTGGTGGCCTGGATGGCACCCAACTATGCCTCGCTGATGGCGGCTCGGGTGCTGACCGGCCTGGCGCATGGGGTATTCTTTTCCATAGGTTCGACCATCGCCACTGGGCTGGTGACCAAGGACAAGGCCGCCAGTGCGATTGCGCTGATGTTCAGCGGCCTGACGGTGGCGCTGGTGACGGGCGTGCCGCTGGGTACTTTCATTGGCCAGCATCTGGGTTGGCAGGCGACGTTTCTGGCGGTGTCGGCGCTGGGCGTGATTGCCTTTATTGGTTGTGCGATCCTGATCCCCTCCACCATCGCCAGCAGCAAGCCCGCCTCTTTATTGACGCAAATGGCGGTGCTGAAAAAACCGCGCCTCTTGCTGGTGTATGCGATGACGGCCCTGGGTTATGGCGGCAGCTTTATCGCCTTCACTTACCTGGCACCGATACTGCAAGACATCAGCGGCTTTAGCGCCAATGCGGTGGGCCTGGTCATGCTGGTGTATGGCGTCTCGGTCACTTTTGGCAATATCTGGGGTGGCAGGCTGGCCGATAAAAAAGGCCCGGTCGCGGCATTGCAAATTGTGTTTGCCTTATTGGCCCTGGTCTTGCTGGTGCTGACCTTCGCTGCGAATAACAAATGGCTGGCCTTGCTGACAGTATTGGCATGGGGTGCGGTAGCTTTTGGTAATGTGCCGGGTTTGCAGGTGTATGTGGTGCAGCGGGCTGAACATGATGCGCCGCAAGCTATTGACGTAGCATCAGGTTTGAATATCGCGGCCTTTAATGTTGGTATCGCATTCGGTGCCTGGGCGGGTGGCCTGATCGTCAGCCATATCGGTTTGATGCATACACCGTGGATAGGTGCTTTGGTGGTGGCTGGTGCATGGGGCTTGACGACGCTGGCAGGGCGGCTGGACAAGGCGGACGGGATAGACTTCGTCCCTGGGCAAGCAAGGGCAGTTGTCGTGCATTGAGCACGTCCAGAGAACCTCCGTCTTTTTACCAGTATGCTATACATCACAGAAACAGCAGCAGCCTCATAGCTTGGACCGGCACTCGCCAGGAAAAACTTCGTGGGTTGGGCTACGGGGTATCAGCCTAGCGAGGCCCGGCCCAACACTGGGCATTTAAATGACGTATACGTTTGCAGAGGCCGAGTGTTGGGCTGATGAAGCGTAGCCTAGCGAGGCCCGGCCCAACCTACGGCCCTGGGTGCTGTCAGCATGCATTGATTTTTTTTAAAGTTTAAAAAATGATGGGGATATGCATTGCTGCTTATCCCCATCACCTTGTCTGAAACAAGCAGATTATTTTTTTGAGTATGAATTGCTTTTGTCAGGATCAGGTAAACCCATTAATTTGAGTTCTATATTTTTTGTGTCTTCTTTTGGCAGCTTTTCATTAAAGTTTTGTTTCAGGAAGCGCCACATGTCTTTCTCCAGCGCTTCGCATTGTAAAACCGCGCGGCTTTTACGTGTGGAACGATGGATGTATTCGAGATCATCACCTTCTTGCGATGTGTCACGGTATTCGCGGCGTTCTCTATAATTTTTATAACTGGTACTCTGGTTGTCGCTACTACGCTCTTTAATGAACTGGTTCTTGGGTATGGTGCAGTTTTCCCTGAAATTGGTCATCAAGGTGCGATCAACGTCAACATTGCATTGATCATTTCTATGTTCCAGCACCCAGCAACTTTTGCCAGTATCACGGTCTTTTTGCATGGCCGTGATCTTGCGCAGTGTAGAGTCGTTTTTGACTTCAGTCGCGGTGCTGCCAATTTTTGCATTGCAGGGCTGATCTGTATAAATCGTTTCGCCCGATGGGGTGACGCACTTGCGCACTTCGGCCTGCGACAGGTTGGGGAAGGCAAAAGCCAGTAAAGACAGACAAGCGAGGAGTGATTTTTTCATAATAGATGGGCGAAGGCGAGCCCGGTTTCTCGTCTTTATTTGTTATCAATTTGCATTTAACTATGCCAAAACAGCTGCAAATTATAACGCAAGCTACAATTGGTTACATTTATGTTTATCGGTTTATTTGCTTATCTATTTTGTCAAGTGCGTGCATGGTGCAGGGCTGGCATGCCCGGCAGTATGGGCATCATGGGCTGCGTACAAATGGGTTCAAGCATGCCGTGACCCTTGATTGACGCCGCAATTTTTCTTTGTTAGGATCGCGCCATATCACTGGAAACAGTGACGTAAGCGTTTACGTTAGCCAACGCGCAAACAAATTTGTCATGCATTTGCAAACAGATTTGTCGCGCCATGGATAATGTATATGCGATTCTTTTCAAGACTAGTTTCAAGTCTGTTCTCAAGACTTTCTGCCTCTCTCAGCATTTTCAAAAATGCGCCTCTTGCCACTACTGTTGGTCTCTTCCTTTGTTTTTTCGTTGGCTTTGCTGACGGTGTACTCATGCCATTTTTTGCCCTGTGGGCAGAAAAAGATGCGGGCATTTCTGCCGCCCACATAGGCTTGCTGCTGGCTTGCTATTCTGGTGGTGAGCTGCTTGCCACCCCCCTGGTTGGCGGCATCGCCGACCGTGTCGGGCGTCGCCCGGTCTTGCTGATCTCCACTGCGGGCGTGGGGCTGGGCTTTGCCATCCTCTACTTTACCCACGGCGTATGGGCATCTGCCCTGGTGCTGATTTTGATAGGCGCGTTTGAAAGCGTCCTGCACCCCACCATCTCCGCCGTGATTGCGGATGCCATACCGGCTGAACAACATCGCTATTACTTTTCCATAGCACGCGTCATGTCGAGTGCAGGCCGTGTCGCTGGCCCGGCGGTGGGGGCTGTGCTGGCGCTGTTTTCACTGGGTGCGGTGTTCCTGGGGTCTGCACTGGCGACCTTATTAAGCACGCTGATTATTGCGCTGTGGCTGCCGGAGACACTGACAAAAGATACTTTACCGGATGACGACGAAGACAGCCTGATCGGCATCCTGCCTGCCTTCCGGGATGCGCGCCTCGCTGGTTTGCTGCTGTGGTCGATGTGTCTGCAAATATCGGCGGGCTGGTTAAGTTCAGTCTTGCCGCTGTATGCGGTAGATGCAGGTACCCTGACGCCATCACAGATAGGTTTGCTGTTTACTTATGCTGCCGCGTTGACTGTCTTGTTCCAGTTGAAGATCAGTTCCTTGTTGGCACACATCAGCAATTTCAGGATGGTGATTGCCAGCGGCTGCGTGCTGGTGGGTGCTTTCATCTGCCTGCTGTTTTCATCCAGCCTGGCGGCGCTGGTGCTGGGCGTGAGTTTGCTGTCGCTGTCGCAAATGCTGTTTGGCCCCTTGCTGCCTACCCTGATCATGGAACTGGCACCTGCGCATGCACGCGCAACTTATATGGCGGCGGCATCAGTGGCGGCGGATTTGAAAGATACCGTAGGCCCGGCGGCAGGCACCTCTTTGTACGCAATTGCCGTGCGTCTGCCGTGGATGGTGGGGATACCTGTTGCCATTTGCGCGACGCTGGCGCTGGCGTTTAATGTCAGGCGGCATGGGCGGAGAATGGTCTCGTAGGTTGGCTGGGCCTCGTTAGGCTACGCCTCGTAGGTTGGGCTACGGTTTACCAGCCCGACACTGGGCGCTTAAATGACGTATACGTTTGCAGAGGCCGAGTGTTGGGCTAGTAAAGCGTAGCCCAACCTACACATCGCTCCTCCCCACAAAAATCAATCAACACGAGCCAAGGCTCACAAACAAATCAAAATATCATGACCACAAAAACCGAAAATCACACACACAACATCGAACGCCTGCGCTGGGAAAAACGCCGCAGAACCCTGCGCGTCATCAACGTCATGCGTTTGACACCACATATGCAGCGCATCACTTTTCAATCAGATGATCTGCATGATTTTGCCAGTCTGGCGCACGATGATCACATCAAGATCTTGCTGCCCGTTGCTGGCGAAGCAGACAGCTTTGTTACACGTGAATATACGCCGCGATATTTCGATACACAGGCGCGCACGCTGGTGCTGGATTTTGCTTTGCATCAGCATGGGCCAGCCAATGCATGGGCGACTCAGGCAAAAGCTGGCGACACCCTGATCATCAGCGGGCCGGGCAAATCCATGGTCGTGGCCGATGACTTTGACTGGTATCTGTTAATAGGCGATGCCACTGCCCTGCCAGCGATTACAAGACGTGTTGAACAGTTGCGGGCAGGTGTGCATGTCACCAGCATGGTCATGCTTGCTGATGCAGCGGATCACCAAGCTTGTGTGACAACAGCCAACTGGCAAGCGCAATGGCTGATACGCGATCATGATTCAGTCAGTGATGAACAAGCCTTGCTGGCGGCAGCGGCTGCTTATCAGTTCCCGCCTGGCGATGGCTATATCTGGATCGCTGCCGAAAAACAGGTAGCGCGGGCATTGCGTACTTATATGGTGGAACAACGCGGGCAGCCAGAAGCATGGATAAAGTCGTCGAGTTATTGGACGCGAGAAGCTTAAAAGTGCGTTGCAAAAATGGTGTTTGCGTCGTTTTCCAATCTCATTAATTGTAAGTTTTCTGTAACAGGGAAATCAATTTGTTTCTTACAAGTTTGTCACAAACCAGGGAGCGGTAATACCACTTTCTTTTACAGACAAATTTTGTGTATTACAAATTTAAATTTGATATTTTCCGGCCATTTTTTGTCAGCAATTTTTCTGAGTCTGCACATGGTTTGGCAACTGGTATTAGCACAAGCATTGCCATAAAATTGGAAAAGTTTCCAATTTTCCCAAATCAAATTTGCCAACCAGTACTGGGATGCTTTCCAAACTGACCAAATCTGTCAGTTCCACTGACAAAAATTGAGATGAACCACGCCCCATTCCGGGGCGTGCATAAGCCTGCTTGCACGACCTTGCAACATGCATGGCATTTGGATACTGTCAGGCCTCGACCAGTACCACAAACCAGTTTTACCTGTTTCTCTTTTGTGCTCATTTGTGACTCATGACCTCAGTCGGGGATCAATGTGCGCATCCAAAAACATGCGCCTTACAGTAACAATGAGTATCGATGGATGCCGCGCACCCACGCATCCATTCATCCATATGCGGCAACGTAAAAAACCAGGAGTTCATACGTGAAAAAAATATCCAACCGCATGACGGCCATCTGTCTGGCCTCATCGCTACTTTGTTTGCAACTGGCAGGCTGTGGTGGTTCCAGCAGCGCTGATTCCGCCCAGAATGGCGCAGGCAATGCGCCCATGGCAGCGCCACCGCAAGCTGCGCCGACAGAAACTGCGCTGACACCCGTCATAGCTACTGCCAGTTCTGTTGAACGCGGTGATCTGTCGGCAGCAGCGGCTATCGACCATAATGAGAACACTCGCTGGGGCAGTGCTTTTACGGATGACCAGTATCTGACGCTGGATTTTGGCAAGTCAGAAAGCATTACCCGCGTGCGCATACAGTGGGAAAACGCCCATGCCACCCAATATCTGTTGCAAGTCTCTGACAATAATAGTGACTGGACCACGATCAAGACCGTAACCAATAGCCTGGGTGGTGTAGAAGACCTGACTGAGCTGAATGGCAAAGGCCGTTACCTGCGCGTGAAGGGTGTCAAGCGGTCTACGCAATATGGTTATTCCATCATAGAGATACAGGCATTCTCTGGCGCGCCTGTGGCAACCCAGCCGGGCACAGATCCAACACAGCCTGGCAACCCGGGTCAGATAGATTTGAGCAAACCTGGCGTCGCCGTCAAGCCAGTTGCAGCGACTTCATCCGCAGTAGAAAACCAGGCCATGTCAGCCGCCATGGCAATCGATGGAAAAACCAATACGCGCTGGGGCAGCACATCAGAAGACGGTGCCTGGATACAGTTTGACTTTGGTGCCAAGACACCTGTCGGCTATATGAAGCTGGTATGGGAAAACGCCTATGGCAAAGAATACGCCTTGCGCGTCTCCGACGATGGCCAGACCTGGACACAACTGCGCTATGTCAGCGGTGGCAAGGGCGGTACTGAAGAATTCTTTAACCTCGGTGCAAATGCCCGCTACATACGCCTGCAAGGTGTGGCCCGCGCTACCCAGTATGGTTACTCTTTGTTTGAAGTTGAATTCAAGTCCCCAGGCAGCGACAACACTATTGCCGACGCAACCACGTCTGCCTTGAAATTCCCTGCCAGTGGCAGCGGCTGGGCACCTTTGCCAGCTGCAGCAGAACCACTGGAAAGCCTGCAATTCACCCTGCCAGATGGCACACTGGTAACACGCTTTGGCGCACGCGGCCTGGCGCGCCATGGACGTGAACGTGGTGAAGAGTGGAATGAAATTGGCTATGGCCCGAATGAAACCGTGGATGCGGCAACCGGCCTGCCAGTCGATAAAGGCCCCGGCAATTACCTGACCTTCGTCGCGCAATATTTCAAGAACCGCACCTGGGGTTTTGAGATCATTGACAATAGCCGCGTGGCTGGCGTGACCAAGCCAGTGCTGACAGTCAATCAATACAATACCGTCGACTTTTTGCCGGGTGGCGTGGCCTTCTTCCGTGGTTTTGACCGCGTCGGTGTCACGGGTTATGGCTGGATGAATCCGGGTGAACTGGTCGACCGCAATGTCGCCATCTGCAAACCTGTACCTTACCCTGCCAATAACAAACTCAGCAGTCCTGATGGTGTGAATGGTGCCTGTACCTTGCGCGTGAAAGACTATCCGGGACATAGCGACCTCGATGCAAACGGCTTCCCGAATGATAAAAATATCCCGGCACGTCCGCTGGTGGTAGGTGACATCATTGAAGTGTCGCCATCGATGTTCTCTACGCCTGATGGCATGGCTGCCAAAGGTGATAGCGGCGGTGTGCGTTATTACTCGTCTGAATGGATTTATGTGGTCGGCTCTGGTCTCAAGCCGTGGTATGGCGTGCAGCCACGCTTGAACTCGGTGCCTTTGCCTGATGAGACTTTGTCAGGCGGCCAGGGTTCGGTATCCTACAATTATTCTGACAATGGCCTGTTCATGTTCCAGCAACCGCACAATAATGCGGGCATGCAAAACATACAGCGCTTCGTTGAAGGTCGTCGCCTGGTGCATACCAACTTTACCACGGGTGATCATAATGAGAATGGCAATGACCGTTACCAGCAGGCAGTAGGTTTGCAGGGGCCGCGCTTCAACCAGTCTGCCTGTATTGCCTGCCACGTCAATAATGGTCGCAGCCCTGCACCAACAGCCATCAACCAGCGTCTCGACAGCATGTCGGTAAGGGTAGCAGCTACCAATGCAGCAGGCCAGCAATTGCCGCATCCGCAATATGGCACCGTGGTGCAGATGAATGCTTTCTCGAGCAGCGGTGTGCCACAAAACTGGGGCACCAATGTCAACGTCGCCGGCTTTGAAACCCGCAGCACCAAACTGGCTGATGGCAGCAGCGTAGAATTGCGCAAACCCACGCTGGCATTTGAAGGCGCGGTACCCACAGTGTATTCGCTGCGCGCTGCCCAGCCGATGATAGGCATGGGCTTGCTCGAAGCCATACCTGAAGCCGACATCCTGGCACGTGCCCGCACATCACCAGATGCTGATGGCGTCATTGGTATGGCCAATTATGTGTATGAGCCAGAGACCGGCACAGTGCGCGTAGGTCGCTTTGGCTGGAAGGCATCCAAGGCTACACTGCGTCACCAGACTGCTGCTGCGCTGTTGCAGGACATGGCGGTGACTTCTGCGCCCTACCCTAACCGTAGCTGCATCACGGACCCGGCTGGCTGTGCTGCCGCACCGGCGCAAAAAGGTATCTCGGAAGCTGATCTGCAATCCATCACCCGCTACCTGGGTCTGGTGGCAGTGCCTGCACAACGCAGCATTGCCAGCGGCTTCCCAAAAGGTGTCGCGCCTATGGATGAGCATGTCGTCAATCCGCAGCAAGTCAGTGCCGGTGCCAAGGTGTTCCAGAACATGCGTTGCTCGGCATGTCACACGGTGGAGATGAAAACTGGTAACGGCCATTTGCTGGCGGAATTGCGCAACCAGACCATCAAGCCATACACAGACTTGCTGCTGCATGACATGGGAGCTGGTCTGGCAGACAAGCTGGTAGAAGGACAGGCCCAGGGCAATATGTGGCGCACCTCGCCACTGTGGGGTATAGGCTATACCGACAAAGTCATGGGCAATAACAGCAAGGTCGGCTACCTGCACGATGGCCGCGCCCGCAATTTGACAGAAGCCATACTCTGGCACGGTGGTGAAGCAGATAAAGCCCGCCAGCGTTTTGAAGCTCTGTCAAAAACTGACCGTGATGCGGTGCTGGCTTTCTTGAAGTCCTTATAAAAATGCTGTAATTTTTAGATTTATCTTGATCTAACTTGTTTCAATTGATAAGCACTGCCCGGCAGATCATCTGTCCGGCAGTGCTTTTTTTTGCATCAGACACTGTCTCGGGGTGAATCTCACCTCAGGCCAGCGTAACACTCACATCGATATTGCCACGGCTCATCTTCGAATAAGGGCAGATCTGGTGTGCAGCATTAATCAGCTCCTGCCCTGCTTCTTGCGGCAAACCAGGCAGGCTCACCCTGAGGCGCGCCTGCAAGAAGAAACCGCCTTCACCAGTACCCAGATCAACTTCCGCATCGACTGCAGCGCCCGCAGGCAGGGAGATATTTTTTTCTTTTGCTGCGCGCCCCATGGCACCGATGAAGCAAGCCGACCAGCCAGCGGCAAAAAGCTGTTCAGGATTGGTGCCTGTGCCGTGGCTGCCAGGAGGCGACAATTTGATATCGAGACGGCCATCGTCGCTTTTTGCTACACCGTCGCGGCCACCGGTAGTGTGGGTTTTACCGGTATAGACTACTGTTTCTATCTTGCCCATGACATTT
>JAZJXP010000037.1:0-23386 GCA_040390835.1 Pseudomonadota bacterium
CTATAAACTTCTTCCCCGGCTCTTGCTGGCGATTTGAAAAATCCATTACTGCTCCCTTTTATTATAGTGAAGGTATTTTCGCCATCCGTTTTTTACACATTGAATTCCGCAGTCGCACTCAGCAAAAACAGATAGATCAGTCGGCCATATAATTTTGTCTCTGCCGGAAAATACGCAAATACCACTCAAGTACATCTTGCTCTGCCAGCTTTTACAATGTAGCGGAAGAAAGCATCTGTCTTTGAATCCGGCTCACTTTAGTGTCCTCATAACTGGTTGTCAAGAGGTATCTATGTGGAGTTATCATTACTGCGATAGTTATCGAATATCGCCAGCAAATCAGCTGGCTTTACAGCCCTGATTCAGCAAACAATTTATATCAAATGACCGTCATATTTTTACAACTGGTCTTAGCCCTCAAAAATATAAACGCGTCGAATTACTGTAACTTAAAGCGCATGGGGACTCTATTTCTCTCAGGCGAATGGAAAATTTTAACGGTGTTTTGCGCGAACCTGTTTTGCACATCCACATCGCATTTAAGGCATATACAAATTAATTTAAAAAACTTAGTTCAAAGCCACTTCAAATCCACTTTTTTGACTAAAAAAAGAACAATTGAAGACCGCATGTGGGAATAAAACATCAGTCCACTTCCGTCCTTCTCAATTTGAAAAGAATAATTTATTCAATAAAAACAGATAGATAGCGACTATATAGATATCAAAATAGAAACCAATTAAACATCGCATAGATACCACTTAGATACCGATTGACAACCTGTTTAGTCACCACTAAAGTGCATCACATCCGGTGTTGTTGTTTCGAGTGGTAGCTAACTTTGAATAACTTTTACTGCAGCGGGTTGTACCGAAAATACTCACTGTCAAAACATCAAGTGTGTAAGGTATGGGGGAGGAAGCAATTTTTTGTCACGGATCTAAAGCTTTTCACAGGTCTTAACCGAAGGAGAAATAAATGCAAAATAAAATGAGTCCAATGAGGAACAATTTAACGCCCGTGGCGTCCGCTGTTGCGGTATTGATCATGAGCGTTGCCATGCAAGCGCAAGCACAGGAAGCGGCAAAGCCAGCCGCAGCTCAAGAAGTGGTCGTAACTGGTATTCGCGCATCTCTGCAACAGTCTTTGAATCAAAAGCGTAACGCCGACAATTTCGTTGAAGTGATTACTGCTGAAGACATCGGCAAGATGCCTGACAAGAACGTTGCTGACTCATTGCAACGCGTACCAGGCGTCAGCGTGGCTGCAGCGGGTGGTGGCGAAGGCAGCTTTGGTGAAAACGACCGTGTTGCTTTGCGCGGCACACCGTTCGGCCTGACACTGACAACACTCAATGGTCATTCCGTATCAAGTGGCGACTGGTTTGCTGACAATATCGTCGGCGGTGGCCGCAGCGTCAGTTTCTCTTTGTTTCCATCTGAATTGATAGGACGCGTTACCGTACACAAAGGCTCTCAAGCCAACCTGCTTGAAGGTGGCGCTGAAGGTGTAGTGGATATCGAAACACGCAAGCCATTGGATTTCAAAAAACAATTCAATGCACAAGCAAGTATCGGTCTGGTTAACTCTGCCAACTCTGGCAAATCTGATCCTCAACTGAGTGGCCTGATCGCCTGGAAAAATGATGCGTCAACCATGGGTATCCTGGTTCAGGCTTTCCATCAAAAACGTACTCTGAGCCGCGCTGGTCAGGAAAATCAAATCTGGTGGGATAAGGTTGATGTTGGTAGCCCTATCGATAGCGCCATCAAAGGTGCCGGTACGGCAAATACAGCAACATCACCAGCTTCTGGCGCAGTCACTAACTATCTGGGTGGTACTGCCTGGTTTGAACAGCAACGTACCCGTGAAGGTGGTTTGATTGACTTCCAGTTCAAGCCATCCAAAGATGTGAACATTGACATCACCGCATTCCAGTCGCATCTGGATGCACCTAACGTCAATCACAACTTCATGCAATCGCTGGGCCGTTTCGTCGGACCATCATGGGCAACCACTGGCTATCCAACAAGTGCTGTCACTGGTACCTTGAACCAGGGCGTTATCACACAGTTGTCGGTAACTAATCCTGCTGGCTGCGTACCTTGTAGTGGAATGTCCAGTTCTGTCCAGGAAATTTTCTCCCGTCCTGTTGCAGAAAGCCAGTCTCAGTTCTTTAACATCGACGGCTCTTTCCGCGTCAATGATCAACTGACACTTGCTGGTAAAGTCGGTACGACCAAAGGCCTGGGCAACACAGTCAGTGGCGCTATGGGTATCTGGATGCCTTGGACAGGTGGCAGCTACACTGTCCAGGGTTCTGACAAGCCTGTGATTTATGTGACACCTGGTGCAGACAAATTCTCTATCGGCGGCTTTAATAATGGCGCACCTGGCACACCTGGCGCACCATACACTTACGGCTCACATGTCACTGCCAACGACAAAGAAAACTACGCACAGATCGACGGTACATTTAAAACTGATCTCGCCAGCATCCATACTTTGCGCTTCGGTTTCCGTGCTGCCGAACATAAACGCGATCTGACGTCTATCGGTAACAATGCCTTGCCGGGTTTGAGCAATGCAGCAAATCTGCCTATGTCTGGTTTGACAGCTTTCCCGAATATCTTTAATGATCTGGGTGCAAATGGTGCAGGTTACTGGACATTCTCTCAAGCTTCTGTGAATGCATGGTTGGCACAGTACACAAACTACACTGGTCATTTACTGCAAAATGAATTCTCCATTAAAGAACCAACGCAATCTGCGTATGTAATGGCTGATTTTGGAGGTGAAGGCATCAGCGGTAATTTCGGTTTGCGTGTTGCCCGTACCAACGAGCAAGTCACGCGTAATGAGATCGGTGCTTCTGGTAATTTTGAGCCACGTACCTATAACAACAATTATGTCGATTTCCTGCCAAGTGCAAACTTCCGCATGGATTTGAACAAAGACATGGTTGCCCGTTTTAGTGTTTCCCGCACGATGGCCCGTCCTGAACTGGGTCAAATGGCTGGTCTGGACCTGCGTGACGTACAAGGTACAGGTAACGGTGGCAACCCTAACCTGAAACCTATCCGTGCCAATACGGTAGATCTGGGCGTGGAATGGTATTTCGCACCGAAATCCCTGGTTTCTGCTGACATTTTCTACTCGGCTCTGGATGGCTACGTGACTTATGGCGCAAGCACAGGTACGTTCTACAACCAGATCCAAAAGAAAAACACCGTGTATGCAATGAGTACGCCTATCAATACCCAGGCCGAAGTTAAAGGTCTGGAACTGGCATACATCCAGGCATTGCCAGCAGGCTTTGGTATCAACGCTAACTACACTTACACACTGGGTAAAGAAACAGGTGCAGCTCCTGGTTCCAAGTGCGGCGATTTGCTGGCTCCTGACTGTACTTTGATCGGTACTTCCAAGAACGCATATAACATCGGTGCTTTCTATGAAGACGGCAAGTTCAGTGCACGTCTGACATACAGCTATCGTTCCGGTTTCTTGAATGGTACCAGCCGTAACAGCGCTGCTTACCAGAACGATATCGGTACTTTGTCTGCAACACTGGCTTATCAGGTCACTGACAGCTTCTCCATCTCTCTGGATGGCAAAGATCTCAATAATCCATTGGTCAGCTCTGTATGGAAAACTCCAGGTGCAGCAGATTTGCCAGCATCCCTGTATAAAAATGGCCGTCAAATCTTCCTGACTTTGCACGCCAAAATGTAATTACTGCGCTTGCGGGAGGGTTTATCTGTAACACCAAGATACGCCTTCCTGTTCTTGAAAGTGATGAGGCTGCCTGGTCTCATCACTTTTTTTTGTTTTAACTTAGCAAAGTTTGTTAATGTAGATGTGTCGTCCTTGAAGACGATATGCAATTCAATTTATTCCTGACACTGGCCCCTGACTATGACTACGCAAAAACCTATCAAGAAAATCATGATCGTTGGCGGCGGTTCCGCAGGCTGGATGGCAGCCCTGATCATCGCTCATTCAGTAAAAGAAAAAAATATAGAAGTCACTGTCATAGAATCACCCACTGTTGGTGTGATTGGCGTTGGCGAAGGTTCCACACCGGTCTTGAAAAAGTTTTTTGATAACCTGGGCATACAAGAATCTGAATGGATGCCTGAGTGTAATGCCACCTATAAATCGGGGATCAGCTTCGATGGCTGGTCAACCAAACCTGGCCATGAGAGTTATTTCCATCCCTTTGTAACGATGATAGATAACCTGACCTTGCCAGTATTTATCAATAATGTCAAAGCGCGCCTGAATGGCGAAGATGTATGTGCATTGCCTGATAAATTTTTCCTCTCATCCAAATTGGCAGAGAGCCATCTGGCACCTATTGCTGCTCACAATTTCCCATTTTTTACAACGTATGGCTATCATTTTGATGCCATGTTACTGGGGAAATTCCTGCATAAAAAAGCACTGGAAATGGGTATCCGCCATATCAGTGCCCATATTACTGATACCAGACTGGATGCCACAGGTAATATCGACTCGGTCCTGATCGAAGGTGGTGATCCATTAGAAGCTGATTTCTTTATCGATTGTTCAGGTTTTGCTGCGCTGTTGATAGGGAAGGCATTGAAGACACCGTTTGTCAGTTATGCCGATCATCTATTGAATGACTCTGCCATTGCCGTGCCGACGGATATCGGTGCTGCCATTCCTACGCAAACTATTTCTACTGCGATGAAATACGGCTGGTCTTGGAAAATACCGCTGCAAAATCGCTACGGTAATGGCTATGTGTATAGCTCCGCCTTTACCACGGCAGACCAGGCAGAAAAAGAATTGCGTGAAAAATTGGGCTTGCTGGAATCAGATACCCAGGCGCGTCATTTGAAAATGAAACTGGGGCGTGTAGAAAAACACTGGAACAAGAATTGTCTCGCCGTTGGTTTGTCGCAAGGATTTTTAGAGCCCCTGGAAGCAACTGCTCTCTACCTGACACAGATGACTGCCGCTATTTTTTGCCTGTTCCTGGAAAAAGGCGACATGAGCGAACAAGCGCAAAATGTCTATAACCAGCAAATCAATGATTACTTTGACGGCCACCGCAACTACATCATCGCCCATTACAAAACCAATACGCGTACTGACACTGAATATTGGAAAGCCAATGCCGCAAACCTGCATACCATACCTGATTCACTGAAACAGGTATTTGCCACCTGGCTGGAAGGTCGCGATCTGGGCGATGAAATTCGCCGCCAAAAAATCGACACCTATTATCCCGTAGCATCATGGTATTCACTGCTGGCTGGCATGGGCGTCTTCCCACAAGCAGATAAAGCAGTTACCGATACAATGCAAAACCAGAGCGAACCTTTGGGCGACTTTATCCAGCGCTGCGCCCTCAACTTCCAGGATCACCGCAGTTTTTTATCCACTCACAGGCCCACTACGTAAGGAACGCTTCATTGAGGGACAGAAGCAAGAATGAGGTAAAACAACATGCACTGCGATAGTAAATGCAAGCAGGCGTGCTTTTCTGTCAGTTTTTCGGCTAAACTCAAGTCAGACTGGCAAAAAAACATACCTTTTCGTGCATGCCCCTCAATTATCTCGCCAACCTGACTTCACCCAAGCGCACTCCCCGGTCTAATCTGCATCTGGGAGTAAGCTTGGCATGTGTGGCTGGAGCCTTGAATGCAGGTGGTTTTTTAGCCGTCGGGCAATACACTTCCCATATGACCGGCATGCTTTCATCTGCCGCTGACGACCTGGTGCTGGGTAAGTTACTACCCGCCTTTGCAGCGCTATTCATGCTGATTGCCTTTGCCTGGGGTGCGGCCTGCACAGCCCTCATCGTTAACTATGCCAAGCGTAACCAGTTTCGCTACATCTATACGCCAGTCTTGCTGCTGGAAGCGGTGTTGCTGCTGGTATTTGGTCTGGTCGGCACTGAATTGCAGGAGCATGCAGTGATCACTGTCTCTTTCACCACAGTCTTGCTCTGCTATGTGATGGGCTTGCAAAATGCCCTGATTACCAAGATCTCCCATGCTGAAATACGCACTACCCATGTCACTGGCCTGGTCACTGATATAGGGATAGAACTGGGAAAAATGATTTACTGGAACAAGAATAAAGACGAGATCCATCATGAAAATGAAGTGTCTGCCAATTTGCAAAAACTGCGTTTGCATGGCTTGCTGGTATTCTCTTTTTTTTCCGGCGCTTTAACTGGTGCTTATGGTTTCAAACATTTTGGTTTCATTTCAACATTACCGATCGCAACTGCACTGGTAGTCTTGTCGCTGGCCCCCCGTTTTAGGAAAACCTGATTATCTATTTTCACCAGACAATAGCAAGCACCACATTCAGAGCAACGATTTTTACTTTTTTTGGCTATTAAATAATTAAACCCGCATGTCCATATCTGATCCAGCCAATTTATTTCAACGTGTACCAGAGTTGCGCGCCTTTAGCGATGATCCGAAAATAAGCCGGGCCATAGAATCTGGCGACCCGTTCAAGGTCTATCGCTCTCTTGTCCTGGCCCGCCTGTTCCGCCGCCTGCCACAACACAAGGATGTACTCAAAGAGCTGACCAGTGAACGCCGTCTGTTTGCCAAGCCGTTAAAAGGCACACCATCGCTGGGGACGATCAACTCAGTCGGATTCAGCTTTGTTGGTGAATCAGAACGTGATACTGATGGCAGCCATATCGCCTTGCACGCTTTTGTCATCTTGTTTGCACTGCCACTCGTCCCCATGGGTTCTTATGTGGTGCGCAGCACTGGTGACAGGCAGTGGCAAATTTATGCGCGCGCGCCTTTGGGGATCATGGGCTGGCTATATACACGCGGCTTGGCACTGGCTTTGGTGATCATGGTGTTGACAGGCGCCGCGGCGAGTTATCACGAAGCGAGTAACCAGGATCTGATCATACTGAACGGCTTTGAAATACCGGTAAACGTGAAAATCGGCGAGCAGACACGGATTGTGCCAGCACTGGGTCGTGCCACATTGACTTTGCCAGTAGGTCATTTACGGGGTGAAGCCAGCGCTGGCAAAACCGGCATCATCGATACTTATGACCAGACTTTGGAAAGCAGCGACCGCTACAGCATCTGGAATATCGCCGGTGCAGCGCCATTGGTAGAAAATACGATTATCTACAGCAAGGTAAAGCCATCTGATCCTGGACAGGCTGGGAGCCAGATTGTGTATTGTGGCAAACGCCTGATGGAATTTGCCAACATCAAACACCTGTTCAGCGAACCGCCGCAATCCATGAGCATGAGCAAGCACGAAAGCTCAGTCAGCGTGAAGCAATTGACCATCATTAACCAAGCTGGCACGCCGGGTGTCATGTCTTGCCTGAATTATGCATTCGAACATGGTCAGGAAAAAGACATGCTGGGTGCACTGGAAGCCTATTCTGCCATCAAGGACTGGGAAACCCGCGCAAGTGAAATTGCACTGTATATTGCCCGTAGTGCATCCAATGCGGAAGCGCTGCGGATTAGCCGTAAAGTTTTGAAGATGCATCCAGATGACGTTATGCTTGAGCGCAGCATTCAGGATTTGCGTGATGATATCGGTGAGCATGAACTTATGCTGAAAGAATATGCCCAGCGAGCCAGTCAGCATGCCGAGTCTTCATCTGAGCAATATTTATATGCCTCATTGCTGAGCGGTAGTGAAGGCTTGCAGACAATGAAAGCACTGAGGCAAAAATTCCCCCAAGATGCCAATATCTTGCGCAGCCTGACCTGGCGTAAATTTATACATGGCGACAGCCGGGGCGCAGCCCAGGATTTGCAGCAACTGTCTACACTCTCGCCAGAAAATGCCAGCTAT
Organism: Pseudomonadota bacterium; assembly: GCA_040390835.1. Lineage (GTDB taxonomy): Bacteria > Pseudomonadota > Gammaproteobacteria > Burkholderiales > Burkholderiaceae_D > Undibacterium. The sequence goes on from JAZJXP010000037.1 coordinate 7,834, forward strand.
TTATTTGATACACAAATCAAGCTGCTGCTGACACAACAACGTGCGGCTGATGCATTGAAGATACTGGATGCAGCAATGAACAACAGCAAGGGTCTGGAAAGAGCCGTGCATGCGCTTGAGTTCAGCGAAATTGCGCGACAAGTGAATAATGGCGATCCTGAAAAATATTTACGCAACATGCCTGAGGATGAAGACGGTAAATTGCTGGACATTTATCGCGCCAAAGCTGGCCTGCCAACAACTAATGCGGCAAATCGCGATTTACCTATCGTCAAGCTGTCACAAAGCTTGCGCAATTCGCCAGAACAGACGCTGGATCTGATGAAACAGATCAACGCAATACAGGTACGTAAGTATTTGGGTGCAGATCAACTGGCCTTGCTTTATGGTGAAGCCAGCCGCATCAACAACAAAGCGGTAAAAGATAAACTGCATCAAATGATGCATATGCGCAAAGCTGACCTCCTTGTTTTTGAGCAGTTTGTGCGGGGAGACAAAGTCAGTCTGGACGAGGTGGACTTTGAAACCGATGTGCTGGCTGCGGCTTATTTCATCCGTTCACGCAATTCACAATTACCGGCACAGGAACGACAGGCCCTCAGGCAATTGGCGGCAAAAACAGATGTGCTGCAAGGTATAGTCAGCACGGCAATCAAGCAATGGCAAAGCTGAGTCCATTATGAAAACTGATCATCAACGCAAACCGCAAAAAACCAATCTTACCCGCCGCGCTGGCCTGGTCGTTGCGCTATGGCTGGGCTTCTGGATACTTGCTCTTGGGCTTGTCGTCATACTGGCCTGGGTGCCGATTACCCAGATGAATCACCGTTCTTCTCTGCAATTTTCTGGTGTGATTGCAGGTATCGCTGCATTGACGCTGGCGTATTCCCTGCGTCCACGCAGTAAAGAGAAAAAGAGTGGCGATACCGTCAAACCTTTATCACGCGAAACCGCCGCACCCTTGTATGCCATGGTCGAACGCATCGCCAAAGAGCTCAAGGTGGATGCACCGGTCAATATCCATTTGATAGGTGCTGCATCTGCCTTCATCAGTGGTAAAAAGAACTGGCGCGGCAAGGTGAAAGAGCTTGAAGTTGGCTTGGGTCTGCCCTTGCTGGGCACCTTGTCAGAAGCCGAACTGGGTTCTGTCATCGCCCATGAATTTGGGCACTTTGTGGCAGGTGATTTGGCATTGGGACCATGGGTATACCGTACCCGCACTTCCATCGCGTATACCGTCACCGACCTTGATGATTCCATGTTTTTCCTGGATGTCTTGTTCCGTTATTACGGCAAATGGTTCTTGAAATTATCTGCGGCTGTGTCGCGTGAGCAGGAGTTTGCTGCCGATGCTTTGGCTGCAAAGCAATTTGGCCCGGTAGCCACCCGTAACGCGTTGGAAAAAGTCCATTTGATTTCACCCATGTGGTCCAGCTATCTTGACTATGAACTTGGCCCTGCATTGAATCGTGGTGCCCGCATGCCCATCTTTGAAGGCTTCCGGCGCTTTTGCAAACCCGGTGTAAAGCGGGCGGATATTCAAGCCGCGATTACTTATGCTGAATCGCATACCACCTCAGAATTTGATACTCATCCAAGTATGGAAGAACGGGTAGCGGCGGTTGTTCCCGGAGCAAAGCCCGGTTTTCCTCCCTTGTCTCAATGCCTGCATTTGCTGGGGGGAGAAGTAGAAACCGAGAATGCCTGGTACGCCCTGTTTGAAAAAGAAAAACTGCAGCATTGCGACTGGGACCGTTATGCCACCGAAGTTTTGCAAGAACAAAATAAGCAAAGATTTGCCGGTAGCTGGATGGACCCGCAAGCCCTGCCGCTGAATGAGTTGGTAAAAATGGCGACGGATCCGAATGGCTTATGGGGCAGACTCAGGCCGGAAGGCGTGAGTTTTTTGTCGCCCATGGGCAAGCGTTTTTATGTGCTGGAAATCATGGAGTCCTGGATCACGGCTTGCCTGACCCACTATGGCTATACAGCCAGCCTGGTACCTGGCCAAGCATTAACCATGACGCGAGCAGATATCAGAATCATGCCGTCCGAATTATTGCAAGCTGCCTTGCAATCCAAACTGACTGCAAGCTATCTGAATGGATTGCAGGCAGAGAGCGCAACGCCAGCTTAGCTGGTCAAAAAATCAAACTTGATGAGCCTTTTGCAATCGTTTCTCCAAACGCCTTTGCATGACTTCAAAACACAGACTGAGTGCCCAGTAGACGCAGGCGGCAGCAATATACAAGGGTAAGGGACGAAAGCTGGTGGCGATGACTTCCTTGGTCGCCAGCATCAGCTCCGTCACAGTGATGACGGATACCAGAGAGGTATCCTTGATCAGGCTGATCAGGGTATTGCTCATTGACGGTACTGCCACGCGCATGGCTTGTGGCACGACGATGTAACGCAGCGTCTGTCCATAATTCAAACCCAGGCTGAAGCTGGCAGCCCACTGACCACGACTGACTCCCACTATCGCGCCGCGTATACTTTCTGAGAGATAGGCACCGGCATTCAGGCTGAGTGCCAGTATGCCTGCCGATGTCGCTGAGAATTCTATACCTATGCTGGGCAGGCCATAGTAGATGACGAATATCTGCACCAACAAGGGCGTGCCGCGTATCAGGCTGACATATACGGCAGCGGGGGTGCTGATCAGTTTGCTTGGCAAGATGCGCGCAACCGCCAGCAAGAATCCCAATATCAAGCCACCTACCATGGCACCAATGGCAAACAACAAGGTATAGGCAACCCCCTTCAGCATGACCGGTGCTGCCATTTGCAGCAATTCGAAAATTTCCATGGCGACTTTAAAAAGAAATATCCCCGTGATGACGGGGATAGTAGTGACATTAAATGGATTTAAACCACTTAATCATACAGCTTAAGCGGCTGACATGGCTCTTTGTAGATCAATGTCAGCCATAGTGCGCGGCTTATTGCGCTGAAGGTGCCTTGCTGACATCCTTGCCAAACCATTTATTGGATACTTTGGCAAAGCTGCCATCCTTGATGATGTCGGCCAGGGCCACATTCAAAGCTGCGGCAAATTTAGGATTACCCTTCTGGAAGGGAATACCATTTTTTGCAATCTCACCGATAGGAGCGCCAGCCTTGACAGGCAGGTTGCTGGTTTTCAACAGGTAGGCGACCATCAGGCTGTCATTCAATGCGGCATCGACCCGGCCTGCTGCCAGATCTTGCAGGTATTCCGGTGCACCAGGGTAACTCTTGACTTCGATGCCAGTCACGGCCTTGGCACGTTCTTCATAATTGCTGCCCTGCCCTACGCCCAGCTTTTTGCCTTTCAAGTCGTCCAGGCTTTTGAACTCGCGCTTATCATCTTTCTTGACAATGAGCTGGGCACTGGAGACTGTATACGGGTCAGAAAAATCAAAGGTTTCCTGACGCTTGGCTGTGACACCTACCTGATTGACGATGACATCAAACTTGCCAGCCGACAGGCCCGCGAGTATGCCACTCCATTCAGAAGTCACAAATTCTGGTTTCACACCAAGTTTAGCTGCCAGCAATTTGGCAACGTCAACGTCAAAACCGGCCAGTTCATTGGTTTTGGTATCTTTGAAATTGAAGGGAGGATAAGTGCCTTCCAGCGCTATTTTCAAAGTGCCACGTGACTTAACTGTATCCAGCAAATCAGCTGCAGTGGCAGTCAGGGATGCGCCAGCTAAAACTATGCCGGCCAATAAAGTGGAGATTGTTTTTTTTGTAGAAATTTTCATCATATTCCCTGGAAGTTTTCTTTCCTTCATCACATATGAATGAAGGCATATACATTGAAACATGCCGGATGGAAAGATTATCCGACGACCTGTGTATGATATGGAGTCAGGCTGGTGAAGGACAACGAAGTATTTCTTATTTGCATATACCAAGGCTGGCTATATGCGCAAAACGAGGAAGCAATAAAGCAAGGAGGTCAGGATAAAACAGAAACGCCACCGCATGGCGATGGCGCAAAGAAATGTTTAAAAAGAAGGCAGGTCACTCAAACTATGGCCAGGAACATCATTGCTGGCTGTGCTCAGGCCATGGACGCCATCGTCATACTGTATGCCGACAACTTTTGGCCCCAGGATGATGCCGTTTTCACTCTGAAATTTTGGCAAGACCTCATCGCCATTGGCAATGGTATCCAACACCGCCTGCACATCCGCTTCTTGTGGGTCATCTACCATGGCAGGTGGCATGACTTGCCCGCCCTTGCTCTTGCCCCAGCGCACTTTGGCGATACGCTGTCCACTATCATCAAAACGGACGGCTTCAATAAAAAATAATGCCATGATCACGCTCCTCATCAAAGTTGCAAAGAAAATCGGGAAGGAAATTGAATAGCCTATGCATACGGCCAGCGCTAATTTCTGTTTTACGAATACTCCGTGTACTTGCCAGTTAGCTTATCTTGCGCCTTCAGTATGACAGCTATATGTCATGATGTCGTGCAAAAAAAGCACCTTAAATCAACATGTTAGCAAATTAAAATTCACATTCAAGTGAAATTTATCAGGCCCAATGGCAAAGCGGCTGACAGAAGCTTTTCGCTCTGTCAGCCGCTTGCTTGCTCGGTTTGACTTATTTAGCTGACTTATTTAGCCAGGTTTTTTAGCCAAGTTTCGCCGCATGTTCACGCGTGGCATGGAAAGTTACACCAGGCCAACGTTCTTGTGTCAACTTCAGGTTCACGCCCGATGTCGCCAGATAAGCCATATTGCCCGCTGCGTCGTAGGCAATATTGCCACCGGCGCTGGAGCGTTCAAAGTCGGCCAGCATTTTCTTGTCTTCACAACTGATCCAGCGGGCGCTGCTGATGCTGGTACCTTCAAACACGGCATCGACGCCATATTCATTTTTAAGACGGCTGGCGACGACTTCAAACTGCAAGACACCAACCGCACCCAGTACCAGATCACTGCTGACAACAGGCTTGAATACCTGTACCGCGCCCTCTTCACCTAATTGCTGCAAGCCTTTTTGCAATTGCTTGATTTTCAGGGGATTCAAAATACGTGCCGTACGGAAAAAGTCTGGCGCAAAATATGGGATGCCGGTAAATTGCAGCAACTCACCCTCTGAGAAGCTGTCACCTATCTGCATATTGCCGTGGTTAGGCAAACCAATAATGTCGCCAGCGTAAGCCTCTTCCACCTGTTCACGCGAAGATGCCATGAAGGTCACGACAGAAGATACCTTGATCTCGCGGTTCAGACGCAAATGCTTGAGCTTCATGCCGCGTTCAAAACGGCCTGAGCACACCCGCAGGAAGGCGATACGGTCGCGATGGGCCGGATCCATATTCGCCTGGATTTTGAAAATAAAGCCGGAGAACGGTACTTCCATTGGTTCGACAGAACGGATAGTCGCATCACGTTCACGCGGTGCAGGTGCCCAGTCCAGCAAGGCATTCAGGATTTCACGCACGCCAAAGTTATTGATGGCAGAGCCAAAGAATACCGGCGTCTGCACTCCAGCCAAAAAGTCTTCCAGGCTGAATGGGTGGGAAGCGCCATGCACCAACTCGACTTCCATCTTCAGTTGTTCAATTTCCAGCGGGAACATTTCTACCAGGCGAGGATTATTGATGCCCTTGATGACTTCAAATTCCTGGTCTGCACGCTCGCTACCTGGCGTGAACAGCAAAATCTCATCTTTCAGGATGTGATACACACCGCGGAAAGTCTTGCCCATGCCTATCGGCCAAGTCACTGGCGCGCACTTAATCTTCAATACCGATTCCAGTTCATCCAGCAATTCCAGCGGGTCGCGGGTTTCGCGGTCCATCTTGTTGACGAAGGTGATGATGGGCGTATTGCGCATGCGGCAAACGTTGAGCAGCTTGATGGTCTGTTCTTCTACGCCCTTGGCAGCATCGATCACCATCAGGGCAGAATCCACAGCCGTCAACACGCGGTAAGTATCTTCAGAAAAGTCCTGGTGACCAGGTGTGTCAAGCAGATTGACCACGTGATCGCGGTATTCAAACTGCATAACGGAGGATGCCACCGAGATGCCGCGCTGCTTTTCTATCTCCATCCAGTCGGACGTCGCATGGCGACCACTCTTGCGCGCCTTGACTGTACCGGCCAGTTGAATCGCGCCCGAGAACATCAGCAGCTTTTCTGTCAGCGTGGTTTTACCCGCATCCGGATGGGAAATAATGCCGAAGGTGCGACGGCGTGCCACTTCGCGGCTGATCAGGTCTTTCGATGGCGTGCTGACCGTAGTCGATTCTGCGGCTAGCTCGTGATCGGATTCCGGGCTATCGTCTGGGGATGTGTTCATGGTGTTCATTACTGATGCCGCAAAAATGGAAGGAAAACACGCAAGTTTAGCTGGTATTGGGGTTGAAGTCGAATGTAAGCACCGACAAGACAATGGCATTTGCGGCTCACCTCTGGAAAAATGAAGGAAATAACAATTCCTCAGAGATTTTCTTGCACTTTCCCATGGCAATGCCATGATATGGAAATGCCGATACCTACAATAGCTGAGCTCACCATGAAGAAATTTGCTCTTACAGCAATATTCTCTATCTGTGCATTTATGACCCTGCCTGTACAGGCAGGGTCTGGCTATTATCTGGTCAGTATCTATGAAAATGAGGGAGAAAAGACCATAGACTTCAAATCCTGGTCTTCATTTTCGGATAACCGGGCAACTTCAACTGTGCCTGAACTGGGTATCAGCTATATGCCCAACAAGACCTGGTACACCGAAATCTATGCCAGTTGGGCAAAACGTGGTGCAAGTTCGCTGGCAAATAACGCCTGGACCTGGCAAAACGATTTATTACTTACCCATGGGCAATACCCGGTTGATCTGGCTCTGCATACCAGTTTAAACAAAAATACCGACAGCAGCCGGGGGGTGGATTTTGAATTTGGCCCGGCCATGCAGACTGAGTTTGGCCGGGTACAGGTGAATACCAATGTGTTTCTGGAAAGGACTTACAGCGTCACGCCAGCGAGCCGCATGCAAATGAAATACCAGTGGCAAGGCAAGTACCGTCTGCGGCCAGAGCTGGAATTTGGCCTGCAGGGCTTTCGTGAGCTAGGGGACTGGGATAACTGGTCAGCAAGAGCCCGGCAATCCCACCGCGCAGGCCCCATGATTTCTGGCAATTTCAGACTAGGTAATGCGACAGATAAGCAGCAAGCCATCAAGTATGAAGCCTCGTATGTCTTGGGCAAGCTCAACACCCGCCGTGCGGATGTGCTCAGCATGCGCCTGCAATACGCATTCTGATCTGAACACAATCTCGTCAGTTTGCTATATCCTCGTCATCTTTGCGGCTTACCATCTTAACTACCATCTTAATTACCATATCGACCACTAGCTTTGGTATTGATTACTCCTTATTGATTATTTCTTTCTGACATTCCTATGAAAAAGTTACTGATATCCGCTTTCATGCTGGCACTGGCCAGCTTGCCACAACTGAGTTTTGCCTGGGGTGCCGATGGTCACCAGACGGTAGGTGCGATTGCCGAGAACCTGTTGGCAGGCAGCAAAGCCGGTGTTCAGGTCAAAGTCCTGCTGGGTGACAATACCCTGGAAAAAATCGCTGTATGGGGCGATTGCGTCAAAGGTATCGCACCGGACAAGGATTTTGCCTATACATCTACTGGCCGCTACCCTGAATGTGCGTCTTTCGAAACTGCAGCAGGCATCGCTGCCATGGCCGACTATGTAAAACGCAATAACACCAATTGCAACCCGGCCTCTGATGAAGAAAACTGTCACAAACAATATCACTATGCCGACGTGGCTTTGCAACATGACCAATACAAACTGGGCTATGTAGGCACCAGTGACCATGATGTGGTCTACGCCATCCGCGCTGCTGTCATGGTCTTGCAAGGCAAACCCCAACCCGCCCCCTTCAACTTCAAAGACAAGCAAGAAGCCCTGATGTTACTGACCCACTATGTCGGCGACTTGCATCAGCCCCTGCATGTAGGCTCCATCTTCCTGAACGCTGATGGCAAGATCATTAATCCTGACGAAGGTCAGTATGACCGTGGCAGCAACACAGTAGGCGGCAATGCCCTGCAATGCCCATGTGGCAATCTGCACTCCCTGTGGGATGACGTGCCGCAGCAATTCAAACGTGGCCGCATGAATGATGCTTTGACAAAAAAAGCCAAAGCGGTGACACCAACAAATGGCGCTATCGAAGAATTGCCAGTCTTGTGGGCCAATGATGCCATCCGTGATGCCAAAGTTTTGTTTGCTGGTACACAATTCAGTAAAAGTACACCGAACCAAAAGGGTAATAGCTGGTCTATCGCTTTACCACTCGAATATGAAAAAACCATGCTGAACATGAAAGAAGACGCGCTGGCACGTGCTGGTGCTCATCTGGCTCAGTTGTTAAAAACCATCTGGCCTGAATAATTCAGTTCTATTGTCACATTAGGAAAATTTGCTATGGCTTTTACCCCACTACGCTGGATAGGAACAGGTTTCAAATACCTCTGGAATGCGCTGGACTTCAGTCGCCGGGTATTTTTCAACCTGTTGATCCTGGCTATCCTGATCATTATCATCGTAAATATTTTCAGTAGCGGGGTGAAAAAGATAGAAAGCAAAACTGCCCTGATACTGAACCTGAAAGGCACGCTGGTCGAGCAACATGACAGCAGCCCGCGCGAAGCCTTGCTGGCAGAAGCCAGGGGCGACACCAAGAGAACCACGCAATTACGTGACGTTTTGGCGGTACTGGATCAGGCTGCCAAAGACCCGCAGATCAGTAGTGCAGTCTTGCTGCTGGATGAGATGGGTGGAGCCGGTCTGGCTAGCCTGCGTGAAGTGGCAACAGCAATAGACCGTTTCAAAGCCAGCGGTAAAACCGTGGTGGCCTGGGGTTCCAGCTTTGACCAGCGTCAATACTATCTGGCGTCACATGCGAATGAAGTCTACCTGCACCCTATGGGTACAGTGATGATTACCGGCTTTGGTAAATACCGTAATTATTATCGCGATGCCCTCGACAAAGTTGGTGTCACCGTGAACGTACTCAAGGCTGGTAACTTCAAAAGCTTTGGCGAACCCTATGTTGCCAATGGCCCCTCAAAAGAAGCCGCCGAAGCAGAAAGCTTTTTATACAATGGCTTGTGGAAAACCTATACCACTGACGTAGAAAAAGCCCGCAAGTTGCCAGAAGGCGACATCATGCGCGGCATCAATGACCTGAGCAAACTGCTGGTCGCTGCTGGCGGTGACATTGCCAAACTAGCTCTCAATACCAAGCTGGTTGATGGACTGAAAACCCGTGATGAACTGCGTGAAATCATGCTCAAGCGCGGCATCAAGGACGAGCAAATCAAAACCTTCCGTCAGATTTCTTTTGACGACTACCTGGCCAGAGTAAAAACCAAAGCCTTTGGCGATGCAGTTGGCGTTATCGTGGCTGCAGGTGAAATCAGCGAAGGCATGGCACCTCCGGGCTCTATCGGTGGTTTGTCAACATCGCAAATGATACGCAAGGCACGGGAAGATGACAGCATCAAAGCCCTGGTCCTGCGCGTTGACTCACCAGGCGGCAGTGCTTTTGGTTCTGAACTGATACGCAGGGAACTGGAACTGACACGCAAGGCAGGCAAACCTGTCGTCGTTTCCATGGGTGACGTTGCTGCATCAGGCGGTTACTGGATATCCATGGCCGCCGATGAAGTGATTGCAGATGAAGCCACGATTACCGGCTCCATCGGTGTCATCGCCATTTTGCCATCCGCTGACAAGGCTGCCGACAAACTGGGCGTACACACTGCTGGTTCACCAACCACATGGCTGGCTGATCCCTTCAATCCTTTGCGTCCATTCAATGCGCGTTTTGCCCAGGTCTTGCAAAGCAGCATAGACCACACTTATGCTGACTTCACATCCAAGGCAGCGGCAGCACGCAAAACCACGCCTGAGAAAATCAATGAAGTTGCCCAGGGCCGTGTCTGGACTGGCATACAAGCCAAGGAAAGGGGCTTGGTTGATACCATAGGTAATTTTGGTGATGCACTTAAATCAGCATCTACCCGCGCCAAGCTGGGTGCTGATTACCGCATCAGCTATATCGAACGTGAACCATCGAAGATAGACCGCCTCCTGAGTATCTTTGATGCCACAGCCGCCAGGGTCTTGCATGACAATTTCAAACTCGCAGTTGTACCAACGGGCTTGCCACCCGCTGCTGCAAGCCAGGTCTTGAAAGACCTGAGCTGGCTGGCAGAAGTCAATAAAGAAGGTAAAGGCTTTACGGCATTGACGCATTGTCTATGTACTGCGCCATAGTCTGATTGTATTTATCTTAAAAATCCCGCACAGGTTGCGGGATTTTTTTTTGCGTAGAAAATTGGCCAACACCGATATGACAAATGTCACCTCAAACTGATGGCATTTGCTTCTGTGCTAACAATGCAAGACAAGGCAAGATAGCAACGTACATCAACAAGGAGTAATAAATGCACAAAACCACTCTCGCTATCGCACTGGCTGTTTGCGCTGGCAGCATCCATTTCCCGGCAACGGCAGCAAGTTTTTTGATTGAGCATGTGCGTGTATTTGACGGTCAAAAAATCCTGACAGATAAGAATGTCTTCATCGTCGATGGCAAAATTCAGGATAGTAATTTCACCGGCAAGCCAGCTTCAGATACCATCATCATCAATGGCAAGGGCCGTACGCTGCTACCTGGCCTGATCGACGCGCATGTGCATGCTTATCAGGACCAGGAACTGCCACTGCTGTACGGTGTGACTACGCAAATCGATATGTTCAGCAATGTCGCCTTGCTACAGGCAATCAATGAAAAGATGCGAAAAGGTGAAAACCGTGACCGTGCCGACATTATTTCTGCAGGCATACTGGCTACCGTTCCTGGCGGCCACGGTACCGAATATGGCATGGCCATACCCACGCTGACCAAGCCAGAAGAAGCTCAAGCCTGGGTAGATGCCCGCCTTGCCGAAGGTTCACACTTCATCAAGATTGTGATCGAACATGGCAGTGACAAGCGTCCCTTCAACAGCCTGGATACAGTTACAGTCAAAGCACTGGTCAAGGCGGCACACCTGCGCAATAAGCTGGCTGTCGCCCATATAGGCACACTGAAAGAAGCGCAGGATGCGCTGGCAGCTGGTGTGGATGGTCTGGTTCATTTGTTTAATGACAGGCAAATCAGTGACAAGGATTTGCGCGACCTGGTCAACAGTGCAAAAAGCAATCATGCTTTCATTATCCCTACTTTTGCGGTGCTGGAAAGCATGGCAGGTGTGAAAGAACAGGATGTATTGTCAGACAAGCGCATGACCAGTTTGCTCAGCAAATCACAAATGCAACCGTTGAACACGCCTTATGGTGCCAAACCGGATGCTGACTTTCTGAAAGTACCAAAGATGATGACGGCCGCCATGCATGCGGCTGGCATACCCATCCTGGCGGGCACGGATGCTGGCAATTCTGGCACCCAGTATGGCATCAGCCTGCATCATGAACTTGCTGCTCTGGTTGATGCTGGGTTAAGCCCTACCGCAGCATTGGCCGCCGCCACATCAGTGCCGGCCTCTGCATTCAGGCTCAAGGACAGAGGCCGCATCGCCAATGGTTACAAAGCTGACCTCCTGCTGGTCGAAGGTGAGCCCGACAAGGATATTAACAGCACCCGCAATATCGTTGAAGTGTGGAAGGACGGTGAACGCGTGACTGCACAGCGCGAACAAAAACAACAAGAAGTCGCGAAACAAAAAACACAAAAGAATTTACTGGTAGACATACCTGCGGATGGGCGCATAGGTCTGTTCAGCAAAGACAAACTCGCCAGCCCTTTTGGTGCAGGCTGGTATCCATCCAACGATGCCCCCATGGGTGGCAAATCCACAGTTACTCTGCAACTCCTTGAGTCTGGCAAGGATGCCGATGTACCTGCGAATGCGCTCTCGATAGCAGGCAGTATCAATCCCGGCTTTGCTTATCCATGGGCAGGCGTGGCTTTCTTTCCCGGCAATACCCCTATGGAAGCGGTCAATCTGAGTAATGCCAACACATTGAAATTCCGTGTCAAAGGTGATGGCAAAGACTATAGCGTGGGGATCAGTGTGCAAGGCAGTTTTATCCCTGTGTCCGTCCGTTTCAAAACCACAGCAGAATGGCAGGAAGTCTCTATCCCCTTCACTAAATTCAAGAGTATGGACCCCAGCATTATCACCATCCTCGCCTTCAATGCCGGGCCACAAACGGGAGAATTTCATTTTGAAATTGCCGACATCCGCCTTTTAAAGGAATAATGCTGCATTTGTTTAAGTACACACTCAGGGCAAAGCCGTGACTACATCATTACTATCAAGACTATCTTTCCCCTGGGTGCCTGCACGCTATGGCAAAGCGCCCTACTTTTGGCTGCTCTCCTTTGCCATTTTTGGCTGGAAGTATTTATACGTAACACCCACAAGCAAAGAATTGGTTTATCTGACATTGAGCTTCCTGGTGTTCCTGCCTTTTTACTTTTATAGTTTCTGGTATTCCGACTGGCGTATTTATGTCTGCATAGTTTTGATTTGCGGCTTTGGCATTATCTGGGCGCCTTACAATTATGGTGGTTCCACCTTTTGTATATTTGCCGCCACCATGTGTTCGCGCTTGCCTGATACACGCAGGGCCTATGTGAGCTTAAGTGTTATCGGCATCGTGATCGTCATCGCCAGTGCGTTGATGAGGCTGGAATCTTATTTCTGGATACCAGCACTTATCTTCAGCATACCTAGCGGTGTTGGTGCCATCATCGGCGAGCGACTGGCACGCAGCAATGAAAGTCTGCTCAAGAAGCAGGAAGAAGTCGAATATCTGGCCGCCCTGGCTGAACGCGAACGCATCGCCAGAGACTTGCATGACTTGCTTGGCCATACCCTCTCAGTGATTACCCTGAAAGCCGAATTGGCAGGCAAGCTGATGGACAGAAATCCACAAGCCTGTAAAAAAGAGATCAATGACATCGAACACACGGCAAGGCAAGCGTTGGCAGAAGTACGCGCTGCCGTGATTGGTTATCGTGCCACAGGCTTGGGTCATGAATTGCAATCAGCAAAAAATACCCTGGATGCGGCTCAAGTCACTTTGATCACCGATATAGAACAATTTACCATACCTTCTGCGCAGGAAAATGTCCTGGCGCTGGCTGTGCGCGAAGCGATCACGAATATCATACGGCATGCCCAGGCCAGCCAATGCCATATCAGGCTTTACCGACAAGATGCTCGCGTCATCTTAAAAATCAGCGACAATGGCGTCGCCGGAAAAACCGGTGCAGTACACAAAGGTAGCGGTTTGAATGGCATGAACGAACGTGTACAAGCGCTTGGTGGCAGCTTGCAGGTAAGCGCATCGCCCCGCGCTACAGGATTACAGTTGGAACTCTCTTTGCCCATGAAAGAAGAAACATGATACGCATCATCATCGCCGAAGATCAGGCCCTGGTATCTGGTGCGCTGGCCGCCCTGCTGGGACTGGAGGACGATCTGCAAGTCATCGCCCTGGCAAAAAATGGCCAGGAAGCTTTAGCACTATGTAAAAAAGAGCAGCCTGACATACTCGTCACCGATATAGAAATGCCCATCATGTCAGGACTGGAACTGGCGGCAGCCATTGCAGAAAAAAAACTGACCAGCAAAGTCATCGTGCTGACCACGTTTGCCCGCAGCGGTTACCTGCGCCGTGCCATGGCCAGCGGCGTACGTGGCTATATGCTTAAGGATGCGCCAGCCGACACTCTGGCTGCAGCCATACGCACAGTACACGGCGGTGGCCGCGCCATTGCGCCAGAGCTGGCGATGGAAAGCTGGGGGGGTGAACAAGACCCCTTGAGCGAACGCGAGCGTCAGGTCTTGCGCCTTGCAGGCACGGGGTCCAGTAGTACGGAAATTGCCAAGCTCATGCATCTGTCTGAAGGTACCGTGCGCAATTATTTGTCAGAAGCGATCAGCAAACTGCATGCAAAAAATCGCGTAGACGCATACCGCCTGGCGCGCGATCAGGGTTGGCTGTAAAGTTGGCTGTAAAACGAAGAGTGTGAGCAAAGAGAATACCATTCTCGTGCCTGCCATTGTCAATTACATAGCAATATGAAAATATCTTGCCGCATGCATTTTGATGCCGCGGCATTTGTCAGCAATACCCGCTGAGTCCCAGTCCCAGCACCAGCCTTGTCCAGGTGGCACTCAGATTAACAAAAATCCTAGTTAAAAAAACATGTGCATATGTTTTCTTATGCCCACTTCGTCTCTATTCGTCCACATAGAAATGACCGTTAGGATCGCGCTGTTTTAACCATTGTGAACTCTGCTATTTTCGTCAAAAATTGGGCTACTATGGATTAAAAGCAGCTACCGAAAAAATGCGTTTTAAATGTAGAAATAGCAAAAACCAAGTGAATAAAAATATACAAAAATCACGAGGCGATACTTTCAAGGCATTTCCTCCAATATTATCCCTGTCGACGTTTCTCGGACTCGCGCTGTTGGCACTTGGACTGATCGTCATCAGTGGCTGGTTGTTGCAAGTACGGGCCATGGTAGAAATACGTGTCGGTTTTGTGGCAATGGTATTCAATACCGCACTCTGTTTTGCGCTCGCTGGTCTGGCTTTAGCACTCCCTGGATTATTACAAAAACAGCTCAAACTAGTTCAGTCCTGTGTCGGCATCCTGCTTTTCAGTTTGTGTGGCCTGGTTTTAATCGAACATTTTTTCGATATCAACCTGCACATAGACTGGGGGTTTCTGCACACATGGCTACACGATGGAAATACTCGCCCAGGGCGACTGGCGCCAAATACAGCACTTGGCTTCATGTGTACAGGTGCCGGTTTATGTTTGCTAAATCGTATTGATAGCAAAGCAAAAGAACTCTGCTTTCAAATCCTGATTTTTCTCATCCTGGCAATCGGCCTGACTGGATTAATTGGTTACCTGCTATCCCCTGATCAATTGTTTGGTTGGGCACGTTCTGCCCGTATGGCAATCCATACCGCAATAGGCATGATTGCCATAGGTGTCGCGTTATGGACCAACTGGCATCACGCCAACAGCCGTCATATGCAACGATTTTTTCAACTCGATGAAAAAATCAGTTTTATGAGCGCCGCAATTTTATGCGTCGCGACCCTGACTGCAGGTCTGACTGGCTTCGTGTTTCAACAAGCAATACTGGAAGATTCTTTGCGCGAAAAACTCCAGTTCAAACTGGATAATCAACGCAATTTAATCCACACGGAGTTGACACAGGCACTGAACAGCAATGAACGCATAGTCAACAATACGCATTTGCTAGCCCCGGCGTATAAGCTGGCTCTGGAACCGGAAAATAAAGCGGCCCTTGCAGAAATCCAGTCAGAATTGCTTAGCATGAGAAACCTTAGTGTGCGCAGTGCAAGCATCGTCACTCTTGATGGCAAAGTCCTCTTGTACCTTGGTGAGAAAAATGTATCTGCCAGTACCAGACTGCTCCTGGCGAATACTGGCGACCTGACTTCTGAACTGGAATGG
>JAZJXP010000037.1:23396-83818 GCA_040390835.1 Pseudomonadota bacterium
CACTGACGTTGCATACAAATACCGCTTTAAGAAAAGACGGCATCACCTTCGCACGCCTGCACCTCAATCAGCGCTTGCCTATCATACAAGCGCAGCTATTTGACTTGAAGGGTCTTGGCGATACTGGTGAAATAGCATTTTGTGCAGGTACTGGTAACACCCTTACCTGTCTGCCATCGGCACGGCAAAGCAAGAGCTATACGATCAGCAAAATCAATATTGCTGGCCAACCCCTGCCCATGAGTTTCGCCATTGATGGCAAAGCTGGCCTGATTGCTACCCTGGACTATAAAGGTCATAACGTCATGGCCGCCTTCACGCCCCTTTACAAAAACCTGGGGTTGGTGGTCAAGCAAGACACTACCGAGCTATATGCAGCCATACGCACGCAATTAAAATCCGTGGTACCGGCATTGCTATTCATACTGGCAATGGGTGCGATACTGATGCGCTCCCAGATCAAGCCATTGACTAAACGTCTGACAGATTCTGAGAATCATGCAAAAGAGCAGCAACTGGAAATGAATACGGTATTCAGCAGTGTCGGTGAAGGTATCATGACCATCAACGACAAGGGTGAGATCGAATCATTCAATGATGCTGCGGCCGTGATTTTCGGGTACCGGCCAGACGAAGTGATAGGACAAAGCCTGCAGATCCTGATGCCCATCGACATGCGGCAACGCCATCAACAAGGCATGCAACATTATCTGCAAACCGGAGAAAGCAAGGTCATAGGTCGCCCCAAAATTGAATTACCCGGGCTACGCAAGGATGGAACACAGTTCACGCTGGAATTGACAGTCAATGAAATCCAGTTCGATACGCGCAGGATTTTTGCTGGCGTCGTCAGGGACATTACTGAACGCAAGCAATTCGAAGAAAAATTGATTTTCCTGGCGCAATATGACGTGCTGACTGGCCTGCCAAACCGCGCTTTGTTCATGGACAGACTATCAAGCGCAATGCTGCGTGCCAGCCGGACACGCAGTGCACTGGCAGTAATGTTTCTTGATCTGGATGGTTTCAAGAGCATCAACGACACGATGGGTCATCATGCAGGTGATGAGTTGCTCAAGGAGTTTGGCAATCGTCTATGCCTGGCCGTACGCAAAACCGATTCCGTCGCCCGTCTTGCTGGTGATGAATTCACCATCATTCTGGAAGGCTTGACCAATCCTGAACGCGATACGCGTGAAGTAGCAGAAAAAATCATCAAATCCATGCAAGACCGTTTTTCACTGGGCGAGCATCAGATCAGCATTACCACCAGCATAGGTTTGGCTATCCACGAAAATGGAGAATCAGAATCAGATCTGGATGATTTGCTGCGCCGTGCTGACGATGCCATGTACAGAGCCAAACATAGCGGTAAAAATCGCTGGAGCATTTAGGGCGTGGCTGGCGACCATTCGCTATAGCGACGGCTCTTACTGCCCTCCCCCAACAATGACTTGTGCTCAATCTGCAAATCGTATAATACTGAAGTCCCATCTTGAAAAGAAATTCACCATGAGAAAAGCCTTATTTTTCCTTGTACTTGGTCTCCCCATGCTTTGCCATGCAGCACCGACACAGCTGGAGATTAAGGCTGACAAGTTGCGCGATGCCGCCATGAGTGCATTTGAAAAAGATCGCAATCAAAAAAAGGCTTTGCAGCTCAATGCAGCCGCACTCAAACTGACTCATCATTTACCAGAAACCAGTTGGCGCACCATAGAAAATTATGATGATGCCGGTTTGTATTATTACGAGAGCAGCAAATGGAAGGCATCTGCCCGGCACCAAGCCATTGCAGTCCTGCTGGCTTGCGGCATGGAAGAAAGCAAGACCATGTTCCCCTTGTATGTAAAACGTTTGGGTTTTGCTTTTTCCAAGTATCGCCCTGGCGAGGATTTTGCACCCATCGCTGCCAATCCGCTGTTACTCCTGAAAGATATCCCACTGAATCTGCGTGCCAATGCCGACTTGAGAAGACGCTATTTCAAGACTATGAAATTAAAACCAACTCCCCAGACTCCGACTGCAGCTTATCTTTATAAAATAAAGCCCAATGCACTACCAGCTACATGTTATATCCAGCCAGACCAGACCGGGGAGCAAGCAGTCAAGAGTGAATAAGCCCCCGCAGTTAAGCCCCCTAAGCAAACAGGCTACAATAGCGATAATTTCTTTCGCAATAAGAGCTAGCGTCAATTGCAAGATCCTTCTTTACCACATGCCAGTCTTGCCCCACATCCCTTGTTGGCGGATGTCTGCATGCATTTTCTGGTCAAGGAGGTGCCATCGTGCTGGTACACCGTGCCAGCCAGTCCACTACCGATGTTGATCGTCGTTTTGAATGGTGCGATGGAAATGGAGGATGGGCAGGCCTTATTCCGCTTCGCCATCGTCGGCCCCAACCGGCATCGCTCCCGGGGCAAGGCTCAGCCTGGCTCACGCTTCATGTCAACGACTTTCCGCCCTGGCAAACTCAGCAACATACTAGGTTACCCTGTAGACGAATTTAGCGATGCCGTTATCAATCTGGCCGATGTGTTGCCACTATCCCTCTACACGGAAGTGAATGAAAAACTGGATGCCGCCCGCGACACTGCAGCCCAATTGGATGTAGTACAAAGCATGTTATTACGCTTGCGCTTGCTTGAAAAACCACGCATTGCTCCGCTGGTCATCCCCTATCACTGGATCAATAAGCCAGCGAAGGAACTAGCTGACACCCTTGGTTTAGGCACACGCCAATTTGAGAGACGCTTTCTGGCCAGCTTTGGGCTCAGCTTGCGCAGCTACAAACAGCATTTACGCTACGGCACATCCCTGATGCAGGTCATGCTGGGAAGACTACCAGCGAAGACCTGGGCAGAATGCGCCGTGAATTTCGGCTATGCCGACCAGGCACACATGAACCACGACTTTGTCCGCTTTACCGGGCATACACCAGCCCAGCTCATGCGTGGGATTGCAGCACAAGATCCTGCACTTTGGGCATTCAGCTTTAATGAAGCTGAATTGGGGGAGCTGTTTATTCCCTCTGATGAAATCGATGTCGTTTCGGTACAAGACCATATCATCGCTTGAATGCATAATCGGGGCATCTCAATGAAGGAGCCCCATCCATGGAAGAGCAAACAGGTTTGTTTCAGGATTCATACATCCTAACCAACGTCAATGATTTGATGAACAAGGTACAGAGCAATAGCATGTGGTACCTGTCCTTTGGCCTCGCCTGCTGTGCGGTGGAAATGATGCAGGCCGCCAGTGCCCGTTATGACATGGACCGATTCGGCTTCATGCCGCGCGCCAGCCCCCGCCACGCTGACCTGATGATAGTCGCTGGCACCCTCACCAATAAAATGGCACCAGCCTTGCGCAAAGTCTATGACCAGATGGCCGAACCACGCTATGTGATATCCATGGGTTCCTGCGCCAATGGTGGTGGCTATTATCACTACTCTTATTCCGTCGTGCGTGGCTGCGACCGTATCGTACCAGTTGATATCTATATCCCAGGTTGCCCGCCGACTGCCGAAGCCCTGATTTATGGCCTGCTGCAGTTACAGAACAAAATCAAGCGCAGTAACAGCTTTGCACGCTAGCAAAGCACTGCACATATCCATATTTATTCATCAGGGTATGTGCTGCAACAAATGCCTCATTCCGCCTGCCAGAGGTGAAAGCCTGGTTAGCGAATTCCCGTTGACGCCATAAACCGCGGCCATAAACCAGCAAAACTAGCACTTGGCGACATTAGTGCAGTCACCTATCTTATCTACATTAGTATGTGGTTTTTGCAGCAAGTAAATGCGCCTGCAAAATCCCACTTACCCGTGCTCATCTCCCGGGCCAGGCATCCTTATTGAAATGATAGATAGAAAGACGCATGATGAAAAAATTGATGTTGGCTACACTTACCTTGATCACTGCATTCACCGTCCAGTCCAGTGCATGCGCACAGGCTGATGAAAGGTTTTATTTCCCATCAAGGGTCATGGCAAAAGTGGAAGGCCTGAACTACGATAATCTAAGCTTTAAAGTGGGTGATGATGAAGTCACCGGCATCTGGATCAAACCTCAACAGGCAGCCAAGGCCACTATTATTTATTTTCACGGTGCTGGTGGCAACGTCTCGCATTACGTTAAATTTATACGGCCACTTGTGGAAGATGGCTTTCAGGTAGCCATGATCGATTTTCGCGGCTATGGGCTGTCGACAGGCAAACCCACGCATTTGAATATTGCCAGCGATGGTCAACTGGTGTTTGAGCAATTGCTGCAAAAACCTGAATTGAAGGGCAAGAAGCTGATACTCATTGGTGCCTCTATGGGTAGCCAGATTGCTACTCATCTTGCCAAAACCAATGCAGGCAAAATTGATGCACTGGTGCTGGATGGTGGCTTGAGTTCATTTACGGATATCGCGGTTGCCAATGTCCCAAAAGAAATGCAGGAGTCTGTACGTGCGAGCCTGATCTCGCCTTATTCAGCCAAAGAAGATATCAAGGAGATAGGCAAGGCTAAATTGTTAGTGGTGCATTCTGTTGGTGACACATCTATCCCCATCAGCCAGGGAAAACTGGTATATGCAAATGCCACTGCAACAAAAACATTCTGGGAATATGAAGGCGAACATCTGGCAGCACCGGTCAAATATCCCGCAGTATGGGTCAGCAAAGTGAATGCACTTTTGACTGATTGAGTGGGGCCTACCTAAGTTGAAGTCGCCAGTGAGGCAGCTCACAAGCTACTCAAAATAGCAGCTTCACTGGCACACTGATTCAGCCCAGTCGACAATGCACTAAATGGATGACAAATGCGTTTTCAAAACAGAACGCAAAGTCGCCGTTGGCCGCCGGATCAGTTTGCCGAGTTGACCACTGGCGTCAAACAAACCACCTTGTGCAGCGCCTGTATCTGATTGAGCCAGGACATGGGCAAAGCCTTCTGGCAAGCCAAATGAGACGAGCAAGTCTTTATATTCAGTCTCGGTATGATTCACATAGGTGACTGGCTTACCCGATAGCTCCGACAAGGTAGCGGCCAATTCACCGAGGGTAAATGCCTGGTTGCCAGCCAGTTCATAGATTTTACCTGCCTGATCATTTCCCATCAGTGCCGCTGCGGCAGCCGCTGCAAAATCAGCGCGCGAAGCTGCCGAGAATTTACCTTCTCCGGCGGCTCCAAATATCTTGCCTGTTTGCAGCGCCGTACCCACTGCAGAAAAATAATTTTCTATATACCAGGCATTGCGCAAGAAGACGAAAGGCAGGCCACTGTCGCGTATCAGCTGTTCTGTCGCTATATGCTCCTGGGCCAGTAACAGTGGTGAAGTATCTGCATGCAGGATGCTGGTGTAGGCGATTAATTCCACACCCGCACTTTTTGCAGCCTGTACCACATTTTTGTGTTGCTCCAGCCTTTGGCCGACTTCACTGGAAGAAACCAGCAAGAGCTTTTTCACTCCGTGCAAGACTGTAGCCAATGTCTCTGGCTGGCTGTAATCGCCCTGGCGAACTTGCACACCGCTGGCGCGCAAATCCTCAATCTTGCTGACATCCCTGGCGATGGCAACGACCTGATTGGCTGTGACAGTGTCTAGTAAAGCCCGTATTACCAGACGCCCCAATTGCCCACTTGCACCTGTAACCGCGATCATATTTATTTCTCCTGTTATATGAACATTCATCAACATTCATCAATATCTATCAATTTTTAAGTGCAGAATCCCAATGTTCATCTGCCTTTCCATCCACTATTCGCCAGGCATCAAACCAGGTGGTGGTGTATAAAAGCTGCCTGGTGGTCTTATCCCTGACTGGCAAGGGATACATGACCGTTACCAGATCACCTTCGGCAATGACAGCAACAATTGGTTTTGTCATTTTTTCCGGTATGGGTGTGGCCTGGATTTTTCTTACTTCGACAAAATACTTGACCACGCCATCAAGGCCGGATGCTGCATTCGGGTTGTGCTGCAGGTAGCGTTTGGACAGGTACTTGTCTGCCAGCTCCCAATGACCAGCCTCCAGCAAATCTTTCACGATGTGATAGACCACCTGCTTGTTGGCATGCAGTTTTGGATCACTGCTGCTGAACAGTGCATCAGGATTATCAACCCCGATAACCGGCTCCTGGGCGTAGCTGTTGGGTACGAAGGTAATGGACAATGTAGCTAGCGCAAGTGCCATCATTGCTCCCAAAACCAGGTTTTTCTTGAATCTGTGTATCTGTTTTTTCATGACAAAGTTTCTCCTTGCTTCGATATATTTGAATTAGCGATCGAATCAAGGTCTATAATAGAGACTATGTCTAAAAATTGTAAGGAGGCAGTTTTTCGTGCCAAGGTTACCCAAAGTGAACCCATATAAAGCGGTGGGAATGGCATCGGATTTTGATCCTGCCATGTGCCCGGTCAGGAATGTGCTCGACCATATCAGCACCAAATGGACGCCGCTGATCTTGCTGACGTTGCAAACAGGCCCTCTGCGCTTTAGCCAGTTACATAAGCAGGTACCTGACATTTCCAAGCGCATGCTCACCCAGTCTTTGCGCGATCTGGAAAGGGATGGTTTATTGAGCAGGAAAGTGTTTCCAACCAAACCGCCCAGCGTGGAATATGAACTGACCGCACTCGGTGCCTCGGTCATGGTACCTATGGGTGCGCTGGTAAGTTGGGCCGAAAAGAATTTTGAGAAAATTAAATCATCGAGGCAGACTTTTGATCAGGACAATGAAGCTGCGTAAAACCTGAGCTCTATTAGCCGTAACGGTGCCTGATGCCGCCGATTTTGTTGATTAAGCCTTGTTGAGCTCACGCATACTATCTACACCTTCGTCCGATAACCAGACCAGGGTATTCATATAGGTTTCAATGCGATCGACCAACTCTGCCCTGGGGCCATTTATCCATTCACTGGAACCATAGAAAGCATCTTGCTCAGTTTCCAAAGCTGCGCGACTGGCGTACGCACGTATAAGGTAATACGTGGCTTCTTCATGACCAGAGTGCCCGTAGGCGACTACATCCATATTCCTGCTTTTCAGCATGGGTATAGCCAACGTATGCACAGCATGATGGAAAGCATCGGCAACGCCGGGTTTGAGGCGATAGGTGCGGATTTCGATTAAGCGGGGCATGGTTTTGCCTCTCTGGATTCAATAAAGAATCGCCATGCTAGCATAGCTGCTGACATCCCACTTCCCATCAAGCAAACGCGTCGACATGGAAAAGTCAAATCAGCGATGGCGTCTATGTCTTCTACTTATCTTTGCCTTGATTTCTTCTTTATACCCTAGCAATTTCCCGATATTCAAGGCATCCCTCCAGCGTGCTGATCCTGCTCTGGCATTCAATAAAATCATGGTGGCTTGTTTACCGGCCAGCTTCACACGCATGATGAGGCAAGCACCTGCTTCATTGGTAAACCCGGTTTTGGAAAGCAGGATGTCCCAGCCCTTTTTACCGATCAGGCGATTGGTGTTGTGGAATTCACGGCTGAGGCCATTCTTCAGGGTGACGCTGTCTTCACTGTCGGTCGTGATGTCGGCTATTTCTGGATAGCGTGATGCAGCTTGCGCCATCTTCACCAGATCAGCGGCTGTCGAGGTATTTTCTGGTGACAAGCCTGTCGCCTCGCGAATGAAGGTATGACTCATACCCAAAGCAAGCAATTTGGATTTAACAGCCACCATGAATGCACCCTGACCACCAGGGTAAGTGCGGGACAGTGCGGCTGCGGCACGGTTGTCGGATGACATCAGCGCCAGTTGCAAGGCTTCCCTGCGCGTCAGGCTTGAACCTATCGGCACATGGGAACGGCTATGCTTGAGCTGGTCTTTATCCTCTTCTTCTATGGAGATTTTCTCGTCCATATTCGCTTTGCTGTCGAGCAGCACCATGGCTGTCATGAGCTTGGTCAGCGAGGCAATGGGCACTACTGCATCGGCATTTTTTTCCAGCAAAACCTGACCATTGCGCTCATCAACAACGATGGCATTCTGAGCACTCAATTGCATGGCAGACAGGCTGCCACAATATAACATCAGGACAATTAACAACTTGGGCTTCAACATCTGGGCACATCGATTCTGTCACGGGATTAAACAAATAAGGCTGACATAAAACTGCTCAGATGACCAATGCTCAAAGCATCAGATCAAAACAGGTTTGCGTCAACATTATAGAGAAAAACCAGCTTGCATACAGGCAGCAAATTTTGCTCGCTGCATGCAAACCGGTTTTCTCAAAACAGACAATTACTTGCCAGAGTAGATAATATCTGCACGGCGGTTTTCTGCCCACGCAGCTTCATCGCTACCTGTGGCTTTTGGTTTTTCTTTACCCAGAGAGACTGCTTCCATTTGTGCTTCTGGCACGCCCAACAGGGACAAGGATTTACGCACGGCTTCAGCACGTTTCTGACCCAGAGCCAGATTGTATTCACGGCCACCGCGTTCATCGGTATTACCTTGAATCAGGATTTTTTTGCCATTATTGGTGCTCAGGTATTTGGAGTGCGCGTTAACCGTGCCGCTGTACTCAGTTTTGACAACGTATTGGTCGAAGTCAAAATAGACGCTACGCTTTGCCAGTGGACTGTTAGGATTATTAAAATCGTCGATGTCTGTTTTTACTGGAGCAACTGTACGAGTATCTGCGATGACAGGCTTGGTTGTTGTTGCAGGCTGTTGAGCTGGTTGCTCAGCCACTTTTACTGGTGAGCTACAAGCTGCTAACAGAGCAGCAATTGCTGCCAGGCTGGCAGTACTTTTGATTGTGTTGATTGCACGCATGTAAAACCCTCTAAATTTTAATTGGTCAATTCAAACCTGATACGTAAGCCGAGTACTACCAGGTAGTATGAAGCAACGCCATCTTGCCTCAGGAAACTTAGGTGAATCTTAAAAAATCGTGTTGATGTCAATCAAACAGCGAATTTTGGTAAAAATTTGCTTGTTTTTTCAACTTGCAAGGGCAATTGTGGCTGGAAACAGGATAATCACCTCCAATCCGCCCAGGGCGGCATCTGCCAGGCGGATGCTGGCATGATGGCGGTCTGCAATAGCCTTGGCAATCGCCAGCCCCAGTCCACTACCGCTTTTATTCGTACCGGCGACACGATAAAAACGGTCAAAGATACGTTCACGCTCTTCTGGCGCGATGCCGTCGCCAGTGTCTTGTATGCTGAGCCGCAAACACTCTCTGTCACGGCCGAGACTGATCTGCACCCTGCCCTCATCCTGTATATAGCGCACGGCATTGTCGAGCAGATTGCGTATCATGATGCGCAGGCTTTCGCTATCGCCTAGTAGCTCAAGCGGATCATTCATTTCTGCATTGATAGTGATTTTCCTGGATTGCGCGAAGGGCATGACATCGCTGACAGCCTGCTCTATACAGGTATTCAGTGTGATGCTTTGAAAGCTCAGACTGGCTTGCGAGGTCGGGTCTTGCCTGGCCAGCGCCAGCAACTGTTCGACCAGTCGTGAAGCCCTGTCGACACCGCCAAGCAGGCGATTGATGGCTTGTTCATGACTGTTTTCATCCTTGACCCTGCCAAGATTTTGCACCTGCAAGCGCAAGGCGGTAATGGGTGACCTTAGCTCATGCGCGGCGTCTGCAACAAAACGCTGTTGTGACTGTATCGCCAGGCCCATGCGACTCAGCAGGGAATTCAATTCCGTCACCAGTAGCGATACTTCTTTGGGTACACCGTCAGAGGATACGGGATCAGTGGAATTTGCATTGCGGTTGGCCAGCTCGCTGCCTATGCGGTTAAGAGGTGCCAGCACAGAATTAATACCCCACCAGACCGCGCAAAACAAAAGCAGGGACACCGGTATCACCGGCCACAAAGTGCTCAATGCAAAAGATATTGCCCTGTCCCTGCGTGAACCCATTTTTTGCGCCACCTGGATGACGCGCTTGTTTTCTTCTGCGGCATACACGCGCCAGTCACCGTTTTCCAGCGTCACTGTAGAATAACCTAGCGCAGCTTGCTTGGGCAGGCTGCGGTGCTGGCGTGACTGATAGACCCTGGCGCCATCTTCTGACCAGACCTGCACGACAAAATCAAAATCATCAATTTCTGTACCTGGCAGATTATGCCAATCAACCTGATCAAAATCGCCGTCCTGCAAGGCCAGGGCCATTTGCTGCATGTGGTAATCAAACAGCTTGTTGGCTTCACCAATGGCCGCATGCAGCGAACTGGCAAACTGCAAGGCAGCTGCAGCCAGAATCGCGATACCGAACAACAGCATCATTTGCAGACGCAAAGACTTCATGCGCTTTTCTCGACCATATAGCCAACGCCACGCACATTGACGATGAATTTTTGTCCCAGCTTTTTCCGCAGGCCGTGGATATATACTTCGACCGCATTGCTTTCTATCTCTGAGGTAGCACCAAACAACTGATCCTCAAGGCGGCTGCGCGAGAGTATGGCACCAGGCCGCGCCACCAAGGCATCAAGTATGGTCCATTCGCGGGATGAGAGTATCACCTGCTCTGCGCCGCTAAACACTTGCCGCGTTGTGGTATTGACGACCACGTCGCCGCACACATAGGAGGTGTCAGTGCGGCCATGCGAGCGCCTTACCAGGGCATGCATACGGGCGATCAATTCATCCAGATCAAAAGGCTTGACCAGGTAATCGTCTGCACCTGCATGCAGGCCGCGCACCCGGTCCGGCACGGCATCGCGCGCGGTCATGACCAGCACAGGCAGTGTATCGCCCCGCTTGCGCAGGGCTTTTAAAATGTCCATGCCGTCGCGTTGAGGCAGGCTCAGGTCCAGTAATAACACATCATAGCTATGGAATTGCAGGGCGGCCTCTGCTGCTTCACCATTGCTGAGCCAGTCAACCAGATTGGCCTCGCTTTCCAGGGCGATTTGTATGTTCTCACCTATCATGGGGTCGTCTTCGACGAGCAGGACTTTCATGTTTTATATGCGCTTGATGTGTGAAAGGATGAGTGAAAGAATAAGTGCAGCTTGGATTGTACGCCATGGTCTGAAGCAAAAGATATGCTACAAATCACTTGACAGGCATCGTCATTTGATCTTTAATTTCTGTAACGACAGAAATTAAAGAAATAAAGGAAAATCAATGCCACAAAAACAATCTTCATTACGAAAATGGCTGATACGCTGGCTATATGCAGCAGCCTTCGCTCATTTGCTGATCGGCATCTTGCTGCCCTGGATCAGTGCGACAGGTCTGGTGGAAGTTTATCACCAGCTCATAGAAAGCCATTTCTGGCCACAGGCTGCGCCAGATGCCGCGCGCAATATGCAAGTCTGGTGGATGAGTCTGTTTGGCCCTACCGTGCAAACTGTGGGCTTGTGGATGGGCGCATTGATTTATCTGGGCGACCAGCATCGCAGCCGCTTTGCCTGGCTGTGGCTGATGATAGGCATACTGGTATGGGCACCGCAAGACATGCTTATTTCCATGCAGGCGAATATGCTGATCAATGTCTGGATCGATGCATTTGCAGTATTGAGCATGATCCCGCCCCTGTTTATCCTGTGGAAAATGGATGCGAAGAATATTGAAAATACTGAAAGAAGTGCATGAATCCTGATAGCAAACCCATCCCGTCTGAAGGCGAATTATTCAGGAAAATCCTGGGCAAGGAATGGCTCAAACTGCATCCGGATATCCAGGCTAGGTTTGCCAAGAACCCTGAGCCGGACAAGCCCTTGTATTACACAGGTGTACTTAGTGAATTGAGTTGTTCAAGAATAGGCAAACTCCTGGGCCACCTGACCAAACCCATGATAGCCGGGGCTTTGATCCCTTATACCGATCATGATTTCCCTGTCGATATCATGGTGTATTCCAAGCCAGATTGCCCTTCCATCTTTAAGCAGAGGATATACCGCCTGCACAACAGGCCGCCGATACAGTTCACATCGTATATGCAGGAAAGTAAAAAAGGGGAAGTGCTCGAATATGTAGGCATGGGTCTGGGCATGAAATTGATCTTGCATGTAAATGAGGGTAACCTCTACTTCACCAGCGATGGTTATTTCTGGGATGTGCTGGGCTACCGCATTCCCATACCCGGCATTTTCACGCCGGGCAAAACCTATCTTTGCCATCGCAATGACAACCCTGAGCAATTCAATATCCGCATAGAAATCAAACATGCCTTGTTTGGCCGCACTTTTACCCAGGTCGGCGTTTTCAAGGAAATTCATCCAGAGGCAACATCATGAACACCCATTTAATTGCCCTCCAATTGATGGCCGCGCAAGGCTTGCTCGGCGCTTTCGATACCCTGTACCACCATGAGCTGACCGAGGCCTTGCCACAACGCGCCAGCGCCCGCACAGAGTTGGGCATACATGCGACCCGCGCCATTATCTACAGCCTGCTCTTCGTTGGTTTATCAGCATGGGCCTGGCATGGTGCCTGGGCCATTGTGCTATTGCTGGTGTTTGGCGTGGAAATTATTCTGACCTTGTGGGACTTTGTCATTGAAGACCAGACCCGCCTATTGCCAGCCACGGAGCGTGTGACGCATACCGTACTCGCGATTAATGGTGGTGCCTTTATCACCTTGTTGATATTGAATACGCCTGAGTGGTTTGCGGCCCCTACACAAATGCTGTGGCAGCCACAAGGTTGGCTCAGTGTATTCCTGGCTTTGTGCGGTGTGGGCGTTGGCGTCTCTGGTATACGTGATGGTCTTGCCGCACTGCGCCTGGGTAAACTGGCTGTCAAGGAAAAGCAGGCATCCACTATCCATTTCAGTAATAAATCAGAGCAGGTTTTGGTCACCGGTGCCACTGGCTTTATCGGCAGCTTGCTGGTCAAAGCATTGCTGGCAGATGGACAGCAAGTGACGATACTCAGCCGCAATCCCAAACAAGCTAGCTGGAAGTTTGATGGTAGGGTAAGGGTCATTGCATCAATGCAGGAATTACCCGCGAATCAGCAAGTAGATGTCATCATCAACCTGGCTGGGGCACGTATACTTGGTTGGCGCTGGTCAGAAAAACGCAAGGCAGAATTGCGCCATAGCCGTACTGGTTTGACAAAAGAAATCACCGCATGGATCAGTAGAGCAGAAAGCAAACCCAGGCTCTTGCTGGCAGCCTCAGCCATAGGCTATTACGGCATACAGGCACCGGGCGACGACAGGGAATTGACCGAAAGCGCAACACCGCAAGCCATCTTCATGTCAGAACTGTGCCAGGAATGGGAACAAGCCAACCAGCTTGCCAGCACTTGCGGCGTCAAAGTTGCCAAGATGCGTTTTGGCCTTGTACTTGGCCAGCAAGGTGCATTGGGCATGATGCTCCTTCCCATCAAGCTGGGTCTGGGTGGTGCCTTGGGTAGTGGTGGGCAATGGCAATCGTGGATACATGTGCACGATGTACTTCGCGGCATTGCCCATATCTGGAAGCATGAAACCAGCCTGCCGCTGGACAGTGCTTACAATTTCACGGCACCTGAAGTAGTCACGCAAAAACAGTTCAGCACCATCGCCGCCAGCGTCTTGCATCGTCCCAGCTTCTTCCCTACCCCGGGTTGGCCTATGCGGCTGATGCTGGGGGAACAAGCTGATTTATTACTCGAAGGCCAGCGCGTGGTACCAGCAAAATTATTGGAAGAGGGTTTTGTTTTTGATTATCCTGATTTACGTAACGCCCTGATAAATCTGGTATAAGCAGGCGGATTAAACGCAAGGAATATCCATGCCACGCAGAAAGCAACTTAAGTCAATAGCTGCAGGGATTGCGGATAGCTTTAACAGCCGCAATAATGATCTCGAAGGCTATTGGGCCATAGGCAAGCTTTGCCGTTTTGCGCATCAACATACTATTCCCATAGTAACGCTAGATTTGCTGAATATCATCTGTGCTCCGGAAAGCACAGAGTTTAATGCAGTCATGTATGACTACAAAGTGAAACTGCGTGCAATCATGAACAAGCGAGGTATTCCAGCAGACTGGCTAACGGCATTCAAAATAGAAATTGATTTTCAGCCAGAATATGTAGCGCATTTGCACTACTTTCGTTCTGGCTGGGGAAATCCTTATACTGTGACCGCCATTTTTTTTACAGACTTGGGGAAGCAATACATTATCCGGGTTTGCGGCAATTGCCGACCTCATGATCCGCTACGGGAAACCAGACGCACTTAGGTGCAATGCAAGATGCTCCGACTTGAAATTTGAGATTAAACCCCAATCTGGCTCTGCACATTCAAGGAGTAAGCCATGTTTTTTCTGCGTCATCCCCAGCCTGTAAGACCAAGAAAAGCCGTGCCTGAACTGCAGGTCAGCAGCCAGAGTCAGGTGGCAGATACAAAAACTATTGTTGTTGAGCATAGTGCGAAAGATTTGCAGACTTTGCAAATGCAGGTGAAGGACAAGCTAGCTGGCAAGAGTAAATAAGGTGAAAAAACTGCGGCTTTCCTGGAGGGAACCAGAAAGCCGCACAAACGCGCAAAAACTTATTTAATCAGGATCGTGCAGGTCAGCTCAGGCAGCAGCCCTCTTTTTTGCTTCTTCCTCATACAATTCTTTCTTGGACAATTTCCCTACCGGGGTTTTCGGTAACTCAGCACGAATATCCATCGCTTGCGGCATTTCATGTTTGCCTAGTCTATCCTTGAGAAACTCTTTCAAATCTTCAAAGCTGAAGGCCGCCTGCCCTGCCTTGAGTTTGATAAAGGCTTTGGCCGCCTGGCCACGATAAGCATCGGGGATGCCGATGACGCTGACTTCGGCTACGGCGGGGTGTTCATAAATGGCTTCTTCGATATTACGTGGATAGACGTTATAACCGCCTGACAAAATCATGTCCTTGGTACGGTCGACGATATACACAAAACCATCAGCATCCATATAACCGACATCGCCAGTACGGAAATAACCGTCAGCAGTAAATGCGTCACGGGTGGCATCTGGTTTGTTCCAGTAGCCTTTCATGATATTGGCTCCGGCCACGCAGATCTCGCCGCGCTCTCCCAAGGCCACTTCCTGCCGTGGGTCATCAATGCTGGCAAATTTGAAGCTGATGCCTGGCGTAGGCAAACCACAGGAACCTGCCTTGCGCACGCCACCCAACGGCGTGAACGTACCTGTAGGCGAAGTCTCGGTCATACCCCAACCTTCGAGCAGGGTACAGCCCGTCAATGCCTGGAATTGTTGCAGCACTTCTGCAGGTAAAGGTGCGCCACCGGAGTTGCAGAACTTCAGTGCGCTGAGATCATATTCCTTGATTTGCGGATGGTTGATGATGGCGGTGTACATGGTAGGTACACCGGGGAATACCGTGATCTTTTTATTCGCCAGATCCTTGACCACGGCATCGGCATCAAAGCGGGTATGCAAGACAATTTCTGCTCCCATACGTATTCCAAACAGCATATCCACCGTCAAGGCATAGATGTGGAATAGCGGCAGCACGGCCAGCAGTTTTTCCTTGCCTTCTTCCAGTACACGCGGCTCGATATTGGTGGTTTCCATGATCTGGCTGCAAGCCGTGGTCAGGTTGCCATGCGTGAGCATAGCGCCCTTGGGCAGACCTGTGGTGCCGCCGGTATATTGCAGGGTGGCGATGGCTTCCTTGGGGTCGATTGCCGGGATGGACGTGTAGTCACCATCATTGTCCAGCAGTTTTGCAAACAATAGATGCTGGCTATCTTCAGGAATGCTGCTGAGCTGGCCTGCCTTATCCAGGTTCGCCCTGACTGCATCCGGGTAGGGAGTCATTTCTGGAATATTGCCGATGATGAGTTTTTGCAGGCGGGTATGGCCCAGCATCTTGGCCATTTGCGGATACAGCATGACCATGTCCAGCGTCACCAGTATGTCGGTATGGCTGTCGGCAATTTTATGCTCCAGCACTTTCTCGGCGTCCAGCGGCGAGTAATTCACCACGGTGCCACCGGCCTGCAAGATGGCGAAAAAACTGATGACGTAATGCGGTGTATTTGGCAAATACAGCCCCACATGCACGCC
The DNA here is from genome assembly GCA_040390835.1 of Pseudomonadota bacterium. GTDB lineage: Bacteria > Pseudomonadota > Gammaproteobacteria > Burkholderiales > Burkholderiaceae_D > Undibacterium. The sequence goes on from JAZJXP010000037.1 coordinate 39,380, forward strand.
GGGCTTGACGCCCAGTTGCTGGAAGCCTTTGGTGGCCTGGTTCACCTGTTTTTGCAACTCCGCATAGCTGGTCTTTTTACCCATGAATTCCAGTGCGGGCAAGTCTGGCCATTTGGCGACCGCATCATGCAGCAATTGTGGCACGCTACTGATGGGCAGGTCGGCGTCCCAGTGTACGCCTGCGGGGTAAGATTTGATCCAGGGAGTGTCGCGCATTTTTGTCTCTCTATTTTAGTGGAACCTACGAAAAATCGCCCCAGCTGCGTTGTAGCTCCTAGCCGTACTAAAGTACTGTCTTCGTCGCTACGCCTTGCTGGGACAATTTTGCGTAAGTCCCGATTAGTATTTGAAAATGTCAGCCAACTGGGAAGTTAACGCAGAAAAGCTCTATCCCCAAAAGAGGAAAGAGCTCAGCCTTGAAACCGTTCCATCAAACACATGACGCAGTAAATGATTATTTTTTCTCCGTATATTTCTTCAACTCCATCTTGCCTATCTGATTCCTGTGCACTTCGTCCGGGCCATCGGCCAGGCGCAAGGTACGGGCTTGTGCATAGGAATATGCGAGACCAAAATCGTCAGACACACCACCACCACCATGAGCCTGTATGGCCCAGTCAATGACCTGGCAAGCCATGGTTGGTGCCGCCACCTTGATCATGGCGATTTCTTTGGCTGCTGCCTTGTTGCCTACCGTGTCCATCATTTGCGCGGCATTCAAGACCAGGAAGCGTGCTTGGTCGATGAGGATGCGGGCGTTGGCGATACGCTCCAGCGTCACGCCCTGCTCTGCCACCCGCTTGCCAAAGGCCACGCGTGTCAAGGAGCGTTTGCACATGTCTTCCAGTGCGCGTTCCGCCAGGCCGATGAGACGCATGCAGTGGTGGATACGGCCAGGTCCCAGGCGGCCCTGGGCAATTTCAAAGCCACGGCCTTCGCCCAGCAAGATATTCGAGGCTGGTACGCGCACGTTTTCAAACAGGACTTCACCATGACCATGTGGGGCGTCGTCATAACCAAATACCGGCAAGGCACGCAATATAGTCACGCCCGGTGTATCTCGCGGCACGATGATCATCGATTGCTGTTTATGACGATCAGCATTATCAGGATCGCTCTTGCCCATGAAGATGAACACTTTGCAGCGCGGATCATTGGCACCAGACGACCACCATTTACGGCCATTGATGACATACTCATCGCCATCACGCACTATCGATGATTCGATGTTGGTGGCGTCAGAGGATGCCACTGCCGGCTCTGTCATGGCGAAGCAGGAACGGATTTCACCGCGCAGCAAAGGCTTCAGCCATTGTTCCTGATGCTCAGGCGTGCCATAGCGGGCAAACACTTCCATATTGCCGGTATCAGGTGCCGAGCAATTGAATACTTCAGGTGCCCAGACGGCACGCCCCATGATTTCGCACAAGGGCGCATATTCGAGATTGGTCAAGCCTGCGCCATGGCCAGATTCTGGCAGGAAGAGGTTCCACAGACCGGCGTCGCGAGCTTTGGCCTTGAGTTGTTCAACGACCTTAGTCGGTATCCAGGCATTGCCTGCCTTGCGGTTGGCAGCGATCTCGCCAAAGAAAGTCTTTTCATTTGGATAAACATGTTCGTCCATGAAGGTGATCAGGCGTGTCTGCAAATCTTTGACTTTGGGGCTGTATTGAAAATCCATGATGTGTCCTTTTTCCTTGTTTATTCAGTTTGCTCAAATGGACATAAGTATGTCCGCTTTACTTTCTTTGCAGCTCAATATTGCGCGCAGTCAGCAAGGCTGTAGCGCATAAAACTTCTTCGCCATTACGTACAGAGAAAACCTCTGCTGCACTGACTGTTAACAATTTCCCTTGCGAAACCACACGTCCGCATGCCCGCAGTTTTTCACCATCAGCGGGTGCGACTATCTTTAAATTACAATCTATGCTGGCGTTGATCCAGCCTGCTGGCAACAGCGTGCCAGCGGCAGAAACACCGGCAAAATCCGCGGCAGCAAAGATGGCTGTAGCTTGCATTTTTCCTGGTACAAAACTGAGTTCTTCGCGGTAAACAATCTCCAGTTCCACTTCACCTGGTTCCATCTTCACAAATTGTATGCCCAGCCATTTCGCCATCGGCATGGCCAGCACCAAACTCTTTAGCTGTATTGCGTAATCTGGATTGCTTGCCACATACACCGGTTTCATGATCGCGCCCTAACTCTTGTTTTTCTTGTCTTTCTTGTCTTAACTAACCAGATAACCACCATCGACATTGATGCAGGCACCAGTTGTATAACTCGATGCATTCGATGCCAGATACAAGACTGTGCCCGCCATTTCATCGGGTTCGGCAATGCGCTTCATAGGTATACGGGTCAATGCTTTTTCGAGAATCACAGGATTGTGGAACAGGGCTGAGGCAAATTTGGTATCTGTCGCACCTGGCAGCAAGGCGTTCACTCGCACGCCCATGGCCGCACATTCCAGAGCGAAGGATTTGGTCATGGCAACGACTGCTGCCTTGGTGATGGAATAAATTCCCTGCATGGCACCTGGCACTACGCCGTTGACGGAAGCCACATTGATGATGCTGCCTCCACCATGTTTTGCCATCAGCTTGGCACCGGCAGATGACATGAAAAAATAGCCACGTATGTTGACATCAACAGTCTTCTGGAATGCGCTGACATCGGTCTCGGTGATATGCCCGAAATGCGGGTTGGTGGCGGCATTGTTGACCAGAATATCTAGCTTGCCATGAGTGGCTGTAATGTCAGCAAACAGGGCATCAATCTGCGCCATTTCACCGATATGGCAGGCACGTGCTTCGGCCTTGCCACCAGCTGCAATAATCGCAGCCACCACGGTTTCACAAGCTTCTGCCTTGCGGCTGCTCACGATCACGTAGGCCCCGTTGGCAGCCAGGGTCTTGGCGACGGCTTCACCTATGCCACGACTGGCACCGGTGACCAGTGCGACCTTGCCGGTCAAATCAAACATTGCGGTCATCTGTAGTCTCTCTCGTTTCTCTTATTTTTTAAACGTAGGTAATTGCTTTGGGATTATTCAGCACTTCTAGATGCGAAAAATTATTCAGGTAGGCCAGTGCAGGACGCAAAACACCATCCGTTGTTGGTTGCAAATGAAAGCGGGTAACCGCACTATTTACCAGTGACCAGTTGAGTTCTGCAAAGCGCGGATCAGGGAAACCCAGCACATGCTGGCATAAGGCCGAGATCGTGCCGCCAGAAGTGAACACGACAATGTTTTTTGCGTCATCAGCAATCGACAGTTGCTTGTGCATGGCGGTGACACAGCGCTGGCGAAATGCATTCCAGCTTTCCACATACTCGGTATCATGTTCGCCCGACATCCAGCGGCTAATGGCCTGGGCAAAAATATCCTGGAAGGCTTGCTTGCCGTTTGGTGTGTTCATAAGGAAATGCTTGACGGCTGCCGGGTCATCAAAAGCTGGCACATGCCGTGCCAGGACTTCATGATGGTTGTATTCATTGAAACCGGCATCGGAATGCCAGGCAGACCTATCCAGCGCATCAGCATCTTGCTGCAGCATTTCAGACAAGCAAGCTTGCGCAGTTTGTTGATGCCGCATCAGGGCACCCGTAACCACCCTTGACACTTGCATATCACGTTCTGCCCACCAGCGGCCCAGATGTCGCGCCTGCTGCTCACCCAGTTCAGACAATTGGTCATAGTTTTGGCTGCCGAATGAAGCCTGCCCATGCCTGACCAGATATAAAGCTGCCATTACTTCCTCAATCAATAAACTTCAATAAAACAATGAACAAAGTGTATGCCCGCGCCTATAATTGATCAAATGAATAGTTATTATCTGAATTAATTAATCTCATGCATTTATCCCGTATCGATTTAAATCTGTTCACTGTCTTTGTCGCCATCTACACCGAAGGCAGCGTAACCCGTGCCAGCCAGCAACTGAACCTGACCCAGCCAGCCATCAGCCATGCCTTGAACCGTCTGCGTCAATTGTTCAATGACCCGCTGTTTGTGCGCCAGGGGCAAAGCATGGTCTCAACCCCACTGGCGCGCAGCATCATAGAGCCAGTGCGACAGGCCTTGCGCGGGCTAGAAGTGACCTTGACCGAGAACGACAAGTTCGACCCGGCATTAGCTACCAAACAGTTCAACCTCGCCTTGCGTGATGTATTGGAATCCACGGCCCTCCCACCACTGATGGAAAGCATTACGCGACAGGCACCGCAAATCAATCTGGCAGCAATACAAGTGGAAAGACGGGAACTGGTGAGTGAACTGGCAGCTGGAAGCCTGGATCTGGCGATTGATATGCTGTTGCCATTGCCCAACGAGATACACCGCCAGAAGGTAGTGCAAGGCAACACCGTTGTACTGGCAAGACGCGATCATCCCGTCATACAGGGCGAACTGGGTCTGGACACGTATATGCAGGCAGAACACATACTCGCCAGCTCACGTCGTAAAGGTATGGGTCTGGAAGATTTTGAACTGAGCCGGTTGGGCTTGCAAAGGCGCATACGCCTGCGCTGCCAGCATTATTTTGCTGCCTGCAGGGTGGTCAGTCAGACCAATTTGCTGCTGACCATGCCGGAAGGCTATGCACGCATCGCGAATGAACAGTTTAATAATCAGATATTACCGCTGCCAGCGGCGATGCCTTCGTGGGATGTGTATTTGTACTGGCATCAAAATGTGGAGAATGATCCCGCTAATCGCTGGCTAAGGCAGCAAGTAATAGAAGCGTTTCAAAACCAGACTGTGTGATGTTGCGAGGAGGAGAGGAAATATGCGGCTGGCATCATCCAGCCTGTAGCTCGCCGTTGTTACTTGTTGGCCTTAGGTTCATCCGGCAATAAGCATGCGTCGATGATTTGCAAATCATTATCTTTGGCAAAGCTGACGACAAAATGATAAGCCAGCGGCTCGATTTCACGTATGGCTTCATTCACCACGACAGAACGCACACCATTCAAAAAGATGGGGCGCACATAAGGTGAATACTGCAAATGTGAATTTCTGCCGCCGTCGGGGCTGAAACAGGACATGGCTCCGCACAGGCGCTCTGCCCAATCGCTGGGGCGAAATTGTTTTCCATCACTGGTAATACCCTGGATGAAAAACTCGCGGACTTGTTGCGTTTCTTTGGAATCGGCCATGTGCTCGGCTTGCTGAAGCAAGAGTGAATTAAGCTTGACATCATTATGTGACACCAAGCTTTCAATATACTTCCATATTATATCTTATAGAAGACTTGAATCAAAACCGGCATCACTGATATATCTGGCTTTGATGCATAGCTTGCAATCTTACTCATCCACTTATTGAGCCACTATAGTGCATTTTGTAAGGTAGTAAAGAAAAGTGAGGGCATGGATTTGCCTGATTGATAAGCTCTACACATGTCAGGACATATATACAGGATGAAGAAACCTGGAGTTTTATCAAAAATATTATGCGCCAACGATCTGCAGATATCACATAATTGAATGCAAAGAATAGGTAGCGCTTTACAATTTCAAAAATACAAATCATCTTCCAGATAAATCTCATCCATTTAAAGCCTCAGACTGCACACCCATGATCCCCTATTTCACAAAAGAACAAGTCAGCACGGCCCTGCCCTATGCAAAACTGATACCGGCTTTACAACAGGCATTTACTGAAGAAATGATCGCTCCCAAGCGACATGCACATAGTTTGTCAGAAGTTGACAGCTCCAGTCTGTTGCTGATGCCAGTCTGGCAGCCACAAGGGCATCTGGGTGTGAAGCTGGTGACGGTAGCACCCAAGAATACAGATGTGCCGACTGTGCACGCAATCTTTGTTTTATTTGACACCAGGACAGGCGCGCCGCTGGCCTTGATGGATGGTGAAGAATTGACTTTGCGGCGCACTGCGGCAGCTTCTGCGCTTGCATCATCCTATGTTTCACGTAGCGATGCACGACATCTACTCTTGGTGGGAAATGGCAGCCTGGCACCGCACATAGCAATTGCACATTGCCAGACCAGGGCGATTACCGATATCAGTATCTGGGGCAGATCGGCAGAGAAATCAGAAGCGGCGGCACGGGTCATACGCAAGCATGCAGAATTTCCAGCACATATCAGATTACATGTTGTTGAAGATCTGGCAACTGCTTGCTATGCTGCCGATATTATTTGCTGTGCGACCACCAGCAAGACACCGGTAGTGTTGAGTGACTATGTCAAAGCGGGGATGCATCTTGATCTGGTAGGTGGATTCAAGCCGGATATGCGTGAAGTGGATGATGTACTGATGAGCCGGGCGACCGTGTTTGTCGATACTTATGCGGGGGCTATGGCTGAGGCTGGGGATATTACGCAAACGCTGGCAAATGGTAGTCTGTCAAAGTCAGCGATCGTTGCGGAACTGGCGGACCTGTGTTCTGGCAAGCATCTGGGACGTAAAGCTGATGAGGAAATAACTGTGTTCAAGTCGGTGGGGACGGCAATTGAGGACTTGTGTGCGGCGAATTTGGTGTGGTCTAGGCGGTGATTGATGGTGGCGCTTGGAGCAGAATTCGGCAATTGCGTAGGTTGGGCTACGGGGTATCAGCCCAACACTGGACCTTAACAAACGTATACGTCATTTAAACGCCGAGTGTTGGGCTGATGAAGCGTAGCGTAGCGACGCCCGGCCCAACCTACAGCGTATACACGCACTCGGCAATTTATCTTCTTTGCCTTGCCAAACTTTAAGACTTAGGAAACCCACCCAACAAAGCCGCTCTTTTTTGTGGCTTGGCTGCTGTACTGCTATTCGATGGAGATGCCATGGAAGCTGTTGTATTGTTACTGGTAGAACTCGCACCAGAACTAGGTTCATAAGGCTTGAGGAACCAGGGATCAACTTTCTCTTTCGGTGGCTGATAGCTGCGCGCCGGGCGTTCGCTTCTTTCACCACGGTCAGCACGGTCACGGACTGGACGCTCGCCTTGTTCGCTACGTTCACGCGGTGCACGGTGCTCTGACTGATGCACGGATGTTGCTACAAAACCGGCCAGATTCAAGCGCACGATTTTTTGCTTGATCATTTTTTCTATGTCGATCAACAGACGTTCATCCTGATCAGTATGCAAGGAAATTGCATCACCCTTGGCACCAGCGCGACCAGTACGGCCTATACGGTGGACATAGTCTTCAGCGTTATATGGCAAATCAAAATTGATGACGCAAGGCAGTTCGGCAATGTCAAGGCCACGTGCGGCCACATCAGTCGCCACCAGCACTTCAACCTCACCTTGCTTGAAGGCTTCGAGTGCAGCCATACGCTCTTGCTGTGACTTGTCACCATGGATGGCAGATGCTTTAACACCCTGTTTGACCAGATGCACAGCCAGGCGTGAAGCACCTATCTTGGTGTTGGAAAACACGATGACTTGCTTCAAACCGCGTTCACGGATGATGAAAGACACGGCATCACGTTTTTCTTCCGTCGATACCTTGTACAAAATCTGCGTGACATTATCAGCAGTCGCATTGCTGCGCGCCACTTCTATGGTTTGCGGATTGGTCAGAAAACTGGCGGCGAGCTTTTTGATCTCTTGCGAGAAAGTCGCTGAGAACATCAGGTTCTGGCGCGTTTTAGGGAGCAGATTGATGATGCGCTGCAAATCAGGCAAGAAACCCATGTCCAGCATGCGATCAGCCTCATCCATGACCAGGATCTGGACCTGCGACAGGTTGACGGTTTTCTGTTGTACGTGGTCTAACAAACGACCAGGTGTGGCAATCACGATCTCTACGCCACTGCGCAAGATTGCCGTCTGCGGTGCCATGTCCATGCCACCGAATACGACGGTAGAGCGCAAGGGCGTGTGACGGGAATAGGCTTTGACGTTTTCTGCAACCTGGTCAGCGAGCTCACGTGTCGGCGTCAGGATCAGCGCGCGTACAGGGTGGCGTGCCGGTGAAGCACTGGTGCTTGCATGGGCCAGCAACAACTGGATGATAGGCAAAGAAAAACCTGCAGTCTTGCCTGTGCCGGTCTGGGCAGCGCCCATGACATCACGGCCTTGCAAGACAACCGGGATTGCCTGTTCCTGAATGGGAGTTGGATGCACATAACCCTGATCTGTCAGGGCACGCAAGATTTCCGGCGCCAGGCCGAAATCGGCAAACTTCACGTCCGGTGTAGTTTGCTCAGTGGTAGGTATAGCTGGGGACTTGATATCAGTCATGGTAATTGGTGGGCCTCCCGTGAGTCGAACACGGTACCAACGGATTATGAGTCCGCTGCTCTAACCAACATGAGCTAGAGGCCCAATTCTTTCTGCAAGCTCTGCCTGCTTTAATCTGAGGATAATCCAGGATTGGACAAATACTTCAGGTTTGCAGGAAAAGCCCGATGCTGCCACCTGCAAAATATTGTGCCGAAATACTATACAACTCAGCACAATATCAATTGAATGGGCACCGAAAAAACCGACGCCCATTGTACAACATTAATTACCTTCTAGGAAGCTCTTCAGCTTATCAGAACGTGAAGGATGACGTAATTTACGCAAAGCCTTGGCTTCTATCTGACGAATACGCTCCCTGGTCACGTCGAATTGCTTGCCAACCTCTTCCAAAGTATGGTCGGTCGACATCTCCACACCAAAGCGCATGCGCAATACTTTTGCTTCACGCGGAGTCAGCGAATCGAGCACATCCTTGACCACATTGCGCATGGAGGCATGCAGAGCAGCGTCAGCCGGTGCCAGCGTGTGATTGTCTTCGATGAAGTCGCCCAGATGGGAGTCATCATCGTCGCCTATCGGTGTTTCCATGGAAATCGGCTCTTTCGCAATCTTCATGATCTTGCGAATTTTATCTTCCGGCATTTCCATTTTTATCGCCAACGTTGCCGGATCAGGCTCTACACCTGTCTCTTGCAAAATCTGGCGGGAGATACGATTCATTTTATTAATCGTTTCTATCATATGCACAGGAATACGGATCGTGCGTGCCTGATCGGCGATAGAACGGGTAATAGCCTGGCGTATCCACCATGTTGCATAGGTCGAGAATTTATAACCGCGGCGATATTCAAACTTGTCCACGGCCTTCATCAAACCGATATTGCCTTCCTGGATCAGATCCAGGAATTGCAAACCACGGTTGGTGTATTTCTTGGCGATGGAAATCACCAGACGCAAGTTAGCCTCGGTCATTTCACGCTTGGCTTTGCGTGCCTTCATTTCACCGGCAGACATCTTTTTATTGATGTTGCGCAAATCTGGCAAAGGCAGGACGACACGAGACTGCAGGTCTATCAGTTTTTGCTGCAACTGTTGCACTGAAGGGATGTTACGGCCAAGCACAGCGCTGTAGGAATGACCGGAATTCACTTCGCCTTCAACCCAGCTCAAATTGGTTTCATTGCCAGGGAAAACTTTAATGAAGTGAGAACGAGGCATGCCGCAACGATTGACCACAACTTCCAGTATCTGCTTTTCTACATGGCGCACTTCGTCAACCTGACCACGCAGGGTGTCGCACAGTTTTTCAACGACTTTTGCAGTAAAGCGTATGCCCAGCAATTCACTGGAAATCGCTTCTTGTGCCTTGACGTAAGTCTTGGAGTTGTAACCCTCTTTTTCGTAGGACTTGCGCATCTTGTCAAAATTCGTCGAAATGATTTCGAATTTTGCCAAAGCATCGCGCTTCAATTGTTCGAGTTGTTCAGCAGAGATTGCAGCTGCGCCTGCGGCACCGCCGTCATCGTCTTCTTCTTCCTCTTCTTCTTCCTCTTCTTCTTCGTCTTCTTCAGAAGCTTCTTCAACCACCACGACGGCTACCGGTGCAGCATGCTCATCTGCATTCGGGTCAACCAGGCCATCGACGATTTCATCAATCTTGATTTCATCGGCGGCGATACGCTCAGCCGCAGCCAGGATTTCTGCAATCGTGGTTGGACAGGCAGAGATCGCCTGTATCATGTCTTTCAGGCCTTCTTCGATTTTCTTCGCAATGACGATTTCGCCTTCGCGCGTCAGCAACTCAACCGAACCCATTTCACGCATATACATGCGCACAGGGTCAGTGGTGCGACCAAAATCAGAGTCAACTGTGGACAGTGCAGCTTCGGCAGCGGCTTCAACTTCATCATCATCGGTCGTGACAGTGACGACGTTATCTGACAACAGCAATGTTTCAGCGTCAGGTGCCTGCTCGTAAACGGCCACACCCATGTCATTGAAAGTACCGATGATGCCTTCTATGGCTTCAGGGTCAACAACGTTTTCTGGCAAGTGATCGTTAATTTCTGCAAACGTCAGGTAGCCGCGATCCTTCCCCAGTTTGATCAGGGTTTTCAGTTTCTGGCGGCGACGTTCGAGTTCTTCTTCTGTCGCTTCAGGATCAGAAGAAAAGGCGTCTTTCAGCAAAGCCTTTTCTTTGGCCTTGCGGTCTTTTGCCTTGGCCTTGTCGATGGCTTTCATCTCGGCGCGCTCTACTGCATTGAGTGCGGCGATTTCTTCATTCTCAGGCTGGTATTCTTTTGGCTTGCGACCACGGCGACCAGGCACCTTCACCCCAGGCAATACATAGCCGGAGGTGTCGATTGCGGCAAGCACCGCAGCATCGGTCGTCTGGCTTACGGTAGGCGCAGAACCGGTTTTGATTTCCTGCACCTCTGGTGCAGCTTTCGCTGAATTCTTGGTTGGCTTAGTCACTGTCTTTGAATCGGTTTTGTTAATTGTCACAGAAGCTTTCGATGATACGGATACTGGTTCTGGCCGGGCTGCAGATGCACTCCTGGTTTTTCCACTGAGCTGGGATTCGGCCGCTTCTGCTGGCTGATTCCCTTTTTTTGCCGGTGGTGTCGCATTCCTGCCGCTCACTTCCTTACCAGCCGTTTTTGTCGCAGACGCGGATACTGCATCCTTGTCTTTGGCTTTTGTTGCCGCTTTCAATATTGCTTTACTTGTTGCCTGTTTCACCTGGACTGTCTCAGCCGCAAGTGATGTCTTTATCACTTTAGGCGCTTTAACGTCTTTCGCAACCCCTTTTTGTTCCACCGTTTTGCCAGTTTTATCTATGCTAACGGCCTTACTACTCGTACTCCGTGCAACAGCCTGCGCGGCTGTTTTTGCCTTGGTACCGGCACTTGCAACGGTTTTTACCGATGTGCTCGTCGCAGTGGCTGGCGCTTTCTTGGGCGCGGTTGCCACGGCTTTTGTTACCGTAGTGGACTTCAGGGTTTTCGCGGGTTTCTTCATTGCGCTAGCCATTGAATCAAACCATCCGGAACTGAGGAAGTCGCCTGTTGGCACATCACAAAAAAGAAAATGCGCTGCCAGCAGATCTGTTGATCGGCATCGCAGAGCAAAATCTGGTTTGTTGCAGACTTCCCGAGTCTCAGCGCCAGTGTTTTGGGTTACTCGGAGGAGCATTACGCTCACCTAAACAACACATTCTGTGCAAATGCAAAAAGCTTCGCCCAGAATGAAACAACCTAAGACCTTGAATCGAAAGCCTTTAATTATACCATGCGAACGTACTTTACTCCAGTCAAAGACTGTGCATATATCAACTAAGTGGATAAAAAATAGGCAGGTACTGAAGAAAAAAGAGGCAAAAAACCAACTTCACTTAAAATAAAGTCATCGAATTATTTAGTAAAATACAAATAATTTGACGAGTATCCTGCTTTCATTATGTGAAATATAGCCAAAACGGGAAATAACAAGGGCTTGAGTACCCAAACTCACGTCATCAATCTAGGGCCAGGCAAGCCATGAGCAAAATGACAACCCCACCTTATAAAGCAGCTCTGCGCAAGGATTGCCATTAATTTAACGCGCCGCAGCCTCAGCAGCGGCCTGCTTCCTGAGCTGGTCTTGCAATTGCGTGATTTCGCGGTAGCGGGCGATGTCCTCTGGCTCACGCAAACCACGCGCTGCCAAGCCTTCCATCTCCAGCCTCAACACCTGGTGCCGCATTTGGCGTAAAGCACCAGCCAATTCCAATCTGACAATATCAATGCCTGTTTCAGCCTGCTCAGCCATCTCGGCGATCAGCGCGTCAAAATCAGAACCAAGGGAGCGCAATTGCTCCGCCAATGCAGCAAATTGGGCATTTTCACCCATGCTTTGCGCGGTAAATACCAGGCTACGCAACATGTTGGCACCATCTGGTGCCAACGCCGCAGCGTCTGCCAGCACAGTCTCATCTAGCATCATTGCCAATGAGGGATGTGCGACCAGGATGCGCATGATTTGAAGCTCAAGCCCAACCGGCGCATTGCGCTTGCTCTTGGGTGGTGCCTGCTTGATACGGGCAACCGGCTGGCTAAGCTCAAACATGGTTTCAATTTCAGCAGGGCTGGTTTGCGTGACCTGCGCCAGATTACGCACTAGTTGCAAACGCATACCGGATGATTGCATTAACTGCAACAAGGGCTTGGCATCAAACTGGGTGCGCGCGCGCCCTTCTGCTGTCGTCAAATCATTGTCGCCTATCATTTCGCGCATGAAGAATTGTGACAGTGGCATGGCATCATGCACTTCCTGCTCAAAGGCATCCGTACCAAATTCACGGATATAACTATCGGGGTCATGCTCTTTGGGCAGAAATAAAAACTTGATGACCTTGTCATCATTCGCATGCGGCAAACAGGCATCGAGTGCGCGCCTGGCCGCACGGCGGCCAGCACTGTCGCCATCAAAACTGAAGATCACGTGATCAGTCTGGCGTAAGAGTTTTTGCACATGAGTAGGCGTACAAGCCGTACCCAGGGTTGCCACCGCTTGCGGGAAACCCATTTGCGCCAGCGCCACCACATCCATATAACCTTCAGTGACCAGCACATAACCGGCTTCACGGATGGACTGGCGCGCTTCAAACAGACCATATAATTCCAGCCCCTTTTGGAACAGCGGAGTCTCTGGCGAGTTCAGGTATTTAGGTTCACCCTGCTCCATGATACGCCCACCAAAACCGATGATCTGGCCTTTGGTATTGCGTATCGGGAACATGACACGATCGCGGAAACGGTCATAACGCTTGCGGCCACCACCTTCTTCTTCGCTTTTATCAATGACCAGGCCAGCCTCGACCAGGGCCGGCACATTGTAGTCAGTGAAGACACTGCGCAAACCATCCCAGGCATCTGGCGAAAAGCCAAGACCAAAACGCGCGGCTATTTCACCAGTCAATCCACGTTTTTTCAGATAGGCGATAGCCTGTGGCGCGGTACGTAATTGCTGCTTGTAATATTCACCTGCCTTGGTCATCACTTCTGACAAAGCCAGGCTTTTTGCCGTGACTTCTGCACGCTGCGCAGGCAAGAGCCGGTCTTCTTCCGGCACGATCATGCCATTGTTTTGCGCCAGATCGCGTATGGCATCAACATAGCTGAGACCAGAATATTCCATCAGGAAGCCGATGGAACTGCCATGCGCGCCGCAGCCAAAACAATGATAAAACTGCTTGGTCGGGCTGACGGTAAAACTTGGGGATTTTTCGTTATGAAAGGGGCACAAACCCATGTAGTTTGCGCCACCTTTTTTGAGCTGCACGTATTTACCCACCACGTCGACAATGTCAACGCGGGCCAGTAAATCCTGTATAAAACTTTGTGGTATCAAAGCAGGACGCCAGCAAAAGGATAAAACAAAAGGCTAAGGCGAATTACTTGGACAATGCCGCCTTGACCAAACCAGAGACCTTGCCCATATCAGCACGGCCAGCCAGTTTTGCCTTCAATACGTCTATCACTTTACGCATGTCTTGCGGACCCGCAGCACCAGTTTCTGCTACGGCAGTAGCCACAGCAGCCTGCACTTCTTCATCCGACATCGCGGCTGGCATGTAGACAGACAAAACTGCCAGTTCAGCTTTTTCTATATCCGCCAAATCCTGGCGACCACCCGCTTCAAACTGGGTGATGGAATCTTTACGTTGCTTGAGCATTTTTTCTATGATGGCCAATACCATGCCATCGTCCAGCTCCACGCGCTCATCCACTTCTTTTTGCTTCATGGCAGCCGTCAGCAAGCGGATAGTGCCCAGCTTGACTGCTTCTTTGGCGCGCATGGCAGCCTTCATGTCATCGGTGATCTGTTCTTTCAAACTCATAAGCTGCTCCTGAAATTATTCAAATAGATTCCGCACAAATTTGCACAAGAATTGTGTATTAATCCGGGCATACGCAATCTGACACATGCAATGCTCGCGACAAAGACAACAAAGCCCGCTGCGGCTGACCGGAGCGGGCATGCAAACCTAAGCTTTAATGAACTACCCGCGATGCGCCCGACAGATTGCCGGACACAACAGCTGGATTAGTACATCTTCTTAGGCAATTGCTGACTACGAATACGTTTGTAGTGACGCTTAACAGCTGCAGCCAACTTGCGTTTGCGTTCTGCTGTTGGCTTCTCGTAGAACTCGCGAGCGCGCAATTCGGTCAACAGACCGGTCTTTTCGATAGTGCGCTTGAAGCGGCGCATGGCAACTTCGAACGGCTCGTTTTCTTTAAGGCGAATTGTGGTCATGTAAGTTCAAACCATGGAAAGATTTATAGGAAGACCGAGATATTAACAGGAAAATTAAATTAATGGAAGGAAGATGATTAAATCTTGCGCAAAAACCTGCGCAAGGCAAAACAAGATCATCAAATTCTCGTCCACATTGACTTGAAAATTTCGATATTTACAGGGGTATGCCTCTGAATATCATTCATTACAGAGTAAAAAATGAGATGCAATTCAGCATACTGCTACCGGGTATTATAACAGGCAAAAATACAACGCTCTTATATGGCCAGTCCGGCGGCTGTACCAGAGGCCCAGGCCCACTGGAAATTATAGCCGCCCAGCCACCCCGTCACGTCGACTGCCTCGCCGATAAAATACAGGCCAGGCACTTTATTGGTCATCATGCTTTGCTGGGACAACTCACGCGTATCCACACCACCACGGGTAACTTCTGCCTTGCGATAACCTTCAGAACCATTGGGGATGAGTTCCCAGCGATTCAATTTTTCGCCCAGCAAGCGCAAGCGCTTGTCCTGCATATCTGCCACCCTGGCATCCCCCACAAAACCATGGGCAGTCAGCAAGCCATCTACCAGGCGTGCCGGCAAGTATTGCGATAAATGATTTGCAAGATTCTTTTTTATTGTCGATTTATTGCCGACCAGGTCTTCTGCCACATCCACATCTGGCAAGAGATTGATGCGTATGGCCTTGCCGGGTTCCCAAAAACTGGAAATCTGCAATACCGCTGGGCCAGACAAGCCACGGTGAGTAAACAGCAAATCTTCACGGAATACCGTACGGGATTTTTTCTCGCCCGTCTCTATATCCACCTCCAGAGAAATACCAGAAAGGGGCACGAAAGGCTCCCAGGCTTTGGCATCAAATGTCAAAGGCACGAGGGCAGGACGTGGCTCTATGATCTTCAAGCCAAACTGGCGCGCCACTTTATGGGCAAAATCCGTCGCCCCAATTTTAGGAATGGACAAACCGCCGCAAGCTATCACCACTTGTGCGGCACGAATTAAACCTGCGCTGGTTTGCAACAGAAACCCACCCTGCTCCTGTTTTTGCACATCATCGACCTTGCATCCCATGCGCCAGTCCACCTTGCCGGCGTCACATTCAGCCTTGAGCATAAGGATGATATCTTCAGCGCTATCATCACAAAACAATTGCCCTTTATGTTTCTCATGCCAGGCAATCTGATACCGCTTCATCAGTGACAAGAAGTCTTGTGGTGTATAACGCGACAAGGCGCTTTTACAAAAGTGCGGGTTCTCGGAAAGAAAATTGTTAGGACCTGCGTGCAGGTTGGTGAAATTACATCGACCACCACCCGAGATACGGATTTTTTCTGCCAGGCGTGTGGCATGATCGATCAATACCACGCGCTTGCCACGCTGGCTTGCAACAGCCGCACACATCATCCCGGCAGCGCCTGCGCCTATCACGGCAAGATCAAATTGACTACTCATGGTATTTACTTTCGGTACTTTCAAAAATTCAGGCGAGATTGTAGCTTACAGCAAGCCAAAATAAATGCATGCACAAGCACAAACCAGCTTCTACTGGTGATAATGGTCAGCATGGATAGGGGCAAATTCATACCTGAAATATCGGAGATTCAAGTAGCTGGAGTTTTCTACCAAGTCCCCACGTTGAGTCATAGCGACCAACAAAAACTCACCGCCCGGCTTAACTTTGCTGAAGATCTCTAAGGTAAGCGCAGAACATATCAGCCATGGCATCCGCATAGGTTTTGATCTCTGCCTGGGTACGGCGTTTACCGGAAAAACTGCTGCCCACGGAACTCAAGGTAGTGGTAATCAAGTCGCCAGCAAGTGTGCGCGTAGCCGCAGGTGCCTCAGGCAAGACTTCTTCCATAAACAGGTCGATAGTCCGGTCTGCTGAGACCCGTATCTCCTGTGCCTCGGGAGCATCCCGATAGAGAGGGGCTGCATCACTGAGCGCCAGCCGCGTTTCAGCCTCCTCACATTCTGAGCATATGAAAGCGTGAACCAGTATGCGCAAGCGCTCAAGTGGCGGCTTGCTGACATCTTCAAGAATGCGACGCAACATCTCCGTGGTCTGTTGCCACTCGTCGGTCTGTAGCCGGAACAGGATAGCCGCCTTATTCGGGAAATATTGATAGACCGAACCTATGCTGACCCCGGCTTTCTCTGCCACTCTCGCCGTAGTAAAACGGGTCACACCCTCTTGCGCCAGCACCTGAATCGCAGCCTGCAGGATTGCCGTTACCAATCCGGTCGAACGAACCTGTTGTGGTTGCTTGCGAGTGGAAACCTGGGGGCGGCGGGTGCTCATAGAGAAATAAACAGTAGAAAGCGAACAAGGAAATGACAAATCCATCCTGTCGTAATGCGATGAATCCGTCACATCTTAACCCAAGCTGGTTCATCCCTCAATCAGGTAGCAATCATCGCAAACATTGCAATGAAAACATTTTTACGCTGAACCAAAACCTGAGCTTTGATCTGATGAAATACTTTTCGCCACCTCAGTTGCACTGGTCCGTTACGGGAATTTCCACGGGCAATCAAGGACTTATCCAATAGCGCAAGCCTATGCAAAACGCGAGGTCCAATGCGAATAGTCAACGCGAATAATTACTCGTATCATTTTCACCAATGCGACGAATTAATCGCGTTTTATCTGTAGCCATCTGCATGGCAGATGGTGCTCACATCTGGTACTCAATTTCGAATCAAAACATCTATGACAACAACACTTACTTCCACCACACTAGCACCGTTGCTGGATCGTTTATTCAGGCAAGCCGATGCTGCGACAAGCCCGGCAATCGCCAGCATCTCGCACGAAGAGCGTGAACGCCTGATGCACAGCAAGACCGAATACCTGGATTTTTATAGCTTGCTGAAGGACCTCTGGCTGCCAGTCTCACGCGAAACTGGTGTGCTGCTCTACATGCTGGCACGCAGCAGCAATGCAAGCAACATCGTCGAATTCGGCACCTCATTCGGCATATCTACCCTGCACCTGGCTGCAGCATTGCGGGATAACGGCGGCGGTCGCCTGATCAGTAGTGAGTTTGAACCATCGAAGGTGGTGCAGGCGCATAAACATCTGGACGAAGGCGGCCTGGCTGACCTGGTCGAGATACGCGAAGGCGATGCACTTAAGACGCTGGCAGTTGATCTTCCCGCATCTGTTGACCTGCTACTGCTTGATGGCGCCAAGGCACTTTATATCGACGTACTGAAGCTGGTAGAAAGCCGCTTGCGCCCGGGTGCGCTGATCGTTGCCGACAATGCGGATTACAGCCCGGATTACCTGGCGCATATACGAGCGCCTGGTAGCGGTTATCTGTCTCTGCCATTTGGCGGAGATGTAGAAGTATCAATGTGGCTGGACTGAATCAGCATCAAACATTCACACAAGCCATCCCTAATTTTAAGGAAAATAAAATGCACGTATTTGTCACTGGAGCTACCGGCTGGGTAGGCTCTGCCGTAGTTCAAGAACTGATAGACGCAGGCCACCTGGTGACCGGGCTTGCCCGCTCTGCCGAAAAGGCGGCAGCACTTGCTGCCACGGGGGCGAAAGTCTTGCTCGCCAGACTGGAAGACCTCGATACCCTGCGCACAACTGCGGATCAAGCCGATGCCGTCATCCACACCGCCTTCAATCATGATTTTTCCAAATTCATCGAGAATTGCGAACAAGACCGTCTTGTCATTGAGGCGTTGGGAAGCGCACTGGAAGGATCTGACCGCCCATTGATCGTGACCTCGGGCCTGCTGGGAATGGCACGTGGAGCAAGTGAACTGGACCTGCCCAATCCGGGCTCGCCACGCAAATCAGAACCAACCGCCCGGGCTCTGGCTGAACGCGGCATACGTGCAGCGACAGTCCGGCTGGCGCCATCGGTTCACGGCCTTGGCGATTATGGTTTCATACCCCTGCTGATACGCCTGGCAAAAGAAAAAGGCGTCTCAGCTTATCTGGGTGAGGGCCAGAACTGCTGGGCTGGCGTGCACCGGCAAGATGCCGCACGTGTCTACCGCCTCGCTCTCGAACAGGGTGTGACCGAGTTGGCCTATCATGCAATCGCAGATGAGAGTATTCCCTTCAAAACGATAGCCGAAATGATAGGCCGCCACCTCGGCTTGCCTGTTGAATCGCGGGAAGCGGATCACTTTGGCTGGTTCGCAAAAATGGCAGGGGCTGACATGGCAGCCTCCAGTTTGCGGACCAGAGAACTGCTAGGCTGGAAACCTGAAGGCCCCTCTATGCTTACCGATCTGGATCAAGCTGGCTACTACGTTGCCTGACCTCGCATGTAACTCAACAACAATTTCAATATTTCCTTGGCGTGCTGCCGCGTGCGGTTGCCAAGGTTTTTTCAACCGATTTTATTTCTCGACGACACGACGATTGGTGCTTAACAGTGTCGTCAAGCAGACCAGTTTTTTTCAAACGCCTGATATGTCATGAAAATTTTCATGGCAATTCCTGCTTGTATCAAGTCCACTTGGCAAGCCAGTTTTTTTTAACGCCCCATTTTCAAGCGTAAAAATCAGCAAAGCAAGAATTCCACTCAGCAACATTACTGTTTGAAATTAGCAACATTCTTGCAGCAAAAACTGCATTTCCTTATTTGAATTTAAGTAATTCTTGACTTGTTTGCTGCCTAGAGAGATAACAGTTTCGCCGCCACGCAAACGATTACGCAAACGTTTGCGGTGGTGCTCGTAGCGAAATCCCCCGATTTCACCACGCCCCATTTCAGGGATGGTGCAAGTGCACCATTTCAGAACACCATCGATTAACATCAACTTGGGAATTTAACATGCGCAAAACTATTTCTCAGCAACTGCACAAGGGAGTCAGCCTGAGCGTGATCGCCCTGGCGGTCGCTGCTGCCTTCCCCATGCAAGCTGCCTGGGCTCAGGATGCCAAGCCTGCAGCCAAAAATGACGGCACGCAATTGGAAACCGTTATCGTTACTGCCAACCGCCGCGCAGAAAACATCAAGGAAGTACCGATGTCCATTTCTGCTATCAAGGGCGAAGCTCTCGATACTTACAATGCCAGCGGCCAGGACATTCGCTTCCTGGCAGCCCGCGTACCTAGCCTGAACGTCGAATCTGACTTTGGCCGTTCTTTCCCACGCTTCTATATCCGCGGCCTGGGCAATACCGATTTCGATCTGAATGCATCCCAGCCAGTAGGCCTGGTGTATGACGACGTCGTGCAAGAAAGCCCGATGTTGAAAGGCTTCCCGGTATTTGACGTAGACCAGGTAGAAATTCTGCGTGGCCCGCAAGGCACCTTGTTTGGCCGTAACTCACCAGCTGGTGTGTTGAAATTTGACTCTGCCAAACCTACCCGTCGTTTTGAAGGCTATGGCAACATCGGCTTCGGTAACTACAAGGCCATCAACCTGGAAGGTGCGATCAACGTCCCGTTGAATCCGGACTGGGCAATGCGCTTCTCGGCACAATCACAAACACGTGATGACCGTGTCACCAATCCACGTTCTACTGGTGAGAAAAACCTCGAAGGTTACCGCGACAATGCAGCACGCCTGCAATTCTCGTACAAAAACGGCGACTTCAGCGCATTGGTAAATTTGCATGGCCGCGACATGACTGGCAATGCCACACTGTTCCGCGCCAATATCATACAAAAAGGCACGAATGAACTGGTGCCAGGCTTTGACTACGGCAGCTACCCTACCGATGGTCTGAACAGCCAAAAATTGCAATCTTCTGGCGGCAGTCTGCGTTTGCGTTGGGATATGCCAGGCATGAGCCTGCATTCCATCACAGCCTATGACAAGGCAAAATTCTATAGCCGTGCAGACGTCGACGGTGGCTATGGCGCGTCCTTCATGCCGACCATGGGCCCGGGCTTCATTCCCTTCCCGGCTGAAACAGCTGATGGCTTGCCGAGCCTGAAGCAGATCACGCAAGAGTTCCGCGTTGAATCCAATACCAAAGATGCTTTGCAATGGATAGGTGGCTTGTATTACTTCAGCGAAGAATTGCAAGTTGACAGCTTTGACTACAACTCTTTCGCACCAGGCAACCCGCAAGATGGCTATGCCGATCAACATCAGAACGCCAAATCCTGGGCAGCCTTTGGTACAGTGAACTATGCCGTAACAGATCAGTTCAAACTGCGTGGTGGCTTGCGTTACACCAGCGACAAAAAAGACTTTGATGCACAGCGTACCTGGACACCAGGCACAGCACTGGGCACACCAGGCACACCGGTCCTCAGAGCCAATCCATCTGCCACCAACATCAGTTGGGACATAGGCGCGAACTACACATTGGATAAAGCAACATCCGTGTTCGCCCGTATCGCAACTGGCTACCGCGCACCGAGTATCCAGGGCCGCGTCCTGTTTGGTGACAGTATCTCCGTCGCCAACTCAGAAAAAACCTTGTCTTTCGAAGCCGGTATCAAGAAAGACATCCTGGATAACACAGCACGTATCAGCGCTACTGTATTCCAGTACACAGCTAAAGACCTGCAATTGACCGCAGGTAGCGGTGGTGTGAATCAGAACAAACTGGTGAATGCTGATAAAGCTGTAGGTCAGGGCTTTGAAATGGATTTGCAAGCCAACCTGAGCCGCAACTGGAAAACCACATTGGGTGTCAGCTATAACGATACTGAAATCAGGGATGGCAAACTGTTCGTCGCGCCATGCGGTAACGGCTGTACGGTCACCAATCCTGCTGGCCCTGTTGCAGGTACTGTGCTGATCGGTGGTAACCCACTGCCACGCGCACCTAAATGGGTAGGCAACTTCTCGCTGCGTTATTCCACACAAATCGGCGAAGGCACCCTGTACGCCAATACCGACTGGTCTTACAAAGACACTTACAATATGTTCTTGTATGAAGCCAAGGAATACAAAGCCAAATCCCTGCTCGAAGGCGGCTTGCGTGTTGGTTACATGTGGGCTGACGGTAAATATGAACTGGCTGCTTATGGTCGCAACATCACCAACAAGCAACAAGTCATCGCTGCCATCGACTTCAACAACCTGACAGGTATCCTGAACGAACCACGCAACTTTGGCGTGCAATTCAAGGCTAACTTCTGATAGTTGCTTAAGCTGATAAAAACGCCGGAGTGATCCGGCGTTTTTTTTATTGATGATGGATTTGAGGGATAATCAAAAGTGCGTTGAATATGGTCGATGGTCGCACTAGGCTTGGTTTTGAAGTTACCTTTGAAGTTACCTTTGAAGTTGCCTTTGAAGTTGCCTTTGGTCTTGACGTTGCTTTTGACTTTGACTTTGGCAGTTCCCATGTGTCGACGCCGTTTGTGCTGTACAGAAAATGGAAAGAGAAGAGCCGCTGTTTGAGGTGCAGCAGGGGTTTCGTGCAGCAAGCTGCACGCCTGCGTAACGGCAATCGCTTGCAAGCGATTGTGCGCCCTGCAAGGGTAGCGAGTTTCGGATCTTCCCATTTTTTGTACTGCACAAATGGGGACCCCGCAGGGGCGACGACGCCTGGGTCGCCTTTTTGGCACAACTTTTTGGCGAAGCAAAAAGGTGTGTAGCTGCCGGTCTACCACCGGCCTGCGGTCTCAAATGACGTGTGCACGTATTTGAAAAAACAGTACCGAAAAAAATAATGCAGATCTGAAATTAATAAGCCTCTCGGCATACTACGAACGCCTCGGGATTCCAGCCAAAACCTCGCTGGAATGACGATCAATGAAATTGCCCCCTAATTTGCTAGTCATCCAATTCTGTGAAGCACCTTAACGTCAGATCACGAACTATGCCTTCGACGCTCAACTTCGTAACGCAACACAATAAACCCCAAGCTACTCCCGCATCCACCTCAACATCCTGGGAAAAGCTGGCTTCCCCTCTTTCTCAGCCCGCACCGCTCCCAAACTCAAACCAGCCCATTCCAGAAACGGCAAACCAATAAAATTACCCGATTCAAAAGTCTCTATCAGCCAGCTAGCATCATCCTTATACCCATTATCATGAAAAACAAAATCCAGCGGCAAATCCAGTTCCCTTGCCACAGCCAGTGACCACAAAATGGCCGCGATTTCTTCACCTTGTGGCGGCCAGTCTTTATCCTGCTGATCACTGCCAATCAAGGCACGGTTAGCAGATGGGGTTACAGCAAGGTGCCCCGCCTCATGCACCATATCACCAGGATATTTGAGCTTGTCATAATCGACATAAATGCAACCAGGCCCCAAATCGAGGCCAGGCAAAAACGTCGCATGTTCCAGTTTGCGTTCAATAACCGTAATGCCTATACTGCCAAGAAAACCCAATACCTTATGCAAGCGCGCATCTTCGCGCACACTGGGATTCATTTCTGCAATATCAGCTTCCATGACGAATATAGTTCCTAGCTTTGTTGTCGCAAACGCTGAGCGATGCTGACGCAATGTTCAACTTGTGCAGCAATATTCTCAGGCACGGCGATGTCACCAGCCAGTACTGATCTGATCCATGCCGCTGTTGTAGCAGCATCTATGCTGTCAGGCACTGCTGGCACTTCTGCCAACGGCTCTTGCTGCGCAGGTACCAGGGTGGTGCCCTGTCCTGCATGGAACCAGTCTATCTGCTGGGCCCGGCCAGTACTGGCGACTGCCTCTCCTTCCGTACCACGCATGAGGAACACATCTCCTGCTTCAGCCGGTGCGCAACGGGAAAAATAGTCTTGCAGCATCAACAGATATTCGGGGTGAGTATAAGAGCTCAGGCGCAAGGCCGGTGCGACAAAAGGTTGCAAGAGCTTGACCAGCGTATGGGTAGAATTGCGCACGCCCAGAATACGGCGCAGACTCAGCAAATGCGCCATCGCGGGTGATAAAACGTCGATGGGCATAAAGGCTGGCTGCAATTGCTGTATCTGCTCCTGTACTTGCTCCGCGCTTGTTACCAATGGCAAACCCAGGGCCTGAAATATCTCTGCAGTAGCGACACGCCCGGCATCTGTGCGCACGCCATGTACGAGTACAGGTACACTCCGTCGTGCCAGCAGCAACGCCAGCAAGGGCGTTAAATTGGCTTTTTTGCGAGCACCGTTGTAAGTGGGGATGACTACTGGCGCATATAGACTGTCGGCAGGTGCTTGCAGCGGCAAAATATAGGGCTGCGCCGCCTGCAGGAAACCCGAAATTTCTTCTATAGACTCACCCTTGATGCGCATGGACAGCAAGATACCGCCAAGTTCCAGATCAGAGACCCGTCCAGCCAGCATTGCTGTATATAACATCGCCGCATCTACCTGCGTCATACTGCGTGCGCCATCTTTACCGCGACCAATTTCCTTGATGAATTTGGCTGCGGCTAAAGCTTCGGTCGATTCAGTAGCAGGATTTGTGGTGAACGGAGAGAATTTCAAACTGCATCCTTCAGTAGTTTTTGAATAAATCGCCACTCATCTGGCTTGACTGGCGTAATAGACAGGCGGCTGCCTTTTTGCAAAACCGTCATATCTGCCAGTTCAGGATAGGTCCTGAGTTCTGCCAGGCTCAGCAAGCGAGTTTTACGTTTGGCCTTGACATCCACCATCACCCAGCGTGGAGTTTCCTGGGTCGCTTTGGGGTCAAAGTATTTGCTGTCCTTTTCAAACTGAGTGTGATCGGGATAGGCTGTACTGGCTACTTCTGCCAGGCCAGCAATGCCAGGTTCAGCGCAACTGGAATGGTAAAACAACACGCCGTCACCAACCCGCATGCCATCCCGCATGAAATTACGCGCCTGGTAATTACGTACGCCAAACCAGGGGATGCTGGGCAATGCCAGGACATCGTCAATACTGATTTCATCTGGCTCAGACTTCATCAACCAATATGCCATGTCGAACACCCGCAAAGTCAAAAGGAAATTGTCGCACATTTACGCATTTACAGCATCAACAGTGCAAGCAAGACAGAGGTAGGACAAATAGACGAGGCATAAAAAAACGGCTGTCATAAAAATGACAGCCGTTCAGAATAAGTCCCCACCGATGCCGCTATGCCGGCATCCTGAACCTAAGCGGTTCAAGTTGGCCACAGTCAATTCAATTTCGGGTTCATCGGACTAGCGACGCTCACACCCATCGAATAATTTTCCACGGCCTATGCACATAAATGGTTCAAGGAATATATGGCATTGGCGAACACGGCAGGGATCTAAAGTGTACCCCGAAATGCCTGCGCATCGCTAGCTTTTTTGATTAAATTAAATAATAAGATAGCTGATCAAAATAGTTTTTCTTGCGGCGTCAAAGCCTGATCCATGGTTTCATGCATTTCCTGGATCGTTTGCTTCACCTCCGCCAGAGATAAGCCAGACAATGGGCCTTCAGGCGATTTGGTTGCCAATAACTCGGTTGTCATGCTCAGCGCAGCCATGACAGCTATCCTGTCAGTACCCTTGACTTTGGCAGCATCGCGTATGGCCGACATTTTGCCATCAAGGTAGGCTGCGGCTTCGCGCAGGGCTCGGTCTTCACCTTCGCGGCAACTGAGTTTGTAGCTCTGGCCCATGATATTGACATCGACCTGTATTACTTTTACTTCGCTCATGCCGCTTCCTTGTCATTCAATACTTCTGCCGGCAACTGTGCCAGCAAGGCAGAGACACGGTCATGGGCCTGATGCATGCGTTGTTGCAAGTCTGTGTTTTTCGTCATCAATGACGTCACATCATTGCGCAACCTGGCATTTTCGCTGCGCAGGGTATGTGCCAGCACGGCAAGCTGTTTCACTTTTTCAGCAAGCAATTCGAATTCGGAAATCATCATGTCTCAGTTTAAGGGGTATGCAACACATTCATTAAGATGGTCAATAGGGTAGTCAACAAGGTAGCCAATAATGCGATCTTTAATTATACGAGTAAATTTTCTCTCAGAGCAGGTCTATCAGGCTGCCATCGCTTAAAATAAGTGCAGCATGGACTGTTTTATCAGAAAATACCTGCTTTAAGGCGTTTACATAAGCCAGCAATTGCTGACGATAGCCAGCCTCTTGACCGGGCAAAAGCTGACGCTTGTAGTCCAGTACCCAGACTTCATGCGAAAAAACCACAACCCTGTCCAGACGCAATAATTTTTGCTCAACCAGTACATCCATCTCATTGCGTGCATATGTATATGCAGCAGCATCATAGAACTTCTGCAATGCAGAATTACTGAATATACACTCAGCTTGTTTACGTATTACTGCTGCCACTGCACTGGAACAAGGCAGCCAGGCCGCAATGGTCTCTGCATCCGGGACTGCAACAGGCCAGGTCTTTGCGTTATTGCTCAAACGCTCCATCAAGGTATGCAGGGCTATGCCTTCCAACTGCTCATCACTGCTTACTTCTACAACCACCTGCTCAGCGGGCATGGCAAGAGGCTCAAATACTGCCATGCTAAATGACTGATACTGCTCTACCTCGTTCTCAACATTGCCCCCATGCGGCAATTTTTCTTCGACGTGATCCAGATAGCTGTACCAGCTAGGAACAGGCTGCTTTTTTCCATTCTGCACACCACTAAGTATCAATATCTGCTTGGCGCGTGTGATGGCCACATATAACAGATTCCAGTTTTCTTGCGTGGCCTGGGCTTCTTCCTGCGCAAAAAACCGGTCGCGCGCAGCTCCGCGCTGGTCTTTTTTACCAAAGACAGAAAAATGCCTTTCCTCGCCTGCTTGCAAAGGCCATTGGCACAGGACACCTATCCTGTCCTTCATCGACTCACTGTGATTAGCGTCCAGCATGACGACTATCTTTGCTTCCAGCCCCTTGGCACTGTGGATGGTCAATATGCGCACAGCATCAGCCGCACTATCCACCGCAGATTCATCAGGTGCATCACTGTCACCACCACGACGCAAGGCACTCAATGCAGCAATGAACTTTGGTAAACTGGGGTAACGCCCAGCATCCAGGTTCAGGGCCAGCTCAGTAAAGCTATGGATATTCCCCATGATCTGGCTGCGCTGCGCGACGGAGGATGCTTGTGCATAGCGTTGCAAGACCTCGCCCTGATGCAGGATACGGTCCAGCAAATCATGCACAGGCAAATAGTAAGAAGCTTCCATCCATTGTTGCAACAGTTTTGCAGCGCGTTGCAGAAATGGATAAGACTCATCCTGCTTCGAGGCTAAACACAGACCCTGCAAACGCTTCCACCATGTCGCTTCACCACGCAATGCCAGGGCAATCAAGTCGTCATCACTGGCTGCCACGATGGGCGACTTTAACACATGCGCCAATGCACGGTTGTCACCTGGCGTCATCAGGAAATTTAATAGTGCGATCAAATCCAGCACTTCCAGCGCATCCAGCAAACCGCCACGGCGGCTGGACACAAAGGGGATGCCTGCCTCACGCAAGGCTTTTTCATAGGCAGGCAAGTGTGTGCGGCGCTTGACCAGCAACATCACATCACTCCAGTGAAAGTTATCTGCGCCCTGCCCGGCACGTATGCCTAGCAAGGCTTGCGCGACTTGCTTGCCTTCTTCATAGCGTTGCTGGTTTTCTGCTTCTTCCAGTGGTGTCGTCAGCGAATTACGCAGAGGGAAACGTGCAGGCACGGCTTCTTCTTCGTTTACCTCTTCTATATCACTTGACACGACCACACCTATCAATGGCAAACGCCAAACCGCACCATCTGTATCAGACGCTGTAGTCTGCGCATGAAACAGCGGATTGCCATGCATACTGACATTGAGCACATCAACAATCGCCGGCGCATTCCTGCGCGTCTGGTTAGTACGCAAAACCCTGGCTCCCTGCGCCGCCAGCATATTTTGAGCGGCGGTGAAAACCCTGGGTTCAGCACGACGAAAACGATAAATAGATTGCTTGGGGTCACCCACCACAAACACACTTGGTTTGGCCCCATCGTCACCATAGGCTTCCAGCCAGGCTTGCACTATGCCCCATTGCAGGGGATTGGTATCCTGGAATTCATCAAGCAAGATATGCTTGTAGCGCGCATCAAGGCGGCTATGCAAATAGGCCGCATATTCTTCATTACTCAGCAGGCGATATGCCTGCCATTCCAGATCAGCAAAATCAAATACCCGTTGGTCTGCCTTCAGGCTTTGATAGCATTCAAGATAAGCCGTGCCGACAGAAAACAGAGCCTCATTGACTTGCATGACCATTTTTTCTGCGCTGCGTTTTTGCAATTGATTCAGTGCCTGTACTATCGCTTCGCATTCATCTTCAAAGGCATTGATTTGGTCCATGCCCAGGTGTTTTTCTATGGACGTGATCAGCGCCTTGACCTTGACATTGTGTGAGCGAATATTGCCCTGTCCATTGATGAAACCATCGCAAATCATGGCAAAGGCATCCAGGCTGGGACCATCCGTCAAGCCCTGCTCTATCTTATTGGCATTGGTCTGGTTATTCTTTGAACCCTGCCCCAATATCAGGGCCATATGAGCAATGCGCTGATATAGCTGAGCATCTTCCCAAATACTGAGCCGTGCATCCTGATAGAGGTCTGCACCACATAATTCACGCAACCAGTCCAACGGGCCACCCAGTTCAATTTGCTGGTTACTGGCCCACCACTCTGCGCGTTTGTCGAGGAATGCCTCCAGCATTTCGCGTGCATTGAAATCACCGATTTCCTGATACAGGAATAGCAGTGCTTCCTTGATATCGGCATGCTCTTCTTGCGCCAGCATCTGCATGAGCTGGCCATAGGCTTCACGCTGTATGTCACCACTAGCTTCCACCAGAGTAAAGCCATGCGGTACGCCAGATGCCAGTGGTGCCAGTTGTATCAGACGGCCAAACCAGCTATGGAAAGTGTCCAGTGATAATGACTGCGGGCTGGACAAGACCTTTTCATACAAGCCACGCGCCAGCGGTATGACATTCTGCAAGTCAGCCTCGGCTATGCCACGCTCAGTCAGCAATTGCCTCACATGAGCGATATCTGTCAGTGCCAGTTCGTGCAGCAAATCCATCAGGCGCTCACGCATTTCCTGAGCGGCCTTGCGGGTAAAGGTAATCGCCAGCAATTCTGCCGGTTCAGCACCTGCCAGCAAGAGCCGCAACATGCGCGACACCAGCAACCAGGTCTTGCCACTACCAGCACAAGCCTCGACGACGACGCTATGGCGCGGATCACAGGCAGTGGCCGTGAAGTGGGCGTGGCTGACAGCCTGGCCATTGACTTCATAAGCCTGTGAGTATTGAGGAGCTTCAATCATCACCATGCCCCCTTGCGACACAGGCCACGCATTTCACAATACTGGCAATTTGCTTCTACACCATGGGCTGGCAAGCTTGAACCTTTCTGTATCGAGGACATGCTGATTTTAATCGCCAGTGCCAACTCCGATACCCAACGCTCAAAGTCGTCGGCAGCTACATCGCCAGCCTTGCCCTGACTCAGTTCCAGCGCTACATAGCTGCCTGAACTGACAGGCAAATCCGTCAGCAAGCCATAAAACGGCAGTTGATGATCTTCACCTTCCTTGAGTCTCCTGCGCAAGTCATTCAAGTTTTTAGTCTTGTAATCGAGTACCGCCACTTCCCCATTCACATTTCTGTCTATGCGGTCTATGCGACCTTTCAGCATGACCTGGCCACCCTGCCATTCCAGCGTCTTTTCATTCTTGATTTCACCCATGTCAAACTGCCAGCCAGCTTCTTCATGCGTCTGCATCCAGGCGACATAGGCGGGGATGACTTTTTCCCAGCGCACGCTATAAGCTAGTGCCGCCGGGCTTTTTTGCATGACATCGGCAAAAAAATCAGCGGATATGTTACGCAACAAGGCTTCTTTGTCCACGTCTGGCTGATTGACTTGAGTGGTTTTCAACTCTTCATGGTAACGCTTGAGGATGGCATGCAACCAGTCACCGTAGTCACGCTTTTCCGGCATGTCTGACAGTTCATCCAGCGCACTCAAACCCAGCATGCGCCCGGCAAAAAACTGATAAGGGCACACCACCAGGCTAGTGTAGGCGCTGGCAGATAAGGTTGCTGGCAGCAACGCAGACGCAGAAGGCGTGGGCATATGCTGAGCGTTGACTTGCATGATCCTGACTGGCAAATCAAGAGGATGGCTGTCCAGCACGCCTTGCTGGGTACGTTCCAGTGTCAAGCCCAGTTGTTCCAGCCAGGGACTGACGGGATTGTGTTCACCATTCAGACTGCCCTGCCAGGATAAAACGATGTTGGTGTTACTCAGCAATAGCTCGGCAAAATCACGCAATTGCTGTTGCTGGCGCGACTCGCGGGTTTCCAGTCCACATTCACGCCTGACTGCATTCGCAAAAAACAAAATCTCGCTGGCTTGTGATGGCAGGTGGGAAGCATCTGCGCCGACCAACAGCACCGCGTCAAAGGGGCGCAGGCGAGCACCATTCAGCGGCAGCATGACCACACGCTTGTCGGTATGAGCAAACACAAATGCCGTGCTCTCCAGTTGCAGATTCATCAAAGCACGCCATTCAGCAAAGGCGAATGGCGTTTTTAAATCCTGACAGGCAAGCTGCAATTTCTGTAGCAGTTGTATGATTTGCGCGCCAGCCGGGTCAGCCTGGAAGGCATTGAACATGGAGAGATCAAAGAACACTTGCAGACTCAGTGCACTCCATTCAGACAAACTGCGCCTGCCAGTGAAATTGCCCGCCTGCCTGGCCATGGACCTGATCCAGCGGCTGGCGGGCCCGGTATCCTTGCCCGCATCCAGCGCGGCCAGGACTGATTCCCATCCACCCAGCACATTGGCGCGACGCAAGACCAGTTCTATGCGCATGACCATGTCTGCCTTGGCAGCGATGGCATCTTGCTCAACTTCAGTATTGTCCGGGTCTTTCCATAGCAGATAGGGCGACTTCAAGAAATCCAGCAAGGCCATGGTATCGGCACGCGTGGTCACCACTTCCAGCCAGGCGGCGATGGCCGCGGCTGCGCGGGTGGTCGACAGTTTCCAGCCAGTTTCATCGGCAACCATGATCTGTGCACGCTCCAGCAAGGCACGTATGCGACGGGATACGACGCGGTCTTGCGCCACCACGGCCACGCTTTGCTTACCTGCCTGCAGCCAGTTGATGATGGTTTGCGCGCCCTGCACTGCCTCATCTTCGAGCGAAGTGGCGCGGCACAGGCGGATATGGGATGTCTCGACATATTCAGTCAGGGCTTGCTGATGCTGGCTGCCCATATCCTGCAAACCCGGCCAGGCGTGGTAATACGGCTGCGGCAAGGTATGCGGACGCCAGTCCAGGCTGATTTGCAATACGCTTTGTTTTTTGGCCCAGACTTGCAAAAAAGCCTGCTCCATGGGATTGGGCAAGGTGGGGGCTATCCATAGCAAAGGCTCACCGGCCTGTGCCGCAATTTGTAGTAACTGCGCATAGCGTTTTACCTGCGGATCGTTGCCATCCAGCTGACTCTGCCAGACTGACCACACCAGTTGCGTTTCTTCTGACAATAGCGCCTGCGCAGGCGCGGGCAATTGTGCCAGGGCGGCCTGCCAGTCTTTTTCCAGCTTGCTTTTATCCTTACCTACGGTGGGCAATAACACTGCCGTCAATTCGTCTGACAGCGTCAGCAGGGTCTGCGCCAGTGGCAATAAGTCAGTATTACGGCGTGCACCAAATAATTTCTTCAGCCAGGGATGTTGCCGTAATTCAGCATACAAGCCCATGAGTCTTTCACTGGCATCACCACCCGCATTACCTTGCAGCGCAGCATCCGGTGCCTGCATTTCCAGCAAGGCAAACAGAGTTTGTATGCGTGGCGGGATGAAATTGCCTTGCAGTACCGTGCCTAATGCTCTTAATAAGAGATGGGCATGCTGATAGGTAGGCACGATGACCCGTACCGCAGAAAAATCCCGCTCTTGCTCGCGGCCCCAACCCTGCTCCCTGGCGGCGCGTAAAAACGCCTGGGCAGCCTGTTGCCAGAATAGAGGGCCAGCGGGTATCAGTAGGGGATTATGTAGCATCAAGGATAGTTGGTTTTGCCGGTAGAGCAAGTATACTATGCGACAGCCCTGCCATTTTAGGCCCAAGCATGACACTTTTCTAAAAAATAGGTTATTATCTACCGCATAGCTAACCACGCCTGACTCATTTTGCTTTAGTCACGGTGCAGCACTATTCAACACTATTGAATTCGTGACTATCACCCCCAGATTCAAATCAGAATGCGGCGCTGTCCAAAATACCGACATTCAGTGGCGCTGTTACCCCTTAATTTTTCCCTCTCGTTGAGGATTCCATGAGCGAAAACATCAAATATGTAAGCGATGCTTCATTCGAAGCAGACGTATTAAAATCTAACGTACCTGTATTGGTCGATTTCTGGGCTGAATGGTGTGGTCCTTGCAAAATGATCGCCCCTATACTGGAAGAAGTTGCTAAAGAATATAATGGCAAAATCGTCGTAGCCAAGATGGACGTAGATGCAAACCAGGCAATTCCTGCCAAGTTTGGTATCCGTGGCATCCCTACCCTGATCTTGTTCAAAGACGGTGCTGCTGCAGCACAAAAAGTAGGTGCATTGGCAAAAGGCCAATTAACCTCTTTCATTGACAGTAATATTTAAGGTATTATTGCGGTCTGAAACTTTAAAGCTGCGAACAACAAGATTGTTTGCAGCTTTAAATAAAGAAAACGAAGAGACAGCTGCCCCGGTTGATAACCCTCAACTGCTGCATGCAAATTCAGACCCGAATTAAATAATATTAAATAAAACGAAACCAAGACAGAAATTCTTTCTATCCTGTTTAATCCGTAGTTCCTCTGCTCACTCCCCCACCCCATAATCCCATCCCGGGACACTCACCATGCATCTATCTGAACTAAAGGCCTTACACGTATCCGCTTTATTGGAAATGGCCATAGGACTCGATATCGATAACGCTGCGCGTATGCGTAAGCAGGAATTGATGTTCGCGATCCTCAAAAAACGTGCAAAATCAGGCGAACAAATTTTTGGCGATGGCGCCCTTGAAGTATTGCCTGACGGCTTTGGCTTCCTGCGCTCGCCAGATGCCAGCTACATGGCCTCGACTGACGATATTTATATTTCTCCTTCGCAAATCCGCCGTTTCAATCTGCATACTGGCGATTCCATCGAAGGTGAAGTGCGCACACCAAAAGACGGTGAACGCTATTTTGCATTGGTGAAGGTGGACAAGGTCAATGGCGAATCGCCAGAAGCCTCCAAGCACCGCATCCTGTTTGAAAACCTGACGCCGCTGCACCCGAACAAGGTATTGACACTCGAACGCGAAATGCGCGGCGAAGAAAATACCACAGGCCGCATCATCGACATGATCGCCCCTATAGGCCGTGGCCAACGTGGTTTGCTGGTAGCGTCGCCAAAATCCGGTAAGTCCGTCATGCTGCAACACGTAGCACACGCGATTACCACCAATCACCCAGACGTTACCCTGATCGTTTTGCTGATCGATGAACGTCCGGAAGAAGTAACCGAGATGCAACGCTCAGTACGCGGTGAAGTGGTTGCATCAACTTTCGATGAACCAGCTACACGTCACGTACAAGTTGCTGAAATGGTGCTGGAAAAAGCCAAGCGCCTGGTAGAAATGAAAAAAGACGTGGTCATCCTGCTGGATTCCATCACCCGTCTGGCTCGCGCTTACAATACTGTCATCCCTGCTTCCGGCAAGGTATTGACTGGTGGTGTGGATGCAAATGCGCTGCAACGTCCAAAACGCTTCTTCGGCGCAGCACGTAATGTAGAAGAAGGCGGCTCACTGACCATCATCGCCACTGCCCTGATCGAAACCGGCAGCCGCATGGATGATGTGATCTATGAAGAATTCAAGGGCACAGGCAATATGGAAGTTCATCTGGAACGCCGCCTTGCTGAAAAACGCGTCTACCCAGCCATCAACCTCAACAAATCCGGCACCCGTCGTGAAGAATTGCTGA
Organism: Pseudomonadota bacterium; assembly: GCA_040390835.1. Classification (GTDB taxonomy): domain Bacteria; phylum Pseudomonadota; class Gammaproteobacteria; order Burkholderiales; family Burkholderiaceae_D; genus Undibacterium. Next base: position 72,773 of record JAZJXP010000037.1, read on the forward strand.
TCAAGCCGGATCAGTTGCAAAAGATCTGGATCTTGCGCAAATTGCTGTATAGCATGGACGAAATCGAAGCGATGGAGTTCATCCTCGACAAGATGAAAGCCACGAAAAACAACGCAGAGTTTTTTGAAATGATGCGCAGAGGCGGATAAGCTTATTGCCTTGGTCACCGTTCTGGTCTTTCAAAGCCGTCACTTTGTGGCGGCTTTTTTATTGGTCATCCATTTGAAATATTAAAATTTATGATGCTTTGACATAGCCGTGTTAAGTTAATGACTCAGGAAAACACATCCGTATAAATTTTAAAACCAAAGAATTCATATTATGCGTTTCTACTTAAATGGGCCGGATATACCAAATGATCTCATTGATGCGCAGAGTCAAGGGCGAGTAGTATTTTTCTGCGGTGCAGGTATATCAATGCCAGCGGGCTTACCGTCTTTTCTCGTTTTAACAAAAAGGGTTATGGATAAACTGGGGGTTTCGAGCCAAGCCTTAAATTCATTATCGGTCCAAAAGCGTGAAATTAATGGCCTCTTACAAGGCCACATACACTCCCTCCAGTTTTCTTTAGACCAAACTTTTTACCTACTACAACAAGAATACGGTTCTGAAGCGGTTGAACAAGAGGTCAATGACGCTGTCCGCATAAATAGAAAGACTGACACAAGCAATCATAAGACTATTATTCGATTAGCTAAAGGAAAAAATCAACAGCCTCAACTCGTTACAACCAACTATGATCTGCTATTTGAGTATGCGCATAAAGGCTTAAAAAGCTATACACCACCAGGCATGCCCGATTTGCATAGCGGTCAATTGTTGGATGGGTTGATCTATCTACACGGAAGGTGGTCTAAAGATTTCAGAAAACAAGGTGCTCCAGATAGCCTAATAATCAGCAGTGCGGATTTCGGCCGAGCATACCTCGTCAATGGCTGGGCTAGTCGCTTCATTAAGCAACTAGCTAGTCGGTACACTATTGTGCTACTCGGTTATTCGGCTGACGATCCGCCAGTAAGATATCTACTCGAAGGTCTACATACCGCAAATATAAAGTCAGAAGCAACAATTTATGCATTTGATCGAGGAACTAAAGAAGATGTTGATGGGAAGTGGGAGCATAGGGGCGTACGAGGAATTTCGTTCCCCGGTTTTGACGATTTATGGAACTCACTTAATGCATGGGCAGACTTCTCAGAAAATCCTTCCGATTGGAATCAAAAGATATTGAATCTAGCTCGACAAAACCCCAAAGAACTGTCTCCGGTCGAAAGGGGACAAGTTGCACATCTAGTTAGCTCGACAAATGGTGCGAAGTTGTTTTCAGAATGCAATCCACCACCATGCGCGGAATGGCTTTGTGTGTTTGATGGAGCAATCAGGAACGCCGAAGAAATCACATTAAATAGATTCTCATTTAACGAGCCGCCTCAAACTTATACTCCAAATAATATATATGGCTTAGACAGTGATATTTGCATGCTATCGGAAGACGGAAGACTAAGCCAAATAAAAGGTTATGATCTCTTAAATTCTATAACATCAGATGACACTCCATGTTTTCAAATTGGTTTGTGTGCTTATCATCAGAGAAATAATGACCTTCCTCCTCGCCTAGCTTATCTAACGGTTTGGATTTCAAAAATACTTCATGATCCAGTGACAATTTGGTGGTGCATTGGGAAAAACCAATTGAATCCCAATTTGCTTGCGGAGCTTCGTAGAGCGCTATATAAATCAGAATCTAGTTTATTGCCTGCAATACACGCAAATTGGCTGCTTATCATTGAGTACTTTAACCATAACTCAGATTTTGGCAATAGATACCTCTGGGAAAAATTTGTAACCAGAACAAAAACGGATGGATGGAACAACTACACATTGCGTAAATTAGAAAGAATTCTTCAACCATACCTATGCGTTTATCGTGAATCCAAATTTACAGACCAACCACCGACGGTATTTGACCCAGAAAATCCTTCGGACAATATTCTAAGGATCGAGATTAGATTTCCACATTTAAGCGAGAATCTGCCGACAATTCCTGAAGATCATTTAATCAAGGTGCTTCCCATCTTACGAAAGTCGTTTGATAGAGCTTTAAATCTTATAGATCACGTTGGCTATTATCATGCGCCATCCATATGGAACAAGGATGCACTTTACTCAACTGCTAAAGGCGAAGAAATTCTATTGAGATATTTCATTAATTTTTTTGACCGTCTTGCTGTCGTTGCTCCAGAACAAGCGAGAAGAGAGGTTTCACTTTGGCCTAAAAATGATCCTCACTATTTCGACCAGTTGCGAATTCATGCATGGGGAATCGGCGAATTATTTTCAAAATTTGAAATCTACGACGGGTTGAAAAACATGTCGGATCAGTCATTCTGGAACAGTGAGTATGAGTTTGTAATAATCAATTTAATGAAATCTATATGGAGTGATCTCTCAATAGATTTACAAGAAGTACTTTCTTCTAGAGTTGTAGACGGCCCTTATTTTAAAAATGAAAAACATCCGCAAAGATATTTTTACTCTGTAGTATCACGACTGGGATCTCTACAAAGAACAGGATGTGTTTTACCAGAAAATGCACGACACTGCCTTGAAGAGCTTAGAACAAATACATTATGGACAGAGGCGCTTGAAAATCAAACTTCGTTAAGCCCCAATATAATCAGCGGTATAGTAAGAGCAAATATAGACCATGCAGTCTTGGATGATATTTCAATAAGTGAAATAACCGCCATCGATGATAAAAATAGCGAAATAAGACACCAAGAGCTAACTGAAGATCAACCATTTAGAGGACTTGTCAGTGCTCATCCATCCAGAGCATTGCGTGCTTTAACCATTAGATTAAAAAACAACGAATACCCGATTCGCTATTGGTCAGATATTTTAAATCAATGGCCATCCAATCAGAAACCAAGATTGGTGTTGTTGTTAGCTCTTCGACTATTAAATCTGCCTTTGCCAAGTTTTGAACAATTATCTTACTCAATCGCTCATTGGTACAAAAATCATTTAAGTACCGCGATCAATACCAATCCAGAGCATGCACTAGATATTTGGGATAAAACAATTGATAAATTCTATCAATTGGAAGAAAGCGCACTTCAAAGCTCAATTGGCAATACCTACTCTCAAAATAAATTACTAAAACGCTCTCGTCGAACAATTGAGTTTGCACTAAATTCCCCAATCGGAGCAATGACAGATGCACTCTTTAGTTTAGTAAACTTAGATAAACACGCGATAAGCAAAAGACTGCCTGACGTCCTAAAAAAGCGCATTTCTAAATTGTTAGAAAAAACTGGTGAAAGCCGCGATCATTTTGTAGTTGTTCTTATGCGTCGGATCAACTACTTACTTTACATTGATCCGAAATGGACAAAACATGTTTTACTTCCTTGCTTTGACATAAGACATGAGCTATGTGAACCAGCATGGAATGGTCTTTTGACCGGAGACCAGAATTGGACATTCGATTTATTCACCCAGGTAAAGCCACATTTATATGATGTTCTTGAAGCTATTCAAACTTGGTGTTGGGACAATGACCCACTTGCAAACTTACATCATCAGATAACAATTGCTTGTTACAGAAAACGAAATAATCAAAGCTATCTTCTATTTTCCGAGGCACGAGAATATCTTCAATGCACTAACGAGCATGGACGAACATCGACATTGTGGCTCCTATGGAAAATGATTCGTTCAGGAGACCCCTCCCAGGAAAAATTTGTGCAGCACTTCGTACAAAGAGCTTGGCCGCGAGAACTAAGATATTTGAGTCCCGCAACCACAAGATTTTTCATCTATTTGGCTGAAGATGCAGGCGAAAATTTTGAAGAAATTATCAACCTAATACTGCCATTCCTCGTACCATTTACAAATCAGGAAATTATTTTTAGTCAAAATACCGAAAGTACTACGTCCTCGCTAGCTACGCTATATCCTGCGTCTATGCTTAAACTCCTATACAAAGTATGTGATGAAAAATCAATGCCACCATACGATATAAATGAAATATTGAACGAAATTGAAGCAGCGTCACAAGACCTTGCAAAAGATTCGAGGTACACAACTTTAAGGAAATTGGCAAACCAAATTAGTTAATATCAAGCGAACACAATGTCCGCAAAAAATAATGCCAGTTGTAACGAAAATCACATACTGCAAATCGACAACAAGATGATAGCCACGAAAAACAACGCAGAGTTTTTTGAAATGATGCGCAGGGGCGGATAAGTTCCCGACCCTGTTTTCAGGCTAAAAAAGCCGTCACGTTTGTGACGGCTTTTTTTATGTTTGCTCCGGCTGAATGGCTTACTAAGCTACAGCTTTCAACAAAACTATCGTCACCAGAAAAGAAGTATTGCTGATCGCCACAACTGCATGCGGCAAACCGGCGGCCAGATACAGCAAGTCACCCGCATGCATGATCTTAGTGCCTGCCTGCAATTCGACTTGTACCTCACCAGACAAACACTGTATGGTGATGGGGCCTTGCACGTGATGCGAAGGCAGGCTCTTTCCCTGTGCCAGGTTCATGAGGATGACTTCAAGATGCTCGTCTTTAAACAAGGCGTGCGCCGGTACCGCCAGTAATTGCCCTTCAGGCACCAGCAAGTTGGTCATTTCTCCTGAGTGTAAATGTGGTGTGGCCATTTTATTTCTCCTCGTATTGCAATCAGGGACAGTGACGTCAGCAGCAACAGATCAAGTTGCCACATGAAAATCAATAATGATTTCGCTTGGCTCTTGTGAAACATAGGTGATCTTCACGCCAGTACCAAAGTGTTGCCCGATTTGTGCCAGTAATGGCAAGGGATTATGGTCATTGCAAAAACGCATGGTTTCCCCTGGCTTTAATGCCGACAAGGCACCAAAAATCGCTGCATGACGAAAACGCTTGGCAACGCCACGCGCATCAAATTCATACACGCCGTCAGCCAATACGGGGATGGAACAATCGTGAACCATGATGAAACTCCTTTTAATATAGATGAAAATAAGCAAAAAACACAGGGAGAGCCTTTTCTGCCCTCCCTTAAATAAATAACTAAGCAATTACCAAGAAATGACTAAGCCTTGTTGGAAACTTTGGCGTAGCTCATATCAGTTGCGTTCGTTTGCACAGGCTTTCTTCCTGTCAACAGGCGCAAGGCAAATACAGCCAGGCAAACCACACCAATCGAGAACACGATGTCACCGGGAACCCGCATCCACACCAGGGTTTCCATGAAGTGCGAATGGATGATTTCTGGTGAACGTGCAAACCACATGCCTTTGGTAATGCTTGCTACAGCCTGATAAATGCCCGCTGGTACCAGCGACATGAAGACCATCATTGCCAGTCCTATATTGAGCAGCCAGAACATCGCTTGCAATAATTTATCCGACCAAAGAGCACGATCAGACAAGCCTCTCAGACAGAACAACAGCAAGCCTATGCCCAGCATGCCGTAGACGCCAAACAACGCTGCATGACCATGTGCAGCAGTCATATTCAAACCTTGCATGTAGTACAAGGCAAGCGGCGTATTGATGGAAAATCCGAGCAAGCCTGCACCAACGGTATTCCAGAATCCAACGGCAATAAAGCACAGTATCGACCACTTGTATGCCTGCACCCAGGGCGCTGCTTTTGAACGTTGATAATTACGGAAAGCTTCTACACCTATCATGGCCAGTGGCACAACCTCCAACGCAGAGAACATGGCACCAATCGCGATGACAAAAGTGGGGGTTCCTGTGAAATACAAGTGATGCAAGGTTCCCAGAATACCGCCGAACAGGAAGACTATGGTTTCCAGAATAATTGCGCTATTAGCCGTTGCCGCACGTATCAAGCCCAGGCGGGTGAACAACAAGGCGATGACTGCAGTGGCGAACACTTCAAAGAAGCCTTCGACCCACAAATGCACCAACCACCAGCGCCAGTACTCAATCATCGAATAATGGGTATGTGGCCCCCAGGTCAGGGATGTGGCATAGAAAGCACCTATACACATGGCTGCCAGGAATACCATTGCAATCAGGCCACGGCTCTCGGATGGCTTTTTCAGTGCTGGCAATAAACCACGCCCCAGTAAGGTCACCCAAAACAACAAGCCGATGAATAGAAGTATTTGCCAGACCCGGCCCATGCTGGTGAACTCCAGCCCCTGATTACCTATCCAGAAACTGAATTCATTGCCCTTGTGTTGCAGGCTACCCAGCCAGCCAAATGCAGTAGAGCCGATAACGATAAAGAGCAAGGCATAGAACAGGACATTGACACCAAGTTTTTGAAACCTGGGTTCATGGCCTGAAATTGCAGGTGCTATATACAGGCCAGTCGCCAGCCAGGCAGTGGCAATCCACAGCACGGCAAATTGCGTATGTATCGTGCGGCTGACAGTGAATGGCAGTATGTCAGCCAGAGGAAAGCCAAAAAAACTATGCCCTTCGACAGCATAGTGGGCTGTAATCACCCCCATGCCGACTTGCGCCAGTATCAGGCCTATGACGACATAGAAATACTTCCTGGTTGCTTTCATAGAAGGCGTAGGCTTCAGGTCAAACAAAGGATCAGCTTTGGGCGGTACCGGGTCCCCCTCTTCCTTGCTGATGGAATGATAGAAAATCATACCGGCAATGGCAGCGATCATCAGTATGATACTGGCGATGGACCAGATGCCAGCTCCGGCAGTCGGCGTATTGTCCACCAGTGGTTCATGCGGCCAATTGCTGGTGTAGCTAAGATCCCTGGCGCCTGGCCTGTCTGTAGCCGCAGACCATGCTGACCAAAAGAAGAATGCGGGCAAGGCTTGTAAATCCTTGATTTCTGGCAAAGTGCCCCGGTTCATCGCATATTGCTCGCGTAATTTTTCCAATGAAGGATCATTACCAAACAGGGCAATATAATGTTGCGCAACTTGCTGAACTGCCTTTGCCCGGTCGTCGCTCAGTGCAATCACATTGTTGGATGAGTCATAAGTATTGTGCCGCATCTCCTCCTTCAAGCGCGCTTTCAATTCTGCCTGACGTCCCAGGCCAAGCTGCTCAAATGATGTCTGCGCTTCTTTTTGCGCCCATATTTCGAGTAAAGCCAGTGACTCACGATGCAACCAATCGGCAGACCAGTCTGGTGCAACATAACTACCATGCCCCCATACCGACCCCAATTGCTGCCCACCTGCAGATAGCCAGGCTTCCTGGCCGCGCTGCACCTGTCCCTCTGAAAATAAGACAGTGCCCTTGCTACTGACAACTTGTTTGGGGATAGGCGGCGCAGTCAAGTAAATCTCTGTGCCTACCCAGCCCAAGACGGCAAAAGATAAAACACAGATAACGGCGAGCCAAGTCCAGAGTTTACGCGTGGCATGCATGGCGTGTTTCCTTATTGGTGATTTGAAAAAATTAGCTGACTCAAGGGCATGCTTCATCTGACTGAATTTTGTCGGCGAAACATGCTTGACTCATTAAAGATTCATTTTATATACATGTATTTAAAGATACAAACAGAATGAATGTTTAATGCAAAAGCCTTGATGAAGATCAAATTTTTGACATAAATCAGGTAAGGTTTATAAACATCTATACTATATGTATCTTAATAGGCAATTGAGAAATGGCGATGTACTTAGACCATACAATCTCAAGTGCATAGACAGGCTTTTGGAATGAATATGAGATTAACTGCATTTACTGACTACACATTGCGCACCCTGATTTATCTGGCACAACACCCTGATAGACTGGTTACCGTACAAGAAATTGCTGAGCTGCACAGCATTTCAAAAAGCCATCTGACCAAGGTTGTCCATCAACTGGGAATGTCAAATAAAGTGGAGACCATACGCGGTCGTCATGGTGGCTTGAAACTCAATCTGCCTCCAGAAAAAATTAATATAGGTGATGTAGTACGTGACGCTGAATCTGACTTTCATATGGCGGAGTGTTTTGACGGCCAGAGCAACACTTGTAGCTATGCAAGTGCGTGTATTTTAAAAGGCGTGTTAAGCAAAGCAACCGCCTCATATCTGTCGGTACTTGATGCAGTAACACTGGCAGATTTAATCGCACAAAAAAGCAAAACTAACAAAATACAAATTTTTCCAAGCAATAAAGTAAAGCGAAAATCAAGCGCTACATAGAACTCATTTTGTCGCTGTCAGTCATCACTGTAAGTAAAAAAATGATCACTTCCCGGGAAAACTTCTAACTTCTTATTTCATATCAAGGATCTTTGAGAAATACACCAGTATTGTGAATAGCGACGATATTCCCCCCCAAGCTCACTAGCTTCACATAACAAAGGTGCTCATATGAAAGACATGTTCAGAGGACTCTCTGCTTCCGTAGCCTCGCGGATATTACTCGCTTCCCTATTCCTGACTTTGTCAGCGCATGCTGCAGATACCAAAAACAATAAAAGCTCTAGTGATTTTGGTCCGCCACAAGGGAAGCCCATCCACGCAGTACTCACCAGCCCGCCAAATGTACCGCCGCCACTACACCGCAACTATCCCGCAAAGGTGATCGTCGAACTGGAAGTCGTAGAAAAGGAAATGGCAATTTCTGAAGGGGTGAAATACATGTTCTGGACCTTTGGTGGCACTGTTCCAGGTAGTTTCATCCGCGTGCGCCAGGGTGACACCGTCGAATTTCACTTGAAAAACCATCCCAGCAGCAAGATGCCGCATAACATCGATTTGCATGGTGTGACTGGTCCTGGCGGCGGTGCATCATCCAGTTTTACTGCACCTGGCCATGAATCACAATTTACCTTCAAGGCACTCAATGAAGGTATCTACGTCTATCACTGCGCGACAGCACCTGTCGGCATGCATGTTGCCAACGGCATGTATGGCTTGATCCTGGTTGAACCGCCACAAGGCTTGTCGCCTGTGGACCATGAATACTATGTCATGCAAGGTGACTTCTACACCGCAGGAAAATACCGTGAAAAAGGCTACCAGCCCTTCGACATGGAAAAAGCCATCGATGAAAAACCGACCTATGTCTTGTTCAACGGTGCAGAAGGCTCCATGACAGGTGACAAGGCATTGACTGCAAAGACAGATGAAAAAATTCGCCTGTTCGTCGGTAATGGCGGCCCTAACCTGGTGTCAAGCTTCCACGTGATTGGTGCCATCTTCGATAAAGTACGTTTTGAGGGCGGCAGCAATTTCCAGAAAAATGTACAAACTACTCTCATCCCGGCTGGTGGTGCCGCTGTAGTCGAATACCAGACCAAAGTACCCGGCAGCTATGTACTGGTTGATCATTCGATTTTCCGCGCATTCAATAAAGGTGCGCTGGCCATCATGAAAGTGGATGGTCCTGCCAAGAAAGACATCTATTCAGGCAAAGAGCTGGACTCAGTCTATCTGGGCGATCGCGCACAAGCTAATCTGGCAGCAGTCAGTACAGCAACAAAAGCCGCTGAAAGTGGCACGCTAACGGTACAGGACCAGGTTAATGCAGGCGGGCAATTGTTCGCAGGTACTTGCTCTGTCTGCCACCAGGCAAATGGTGCAGGTCTGCCCAGTGTCTTCCCTCCGCTGGCACAGTCAGACTATTTGAATGCAGATCCACAAAGGTCCATCGGTGTGCTGTTACGAGGATTGACTGGCAAGGTCACAGTCAATGGGAAAGAGTTTGATTCTGTCATGCCAGCGATGAATCAATTGAATGATGATGAAGTCGCCAATATCCTGACTTATGCCTTGAACAACTGGGGCAACAAAGGTGGGCGCGTATTAGCCAGTGAAGTCAAGACGGAACGCGCCAAGGCCGTACCGGTGAAAGCAGCAGCACATTAATCCGTGTATTCAACACTTTCAACTGAACAGCGATAAATTTATGGCGAATTGGTATAGGTGCGACAGCAAATCAAAGTCCCAGCTGGTTTTGCTGAGTGCAGTTTTTTTGCTCTCTTCACCTGCTACCAATGCCGCTGATTATGTCGCCATTCCCGGCAATCAGTTTGCCAGCGTATTGTCAGGGCCAGACCTTAAAGACAAGGCAAAGGTCAAACCCTTTGCCATGCGCGCCAGCCCTGCAACGAATGGCGAATACCAGCAATTTTTGCAAACACATCCAGAATGGCAAAGAGATAGAGTTCCGTCTATTTTTGCTGATGCCAGTTACCTACATGCATGGGCGTCTCCAAGTGAAACCGGTGATGCACAAAAATTGACACAGGCAGCCACCAGCGTCAGTTGGCATGCAGCCCAGGCCTATTGCGAATCTGAAAATGCGCGATTACCTGCATGGTATGAATGGGAACTGGTCGCTGCAGCAGATGAGCAACATGCCGATGCCCGTAGCGACCCGGCCTGGTTGGCACGCATACTTTCCTGGTATTCAGCATCGTCGGATCAGTCGTCAACGAACTCAACTAACATCGGCCACACACCCAATTATTACGGCATCAAAGATATGCATGGCCTGATATGGGAATGGGTCAGCGACTTCAATGCCTTGCTGATCAGTGCTGACAGCCGCACTCAGGGTGACCCGGACAAGTTGCAATTTTGTGGTGCCGGGGCTATCAGTCTGCAAAATAAAGAGAATTATGCAATCTTGATGCGGGTCGCATTGCTGTCATCGTTGACGGGTGCAAGTACTACCGACAATCTTGGATTCCGCTGCGCTCGTGACCTCAATGGAGAAAGAAAATGAAATCAGTATTGAACGCATCCACGGCGATTGTTGCCGCCCTCTTTATATGTACGCTAGCTACCTATGCAGGTGCTGTCGAGCCAGCAAAAACCACGAAGCAAGTACAAACTTTTCCAGGTGACTCAGTTTACCAATTGCCGATTACACTAGAAAATCAGCAAGCCAATAAATTCAAGCTGGCGAACCAGGCTGGACATATTGTGATCGCCAGCATGTTCTATAACTCATGTGAATATGTTTGCCCCATGCTGATAGACACCATAAGAATGCTGGAGAAAAAACTGGATGAGCAAGAAAAGTCCCATTTATCCATCCTGCTGGTTACACTCGACCCAGCCAGGGACGATGTCGCCACTTTACAATCAA
>JAZJXP010000038.1:0-7980 GCA_040390835.1 Pseudomonadota bacterium
TGCCTGACGGGCGTTGTCAGCATTTTGTTTGACGGTAGAAGTCAGTTCTTCCATAGAGGATGCTGTTTCTTCCAAAGAACCAGCCTGCGCCTCTGTGCGGGAAGACAAATCCATGTTGCCTGAGGCAATTTGCCTGGACGCAGTAGCGATCGTGTCAGTGCCTGAACGCACCATACCAACAATGTCTGCCAGTCCTTTTTGCATTTCATGCATGGCATGCATGAGGCTATGTGTGTCCTTATCTGCCAGTTTGATGGGAACAGACAAATCACCTGCCGCAATTCTTTCGGCAATTTGCACTGCATGACGCGGCTCGCCACCCAGTTGTTTTAGCAAACTTCTGACGATGAGCCATGCTGCCAGCATGCCAACCAGCAAGGCCGCAGCACCAAACATGTACATGAGTTTTTTCGCGTCGGTATAATCTTGCTGTGCCTGGGCAATGGCTTCCGAATTTTGTTTTTCTTCATCAGAAATAAATTCATTCAGCAAATCCCACCATTTCTTTTGTATCGGGCGAAATTCGAAGCGCAGTAATTTATAAGCCTCATCACCTTGTTTATTGACACCCAGCTCCGCGCCTTTGGTGATAAAAGGTTCAGATAATTTAGCTTGATCCCTGATCTTACCCAGCAAGGCAATTTGCTCTGGCGTGGCGTTTGGATCCCCTCTCAGCATCTGCGTGAGTTTATCTTCAGCCTCAGCATATCTCTTGTTCTGTGCGGCTATCCTTTTCACTTCTATCTGGATCTCTGCTTCATCTGACAATAAAATGAGATTGCGCAAAGCCAGTGCCCGTTCGGTCACGGTCAGATACATGGTTGATGCCAGCTTGGACTGTACATTATTGACGTTGGCGATTTCTTCCAGACGCTGATGCATCTTCGCCATATAAGTTGTGCCCAGCAACAGGACAACCAGTAACAAACCCAACACCAAGCCAAAACCAGTGATCAGGCGGGTGGAGACTTTCGAATTCTCGATGTTCATGATTTCCCCAAAAACGTTGTCAGCGGCAAAAATGTTTGACTTGGTTTGAATGTTCAGGGCTTGCATAAGTTTGTTCAACAAACTCATATTGCCACACGAAATTTAATGCCACAAGGAAATTATTAAAAATTGTGTCCTTAAATAAAGCTTTTAACTTCAAACACTTATGCCATTAAATATAACTATCGCAAGACCATGCTTAGTAGCAAAAATCATATATAGTTATTTCTTAAAGATATATCAACTTGAATAATAGTAGATATTTTTACAATGTCAATATTGCAATTTACCACTATCTATACAGCATCATTGAAAATTTGATAAATCATTTGAAGATATGGAAATTTACTGACACTACTACTGATACTTGTCCTAAGATGGCTAATAACAAGGCTGTCCGGTCGCTGATAGATGTAATAACAAAGACGGAAACCAGATGGAGACAACAATGGCAGAGAAATACACTGACTTTTCGGCGTTTTATGCTTTTTACCTGACTGAACACAATAATAAAACTTGCAGACAATTGCACTTTCTTGGAAGCAGCCTTGTGATCTTGTGTATCGTCACGTTTATCGTCACTGGCCATGCGGGGTATTTACTGGCAGCGCCCATCTGCGGTTATGGCTTTGCCTGGATAGGACATTTTGTTTTCGAAAAGAATCGCCCGGCCTCGTTCAAACAGCCCTTGTTTTCTTTCATGGGAGACTGGGTCATGTATTGGCAATTACTGAATGGGAAAATCAGTTTTTCCCAGCAAGATGATGTGCGTAAAACCTGAAATAAAAATGCCGCCCTGCCACATGTGCTGAACGGCATTGAAACTCGATATTAGCCAAGCAAAACTATCCCTGCAACACAGTTGAGACAGTTCTGCTGTAGTTTAGTCAGTCATGAAAACTGATAAGCCATGCTGACATGGGGAATGCCAGCCTCTTCAAAAATCTCTCCATCCCGAGCGAAACCTTCCTTGAGATAGAAGTTCTCTGCGGACTGTTGCGCATTCAAATGCACTGCCGACTCCCCTCTGGCCTGCGCCTCTGCCATCAAAGCCCGCAGAATCTTGGCACCTATACCCAAGCCACGTGCCGTTGCCAGCACAGCCATACGACCAATATGTGCATCAGGTAAAAGACGGCCAGTCCCCACTGCCTTGCCATTTGCGTCGTAAGCAACTGCATGCACACATTGCGCGTCAGCAGCGTCCCACTCTAATTCAGCAGGGATTTTTTGTTCAATGACGAAGACTTCATAGCGTATCGCCTGGGCATCTTTTTGTAGCGTAGCCCAGTCTGCAATGACCAGGTGGAGGTTTTCAGTATTCATGTTCGGGTATCGGCAGGCGCTTGCGTTTCAAAGGATGAAATTATCGCACGCCATGCATCTGTGACGGCAACTGCCTTGCGTTTTTCTGTATCAGCATAGACGTATACCAGTTCACCAGATATCAAATGGTTTTCACCAAGATAAATTTCGAGGATGAACTGCAAGGAAGAGCGGCCTATGCTGGCGCAACGTACACCAATATCCAGTTCATCATCAAATCTGGCCGGCGCCATGTATTCAATAGTGGATTTACGGGCAAACAATTCCTTACCTTCGGCTGCCTGCGCAATCACATTTGGCAAGCCGGTAGCACGCCAGTATTCGGTAAAGGCCACATCAAAATAATTGAGGTAATTGCCATTGAAGACGATGGCCTGCATGTCTACTTCTGACCAGCGTACCCGCAAGCGGTGAAAGAAAGCAAAATCTGCTTTGGCCATAATCCCTAACTCTGTAAAAATTGACGGATGAGACGGTTAACGCGTTCAGGCTGTTCATGAATAACCCAGTGTGAACCCTCAGCAATACGCTGTATCTGGATATCATCAACAAAATTTTCCAGACCATCCAGCAGGGTCTTGGGCAAGGCTTTGTCATTTTCACCCCAGATGATGCGGGTAGGCACTTTCACCTGAAAATCAGCCGGATTCAGATTCAATTGCAAAGGCCCCGGATTTTTTTCTGTCGGTGGGTGCAATGGTGAAGCTCGGTAGTAATTGACACCACCGGTCAACCCACGCGCCCAGCAAGCATGATACGCAGCTTGTGTCCCTGCATCAAACCACGCAGCCTCACCCTGCCCCATACCGTTAAAGAAGCCATCCATGAGGGCAAAGTCGTCTTTAGCTAGCGCTTCTTCAGACCCGGGATTACGCAACCAGTTCATGTATTCACTGGAAGTCCTTTGCGCAGGATCAGTCGCCAGTGCCTGCATGAACAGGTATGGATGCGGTGAGTTGATGATAATCAGTTTTTCAAACAAGGCAGGCAGGGCAATCGCCATATTCCAGCATACCGCCCCGCCCCAATCATGGGCGACGACCGTGGCGTGCTGGTAGCCTAGATGGGCGATAAGCAAGCGCAGGTCATCAACAATATGCCTGGCCTTGTAGGCAGCAACATCAGTTGGCATGTCTGACAGATTGAAGCCGCGCAAATCCGGTGCCACGGCAAAATAATCTTGCCCGAATTCAGCCAACTGAGCCGACCATTCATACCAGAATTCTGGAAAGCCATGCACGAACAAGATCAATGGCCTGCCTCGCTCACCCGCACTAGCGAAATGCAGGCGAGTTCCATTGTCCAGTGTAGCAAACTGATTACTTTGAATTTCTGCTGTCATCTATGCTTCTCCCTGATGCCTGTAAATTGATGATTAAACCTTTAACTTGGCTCTGAGCATGTCACGGATATGCGGCGCGGCCTTATAAGGGTCACCAGGGTTACGTTGCAGGACTATGTCTTCCATACGTTCCTGCACATTACCCAAAGCACCAGGATGCGAGAAGATATAGAACTGGTCGTCAGCAATTGCCTTGAAGGTATTTTCTGCCACTTCTTCTGCGGTTACCTTACCAGAATTCACAGCCTTGTCTGACATGGCCTGAGCGGCTCTTTGGCTGGCAGTTGGCGCAGAACCTGGCACATCTTCAGGACGATTTCTATGGGACTGTGAAATGCCGGTAGGTACAAAATAAGGGCACAACACAGATGCACCAATCGGTGCTTCTACCAGTTTCAAATCCTGATACAGGGATTCTGACAGAGACACTACTGCATGCTTGGAGACGTTATACACACCCATGGTCGGCGCATTCAGCAAACCAGCCATGGATGCCGTATTGACGATATGCCCTTCAAATTGCGGGTCTTTTTTCGCGCATTCCAGCATGAGGTTGGTGAAGATGCGCACGCCGTGAATGACACCCCAGAGATTGACGCCTATCACCCAATCCCAGTCAGCTTGGGTGTTTTCCCAGATCAGGCCGCCAGAACCGACACCGGCATTATTGAATACCAAATGCACGGCACCAAATTTTTCCATCGTGGCATCAGCCAATGCCTGCACTTCTTCTGCATGGCGTATATCGCAACGCATGGCCAGCACTTGTGCACCTTGCGCTTCCAGCTCGGCTTTGGTTTTATCCAGGGCATCTTGCTGCACATCAGCCAGCACCAACTTCATACCCAGGCGCGCACCGATAATCGCAAATTCACGGCCAAAACCGCTGGCACCACCGGTAATCACGGCTACTCTGTCTTTGAATACCTTCATGTTGTCTCCTATATGTAATTTAGTAAGTTCATTTATTTTGATTCAGTTTATTTTGCACGTTTCATCTGGAAGCCTACACGCGGGAAATGCACGACCACAGTTCCTGCACGCGCATCTTCACGACGCACGGCTAATTCATTTTCACTGGCGATCATCAATTCACCCACCACCGGGTCCAGCGCATAGTCGGTCGGCATGATGGCGACCTGCTCACTCAGCGCTATGCCATGGCTGTCAACGAAGTTACGTCCATCAATGTCAAACCCTTGCGCGTTCCTGGCGATGTCCAATGCTTCCGTACTGCTCAGAGCTTCAGACTGGTGATGCCCGAAAGCGGCAACTCGGTCCATCCATTTCAAGAGCTTTGGATAAGCATCGAAAATAGGATTGATTGCCGGTGCTATGCGTATCAACCACAGCGCCTGGTAGACAGAAAAATCAGCAATACTGGTTTGCGCCCCTAACAGAAATGGCGCATCTCCACTGAGCATGTTGTCCAGACGCCTTAAATATTCGCAAAGCTGCCCTTTTGCTTCTCCCATGCTGGTACGCGGCATATTGCCACGCATGGTTGCACGGTCTGCGCTGAAGGCCTGCATTTCTTCAGCACTGATATTTCCGAATATGGAAGGAATGGCTGCTGGTTGAAATGCATAGGGGATAGATGTCCAGAATAAGGTAGTATCCGCCCATTGCGCCAGGTTGCGCGCAATGCCGTTGATGGCAGTGGGATATAATGTGGGTGCTGGCGAGCGCTTATCCAACACCTCGGCAATCAAAGAAGTATCGCAATAAATATCCGCCCCAATTTGCAGTATGGGCGTGCGTCGGTAACCACCTGTCAATGCGGTCACATCAGGCTTGGGCATGATGATAGGCACCGTAACCGATTTCCAGCTCAATTGCTTAAATCCAAAAATCAGGCGGATTTTTTCTGAAAATGGAGAAACTGCAAAATTATGGAAGATAAGATCGGACATGGTTGTTCTGTGCTCTTTAGGTTTATACGATTAACTCAGATAAGCTTCACCAACTGCTTGCCGAAATTCTTGCCTTTCAACAGGCCAATAAATGCTTCTGGCGCAGCAGCAATCCCTTCAGCGACAGATTCACGGAACTTCAATTTACCAGTCGCAACCAGGCCACCCAGTTCCTTCAATCCTTGCGGCCACAAATCCATGTGCTCAGAGACGATAAAGCCACGCATGGTCAGACGCATGGTCAAAAATACGCGAGCGTTCTTGATGCTCAGTTGTTCACCGTTATAGCCGGCAATCAAACCACACAGGGCAATACGGCCAAAAGCATTCATGCGTGCCAGGCTGGCATCAAATATTTCACCACCAACGTTTTCAAATACGGCATCAATACCATCCGGCGTCGCTGCGGCCAAGTCAGCTTCCAGATTGCCCGCTTTGTAATCGATGCATGCATCAAAGCCCAATTCATTGACCACGTAAGCACATTTATCTGCACCACCGGCTATACCAACCACGCGGCAACCCAGTTGCTTACCCATTTGACCAACTACGCTGCCCACTGCACCACTGGCGGCAGATACCACGATAGTTTCACCAGCCTTGGGCTGCATGATCTGGGTCAGGCCATACCAGGCAGTCAGCCCAGGCATACCAACCGAACCCAGGTAGGCCGACAATGGAATGTGAGTCGTATCGACTTTACGCAGCAACAAGCCATCAGACACGCCCATTTCTGACCAGCCCAGCATGCCTATGACTTTGTCACCGGCGCTGAATTTGGCATTCTTGCTGGCGACCACTTCACCCACGGTGCCGCCTATCATGGTTTCGCCTATGACTTGTGGAGCGGCGTAGCTTTTTGCATCTTCCATGCGGCCACGCATGTAAGGGTCTAGCGACATGTAGTGATTGCGAACCAGTAGCTCGCCATCCTTGAGTTCTGGCACAGGCAAGGATTCAAGGCGGAAATTTTCTGGCACAACCTGACCCTTGGGACGGGAGGCCAGCACAATACGTTGGTAAGAAAGTTGAGAACTAGTCGTCATGATTTTGCTCATTTCATCAAGTGGTTTGCCAAAGCCTGAAAGGCGCGGTAAGTGACAGGGTCAGTCGCGCCATTGGCGGCAATGGGATGGGAAGAAAATTTAACGATGACCATCTCGGCCACCGGGTCGATATAAATACGTTGTCCGTGTATGCCACGGGCTTCAAATGTCTGGTGGCTGTTGTGCCCTACCCACCACATATTGCGGTATGAGTAGCCGGGCAAAGTGGCATAGCCTGCTTTGGAAAATTTGGCTGGATCGGCACCCTTGCGTATATCTGCTACTGCAGCGGCTGGAATGATTTGCCGACCATTGAACTTGCCATTCAAACGCATCATTTCGCCAAAGCGCGCCATATCGCGCAGCGTCAAATTCAAGCCACCGCCGCCCTGCTCGGTACCTACGCTATCCACAGCAAAATAGGCATCATTCTCTGTACCCAGTTTTTGCCAGATACGTTCAGATAGCAGATCAGACAGATTTTGCCCGGTAGCGCGCTTGAGTATCCAGGCCAGCACTTCAGCATTCACGGTCTTGTAGGCAAAGGCTTCATCATGCTTGCCTTCTTTTTTTAATTTCACCAGGAAATCATAAAAGGTTTTAGGTCCATCATAAGTTGCGGCTGTTGGCAGCAAGCCGCCTGACCTGGCGTAATCCCAGACTTCAGCTTTAGGGTCAGCATAATTTTCAGAATACTGTACGCCTATGGTCATATCCATGACCTGGCGCACGGTAGCGTCGCCATAGGCGGTGTCTTTGAGTTCAGGGATATATTGCGTGACGGGTGCACTGGGATCCAGTTTACCCTCTGCCGCTAAAGTCGCAGCCAGAGTACCTACAAAAGACTTGGTGACCGACATGGCGATATGCGGCAAGTAGGTTTTGGTAATGCCGAGGTAACGTTCGTAAACTATCTTGCCCTTATGCAGCACCAGTATGCTGTCAGTATAAGTGCGGGCTTGCATATCGACCCAGCCTATATCATTGCCCTTTTCATCGGCAAACCGCAGTTTATCCAGATCACGCAAAGCCACAGGCAAAACTGACACAGGGCCAGCACCATGCCAGACATTGCTGGTAGGTCCCAGTTCACGCCCATGCGAAAACGACCAGCGTGTACGCGGGAACTGATAATTGCTGCCATTGGCGAACTTGACGATCTTGTCAGGTGCAGGCGGGAAGCCCTGCATCCAGCCCATTTTTTGTGGGTCACTTGCCTCAGCGTCAGGCAAGGCGGTTTGTGCCAAAGACGTGCTCATGAATGGTCCACAAATTAAAGCTGAAAAAAGTACTGCAAAGTGAAAGGAAAAGCGGTTCTGCTGCATATTGGTCTCCATTTATTTTTTTATAGGACTTGCAGAAA
>JAZJXP010000039.1:0-39118 GCA_040390835.1 Pseudomonadota bacterium
CCAGTCCACAGCGACTGCAGTTGCCCGCGTTGTAACAGACACGATCAACCTGGGTGGCGGTAACGATACACTGGTGACTTACGGTGCGATCAACCTGGCTGGTGCACAATTGTCTGGTATTGAAAACATCACAGCGAACTCTGCTGTTGTGATCACTGCTTCTCAATACGCTGCTCTGGTTGCTGCACGTGCTGCTCTGTCCCTGAGCACACCAGTGATCACATTCACAGGCAATGTTCCACATCAACTGACTATCGTTGATGATATCGCTGGTGCAAACAGTATCGATCTGTCTTTGATCTCTGTAGTTGGTGGTTCTTTGGTAATTGACACAACGTCTTCTTCCAATGCAACAGGCGGCAACGTCAACAACACTACGACAACTAATGCAGTGACAGTTTCTGGTGGCGCTGTTGTAACAACAGGCAATATTGGTACTAACCCAGTTAATGGTGGCGGTACAGCATTGTCTCCAACAGCACTGACAGCTGGCGGTACATTCACCAGCGTTGCAGGCGTGAACGATAACTTCACAGGCTTGACAGCGACATTGAACGGTACAACAGTCAACGGTAATCTGGGTGACACTGATGCGATCACTCTGGGTGATGCATTTGCATTCTCCCTGAACAATGGCACTACTGGCGGCACCATTTCCAATATCAAAGTATTGAACCTGGCTAATGCAACTAATGCCGTTACTTTTACTAACGCTACTACTGGTATCACTACCATCAATGGCGGAACAGGTAACGATTCCGTAGATCTGGCAAACACTGTTTCCACATTCCTGGCTGGTAATATCAACCTGGGTCTGGGTAACAACACACTGACACTGGAAGCAGCTAAGTCTTACTCCGGTACATTCAGTGCAGGCGCTGGTGTTGCTGATACTCTGGTTCTGGGTGCTGGTGACAGTATTGCTGCTGCAAATATCACAGGCTTCGAAAACCTGACATTGGCAGCAACAGGCGTGTACACCATGACTGCAGCACAATACAATGGCTTCACAGGCACTGTAACTGCTGGTAATACAGAAACTATCGCTCTGACTACAGCTGGCACTATCGTTGCTAACGCAGCGATCGAACGCTTCACACTGGCTAACGGTACTAACACATTCACTGCTGGTACTAACACAGTGAGCGTTGTTGGTGGTACAGGTGCAGATACATTCAACTACACAGCAACACAAATCGCCGGCGCAACAACGCTGGACGGCGGCTTGGGTGCAGACGTTCTGAACATCGGTGCTATCGGTGCTAACTTGAACATCTCTGCTCTGGTTACTGGCGTTGAAACAGTGAACGTTACTGGCTCTGCAGCAACTGGCTACACTTTCACTAACGAAAACGGTGCTGGTGTTGTTGTGAACTACTCCAAAGGCGCAACAGGCGACGTAGTTGTTCTGGGTACAGGCGGCCAAACAGTTAATCTGTTGGGTACAGCAGCTACAGCAGTAACAGTGACCGGCGGTACTGGTGCTGATACGATCAACCTGTCTGCAACTGCAACTGGTGCTGAAACTATCACTACTGGTTCCGTATTGGCTAGTATCGATACAGTGGCAAACTTCAAAGTTGCTGGCGCTGACGTGTTCAAAACTGGCACAGCAGCAACAACATTGAACTTGTTGTCTATCGCTACTGCTGATGTATCTACTCTGGCAGCAGCTATCGCTACGGCAGCAACTGCAGCTGGCGCGGCTCTGGCAGCGAATACTCAGGCTTACGTTATTACTGTTACTGCAGGTACCGCAGCTGGTACTTATGCCTTCCAAAACATCGGTGGCACTGTAGGTACTGTTGATGCAACTGACTTTATCGTTAAAATCACTGGCGCAGGTTCTATCGTTGCCGGCGACTTCATCGCTTAATTCAGTAAGCTATGCAGGAAAATGGGTGGCTTGCTACCCATGCAACAGGGAGAGAATATTCTCCCTGTTGTGTAAAAATAAAAAACCCACCTCTGTAAAGCGGTGGGTTTTTTTATAATTGGCCTTGCCCCCGTGAAGAATGAGTATTTACTGATAAAGATTCATTGTTAAAGCCTGCAATTATTGGCAACTTATTGTTAACATGGGCATCAATTAATCTCGAATCCTTCTCTGCCAGCTTGTGTAATGAAAATGAAAAAATTGAGTCGCAATGATCCCTGTACTTGTGGCAGTGGAAAAAAATATAAGCAATGTTGCATGGCTGCAGATGAAGCCACACATGCGCAAGCGGAGGAACATAAGCAGCAAACTCAAGGCCAGATCGCCAGCTGGCTGGAGCAAGGTATGGCCCTGCACCGAAATGGGCAAATTGATACTGCCAGCAAGATTTATGAGCAAATCCTCCGGCTCAAGCCAGATCACGCAGACACCCTGCACTTGTACGGAGTGACTGCTCACCAGCTGGGAGATTATGTGCGGGCGGTGCAGTTTATTAAACAGTCATTGCAAATTAATCCCCAGAATTTTTATGCCCTGAATAATCTGGGATCAGCATTGCGCGAATCAGCTCAGTTGGATCAGGCGCTGGAATGTTTTCAGCAAGCATGCAAACTCAAGCCTGTCTACGCTGAGGCGCATAGTAATATCGGCAATGTTTATAAAGATATGAGGCGAGAGGATGAGGCTATCTCAGCCTACAAGCATGCAAGCAGTTTGAATGCGGCATTAGCTGAACCCTGGAATAACCTGGCGCTGATCTATCAAAAACGTAAGGATCTAAACCTCGCCATGCAATGTGCAGAACGCGCAGCTGCATTGCAGCCAAATCTTGCTGAGATTCATAACACTCTGGGCAATATTTATAAGGACGCTGGCCAGACTGCACAGGCAATAAGCAGTTACCAACGTGCCATCGCCCTGGATCCGCAACAGGGTAACGCCTTGCATTTCATACATGTCCTGACTGGTCAGGCCAGTTCACAGGCACCAGTGAGCTATGTCAGCAAAGTATTTGATGACTATGCCGAACGCTTTGACCAGCATCTGCAGGAGGTGTTGGAGTACCATATTCCAGCTGTCATTGGTAAAGAACTCAGGCTATTGAAGGTTGCTGACAAAAGCGCCTGGCGCATACTTGATTTGGGTTGTGGTACTGGTTTGGTGGCGAAAGAGCTTGCCCCCATGGCCGCAAGTTTGGTGGGTGTTGATCTGTCCGAAAAAATGCTGTTAAAAGCCCAGGCAAGGCAGATTTATCACAGACTGATCAAGGCAGATTTACTCAGCATGACACAGCAAGAAGCAGCTGCAAGTTATGAAGTGGTGACGGCGGCTGATGTATTTGTGTATTTGGGGCAACTTGACAAGATCATCTCAGAAGTCAGTCGTTTGCTGATTGCAGATGGCCTGTTCACTTTTTCTGTTGAATCTGCTGATGAGGGCGCAATTCAGGAGCCGCGCAGCATAGGCTATACGCTGCGCAGCAGTGGCCGTTATGCCCATCAATTAAGTTATCTGGATAAGTTGGCATCTGAGCATGGATTTGCGTCTTTGCAATGTTTGCCACAAACCATCAGAATGGAAAATCTGCAAGCCATTCCCGGGCACTTGCTGATCTGGCGCAAGCAAACCTAAGGGCCGTGCAAAAAGCGTTCCCAAAATTAATCTGACGTTATGACGCATTTAATTGAAAGGAGAAGGCTTCGATGACCTCTGGCCGGACTCCCTGATTAAAGGAGCTGAGGTAGTTTAATTTTGAAATGATTTGCGGCTTAATACCAGCCGTTGTGCTGAAAAAAGCGCCATCGGTTTATCCTGCTGATACAATACTGCACTTGATTTTGACCGAAACGTCTTCATTTCATTGTGAGTAATCGTGTTGTGCGTGTTGTGATCAAAATAAATACTGATTTGCGATTTAATGCCATCTAAGCCTGGCGCTTAACCCATGCCATCAATGGAAATGGGCTTTTTCTAGTTATTGGAGTTTTACTATGTTTCAAAATGCTCAAACCCTGGACAAGAACCTGCATGGCTCTTTGCGCTTTCAACCAGCTGCAGACTTTGCATTTGCCCGTGGCCTGACAACGGCCCCTTTGGCACCGACAGAAATCCCTGAAGCAGCACAGTTTTATCCTGTTTTGTTTTCACAATCCGGTTTGCTCAATCCGATTGCAGTGTTGGGATTGAGAGAACGCAATGTATTCCTGAATGAAAAAAATCAATGGACTGAAGCCTATGTGCCAGTTCATGTACGCCGTTACCCATTCATCCTGGGTCGTATTGGCGACACAGATGACTACGTGTTGGCGGCTGATATGGATGCGCCACAATTCAATACAACAGAAGGTGAGCTTGTCTTTACTGACAAAGCAGAATTCAATCCTAGCTTTGGCAAAGTATTGGAATTGCTGAACAGCTACGAAAAAAATCTGCGTGAAGGCCGTGTCATTCTGAATGAATTGGAAACTACAGGCGTCCTGGTTGCCAAAGACCTCAACTTCCGTGAAGGTAATGAAGTGCACCTGATCGGTGGTTTCCGCATTGTAGACCGCGAAAAGGTCCTGGCACTGGACGATGCCACACTGGCACGCTGGGTACGTAGTGGCCTGATGTCCCTGCTGGAATTGCATTGGGCATCTTTCCACCACCTGCCTAAAGTTGCACTGGCATCTTCGCGCCCAGATCAGGTTCAATAATCTGTATTTGACTTGCATTAGAATGTGAATGGAAAATGGGGCCTGTGCCCCATTTTCTTTTGGATCAAACTACAAGGTGAATGCTTTGAAATTATTACACGTAGGCTGCGGCCCACAAAACAAATCAGGCACCACGCCTTTTTTTCAAGCAGATGAGTGGCAAGAAGTACGCTTTGATATTGACCCTACCGTCAATCCTGACATACAGGGTACTTTGACGGATATGAGTGCCGTTGAAACAGGCTCTATCGATGCAGTATATTCTTCGCATAATATTGAACATCTGTATCCGCATGAAGTACCAGTGGCCTTAAAAGAAATCATGCGTGTCCTTAAAGATGACGGCATCTTCGTAGTGACTTGTCCGGATATGGTCTCAGTTTGCAAACTGGTGGCAGAAGACAAATTGCTGGAACCTGCCTATATATCGCCAGCAGGACCGATAGCTCCGATCGATATTTTGTACGGACACCGTGCAGCCATGGAAAAAGGCAATCTGTTCATGGCTCATCGCTGTGGCTTTACCCAAAAAGTGCTGATGAATACCCTGGCTGGTGCAGGCTTTCAAACAGTCGTCGCTGCATCACGCCCTTCTGCTTTTGATTTGTGGGCAGTCGGTAGTAAAAGTGCCCGACCTATTCCTGACGTCGAGAACTTATTGCGCGCGCAATTGAAATAAATCAAATTTGCTGATGATGCAAAAGAAAAAGATAAATACTGCCTCCAAGGGATCAAGTCCTGCTAAGCATGCTCACGCAAGCAGGGCAACACAGTTACTACAGCAGGCCCTGGCTTTGCATCAAACCGGTAAGCTGCTGGAGGCGGAGACTATTTATCAGCAAATACTGTTGATCGACGCCAGACATTTTGAGGCTTTGCAATTCCTGGGCATGATCAAGCGCAGCACAGGTGAATTGCAACAGGCACTCGATTTACTGTCTTTGGCTGCATCCATCAATCCGGCTCATGCCATCATTCATGCCTCGCTAGGCAATGTTTTGCTGGACCTGAAGCGCCATGCAGATGCCATAGCCAGCTACGACTGCTTTTTATTAGCCAAACCTGACTTTGCCGAAGTTCTCAACAACAAAGCAAATGCACTCAGTGCTCTGGGGCGTGAAGCAGAAGCCATGACCTGTTACGAATATGCACTAAGGCAACAACCAGATTTTCCCGATGCTTATTTCAATCGGGGCAATTTATACATGGACATGCGCAGCTATGCGCTAGCCCTGAATGACTATGAGCAGGTGTTATGCGTCAATGCCGCCCATTTTCAATCCTGGAATAATCGTGGCAATGCTCTCTTGAAACTGGAAAGACTGCCGGAGGCCAGGCAAAGTTACCAGCAAGGATTAAGCATTGCACCAGACAATGCAGAGCTGCATGCTTGTCTGGCCAATGCCTATAAAATCACTGGCCAGTTAAATGAGGCTGTTGAGCATTATGCCAAAGTGCTGCAACTGACGACCACCGGGTTCCCCAGGCAAAATGCCGCGTTACAACTGGCAATTTTGCACTACGTCTTTGGCAATCCAGCCAATGTTGACGCTTTATTGCAGGTGGCGAAAGACATGTTAGGCAATGCGCTGATCAAGGACAAAGGTTCTTTGATTTACTGTGTTTTCATGCTGAAAATACAGGCCTGGTGGCAATCCTTCAGGCAACAGGCATCTTTGCCACAAGCGCAAGGCATCTTGTATGTCATCGGTGAAAGCCATATGTTGTCAGCGCATAATCTGGTCGTCAATTATCGCGGCGAGCATCTGCAATGCAAGGGGCTATGGATAGAGGGATGTACGCAATGGCAAATCGGCAAAGCTGAAACCAATCATTACCAGCAATTAATGACGCAATATCTGCAGGCGATACCGGTCGCCTCCAGCGTATTGATCACGATAGGCGAAATTGATTGCCGCATTGATAGCGGCATCCTGAAAGCCAGCAAGAAATCCACTGAATCTAACGGATCTACGGGATTTGCCACCGGCAGCCTGGCACAGCGCGTGCACGATACTATCGCCCCGTTTCTGAATTTTATTGCAGCTCAGGCGCAACAGCGCCAATTCAAGCTCATCGTCAGTGGAGTACCTGCCTATCATATGAATGAGAATGGCCACACTGAAGGCGAGTTGCAGGAATTTGGCCAATTCTTATCCTTGTTTAATGCCAGCCTGAAGCAACAAGTATTAATGAGAGGTATGGATTTTCTCGATGTGTTTGCCTTGACTGATAGCGGTGGAGGTAAAGCCAGTCAGCAATGGCATATTGATGAGCATCATTTGCGCCCAGATGGCATTCTTGAGGCATTTTCCCGTCATTTAATTGCATCATAAGATTTGCTATTGATTTTGCTGACAGTACAAGCGTATTTGCATGCCTCCCAAGAACCGAATAGCGTTTATACTGTAGCAATTTCCAAAGTTCGTACTCCTACTCAATTTGCGCTATGAAAATCCTGTTTGTTCACCAAAATTTTCCAGGTCAGTTTGTGCATCTTGCGCCGGTCCTGGCAGCAGATCCGGCGAATGAAGTTGTGGCACTGACCATGCAAAAGGCAGCACCCACGTTGTGGAATGGGGTAAAGGTATTTTCATATCAGGTCAGCCGAGGTACCAGTGCTGAAACCCATCCCTGGCTGGCCGATAGTGAACCCAAAGTCATCCGTGGTGAAGCTGCCATGCGTGCAGCCTTGCAATTGCGTGAGCAGGGATTTGTGCCTGACGTTATCATCGCTCATCCTGGTTGGGGTGAGAGTCTGTTCTTGAAAAAGGTCTGGCCCAAGGCCAAGCTCGGTATTTACGCTGAATTCTTTTACCACGCACAAGGCGCAGATGTCGGCTTTGATCCCGAGTTTTCTTCGAATGCGATTGAGCAAGCCTGTAAGATACAACTCAAGAACATCAATAACCTCTTGCATATAGAAATAGCCGATGCGGCCATTTCCCCTACACACTGGCAAGCCAGTACCTTTCCTAGCGCCTTCCGCGAGCATATCAGCGTCATTCATGACGGTATCAATACCGATATGGTTGCCCCTAATCCTGAGGTTGCCTTGACTCTGGGCGGGGGGCTGAAGCTGACTCGGGATGATGAAGTCATTACCTTTGTGAATCGCAATCTGGAGCCATACCGTGGCTACCATATCTTCATGCGTGCCTTGCCGCAGATACTGGCGCAACGTCCCAATGCCCATGTATTGATGGTAGGCGGCGACGATGTCAGTTATGGTGCCAAGTCTGAAAGTGGCAAATCATGGAAGGAGATTTTCCTCGATGAAGTGAGTGCTCAATTGCCGGAGAGTGCGCGCCAGCGTATCCATTTCCTGGGTAATATTCCATACCAGCACTTCATTCCCTTGCTGCAATTATCTCGTGTCCATGTCTACCTGACTTACCCCTTCGTATTATCATGGAGTTTGCTCGAAGCCATGAGTGCAGGATGTGCCATCGTCGCCTCGAATACCCAGCCATTACGCGAAGCGATACGCCACAATGAGACCGGCAGGTTGGTAGATTTCTTTGATGTGGCGGCCCTAAGCCAGGAGGTCTGTGATTTGCTGGATCAACCAGAGGAAAGACAGCGTTTAGGTGAAAACGCCCGACGTTTTGCCTGTGAATTTTATGACTTGCAAAGAGTGTGTTTGCCCGCCCAACTGGAATGGGTATATGCACTAGGAAATGAAACAAAAGTTAACATTCAAAATGATATATCTGCACAGCCGCTTGTAAACACTGTGGTAATTGAGTTAAAATAAAGTTGTAGCCAGCAAGACCATTAAGAACTCGGCGCCCCGCAACGGATATTGCGGGGCGTTTTTTTTGCTCCCGTTCTTCTCCATTCCTTATCTTCATTGTGCCTGCGCGCACAATTCCTCACTCAATACTTTAAAGCTCATGCCCTGCCAGATGTCTTTTCTGGGTAAATCACCCAGTCTTGTGTATGGTGGATGTGACTAATATCACTTTACTTCATATTAGCCATGCTTTTTATCTCTGAAAAAGCATGCCAATTAAATAAAACAGGGATTTTTCAAAAATTCTTGTCCTGCCTGTATATGGGGAGTATGCGGAAATTACCAATAGCTTTACAGCCAAATTAGCGAGATTTTTTATATACAGGAGGGAGTATGTGAAAGATACATGCTTCGATACACGAAACACGTTTTAAAAGCGTAAAACTTGTGTTACGCTTTCGAAAAATGTGATGTACGTCACATTTAATTGAGTTGTGAACAGGGATAATGCCGCCTTGCCTTAAAAATGTAGATGAATTTGTTCTCTGCAAACTTTATTCATCAAGCGGCCACCTTTTATATTGCGATGTTTTTAGCACTTCAGTGTGCAAAGAATACAAATGATCTCGAAATTAAAACTTCCACAAACTGAAATTGCACAGGTCCTGATGACCTTTAAAAGTGCATTCAGAACCGTTGGCATCTTCAGTGCCATCATCAATCTGTTGATGTTAGCACCTTCCCTGTATATGTTACAGGTTTACGATCGTGTTTTGCAAAGCCGCAACGAAATCACCTTGTTGATGTTGACATTGCTGATGTTGGGTGCTTACGCCTTGATGAGTGCGCTTGAATATATCCGTAGTTTTGTATTGATACGTCTCGGTGCCAAGCTCGACATGCAAATGAACAAGCGTATTTATACAGCTGCGTTCGAGCAAAACCTGAAGCGTGGTGGCGGCAATGCTGGCCAGGCTTTGCAGGATTTGACACAAATTCGCCAGTTCCTCACGGGTGCTGGTTTGTTTGCCTTCTTCGATGCACCATGGTTCCCGTTCTATCTGGCCGTGATTTTCATGTTTGACACTTACCTGGGTTTGTTTGCTCTGGGTGCGGTGATCGTCATGGTGATTTTGGCATATGCCAATGAAGTGGTTTCCAAAAAACCTTTGACTGAAGCCAATACCATGGCCATCGTCTCCAGCAATCTGGCGACCAACAACCTGCGTAATGCCGAAGTCATCGAAGCCATGGGCATGTTGCCTAACCTGATGTCCCGCTGGTTCAAATTGCATGGCCGTTTCCTGCAATTGCAGGCAGAAGCCAGCGAAAAGTCCGGCATTATCACTGCATTGAGTAAATTCGTCCGTGTTTCAGTACAGTCTCTGGTGCTGGGCTTTGGTGCCTTGCTGGTGATTGAAGGCAAGATGTCACCAGGGATGATGATTGCGGGTTCCATCCTGCTGGGTAAGGCAACTGGTCCTATCGATCAATTGATCGGTGTCTGGAAACAATGGAGTACAGTCAAAGGTGCCTATGGTCGCCTGAATGAATTGCTGGCTTCCAATCCACCGCGTCAGGCGGGTATGGATTTGCCTAAGCCACTGGGTGCCCTGTCTGTTGAAGGTGTAACTGCAGCGCCTCCGGGTTCTACTGTGGTCGTTGTTAAAGCCCTGTCCATGGCCCTGCAGCCAGGTGATGTACTTGGCGTGATCGGCCCTTCAGGCTCGGGTAAATCCACACTGGCACGCTTGCTGGTGGGCGTCTGGCCAGCTGCTGTTGGTAAGGTGCGTCTCGATGGTGCTGATATCTATCAATGGAACAAAGATCAACTCGGCCCCAATATCGGTTACCTGCCACAAGACATAGAATTGTTTGGCGGTACTGTGGCAGAAAACATCGCCCGTTTTGGTGAAGTTGATTCTGAAAAAGTCATCCTGGCTGCTAAACGCGCCGGTGTGCATGAAATGATTCTGCATTTCCCGCAAGGCTACGACACCCGTTTGGGTGATGGCGGTGCCGGTTTGTCTGGCGGTCAAAAGCAGCGTATCGGTCTGGCCCGTGCCATGTATGACGATCCATCTTTGCTGGTACTGGATGAGCCAAACTCAAATCTGGATGATGTTGGTGAACAGGCCTTGGTTGTTGCTGTTAATGATTTACGTCAACGTGGCAAAACTATCGTCCTGATCACTCACCGCACCACCATTCTGGGTGCCACTACCAAACTCTTGTTGTTACGCGATGGTGTAGCTCAGGCCTTTGGTCCGCGTGATCAGGTATTGGCTGCGCTGAATCAGGCAAATCAACAACAGGTGCAACAAGCACAACAGGCGCAACAGGCCCAGCAAGCTGCAGCGGCACAACAGACCGCACCGCAAACTCAGGCTCAGGGCGGTCTGCAATCAGCAGCTTCAGAGCCACCAGCAGATACGCAGGCAAGAATTAATGCCACAGCTGCAGAAGAGGAATAATCATGAAAAATGCATTGGTCAAAAAAGGTGATGTCACGGACGTGACAACTCACAACGTAGAAATACTCGAAGTTAATACAGATGCACGCGGTTATTCCCGCCTCGGCTGGATCATCATCCTGATCGGCGTGGTTGGTTTCCTGCTGTGGGCATTTACGGCGAAGCTCGATAAGGGTGTACCGATGAGCGGTAACGTTGCCGTCGCGTCCAGCCGTAAAGTCATTCAGCATCAGACTGGTGGTACTGTCGATGAAATTCTGGTCAAGGATGGCGATGTCGTTAAAGCAGGCCAAGTCCTGTTGAAGATGAATTCTGTCAGTGCCAAATCAAATGCAGAAATCACCCGTGTACAACTGTTCACTGCCCAGGCAGTAGAAGCCCGTTTGCTGGCTGAACGCGCAGGCGCAAAATCCATCACCTTCCCCAAAGAACTGGACGAGGCAAAAAGTGATAGCCGTGTAGCCAACACGATTTTGCTGCAGCAGCAATTGTTCACTACTCGTCAGATCTCCATACAAAGTGAATTGGGTGCAGTTGATGAAAATATCGCTGGCTTGAGATCGCAATTGAAAGGCCTGGAAGAATCCATGGTCAGCAAAAAGCAGCAACAGGTGTTCCTCAAGGAGCAGCTGGATGGCATGCGCGACCTGGCCAAGGAAGGCTATATCGCCCGCAATCGTCTGCTGGATCTGGAACGCACTTATGCGCAGGTAAATGGCAGTGTCTCTGAAGACCTGGGCAATATGGGCCGTGTTTCACGTCAGATCATGGAACTGGGCTTGCGTAAATCCCAGCGTCAGCAAGACTATCAAAAAGAAATCCGCACGCAATTGTCCGATATCCAAAAAGAAGCAGAGGCTTTGCAAAACCGTCTTACTTCACTGGATTTTGATCTCAACAATATTACGGTGAAAGCTCCTGTAGCCGGTACTATCGTTGGCCTGAATGTATTCACCAAAGGCGCAGTCGTACCTAGTGGTTTCAAGCTGATGGAACTGGTGCCACAGGATGATGCGCTGATCGTGGAAGCCAGTTTGCCAGTCAACCTGGTTGACAAAGTACACGCTGGTTTGAAA
The DNA here is from genome assembly GCA_040390835.1 of Pseudomonadota bacterium. GTDB lineage: Bacteria > Pseudomonadota > Gammaproteobacteria > Burkholderiales > Burkholderiaceae_D > Undibacterium. The sequence continues at coordinate 11,919 of JAZJXP010000039.1, forward strand.
ACTGAATTGATTTTCTCTGCATTCAACACCAATACCACGCCGCATATCCCTGGCATCATTACCCAGGTATCGGCTGACCGTACCGTTGATGAAAGAACTGGTCAGGCTTTCTATAAAGTGCGCGCTGAAGTCGCACCTGAAGGAAAAAAACTGATCGCCAATCTGAACATCCGCCCAGGTATGCCAGTTGAATTATTCGTCAGCACTGGTGGTCGCACCATGATGAACTACTTGCTGAAACCGGTGATTGACCGTGCGCATTCTGCAATGACTGAGGATTAATGATGAAAAAATCATGGAAGCGTCTTAATCTGATCGCAACTGCCTGTGGCATCCTCGTGATGTCGGCAGGCCAGGCTCAGGCCATGGGCCTGTTGCAGGCTTATGAGGCGGCACTGGTCAATGACCCGACTTACCGTGCTGCTGTTTCAGAAAATGTCGCTGGCAAGGAATATCGTAAGATAGGTCGCGCAGGTTTGCTGCCGACCATACAATACTCCTATGGAACCAGTAAGAACAGGGCAGAAATCACATCGCCGTCTACGAATTTCCTGGGGCAGCCAACGGGCGGATTTACAGAGAGTAATTACGACTACACCAGTATCACCAATTCCGTTTCTCTACGTCAGGTATTGTTTAGTCTGGATGCGACAGCACGTTACAAGCAAGGTATAGCGCAGACCAACTACAGCGATGCCATCTTTTCTGCGCGTAGCAAAGACTTGATCATCCGTTTGACGACTGCTTATGCAGATGTCAAATTTGCCGAAGATCAGCAAGACTTGTTCCGTGCTCAAAGAGATGCCTACGCTGAACAAAAACGCATCAATGAGCGCATGTTTGAAAAAGGCGAGGGCACCAAGACAGACATGCTGGAGACCCAGGCAAAGCTAGATGTCGCCGAGGCTCAAGTGATAGAAGCGCAAGACAATTTGTTGAATGCAAAAAATGCTTTTTCTGCCATCGTTGGCAGCGAAGTAAACCAACTTGATGGCTTGCGTTCCGAGTTCACCGTCATGCCCGTCACTCTCTCAAGTTTTGAAGAGTGGATGACGATTGCAACCGAAAGCAATCCTGAGATCGCAGCCGCCAAATATTCAGTAGAAGCGGCCGAATTGGAAATCAGCAAGGCCAAGGCAGGGCATACCCCAAGATTGGAACTCAATGCCGGTTACAACCGCGGTTTGTCTGACAGCATCACGACACGTACGCAAGATCAGACCATCAAAAGCGTAGGCGTGCAATTGGTGATACCGATTTATTCTGGCGGTTATGTCACGGCGATCAGTAACCAGGCTATCGCCAACCGCGACAAAGCCAAGGCTGATCTGGATGCAACCAAGAATAGGATCTCGATAGAGCTGCGCAAGCAATTTAATGCGATACAAACCAGCTTGACGAAAATCAGTGCCTTGCAAAAGTCAGTCAACTCATCGACCTTGCTGGTTGAGGCAACCAAGCAAAGTGTCAAGGGCGGCGTCCGTATCAATCTTGACGTACTCGGTTCCGAGCAACAACTGGTCGCCGCCAAGCGCGACCTGGCGCAAGCCAAGTACAATTACCTGATCAGTTACCTCAAGCTGCGCGTCACTGCTGGCAATATCAGCGTGGATGACGTGCAAACAGTTGCTGCGTACTTTACACCGAACTGAAATTGACAGAGATTACTGCCAGGAATTAAATCTGGCGCTGAGTCAGACACTAACTGACACTAAGTTAGCAAGCATAAAAAAACGGCACATCCTTACAGATGTGCCGTTTTTCATTTTCAGACGGCAATCAGCCTGCCAGTTTTTTCTTCAGCAATTCATTGACCTGAGCAGGGTTACCCTTGCCCCTGGTTGCCTTCATTGCCTGACCAACCAGCGAATTGAATGCTTTCTCTTTACCAGCACGGTATTCATCGACAGATTGCTGATTCGCAGCCATAACTTCATCAATGATTTTTTCCAGTGCGCCGACATCGGAAATCTGCTTCAAACCTTTGGCTTCAATCACCTGATCTGCCAGATTTATATCTGCAGATGGTGCCTGCCACATGGCAGCAAACACTTCCTTTGCAATCTTGTTGGAAATCGTGCCATCAGCAATTCTTTGCAATAACACTGCCAACTGCGCAGACGTTACCGGGATGGCGCTGATATCCAGGCTTTCACGATTCAGGGTCGCAGCCACATCACCCATCATCCAGTTTGCCGCAGGTTTGGCTTGCGCCGTACCAGTGGCAGTTACCACAGCTTCAAAGTAAGTAGCCATGCCCTTGGATTGCGTCAGGATAGTTGCATCGTATTCGGGCAAGCCCAGTTGCTCGATGAAGCGCTGGCGCATGGCAGATGGCAGCTCAGGCATGGTGGCGCGTACTTGTTCTACCCATTCACGGCTGATTTTCAGTGGCGGCAGATCAGGGTCAGGGAAGTAACGATAATCCATCGAATCTTCCTTGTCGCGCATTTTCACCGTGACCTTCTTATCCGGGTCATACAGGCGCGTTTGTTGAATGATAGGCCGACCTTCTTCAATCTCAATGATTTGACGGCGCACTTCATAATTAATTGCTTCTTCCAAGAAGCGGAAAGAATTCAGGTTCTTGATTTCGCAACGCGTACCAAATTCTTTTTGGCCTACCGGACGCACAGAAACATTAGCATCGCAACGGAAAGAACCTTCCTGCATATTGCCATCACAGATGTCAAGCCAGGTCACCAGTGAATGTAGCGCTTTGGCATAAGCTACTGCTTCGGCGGCACTGCGCATCACAGGCTCGGTAACGATTTCCAGCAAAGGCGTACCTGCACGGTTCAGGTCTATGCCTGTCATACGATCAGCTGCACCATGCGTGGATTTGCCGGCATCTTCTTCCAGATGGGCGCGTGTCAGTTCTATATTCCTGAATTCGGTCTTGCCATCTTTCTCGAAGACGCAAGGCACGAAGCCACCTTGTACTACCGGGATTTCAAACTGGCTGATCTGATAGCCCTTAGGCAGGTCAGGATAGAAATAATTTTTGCGGGCAAAGATGGATTCCGGGGCAACCAGCGCACCAACTGCCAGGCCAAACTGTATGGCTTTTTCTACTGCGCCTTTATTCATGACTGGCAGCACGCCAGGCAAGGCCAGGTCTACCGGGCTGGCCTGGGTATTTGGCTCCGCACCATACTGTGTTGAAGAGCCGCTGAAAATTTTTGAATTGGTCTTGAGTTGCGCGTGCGTCTCAAAACCGATAACGACTTCCCATTGCATAATATTTCCTCGTCTTATCTTTATCTTATTGCGTCTGCCTGCTTATGAATATAAAGCGGCAGATCCATTCAACTTATTGATCGTAGGTACAGCTGCCTGTTTTGGTATCCACCGTCAGTGCTGAAAAATTCTTGCGCGAGCCGCACATGGTTGGGCAACTGGGCTTGATATGCAGTGCATCGCCTTCACGTTCCAGGCGTATGCTGCATTGAAAGCCACGATCAAAATCATAACCCCGTTTGAGCCGCGCTGCTGACGCGTCCTTGAGTTGTAAGCGCCAGCCTTTTTCTGTCAATTCTGCTTCCAGCCCATCGTCAGTATCCACGCTGCATTCATAGCCGCGATTACTGCGAAACATGGAAGATTCCCACTGAAATTCCGTGACCTGCGTACCGTTCAACTGTATGCGTACCTGATCACTGAAAATCAGGCGTTCACCATCGCCATCTTCCTTTATCGTTTGTGTGCAGGCGATACGCGTATCCAGCGTCTGTGCAGACAAGCTGCCAGCTATCACCAACATTGCAACGCTCAGGAAGATTTTCAAGCTCATACAGGTGCGCGTGTATGCCAGTCAGTGACTTGCTGGAATTGGTGTGCCACATTCAGCAATTTTGCTTCATCATAATAATTTCCAATGACTTGCAAACCTACCGGGCGCTTGGCATTCTTTTCACCCTGACCAAAACCGCAAGGGATGGACATGCCGGGCAAGCCAGCCAGACTGGTCGACAGAGTAAAGATATCAGCCAGGTAGTTGGCCACAGGATCATCTGCCTTAGAGCCAAGGTCCCAAGCCACGGTCGGCGCTACCGGCCCCATGATGACATCACATTTCTCAAACGCTGCCGCAAAGTCTTGTGCAATCAGGCGGCGTATTCTTTGTGCCTGCAGATAATAGGCATCGTAGTAACCGTGCGACAGTACGTAGGCACCAACCAGAATGCGACGCTTGACTTCAGCACCAAAACCTTCGGCGCGTGACTTCTTGTACATCTCTTCAAGATTTGTATAATCCGCTGCACGATGGCCATAACGCACACCATCAAAACGGCTCAGATTCGAAGAAGCTTCTGCCGGTGCAATCACATAATACACAGGGATGGACAACTCGGTTTTTGGCAGGGAGATTTCTACCAGTGTTGCGCCCAGTTTTTCATATTCAGCCAGCGCAGCACGTACTGCCTGTTCCACATCTGCGGCCAGGCCAGCAGAGAAAAATTCCTTGGGCACGCCTATACGCAAGCCTTGCAAAGACTTGTTCAGGTCGCGGTTGAAATCTTCTTTTTTGCGCTCCAGCGAGGTCGAATCTTTGACATCGAAACCTGTCATTGCATTCAGCAAGATGCCGCAGTCTTCTGCAGTCTGGGCGATAGGGCCACCCTGATCCAGTGAAGAGGCAAAAGCGATCATGCCATAACGTGATACGCTGCCATAAGTAGGCTTGATACCGGTGACGCCGCAAAACGATGCCGGTTGACGGATAGAACCACCAGTGTCAGTTGCCGTCACAGCGGGTGCCAGACGCGCAGCAATTGCCGCCGCCGAGCCACCAGAAGAACCGCCAGGTACGGCAGTCTTGTCCCAAGGATTTTTTACCGGGCCAAAATAAGAATTTTCATTCGAAGAACCCATGGCGAATTCATCGCAATTCAATTTACCCAGTGTGACTGTTCCGGCTTTATTGAACAGTTCAACTACGGTGGCATCAAAGGGGCTGACATAATTTTCCAGCATGCGCGAACCTGCAGTCGAACGCCAGTCACGCGTCACGAAAATATCTTTGTGAGCGATAGGTACGCCCGTCAAGACGCCAGCATCACCACTGGCCAGACGTGCGTCTGCTGCGGCAGCCTGTTGCAAAGTCCATTCAGGGTTCACATGCAAGAAAGCATTCAGGTCACTGGCAGCAATGCGGTTCAGGTAATGCTGGGCAAGTTCGGTGGCGGATACCTGCTTGCTTTGCAGCAGGGCGGATAATTGCGAAATTGTTTTGGTATGCATGAGGATTCTATTGCTTAATCAATAACCTGAGGTACGAGATACAAGCCATCTTGTGTCGCTGGCGCTGGCTTTTGATAATCTTCGCGATGATTGCTTTCGGTGACTACGTCTTCACGCAGGCGCAAAGCCATTTCCGGTAGCAGGGCAGCGATAGGGTGGCTCAGAGGCGCTACGCCCGTGGTATCTACCGCTTTTAATTGCTCTACCAGAGAGAAAATGCCATTCAGTTTCTCCAGAGTTGAAATTTCTTCCTCTGCAGAAGTTTCTATATTTGCCAAATTGGCAATTCTTTTCACATCTTCAATTGTCAGTGACATAGTTCAGGAGCGCATTTTTGCGCGAAAAAGAGTGTCATAAAATACATAATTCGACTTGCCACCAAAAGCTTAATTTAGGTGTTGGTATCGAATAAATTTAAACAGATTATAAGGTAGAATGGCGGGTTAATGCCCTAAATGGCTTGCTAAATCCCCTAACATGCTTAGTTGTGCTCAGTAATGTTTAGATAGATAGATAGAGAGATGGCTGGTCAGTTACCGGTGGAACCGGTCAGGGTTAAAAATTCGGTAGCGCAGCCCTTAAAGTGGGTTGTGCCCACAATCAGTTAAATACAGGACAATATACATGTTTGGTTTTTTACGTAGTTATTTTTCAAATGATCTGGCGATCGATCTGGGAACAGCCAATACGCTGATTTATGTACGTGGACAGGGTATCGTGCTTGATGAGCCATCGGTAGTCGCGATCCGCCAGGAAGGCGGCCCTAACGGCAAGAAAACAATTCAGGCAGTAGGTAAAGAAGCCAAGCAAATGCTGGGCAAGGTGCCAGGTAATATCGAAGCTATCCGCCCCATGAAAGATGGTGTGATTGCTGACTTTACGGTCACCGAGCAAATGCTCAAACAATTCATCCGCATGGTACATGACACCAAGTTCTTCAAACCTTCCCCACGCATCATCATTTGCGTCCCTTGCGGTTCTACCCAGGTAGAACGCCGTGCGATCCGTGAATCTGCTTTGGGTGCAGGTGCTTCTCAAGTGTACCTGATTGAAGAACCGATGGCCGCTGCGATAGGTGCTGGTTTGCCGGTGTCTGAAGCAACCGGTTCCATGGTGGTTGATATCGGTGGTGGTACGACTGAAGTCGGTATCATTTCCCTCGGTGGCATGGTCTACAAGGGTTCAGTCCGCGTCGGCGGTGACAAGTTCGACGAAGCGATTGTCAACTACATCCGTCGCAATTACGGCATGCTGATCGGTGAGCAAACTGCTGAAGCCATCAAAAAAGCGATTGGTTCTGCTTTCCCCGGTTCTGAAGTCAAGGAAATGGAAGTCAAGGGACGCAACCTGTCCGAAGGCATTCCTCGCTCCTTCACGATCTCCAGCAATGAAATCCTGGAAGCGCTGACTGATCCTCTGAATAACATCGTTTCTGCCGTTAAAAACGCGCTGGAACAAACGCCACCGGAACTGGGTGCCGACATTGCTGAAAAAGGCATGATGCTGACCGGCGGTGGCGCACTTTTGCGTGATCTTGACCGTCTGCTGATGGAAGAAACCGGCTTGCCCGTCATCGTTGCCGAAGACCCGCTGACTTGCGTAGTCCGTGGCTCGGGTATGGCGCTGGAACGCATGGATAAGCTGGGTTCGATCTTTTCTTACGAGTAAGTTAGGAAGCGCCGGACTATCATCGTGGAAGCCTGACAGCATGCTGCAACATACCGCATGCAGGCTGGGGCTCCCATATTTGATGAGGCCAGCTTTCAGTCTTAAGTTGAAACTGAGCTGTAGCCAGCTTGAATTGATTGCACATTAAAATGCTTGTTGCGCTGTTCATTGAGAAACACCGGTAAAGTATGGATTACAGCCCACCACCACTCTTCAAGCAAGGTGCCTCTGCGCGCGTGAGAGTGGTTTTCTTTGCCGTCCTGGCGATTTTTCTATTAGTTGTTGATGCCCGTCTGAAGTCGCTGACCTTGGTCAGGCAAATCCTGGGCAGTGTGCTGTATCCGGTGCAAATGGTCGCTGTCATGCCACGCGATACGGTCAAGCGCGTCTCTGATTATTTCGTCTCAGTGACGGCGCTGGAAAAAGAAAACACTCAACTGAAACGCCAGCAAACCCAGAATGCCAATACCCTGCAACAGACTGGGCAACTGACGGCGGAAAATGCCCATTTGCGCAAATTGCTGGATGCGCGTGAGCGTTTGCAAGTCAAGTCTGTCATGGCAGAAATTATTTACGATGCACGTGATCCTGCCAGTCGCAAGGTGATTATTGACCGTGGTATCAAGCATGGGATTGTACTTTCCCAGCCTGTGATTGATGACCAGGGCGTGGTAGGTCAGGTGACCAGGGTATTCCCATTGACGGCAGAAGTGACTTTGCTGACTGACAAAAACCAGGCCATCCCGGTACAAATCCTGCGTAATGGTTTGCGCAGTGTGGCTTATGGTCGTGGTCAGTCCAGTTATCTGGACATGCGCCTGACCACCAATGCCGATATCCAGAATGGTGATCAACTGGTGACTTCAGGCATAGACGGTATCTACCCGCCCGGGCTGGCTGTTGCCAAGGTAGTGCAGGTAGAAAACAAGGCGAACACCACCTTTGAAAGCATATTGTGTGTACCAACAGCGGGTATAGACCGCAACAAGCAATTGCTGGTCTTGCTGGTGTCTACCGATAATTTGTCGCGTCCGGATACCGAAGATGTGCGCGCCAAGAAAGAAAAAATCAATCGCAAGGTGACCCGTGATGCGGCAGCGCCGACATCCGATACCAAACCTGTTGACCAGCCCATGAAAGATTTGCCGGTCAAGGACAGTCCTGCGAAAGAATCTCCAGCCAAGGACGCAGCCGCAACTGCCAAGGAGCCCGCCCCATGAATAGCCCGCATTACATATTATTGCCGGTCAACCCGCTATTTATCGCCATCAGTTTTGCTGTTGCCTTCTTTTTCAATTTCCTGCCATGGGGTGGCTGGATAGGCATACCTGATTTCGTTGCTCTGGTGCTGGTATTCTGGACCATACACCAGCCGCGTAAAGTAGGTATAGGCGTGGCGTTTGCCATGGGTCTGCTGATGGATGTTCATGACTCCATCTACATGGGTGAAAATGCCCTGGCTTATACCCTGTTATCGTATTTTGCCATCATGATACACAGGCGCGTGCTGTGGTTTCATCCACTGACACAAACCTTGCATGTATTCCCTTTATTCCTGTTCGCCCAACTGGTGCAGCTTGCTGTACGCATGCTGGTGGCACCAGATGCCCATTTCCCGGGTTGGGCCTATTTTACTGTCAGTCTGGTGACGACCGTGCTATGGCCGTTCGCAACCTTGCTACTACTGGCACCGCAAAGACGGGCGATAGATAAAGACGATACCCGTCCTATCTGAGCCTGCTGCATTTCTGCTTGCTGTCTGTTTCACTTGTTTCACCTGCTTCACTTTTCTTCACTATGACAGAACTTAAGAATACGGAACGCGAACTGCATTACTTCCGCATGCGCCTGATTTTTATCGGCGTATTCGTGTTCCTGTGTTTTGCCGCACTGGTTTCCCGCTTTGTCTGGCTGCAAATCATCAAGCATAATGACTATGCCTTGCTGGCTGATGAAAACCGTATCGACATCGTGCCTGTCGTCCCCAACCGCGGCCTTATCACCGACAGGAATGGCATCATCCTGGCGCGTAATTATTCTGCCTACACGCTGGAAGTCACGCCCTCAAAAATCAGCAAGGATATGGATATCCTGATTGATGAGCTGGCCATGTTGGTGGACATACAGCCCAAGCACCGCAAGCGTTTCCGCAAATTACTGGAAGACTCAAAAAGTTTCGAGAGTTTGCCGATACGCACGCGCCTTACGGATGATGAGGTTGCCAGATTTACGGCACAACGCTTCCGCTTTCCCGGCGTCGATATTCAGGCGCGTTTGTTCCGTCAATATCCTCAGGGTGATTCCGCTTCGCATGTCATCGGTTACATAGGCCGTATCAGTCCCAAGGATGCCGAGATCATTGATGAAATGGAAGACTCCGCCAACTACAATGGCACGGATTACATAGGTAAAGAGGGATTGGAAAAAAGTTACGAAAAGATTTTGCACGGCAATACCGGCTTTGAAGAAGTTGAAGTTGCTGCAGGTGGCCGTGCCGTGCGGGTGCTGTCCCGTTCGGCTCCGACTTCAGGCAAGAACCTGATCTTGTCGGTGGACATAGAACTGCAAAAAGTCGTGGAAGAAGCATTTGGTGAAAGGCGCGGGGCGCTGGTCGCTATTGAGCCCGCCACTGGTGATGTGCTGGCTTTTGTTTCCAAGCCTACTTATGATCCCAACCTGTTTGTTGAAGGCATAGACCAGCAAAGCTGGAATGAACTCAATACTTCAGAAGACAAACCCTTACTGAACCGGCCACTGACAGGCGCTTACCCGCCGGGATCGACCTACAAACCCTTCATGGCCCTGGCCGCACTTGAGCTGGGCAAGCGTACAACGACGCAGGCGATTGCTGATCCTGGCTACTTTACTTTTGGTAATCACACCTTTAAGGACGATAAAGCCGGCGGCCATGGCATGGTGGATATGTACCGCTCCATTGTGCAGTCCTGCGATACTTATTACTACATGCTGGCCAATGACCTGACCGTGGATGTCATGCATGATTTCATGGCACCTTTTGGTTTCGGCCAAAAGACCGGCATAGACCTGGAACATGAACGCTCAGGGCTGTTGCCATCTACCGCCTGGAAGCGAGCAGCCTTCAAGAAACCTGAACAAAAACGCTGGGTATTGGGTGACACGATATCTCTGGGAATTGGACAGGGACAGAATACTTTCACTCCTTTACAAATGGCACATGCCATGGCGACGCTGGCGAATAACGGCATCATCATGAAGCCGCATCTGGTCAAAATGACAGAAGATCCGCAAACCAGGCAAAGGGTGCTGACTGTCCCTAAAGAGACTGCCCGTATTCCCCTTAAACAGGAAAATATAGATTTCATCAAAAATGCCATGGTGGGTGTCACCAGGGAGGGCACGTCGGCCAGAGTATTTCAGGGAACTGAATATGTTTCTGGCGGCAAGACAGGTACAGCACAGGTGGTGGGTATCAAGAAAGGCGAGAAATATAATGCCAAGAACATGGCCGCCCGGCATCTTGATCACTCTCTGTATACCGCCTTCGCGCCCGCCGACAATCCAAAAATCGCCATTGCCATCATTGTAGAGAATGGTGGCTTTGGTGCCGAGGCCGCTGCGCCTATAGTTCGCAAAGCACTTGACTATTACTTGCTGGGCAAGCGTCCGCAAGACAAGGGCAGCAAGGACAATGTTCCGCCACAGCCCAAGCCACAGAGTGACATGACCTTGTATCGTTCTGATGCTGAAGTCAAGGCACCGATTGAGCCTGATCCGGGCCCCAAGCCTGGCGGTGAAACCTTGGGCAATAAGGATTGAAAATGCAAAAGAATAATATTAACTGGCATTTCATCCGTTCGCATATTTTTGTATTTGACGCGACCCTGGCGATACTGGTGTTCCTGATCATGTCGATAGGTATCATGACCTTGTATTCTGCGGGCATGGATTTCCCTGGACGTGTCGAAGGCCAGATCAGGAATATCATGGTGTCTTTCTTCATCATGTGGGTGATGGCGAATATTCCGCCACAGACACTGATGCGCTTTGCCATACCGATTTATACCTTTGGTGTGGCCTTGCTGATCGCGGTGGCCGTATTTGGACTGGTCAAAAAAGGTTCACGCCGCTGGCTGCATGTAGGTATAGACATGCAACCTTCAGAAATGATGAAAATTGCCACACCATTGATGCTGGCCTGGTATTTTCAAAAACGTGAAGGCGCATTGCGCTGGCGCGATTTTGTCATCGGTGCAGTGATCCTGGGCATACCAGTGGCACTGATCGCCAAGCAGCCAGATCTGGGTACTGCCATGCTGGTGGTGGCGGCAGGCTTTACGGTGGTATTTTTGGCCGGTCTGTCGTGGAAATTTCTGATCTCCCTGACGGTGGCCGCTGCTGTCATTATTCCCACTGTGGTCTGGCCCATGCTGCATGATTACCAGCGCGACAGGGTACTGACCATGCTGGACCCTAACCGCGATCCCCTGGGCAAAGGTTTTCACATCATACAATCCACTATCGCAGTAGGTTCAGGTGGTTTGCATGGCAAGGGTTATCTGAAAGGAACACAGGCCCATCTGGAATTCATTCCTGAACATACAACAGATTTTATCTTCGCCGTGTTCTCGGAAGAATTTGGTTTTGTCGGCAATGTGATCCTGGTCAGCCTGTACTTTTTACTGATCTTGCGCTGCCTGGTGATCGCTGCCAATGCACCCACTCTGTTTGCCCGTTTGATGGCAGGTGCCGTGACTATGATATTCTTTACCTATGCCTTTGTGAATATGGGCATGGTCATAGGCATAGTCCCCGTCGTAGGGGTACCTTTGCCTTTCATGAGTTATGGCGGCACTGCACTGGTGACGCTGGGTATGGGAATAGGGATAATGATGAGTGTACAGCGTAACCGCAAACTGGTGCAGACATGAGATTGCGCATGTCTGCCAAGTCAGCCATGCCCGGCAATGGCTGGCGGCTGTCCTTGCTGGCAGCTAGCGGTATTTTACTCGCAGCATGTGGCAGTGCACCCAAGAACAATGTCATTATTGCAGATGGTCAGCGTCCTGCAAGCAGCACAAAATCCACGACTGGCCAGACTACAAACTCGCCCAAGGCAAATTCCGGTAAGGGTGCTTATTACAAGGACGATGGCCCCGGTGAAAATATACCCGAAGGCCTGGAAAATACCGTAGATCCCATTCCTACGCTGGAAAATTATTCACGCTCAGGCAACAAGCCCTATGTGATATTCGGCAAAACCTATACGCCCATCGCTGACAGCACTACCCCTTTGGTACAGCGTGGTGTCGGCAGTTGGTATGGCAAGAAATTCCATGGGCAAAAGACTTCATCCGGTGAATTGTACGATATGTATAAGATCACCGCAGCCCATCCCACCTTGCCGATACCGTCATATGCCCGGGTCACGAATCTCAATAATGGCAAGCAAATCATCGTGCGCATCAATGACCGTGGCCCATTTCATGCCAGCCGCATCATTGATTTGTCTTACACCGCAGCACTGAAGCTCGATGTCATAGGCAAGGGTAGCAGTCAGATTGAGGTTGAGCGTTTATTGCCTGCCGACATAGAAAGAATGGCAGAGAACCGCAAAAACCAGCCAGTGCAGCCTACGCAGGCTGTTCGACAGGAAACGGCGGTGGCAGTTGCGATCACGACTCCCGTGCCTGCCAGAGAAATGCCAGTCGTGCGCAACAATCCCAATCCCGTTGCGACCATGAGCATGGAAGAATTGCTGGCAGCGCAAGAAAACAAGCCGGTAGAAAAATTTACCCAGCCCGTTACCAACGTAGCAAATTCGGCAGCAAACATGGCTGGAACCAATACTACATCTTCAGCGACTCCTGGCTACTACATACAATTTGGTGCCTATGCGATACGGGCAAATGCAGAAGCCATCATGAATCATCTCAAGGGCAGGGCAACCAATAAACTACCTGGCTTTGATATCGTGCAGCAAGGCAGCCTGTATCGCCTTGTCAGCGGTCCCTTTGCCAACCGTACTGAAGCAACCGCGGCAATCGCCCAGGCCAGTGATCTTGGCGTTGGCAAACCCCTGGTCGTGCAGCGTTAGGCTTTATTTCTCGCCAAACTTATTCTTCCTCTGCCTGTTTCATTTCCAGCGCCATCTGATACAGGGCATTTTTCTTTTGTCCTGTCAGTTGCGCTGCCAGTCCTGCGGCCTGCTTGACTGAGCATTCTTCCAGCAAAATCTGCAAGACCCGGCGGGCTTCCAGCTCTTGTTCATCAGCGGCGGCTGCGGCAGCCTCGATCAGGATCACGTATTCACCTTTTTCCCTGTGGCTGTCAGCTGCCAGCCAGCTTTCTGCTTCCTCCAGGGTACAACGATGGATTTCTTCAAATAGCTTGCTGACTTCACGCGCCAGCACGATGCGGCGGGCATCGCCAAAAATAACGCGCATGGCGGCCACCGCTTCGATAATACGGTGCGGTGCCTCATAAAAAATCAGGCTGGCAGGGATGGCTTGCACTTCCCGCAAGATGCTGTCGCGCTGTCCGGCTTTGGCAGGCAGGAAGCCAACAAAATAAAAACGGTCATGGATAAGGCCACTGGCTGATAAGGCGCTGATGGCAGCCGAGGCCCCCGGCAAGGGTGTGACAGGCAAACCCGCCAGTTTGACGGCATCCACTATCTTGGCCCCGGGGTCAGATACGCCGGGTGTACCAGCGTCAGACACCAGTGCAATACGTTCACCTGCCTGCAGGCGGGCCAGTATTTTTTCTGCCACTTCGCGCTCATTATGCTGATGGGCAGCGATCAGGGGTTTGCTGATACCATAGCGCGATAGTAATTGGGAGGTATTGCGGGTATCTTCGCAGGCGATGGCATCTGCCAGTGACAGCAAATGCAGGGCGCGCAGGGAAATATCGGCAACATTACCAATAGGAGTGGCGACTACATATAATGTCGCAGCCGGGTAATTTTGTCGGGTCACTGCCTCAATCACAGTGGCACTCGTGAACAGTGCTTTGTCGGTGGTGCTCATGCCTGTTCCTTTATTTAGTAAGCAAAATAAGCAAATGAATTAGCCGAGATTGTACGCCAATGAGACTCGCAAAGACTTCCGAAACGCCAGATAGTAAATCAGGAACTGACCAGCGCACCAGCCGTCGCCGTACCGGGGATGAAGCAGAAAGCCTGGCGCTGGTGTATTTGCAAAAAGCTGGCTTGAAACTGCTACAACAGAATTTTTTATGCAAAGGCGGCGAAATTGACCTCATCATGCAAGATGGGGCTGTTTTGGTCTTTGTGGAAGTCAGAAAACGCAGTTCCATGCAATTTGGCGGCGCTATTGCCAGCGTCACGCCAGCCAAGCAAAGGCGCATGGTGCATGCCGCCCAAGTTTATCTGTTAACAAAAAAGACCCAGCCAGCCTGTCGTTTTGACCTGGTGGCCATAGATGGTGATCAATTGAACTGGCTAAAGAATATTATCGTCGCTTGAGGAAGTTACAAGTCCAGGCCCAGCCTGCCGTATAATCTGACGCAATCAGACTAAGTAAGCATTATGACAAATCAACGCATATTGGCGCACTTCCAGGAAAGTGCAGAATTAAAGATGCGGGCTGGCAGTGAGCTGGCCCAGCCTATTTCAGAAGCTGTGGAACTCATGTTCTCGGCGCTGTCTAATGGTAACAAGATACTCGCCTGCGGGAATGGTGGTTCTGCTGCCGACTGTCAGCATTTCGCTGCCGAGCTGGTAGGACGCTTCGAGCGTGAGCGCCTGCCGTTACCGGCCATGGCACTGACGACAGATACCTCGATTTTGACTGCAATCGCGAATGACTATAGTTTTAATGAAATCTTTTCCAAGCAGGTGCAGGCTTTTGGGCAGTCAGGCGATATCTTGCTGGCCTTGTCCACGTCCGGCAATTCGCTGAGCGTGGTGAATGCCATTAATGCTGCACTAGAACGGGATATGCGTGTCGTCGCGCTGACCGGCAAGGGGGGCGGGGAAATTACGAATATTCTGACTGAAGCCGATGTCCATATCTGCGTACCGCATGACAGGACCGCACGCATACAGGAAGTTCATTTATTGACCATACATTGTTTGTGTGACGGCATTGATGCCGCATTATTCGGAGGTGATGCTGATGATTAAAAAATCCTGGAGCAAGCTGGCCAGACCCGTAGCTGTAATCGGCCTGTGTTGTGCTGCTGCCCTGAGCCTGCAAGGCTGTGTTGAGATGATGGTGGGTAGTGCAGTCATCGGTACATTTGCGGCCACTGACCGCCGTACTTTTGGTGCACAAACTGACGACAAGGCCATAGTCATCAAGGGTGAAGCGCGTCTGCCCGGCTTGCTGGGGAAATATGGTCATGTCGATGTCAATTCCTTTAACCGCCGTGTCTTGCTGACCGGAGAAGTGGCTGATGAAAACGCCAAGGTTGCTGCCGAGCGTGAAATACGCACGATTGACGGCGTAGTCTCGGTCGCCAATGAACTGCTTATTGCCCCCGTCTCTAATTACACTTCGCGCTCCAATGATGCGCTGATCACCACCAAGGTCAAAGCCACCTTTGTCGATGCCAAGGACGTATCTGCAACTGCTTTTAAAGTTGTCACTGAAGGTGCTGTCGTTTACCTGATGGGCCGAGTGACGCAAGGCGAGGGCAACCGTGCCGCTGATCTTGCTGCCAGCATCAACGGTGTACGCAAGGTGGTCAAAGTATTTGAATACATCAGCGAAGAAGAATTGAAGGCTTTCCAGGTTACGCCAAACAAAAATCCTCCCAGCGACAATTAAACCAGCATGACCGGTTCATATTGCCGGTCTTGTTTTTTCTGGAGACATCATGATTGCCATGATCGTTTTAGCGGTCATCTTCGCAATACTGGCATTCTGGGTGCTGGGCATACAAAAACGCCTGCTCAATTCACGCAGGCGCATTAAATATGCATTTTCGCAAATGGATATACAGTTCAAACGCCGTTATCAACTGATACCCAATCTGGTTGAAGTTGCCAAGGGCTACATGAAGCATGAGCGGGAAGCGCTGGAAGCCGTGATCGCTGCTCTCAACGAGGCTGTCATGGCCAATTCCATGGCGTGCATGCATCCTCTGGTTGGCATTGCGATACTGCACCTGGCGGCGGCTGAAGACAGACTGACAGTGACTTTAGGCAGGATGTTTGCCATTGCTGATGCATGCCCTGATCTGCAAGCCAATCAAAGCATGCAAAAGCTGACCAGTGAATTGAATGATGCTGAAAACAAGATCACGTTTGCCCGCCAGGCCTACAATGATTGCGTAGTGCAATATAACCAGAGCATGGAACATTTCCCTGGCCCGGTCATTGCCAATATGTTCGGTTTTCATGTGGCTGAATTAATGCAGGTGGCAGCAATCGACACAGCCTTGTTTCAGCCTGCTGCTGCCACATAAACCCTGCAAAGCTCAGCCCGGTAATACCGTGCTGATAGCGCATATGTATAAAGAAAAAGCGTGCATCTCAAAAAAGATGCACGCTTTTTATTCTTGAGCGGGGGAATTTTTATGTACGTCCAACGATAGACGCAGTCGCCATCAGTTCATCAATCAAAGCCAGCAATATCTTGCCTGACATGCGGTGTGGGTCGAGTACCGGCAAAGGTGAATACTTCAGTAAAATCGAAGGATTGATCTTGCTCATATTCGCTTGGCCCATGGTCCAGCCCGCATAGCGGCGTTCCAGGATTTCTCCATAATCGAGCAGGATCACGTCGGTATGGCGGGCGTCGCGCAAGATGTGGCTGTACAAGGTATTGACAGCTTCGCGGCCACCTTCCAGCACTTGCATGAAGACCTGGTCGCTATGGCAAAGTACACCCGTGATGCCATGTTGAGGATTATGCTGACGTGACTGGCTGACGATGGATTGCACGATATCGCACATTTTTTCATCCACGACGCGACTGGCGTAAAGTAAGCGTACTAGCATGGCAAGTCCTGGTTAGCGTTTGATCAGAGATAAAAATTCACGGCGCAGGTTCGCATCTTTCAGGAAGGAACCATGCATCACACTATTAATCATGGCTGTCTCCATGTCTTTCACACCGCGCCAATGCATGCAAAAGTGATCGGCTTCCATGACCACGGCCAGGCCATCTGGTTGCATTTTTTCTTGCAGGGTATCGGCCAGTTGTACTACCGCTTCTTCCTGTATCTGCGGACGGCTCATGACCCATTCTGCGATACGCGCATATTTAGACAGGCCGATCAGGTTTGAATGCTCATTCGGCATGACACCTATCCACACCTTGCCAATGATAGGGCACAGATGATGTGAGCAGGCGCTACGTACCGTGATCGGGCCGATGATCATCAATTCATTGAGATGCGAGGCATTCGGGAATTCGGTGACCGGAGGCATGGGCACATAACGGCCCTTGAAGACTTCCTGTATGAACATCTTGGCGACGCGGCGGCCAGTATCCTGGGTGTTATGGTCACTCTCGGTATCTATCACCAGGCTTTCCAGCACAGCACGCAGTTTTTCTTCGACCTCTGCCTGCAATTCATCCATCTCACCTGCTTCGATGAAGCGGGCGATATTGTCATTGGCGTGAAAACGCGTCTTACTGGCCGTGATGCGTTCACGTATGCGCTGCGAGACGGGGATATTGACAGCTTTATAAGCAATGGGCGTATCGTTAGACATGCTGAAAACCGGGATGTAAAAAGCCTATGGTAACTGAATTGTCAAATTGGCGTTGCGGGCTTGCTCGCTGTGTGCAGATCACGTCTCACGCCGCGTATTGCTAAGCTGGTATTCGGCTTCACGCTCTGCTTTCCACTGTGGCAGGCAATGCGGGCAAAAGCAACTGGCATCCATCTTCAACTCGCCATCGGGTAATTTTTTAAATGCAATCGGTGGCAGGGCGGTGCACCAGCATGCCTGGCCGGTATTATCTGCCATTGCGCAAGTGAATACTGCCTGGCAGCGTGGACAAACACTCATTTCGTACTGCTTTCACTACCCGTATTATCGGCTTCTGCGGGCAAGCCCTCGCTAGCAGTCTTTTTCATTGCTTTGCGCAAGAATGACATTTGTCCGTCAAAGCCGGTACAGGCGCGGCAAATTGCCAGGTGCATTTTTAACTGGGTGCGTTCAGACAGACTGAGCGGACGGTCCAAGCCCTCAGAAATGAGTTGATGTGCTTGTTTGCAAACGATAAAGACACTCATATTTTCTCTCCTGATGACACTCTGCCAAACCAGTTCAGGTCCAGGCATTCACGCAGGCGTAATCGCGCACGATAGAGTACCACCCATAGATTAGACGTACTCAGCTCCAATTCCTTACAAATTTCTTCAGTTTCCAGTTCCAGCCATTCGCGCATCATGAACACCCGGGCAGTTTTGGCGGGCAGGTTTTCCAGGCAGACTTCCAGCACGCGAAAAAAATCTTTTTGTTGTAATGTTGCTTCAGGCGCACCCCAGGCGGTTGGCATACCTATCACGTGGCCGTTAGCATTAAATAAACTGTCTATCAAATCATCTTCGGATTCATCATCCTTGATTTCCAGCGGCTTCTCTTTTTTCAGTGAGCGCAGGTGGTCGATGATCTTGAATTTCAAAATGCCTGTTACATAGGTGCGCAGGGAAGAGTTGCCAGCAAAGCTGTCCGGTTTTTCCAGTACCGCCAGCAAGGTCTCCTGCACGGCATCTTCTGCCGCACACTCATTACGCAGTTGCAATTGTGCAAACCGATACAGCCCCGGACGCAGGTTTTCTAGTTGTTGATGTAAATCTGTAATCGATGTCATAACTCTGGTGACTGAATTGGAAAAGCTTTGGGCTCAAATCCTGTAAAATTCGGGTTAGATAAAATAACCCACTATGATACCTTCAGGATACCCCGTCATTATGAGCGATTTGAACGCAAACACGACAGAAGAACTTGCACCGGAAGACCGGTTGGCCGGTGTGGAACCAGCCATCAAGGCTGAAATTCTGGCGGAAGCCTTGCCTTATATCCGTAAATTCCACGGCAAAACCATCGTCGTGAAATACGGCGGCAATGCCATGACAGAAGAACGCCTGAAGCACGGCTTTGCCCGTGATGTCATTTTGCTCAAACTGGTCGGCATGAACCCGGTGGTGGTGCATGGTGGCGGCCCGCAAATTGATAATGCGCTCAAGAAAATGGGTAAACAGGGTACTTTCATCCAGGGTATGCGTATCACCGATGAAGAAACCATGGAAGTCGTTGAATGGGTGCTCGGTGGCGAAGTCCAGCAAGACATCGTCATGCTCATCAACCACTACGGTGGCCAGGCAGTGGGCCTGACCGGTAAAGACGGTGGCCTGATCCGCGCCCGCAAGATGATGATGCCAGACCGTGAAAACCCGGGTGCCATGCTCGACATCGGTTTTGTTGGCGAGATCGATGCCATCAACCCTGCGGTTGTCAAGGCGCTGCAGGATGATGCCTTCATCCCTATCATCTCCCCTATCGGCTTCGGCGCAGATGGACAGGCTTACAACATCAATGCCGATCTGGTCGCAGGCAAGATTGCTGAAATCCTGAAGGCTGAAAAGCTCATCATGATGACCAACATCCCTGGCGTGCTCGACAAACAGGGCAATCTGGTGACCGATTTGTCCGCCCGTGAAATTGATGAAATGTTTGCTGACGGTACTATCTCGGGCGGCATGCTGCCCAAGATTTCGTCCGCACTCGATGCTGCCAAGTCCGGCGTGAATACCGTGCATATCATTGATGGCCGTATCGAACATTCGCTGTTGCTGGAAGTGCTGACCGAACAAGCCTTCGGTACCATGATACGTAGTCATTGATGATTAGATTAATACAGGCGGAGCGTCAGCCTCATGCGTAGACGCTCTGAGCCTTTGTGGCTGTTTGACCTGGACAATACGCTGCACAATGCTTCTCATGCGATTTTTCCTGTCATCAGCCAGAACATGAATGCCTTCCTGGCGCGTGTGCTGGGTGAAGATGGTAAGCCGGCAGATGCTGAACGGGTGAATGCCATACGCCAGCAATACTATGCGCGCTATGGCGTCACCATGCTGGGCATGGTCAGGCATCATGGTGTCAGGGCAGATGAATTTTTGCACGAGGTCCATCATTTCGATGACCTCAGCAGCATGATCAGGTATGAGCGCGGCTTAAAAAAATTATTGCGCCGTTTGCCTGGCAAAAAGATTTTGCTGACCAATGCGCCGCGCGCGTACTCTGGCCGGGTACTCAGGCACATGGGTTTGCACAAGCATTTCGATGCGCATATTCCGGTTGAGGCTATGCGTGTACATGGGCAAATGCAGCCCAAGCCTTCGCGCCCTTATCTGCGCAAGTTGCTGGCAACTTATGGCAAACAGGCAAGAGACTGTATTCTTGTTGAAGATAGTGTGGAAAATTTGCTTGCCGCAAAGCAAGAAGGTCTGCGCACAGCCTGGGTCACAGGGTATACTCCTGCCCATCAGCGTAAAAGAGCTGCCGCCTGTGCCGACGTCAAAGTAAAATCCGTCATACAACTCGCCCGTCACATCCATCGCCTGCGCGCCTGATCTGAGATATAGACAATCGGACACAGGCTACCGGGCATAGACAAAATGTGCCTGGGGATTGCGTACTTGCTGGCTGGTCTTTAGAATCACGCCCCGGATGTGGCTGAATTGCTGCATTCTCCCTTTTGAATCCACTACTTGACACTATGGCCAGCACCAAACCCGGCGAACGTAAATTACAGATACTCCAGACGCTGGCGGCGATGCTTGAGCATCCCAAAGGTGAAAAGGTCACGACCGCTGCGCTGGCGGCCAAAGTAGCCGTGTCAGAAGCGGCGCTGTACCGTCATTTCGCCAGCAAGGCGCAAATGTTTGAAGGCCTGATTGAATTTATCGAGTCTTCCATCTTTGGCCTGATCAACCAGATCAATGAAAACCAGGAAGATGGCATGGTGCAAGCCCAGTCCATCATCATGATGCTGCTCAATTTTGCCGAAACCAATCCCGGCATGACCCGTGTGTTGATAGGCGACGCCCTGGTGAATGAAGATGAACGCCTGCAACTGCGCATGAACCAGTTGGCTGAAAGACTGGAAATGGCTTTCCGCCATTCTTTGCGCCTGGCTGCCAGCCAGGGCCATTTTGCTGAAGAAGAGGCACAAGCCCGCGCCAGCCTCTTGTGCAGTTTTGTCATGGGCCGCTGGTTGCGCTTTGCCAAGACCGGCTTCAAATTGCTGCCGACTGAACAGGCGGCCATGCATATCGCCTTGCTGTTGCGTTGATATTGCGTTAATCAATCAGGACTTACGAATAAGGCCTGATTGCACTTCATCGCTGGCTGACGCATCATAGTCCATGTTTTATTTACACAGGATGTCGCTTGCCACTGATGAAGCTGCCTCAGCAACCCGGACGTTTATTCCTGTGGCGTGGAGCCGCCCTGGTGGTTTCACCAGGCATAGATTCGTCCCTGCATACCCATTTTGCGCTGCAACTCACTTACGGCCTGGAGCGTCCGTTTCGTGCCCGCCTGCAAGCCGAGCATGACTGGACAGAAACCCGGAGCGCCAGCTTTGCCCCGCATGATGCCCACCAGATAGATAGCGATGGCGGCATGCTGGCGCATCTGTTCCTCGAAATGCCAGAAGCGGTGAAGTTAAGTGGAACTGATTTGCAGGCGGCATTCGGAACGCAGCCAGAATTTCAGGCGTTGGCAGCCAGTCTGGCCGACAACCGTCACCAGTCGCTGGATATGGCAGCAGCCCTGCATATACGGCAAACCTGGCAAGCCTGTGCCTTGCCACAAAGCCAGACCAGCACGTCGCTCGATAGCCGCATCCTCAGTGCACTGGATGCGATAGCCAGCAGCCATGGGGCAGATTGCAATGGCGAGAGCCTGGCCAGACTCGTGCATTTATCTGAAAGCCGCTTCACCCATTTATTTCGCCAGCAAACCGGCATGTCATTGTCACGCTATCTGCTATGGTCACGCATGGTGGATGCCGTGGCGGCAGTTGCGCAGGGCAATAATATGACAGCGGCTGCCCATGCCTCCGGTTTTGCCGATCTGGCCCACATGAGTCGCACCTTTCGCAGCATGATGGGGGTGGCGCCCTCAGAATTGCACAGGATGGCGATTGCGTTCAAGCAGGATGCCATTTGATGGATTACTCTGGGGGTATAACAATATCCGGGAGACCCTCATGCAACAAGCCAATTCCAGACAGATAGAGCAACTGCTGGCCAAATACAGCGAAAGCCATCTGAACCCCACCAATGAACTGATCCACTTTGTTTGTGTACCCGTGATCGTGCTGTCTTTCCTCGGCCTGATCTGGGCTGTGCATCCAATGGCTGCACTTGCTGTCACTGTCATCTCGCTGATTTATTACACGACACTCTCGGTGCCGTTTGCAGTGGGTATGCTGCTCATGTCGGGCACGATGTTGTGGATACTCTCGCAACTGCCCCAGCACCTGATGTGGCAGATTTCGCTGGGTATTTTTGTGATTGCCTGGATAGGCCAGTTCATCGGCCACAAGATAGAAGGCAAGAAGCCTTCCTTCTTTGATGACCTGCGTTATTTGCTGATCGGCCCTTTGTTTGTACTCAGTTTTTTATATCGCCGTCTGCACATTGCCTATTGAGTCAGATACTCAATTGCACGGCTTGCGAAGTCTTGGGTAAGTCATTGCTATACATACGCCAGGTATTGCGGCCGCTGGCCTTTGCGGCTTTCAGTGCAATATCTGCATGATGCAGGAATAGCCGCTGCTCTTTGGCATGCAGGGGGCAGCAGGCTATGCCTATGCTGGCGCTCAGCAAAATTTGCTGGCCGCGCAGGGTCATGGGCTGGTTGATGGCCTGCACCAGTCTTTCAGCCAAATGTTCCACAATTTCCAGACTGCCCACGTTCGGCATGATGGCAGCGAACTCATCACCATCAACCCGGCATAAAGTATCGGTGCTGCGCAAAACACCGCACAGGCGGTTTGCCATGGTTGCCAGGATCAGGTCTCCGGCATCATAGCCAAAGCTTTCACTCAGGCCTTTGAAGTGATCAAGATCGATAAACATCAGGGCAGCCATTTCTTCATCGGCCACCGCATCTTCCAGACAATTACTGAGCAGTCTGTGGAAGTAATGACGGTTCGGTAATTTGGTCAGGCTATCGTGATTATTTAAAATTGCCAGGCGGCTATCAGCTTCGCGCCTTTCCTTGGCTTCGCTCTGCATATCGTTTTCCCAGGCTTCCATACGAGCCAGCATGAGATTGAAATGCATATTCAGGCTACCCAGTTCATGTTCCGGGTCTTGTGGGGCACGCAGGCTGTAATCGCCCAGTGTCGCCACTTTTTCAGCAATCACACTTAATTCCATGATGGGTTGCATGGAACGCAACTGCCGGCTGGTGAGCCAGTAAGCTGCCAGTGCCGTAATAAAAACAGACAGGAAACCAGCGATCAGCAAAAACAATAATATATGCTGGTACAGCGGCCAGGTACTGATTTGCAGTTGCACCTGACCAATCACCGTCGTGCCACTCAGTACCGGGCTGACCGCACTGAAATTGCCGAGATGGTAATCCACCTTCTGATACCTGAGCAAAGTGGTGGCTTCTATGCCGCTGGTCTTGATCAACTGAGCCTGTGTCGTCCATGCCAACAATGGCTGGCCATGTCCGTCATAGACATAGGCTGCCTGCATGTCCGGGGTATTGGTGGCATTCAGCAACAGGCTTTGTAATTGCCGCATATCATTGGCAATCATGGCATCTGCCATATTGGCGGCCAGGGTATCTGCCTTATACATCGCTTCCGCACGCAGATTTTTTTGCACCAGGCAAGAAGACAAGAGCAGACCCACGATCAAAGCTGCCAGCAATGCCAGTGCCATGCCTTCCAGATTCTGGCGGAAAATCCTTTTTGCCATCGGCAGCCTGAAATATGTGTTTTGCATGAGAAATGTTGCGAATTGCCCTATAGAAATTGCTGCGTGGGTACAGATATCAGCGACTATACCTATGTGCCGGAATGATGTCATAAAAAAAGTGCCAATATTTAAGGACTGCACACTTTATGCAGAATCCTGCATCTGCGAGTAAACTGCGGCACATCTCTATGTTAGTTTGAATCAGCGTGTCAGATTTTTCCAACAATCCTGTTTTGCCATTTCCCCTGCCTCAGCCCGGGGAATGTTTCGCCCTGCTCGATGATGCGCATTCAGAGCAGGCGCAATCCCGTTTCTACTGCGATTTGCAGAGCGTACTGGTTTGCAGCATCGTCCAGGAATGGCCAACACTATGGCGCGATGCAGAACTGGCTTTGCAACAGGGCAGCTTCGCCCTGGCCTTGTTGTCTTATGAGAGTGGCGCGCAATTGCAGGGTATTGCTGCGCATACAGCGCCAGCGGTGTCTCGTATACTTTTGTTCAGGCAATGTCACATTCTCGATAGCGAGCAAGTTGCTGCATTTTTGCAGTCGCAGACGAGGGCTGACGAAGTTGCTGGAATAGCTGGAATACAGGCTAATGTTGATGCGAGCCAGTTCGAGGCTGATATTGCCAGAGTCAGGGAATATATCGCCGCTGGAGACACCTATCAGGTCAATTACACCTACCGCCTGCATTTTGACAGCTATGGCGCGCCACTCACGCTTTACAAGCGCTTGCGCCAGCGCCAGCCCGTGCCTTATGGTGCCCTGATCTGTCTGCCTGGTGGCGAGGCGGTAGTCTCGCTTTCACCAGAATTATTCGTGCGTCAACAGCAGAGAAAATTGCTGGCCCGCCCCATGAAAGGGACGGCAGCGGCGAGCGGCGACGCAGCACAGGATAAGCGTCTGGCAGCTGAACTCGCAGCCGACACAAAAAACCGCGCAGAGAACCTGATGATCGTTGACCTGCTGCGCAATGACCTGGGCCGTATCGCCAAAACCGGCACGGTCAGGGTGCCCAGATTATTTGAAGTGAATCGCTTTTCCAGCGTCCTGCAAATGACCTCGACTGTGGAAGCGGATTTACAGGAAGGACTGAATCTGGAACAGATACTGACAGCCCTGTTCCCTTGTGGTTCGATTACCGGTGCACCGAAACACCGCACCATGCAAATTATCCGTGAACTGGAAGCAGAGCCGCGTGGCTTGTACACCGGTGCTATAGGCTGGTTTGATCCACCAGCACAGTCAGGGGTGCTGGGTGATTTTTGTCTGTCAGTGCCGATACGCACTTTGCAATTACAGGCACCGCTGGATGATGTTGAGCCTGCCGTGCGCCGTGGTGTGCTGGGTGTAGGCGCAGGTATCGTGTATGACAGCGTGGCCCAGGAAGAATATGCCGAATGCCATTTGAAGGCGCGCTTTTTGACGGGCCTGCTGCCACAGTTTGAACTGTTTGAAACCATGCATGCAACGCAGGAAGAAGGTTGCCGTCATCAATCAAGACATTTGCATCGCTTGCAGGCATCTGCGCAGTATTTTGGTTTTGCCTGGGATCAGGAGCAGGTCAGGTTGAAATTACAACAAGTCTGCGATGCCCTGCCTTCTTCCATACCGCACAGGTTGCGTCTGGCCCTGAAGCCGGATGGTGAACTTGATGTGCGTACTGCAGAGTTAAGCCCCATGCCGGCCAGCCCAAAAGTCATGCTGGCAAAAACTGCAAGTGACAGCCGTAATTTGTTCCTGCGCCACAAAAGCAGCTTGCGTCAGCAATATGACCAGGCCTGGCAAGCTGCAGAGCAACAGGGTGCATTTGACATGTTGTTTTTTAACGAAAGAGGGCATTTGACTGAAGGCGGGCGCAGCACAGTCTTGCTGAAACTGCATGGCAAATGGCTGACGCCACCGCTGGAAGATGGTGTCTTGCCCGGCATCATGCGCGAGATTTTGCTGGAAGATAAACGCTATCAACTCACAGAGCAGGTCCTGACACTGGCCGATGTGCAGGCAGCAGAGCAAATCATGCTGTGCAATTCTCTACGGGGTGCTTTTGTTGTTGAATTGATTGATTAAATTGAAAGCAAGGCTTGCTGGATAGTCAAGAAAAGCTGCCAATACTTGCCTATCTGAAGTATAAAGATGAATTCCGCCTTTAGCCTTGGAAATTGATCCAGCTTAATATTGTGCCTGTTCGTAGGAAAGGTTACACTGGAAAAAAATTAACCGACCAATCGGTCGGAAAATTGCACTTTTATTCATATTGATTAGCATTGATTAATATTGCAAATAATCGCAAAACAGGAGACTACCCATGAAGAAACGGTTTTTACTGGCGGCTTTGCCTGCCATGTTATCGCTGGTGTTGGCAAGCAATGCCTCTGCGCAGATCAAGGTTGGCGTCAACGTGTCGGCTACTGGCCCCGCAGCTTCTTTGGGCATCCCTGAAAAAAATACCTTTGCCTTGCTGCCAAAAGAAATCGCTGGCAAGAAGGTCGAATACATCGTTCTTGATGACGCATCCGATACCACCACGGCAGTAAAAAATGCCCGCAAGCTGATTGCAGAAGACAAGGTCGATATCATCATCGGTTCCACCATCACGCCAAATTCACTAGCCATGATCGATGTGGCAGCAGAAAACGAAACACCGATGATTTCCATGGCGGCTTCTTCAGCCATTATTTCTCCTATCGATTCCAAGCGCTACTGGGTATTCAAGACCCCGCAAAATGATTCACATATGTCGACTGCGATTACCGGTCACATGAATGATGTAGGCGTCAAGACAGTCGCTTTCATCGGTTTTGCGGATGCTTATGGTGAGGGTTGGTTCAAGGAATTCTCCAAGATTGCCGAATTGCGCAAACTCAAAGTGGTTGCCAATGAACGCTTTGCCCGCAGTGACACTTCTGTCACCGGCCAGATCCTGAAAATTCTGGCGACCAACCCAGATGCGGTCTTGATTGCCGGTGCCGGTACGCCTGCAGCCCTGCCACAAAAGACTTTGAAAGAGCGCGGCTACAAGGGCAAGATTTATCAAACCCATGGCGTCGCCAATAACGACTTCCTGCGTGTCTGCGGCAAGGATTGTGAAGGCACCTGGTTGCCAGCTGGCCCATTGCTGGTGGCAGAACAATTGCCAAATGATAATCCCGTCAAAAAATCTGCCATGCGCTATGTCAAAGCTTATGAAAAAGAATATGGCGCAGGTTCTGTCTCCACCTTTGGTGGCCATGCCTGGGATGCCAGCCTCTTGTTGGATTCTGCAGCGACCGTGGCATTGAAAAAAGCCCAGCCAGGTACCAAAGAATTCCGCGCGGCTTTGCGTACAGCTTTGGAAAATACCGTCAACCTGCCAGTCTCGCATGGCATCGT
>JAZJXP010000039.1:39218-134966 GCA_040390835.1 Pseudomonadota bacterium
CTTTGCGTACAGCTTTGGAAAATACCGTCAACCTGCCAGTCTCGCATGGCATCGTTAATATGACGGACACTGACCATCTGGGCTTCGACCAGCGCTCTCGCGTCATGGTGCAAATCGTGAATGGCAAATGGAAATTGATCGGTCAGGCAAACTGATTTATTGATGAAGTGATCAAGGGAGCCGCGGCTCCCTTTTTGTTCGGCCCAAAAATCTGGGCACATAGCTAGATCAAGTACGCAAGAAAGTCAGGTTTTCATGGATTTTTCAATTGCCGCCATCCTCGCTCAGGATGGTATTACCAGTGGTGCCATTTATGCCTTGCTGGCATTGGCGCTGGTGCTGGTATTTTCCGTCACACGGATTATCTTCATACCGCAAGGTGAATTCGTCGCTTTTGGTGCGCTTAGTCTGGCGGCGATACAGTCGGGTAAATTCCCGCATTCGGCCAGCCTGTTACTGGCCTTTGGCTTGCTGTGCATGGGCAAAGAAGTGTACATACAGTTGCGCAGCAAACAAGCTGTGAATGCCAAGGCACTGGCTTTGTCAGCAGGCAAGCTGCTGCTGTTTCCACTGGCAGTCTGGTTATTGGCGCGCAATGTCGCTGTTCAGGAATGGTCGTTGTTTGCACAGGTCTTATTGGCTTTGGCGATAGTTGTGCCCATGGGGCCGATGATTTATCGCCTGGCTTATCAGCCACTGGCAGAAGCCAGCACCCTGGTCTTGCTCATCGTTTCTGTCGGTGTGCATTTTGCCCTGACAGGCATGGGCCTGGTGATGTTTGGTGCTGAGGGTTCGCGCACAACAGCTTTCAGCGATGCCCGCTTTGAACTGGGGGCCATGCAGATATCTGGTCAAAGCCTGGTGGTGATTGCAGTCTCGGCCTTATTGATAGGGGCACTGTATTTTTATTTTGAACGCAGTCTGTCTGGCAAGGCTTTACGCGCAACCGCCGTCAACCGCCTGGGCGCGCAACTGGTGGGTATAGGTACTACCCAGGCTGGCCGTCTGGCGTTCACCCTGGCAGCAGCCATGGGGGCATTGTGCGGCGTACTGATCGCCCCAATGACGACAGTGTATTACGACGGTGGCTTTTTGATCGGTCTGAAAGGCTTTGTCGGTGCCATTGTCGGTGGCCTGGTGTCTTACCCGGTTGCCGCCGCGGGTGCCTTGCTGGTGGGTTTGCTGGAATCATATTCGTCTTACTGGGCCAGTGCCTATAAGGAGGTCATTGTATTTACCCTGATTATTCCAGTATTGCTGTGGCGTTCGCTGAGCAGCAAACACACCGATGAGGATGAAGAATAATGAAACAACTCCTCACCAATGGTATCAAACACGGTAAATGGGTATTGCTGGCACTGGTGTTGTTATTCCCCTTGGTGCCAGTACCTGAATTCTGGATCACTCTGGCCAATTACATAGGCCTGTATGCGATAGTCGCACTCGGCCTGGTCTTGCTGACCGGGGTAGGGGGCATGACATCTTTTGGCCAGGCAGCTTTCGTTGGTCTGGGGGCCTACTCCACTGCTTATCTGAGTACGGCCCTGGGCTATTCACCCTGGCTGGGTTTGCTGGCAGGTCTGGTGCTGACCATGGCGGCAGCGCTTGCCATCGGCCTGATCACCATGCGCCTGTCGGGCCACTACCTGCCACTCGGTACCATCGCCTGGGGTTTGTCACTGTTTTTCCTGTTCGGTAATCTGGAATTTCTCGGTAAATACGATGGCCTGAATGGCATACCGGCTATAGAAATCGCAGGCTTTAAACTTGATACTGGGCGCAGCATGTTTGGCCTGATCTGGGTGATCTTGCTACTGTCTATAGTCGCCATACAAAACCTGCTGCAATCGCGCCCTGGCCGCGCCATACGCGCACTAAAGGGCGGTGGTGTCATGGCAGAAGCCATGGGTGTCAATACTGCGCGCATGAAGGTCATCATCTTCGTCATCGCTGCTATGCTGGCGAGTGTCTCCGGCTGGCTGTACGCGCATATGCAACGTGCAGTCAACCCCACACCTTTTGGTTTGAATCAAGGTATCGAATACCTGTTCATGGCCGTGGTTGGTGGTGCAGGCCATGTCTGGGGTGCCTTGCTGGGTTCAGCCCTGCTGACGCTGCTGAAAGATAAATTGCAAAGCATCTTGCCTGCACTGCTGGGGGCAAATGGCAATTTTGAAGTCATCGTGTTTGGCGTCTTGCTGGTCTTGCTGTTGCAACGTGCCCGTGATGGTGTCTGGCCTTATCTGGCCAGCTGGAGCAAGCGCCTGTTTGCCAAATGGCTGCCAGAAGATCAGGGCATACAGGTTGCTGCAGATGCGGCGGTATTGCCAGTGCGTGCCAAGCCTGCTGTCGATACCGTCATCCTCGAAATCGACAAGGCCCGCAAGCAATTCGGTGGTCTTGTCGCAGTCAATGATATGCAGTTCACCGTCAGCGCAGGGCAGATTGTTGGCCTGATAGGCCCAAATGGTGCGGGTAAATCAACCATGTTCAATCTGGTCACTGGCGTCTTGCCTTTGACCAGCGGTGCCGTGCGTTTTTATCGCGATGGCAAATTGCAGGATATCGCCAACCTGCCTTCGCGTGAAATCGTCAAGCTGGGCATAGGCCGCAGCTTCCAGCATGTGCGTTTGCTGGCCAGCATGACAGTACTCGAAAACGTCGCGATCGGTGCCCATCTGCGTGTCAAGGGTGGCGATGTCATGGAAGTCATCGCCAGCATTTTGCGGCGCGATGGCAAGGTAGAGAATTCCCTGCTGGCAGAAGCGAAAAGGCAGCTGGAAAGGGTAGGCCTGGCGCATCTGATGAATGAAGAGGCAGGTAGCCTGGCTCTGGGCCAGCAACGCATACTGGAAATCGCCAGAGCCTTGTGTTGTGATCCTAGTTTGCTGTTGCTGGATGAACCCGCCGCCGGCTTGCGCTATAAAGAAAAACAGGAACTGGCCGAACTCTTGCGCAAACTGCGTGCAGAAGGCATGAGCATCCTGCTGGTCGAGCATGACATGGATTTCGTCATGAACCTGACTGATCAACTGGTGGTGATGGAATTCGGCACCAAGATTGCCGAAGGCTTGCCACAAGAAGTACAACAGAATCCGGCTGTGCTGGAAGCTTATCTGGGTGGGATAGATTGATGACGAACACAAATTCTCCAGAAACCACGCCAGCAATATTGGCAACGACATCGCTGTCCGAACCGGCTTTGTTGTACACCAAAGACCTGCAAGTTTTTTACGGTAAGGTAGAGGCCTTGCAACCAGCCAATATACGCGTCGGTGCCGGGCAAATCGTGACCGTCATAGGCCCGAATGGTGCTGGTAAATCTACCATGCTTAATGCCATCGCCGGTGCCTTGCCCGCGACGGGCAGCATGCGCGGGCAGATATTATTGGCCGACAAAAACCTCGCCAGCGTCAGCATAGAAAACCGTGTTGCGCAAGGTATGTCACTGGTGCCGGAAAAACGTGAACTGTTTGCCAGCATGAAAGTGGAAGATAATCTTTTGCTGGGCAGTTACCGTCGTTACCAGGCGGGTGAAAAAAATTATGCTGATCAATTGCAAGTCGTGTTTGATCTCTTCCCGCGCCTCAAAGAAAGACGTACCCAGGAAGCTGGTACGCTGTCCGGCGGTGAACGTCAGATGCTGGCTGTAGGCCGCGCGCTCATGGCCAAGCCGCAATTGCTGATGCTGGATGAACCCAGCCTGGGCCTGGCACCACTGATCGTCAAGGAAATTTTCCACATCATCCAGCGCCTCAAGCAAACCGGCGTCGCGATTTTGCTGGTGGAACAAAACGCCCGCGCCGCCTTGCAAGTGGCTGACTATGCCTATGTGCTGGAAACTGGGCAGATTGCACTTGAAGGTGATGCCGCAGAACTGGCGAATGACCAGCGCGTGATAGACACCTACCTGGGTCTGGCCAAGAAGAACCACTGATGCCAGCATAATGCAAAAATGAGAGTATTGATTACAGGGTCTACCAGTTGGGAAAGCCAGGCCGCAATACGCCGTGAATTGGCTGAGCTGCCTTCAGATACCATCGTCGTTACCGGCGATACACCCGGCATAGACGCTCACGCCAAAATAGTTGCATTGGAATTTGGTTTAGCGGTCGAGGCCATGAAAAAAACCAATGCCGACTACCGTACCTTTCCTGGGGAAGGGTGGAAAGGCTTGAATGTCAGGATGCTGGCGACAGGCATAAATCTCGTGCTGGCTTTTCATGCCGACTATGGAAAACCCGGTTGTGCCCGCGGTACGCAACATGCCGTAGAACTGGCTGAGCAAGCGCAGATACCGGTTAAAATTTTCACACAGTAGTCGACAATAAGCAAAATAGCGCAAAGGAAAAACCGTGATCTCTCATGTATTCATAGGCATCCATGACTTCAACAAGTCTTTTGCGTTTTACTCTGCACTCATGACAGAGCTGGGACTGGTTTTGAAATTCAAGGATGCTGACGAACCCTGGGCAGGCTGGATGGCTGCCGACCAGCCACGCCCGCTGTTTGTCATCGGCAAACCCTTCAATGGCGAACCAGCACAGCACGGCAATGGCCATATGGTGGCATTGCTGGCGGCATCACGCGCTACAGTACAGCGCGCCTATGAGTCGGCGTTGGCACATGACGGTACATGCGAGGGCCCACCGGGGCTGCGCCCGCACTATCATCCCAATTACTATGGCGCGTATTTTCGCGATCCTGATGGCAACAAGATTTGCGTTTGCTGCCATCATCCTGAGTAATGCTTATTTACCAGTTTCCAGAAAAACCATCGCCCGTTCCAGCACTTCATCTTTTCCTGCCCTTATGCCAGCGAGCGTAGGGGCAATCTTGATATCTGGCTGTAAACCTATGCGTTGCAACTGACGGCCATCGGCATGCCGCACGTCGTGACCGGAGAAACCAAAATATAAGGCTCCGGGCAAATACGCACCGGTGATATCTCCGTTGGCACCGGCGCTGTGTGTGCCTATATAGGTCAGTGGTGCCAATGATTCTATGATCAATCCAGTATGCTCGGCAGCGCTTTGAGTTTCTTCATTGATCAGCATGACCAGCTTGCCGCGATACAAGTCTTGTGTTTTTCTTCTGATAGTTTGTTCAAAGCTATAGTAACCACCACCCTGATCACCTTCAAACGCCGAGACCAGCGGACGGCGGAACTGGGCCACTACACTTGCCTGTTTCACATTCAGTCTGGGAGCTATTTTCCATACTGAATTACGTGGATAGCCACGCATATCGAATATCAGTGCCTTGCTGTCCTTGATTGCCTCAAACATGGCATTGACATCAGCTCCTTCGAGCCGGTCAAGGTCCACATAGGCGATATCCTTGTTGAGCATTTTAAATACTGGCGCGGTATTTTCAGGAGCCTCAGTATCATTCAAGCGTGGCAGATGTATCTCGTGCTGATTGCCTGTGCTATCTGCGATGAGCAAGCTTGCCACACTTTTTTCCTGACCCACTAACAGGTTGGCAAGCGCATCCCTGATCCCGGTTTCCGGGTTGGATGCAGAGATGGTCTTTGATAGTTGCTCAATTTTCTCCGCGACTGTCACTCCGTCTATCTTGAGGATGATGTCACCCACATGCAAGTCAGGGTTTTGCTGCAGACGTGAGTCTGTAATCTTGCTGATGACCACCTGCTTGTCTATCATGAGCAGATTCATCGCCAGCCAGGCCTTGCCAAAATATTCTGCGCTGATACGGTTCCTGACAAAGACGTGGCTGTCTTGCAAATTGCTGGCCATCTCTGCCATGGTCAACGCATATTCCACTGCGTTTTTTACATCAGCGATACGCCTCAAGTAGATGGGAAGCTGATCTGACCAGGCTTGGTCCATCAAATGTTTATAGGGGAAGAAAGTCTCGGCAATCGCCCATAGTTTAATGACGGCCAATTGCCGCCAGGCCAGGTCGGGATAGCGCATTTCACGATAAGGTAGTTCCAGTGTCCTGACTGCCACTCCAGAACTCGCTCGATAGTGTATCGCTGCACCAGGTTTGCGCTTGCCCTGTAATAAACTGACAGCCTTGCTGATACTGGCACTGGTTTTCGCTGCCGATGTATCTGGAGCCATTTCTGCATCTGCAGCAAAGCCGGTAGTACCATCTGCATAGAGCAGGTCTGCTTTGCTGTATGTCACGGTGACTTCGTTAGCGATAACCTGACGTTTGGTAGGTATAAACCAGCCCGGTGTAGTTTTGCCTTGCGCCAGTATCCAGGCTTTACCCGATTTTTGCAGTGCCAGTGCAGCAGGTGGCACAAGGCTGCTCTGGTTAATCATGAACACCATGGGAAAGGCTTTGCCGGGCAGCGTCTGCGCAAGAGGGTTAACGGGAACAATGACCTCTGCCTCCATGGTTTGGAGTGCCGAAAAATAACCGCCGCCGTTTACGCCTTTTTGCCGAGCGAAACCAGAGTGCATGCGTACTCTTTCAGCCGGCAAGATAAGTGGTGCGGTAATCCAGTGAGCCAGCAGGGCATTTAGATTTTCGGTGTCGTACCAGTCGCCCTCTGCAGGCCGTAAATCAATGATGAGACCTTTGGCCCGGTTCTTGATAGCATCCCTGGCCAGTACCAGCTTTGCGTAATCAGGATGATCATTGCTCATGATCTGAGGATGATGCACATGCAGCAGGGCGATATCGCCATTCAACCATTCCAGTACATCCTGCTGGGCTGGTACGATAAGTTGATACGGCTGATCCGACGAATCTGCCTCATCCACTACTGATATCTCCGCGGCAGGGTCATTCAGGGCCGCCATCATGCTGGCAATAGCATCGCGCAATTCCTGCCTGGACTTTGCTGCCTGGACTTTGGGTAACGCCGTGACCAGTGCCCTGTCCCAGTCTACGTTGCCTTTCGCTAATGCCGGGTGTCGCCATTTAATGTCGCGCCATAATTGTGCCAGATCGCGCAAGCGCATTTCTTGCTGGTTCAGGGTTTGCGCATGCAGGGGCAGGCAAAAAAATTGGAGGGTACATGCAAAGATAGCGAAGAAGCGAGCGTAGCTCTTCGCTCTAAAGTTTAAACGCATAGAAAGATGGTGTTGAAAAAGATGGGGAGTAGGATGGAATTAATGACGATAAAGCCGGGCACAAATGCACACAGGATTATTGCACATTATGCATGCTCCATCATCCACGCTTTCAAACCATTTACCCAATTCGCGGCAGGTAATTTATACGCCAGTCGTATCGCTGTTGCGCGTTCATACAAGTCTTCAAAATCGACTGCGGGGGCTTGTTTGAAGGCGATGGCGACGGTGTTGGCATCATGTACCAGCGGTAGCCAGACCACCGCATCAAAAGCTTCTTGCAGGGCGGCGAGATTGGCAGTGCAATTCGCTTGATAGTTATGCGGATTGCCAAACAGATTGACGGTCAGCATGCCATCTTCATTCAGGGTATCGGCACAGGCCTGGTAAAAAGCAGCGCTGCTCAGCGCGGGGGCATCGGCTGCGGCATCATATAAATCAATTTGCAGTACGTCTGCCTGACCGTGGTTGGCGCTGTCGTTCACATAGTCCAGTGCATCCATGCACAGGACTTGCAGGCGTTCATCATTTATCGGTAGCTTGAAATGCTGGTGGCAGGCGGTGATCACTTTGGGGTTGAGTTCCACTGCCGTGACCTTCGCTTCTGCAAAATTGCGGTAGCAAAACTTGGTCAGTGATGCTGCACCCAAGCCTAACTGGATGATGTGCTTAGGTTCGGGTTTGAACAACATCCACATCATCATTTGCTGCACATATTCCAGCTCTATCTGGTCTGGCACGGCCATGCGCATGGCACCCTGGATGGCATCAGAGGAAAGATGCAGGGTACGCACACCCTGGTATTCGGCAATGCTGATGTCAGGCAGCTCCGTGCTGGCTGCCTGATTTGCCTTGTATAAATTCAAACCCATCTTTTGCATTAATTTCTTAAACACGAATTTTTAAACATTCATTGCAGATATCAAGCCTGGGCTTTTGGCCATGTTTCCAGACCTTCGATTGCCACCATCTTTTGCCAGCTCGGGCGGGCGATGACTAGTTGTGCCAGTTTGCTCAGCGCAGGCCATTCAGTCGCCGGGCGTGGCATATTGCGTGACCAGCGCATGAGCATGGTCAGTTGCAGGTCAGCGCCGGAAAAAGTCTCGCCCAGCAGGTAGGGGCCATTCTTGCTCAGGTGTAGATCCAATTGATCCCAGATGGCTGCGATACGTTTTTGCAGGGCCGCTTTGGTAGCTACACTATGCTCTTCAAAGCCCAGTTCAGCAGGATAAAACCAGGCACGGAAAGTCGATTGCAGGCTGCTGCTGATGAACACTATCCATTGCCGCCACTGATCGTGTGCCACGCTGCCTATGGCTGGTACCAGGCCCGCTTCCGGGTGACGTTCGGCTAACAGCATCAACAGTGCGGCTGATTCGAGATAAGGACGACCATCAATGACCAGGGTGGGCACGACACCATTTGGATTCAAGCGCAGATACTCAGGATCTTTTTGTTGGTTCTTTTCTACATCGACCAGTTTCAATTCATGGGCAGCACCAATTTCCAATAAGGCCAGATGAACGATCATGCTGGCTGTGCCGGGGCAGTAATACAGGGTGTACATGGTTATCCTTGATGGGGTTTTAGTATAGCTTTAATAGTATGGCTTTAATTCTGGTGGGTTTGTCCGCAAACCAGACATTGTGGATTCTTGCTGATACCTATGCTGGTCCAGTCCATACGCAAGGCATCCAATAGCAGCAGGCGGCCTGATAGTACCTGACCTATGCCCATGATGACTTTCAGGGTTTCGGCGGCTTGCATGCTGCCTATGATGCCTACCAGCGGTGAAAACACACCCATGCTGGAACACAGTACTTCTTCAAACGGTTGATCAGGCGGAAACAGGCAGGCATAGCAAGGTGATGCTTCTTCGCGGCTGTCAAATACGCTGATCTGGCCATCAAAGCTGATAGCCGCACCGGACACCAGCGGCACGCCAAATTTGACGCAGGCAGCATTTACGGCATGCCGGGTGGCGAAATTGTCACAGCAATCGAGGACGATGCTGGCCTGGCTGACCAGTTCTTCCAGACGTGCACCGGCAGCC
Organism: Pseudomonadota bacterium; assembly: GCA_040390835.1. Taxonomy (GTDB): domain Bacteria; phylum Pseudomonadota; class Gammaproteobacteria; order Burkholderiales; family Burkholderiaceae_D; genus Undibacterium. Next base: position 48,324 of record JAZJXP010000039.1, read on the forward strand.
CGCTCTTGCAGGGCGATGATACGTATTTCAGGGTTGATCGCTTCCAGTGTGTGTTTGCCCGAGTTGACTTTGGCCATGCCCACTGCTGCGGTGGTATGCATGATCTGGCGTTGCAGATTGGTCAGGTCCACGCTGTCATTGTCGACCAGGGTGATGTGGCCTACCCCGGCGCTAGCCAGATACAGGGCCGCAGGTGAACCCAGGCCACCGGCACCGATGATAAGGGCGCGTGCCTCGGTAATTTTTTGCTGACCTTCTATACCTATCTGGTCTAGCAAGATGTGACGGGAATAGCGTAAGAGTTGCTGGTCGTTCATTGTCGTAAAAAAGGCCGCTGTTGAAGTAAGCGGCCTTTTTGTTAAGGTTTATTCAAGGGGTTATTTTTTCTTGATATCAGTTTTGTGATCGGCTTTATCAGTTTTAGCCGGTTTGTCAGCGTCCTTGCTGCTGTCTTTGCCGTCTTTGTCCTTGCCTTCCTTGTCGACTACTTTGGCTTCTGTGACTTTGACTGGCAAACCTTTCAGGTGATTCAAAGCCTGCGCCAGCTGGAAGTCTTCTGCACTACCGTATTCCAGTGGTTTGATCTTTTTCACCAATGCTGCGACGCGCTGTTCTTCTTCCGCTTCATCGACTTTAGGACGGGCGACTTCTTTTTCCTTGTCGTTCGTCAGATGCTTTTGCAAGTCCGCTTCACGGGCACGCAAGCCATTGATGCCATCACCATCTGCGGTTTCTTCTACGTTCAGGTCAGGAACGATGCCCTTGGCCTGGATAGAACGACCATTTGGTGTGTAATAGCGAGCCGTAGTCAGCTTGACTGCAGTATCGGCAGAAATCTGGCGTATGGTTTGTACCGAACCCTTGCCAAAGCTTTGGGTGCCAATAATGGTAGCGCGTTTGTAGTCTTGCAAAGCGCCTGCGACGATTTCAGAAGCAGAGGCAGAGCCAGTATTGATCAACACCACCATAGGCACATTTTTGATCGCTTCTGGCAATTTTGCCAGCGGGTCGCTCAAAGTACGGCCAGAATAGTATTCACGGCGGGCATAGAAAGTCGCTTTGGAATCTTGCAACTGACCATTGGTGGAAACCACCGGCACATCTTTGGGCAAAAAGGCGGCCGAGACACCAATGGCGCCAGGCAAGACGCCACCCGGGTCATTGCGCAAATCGAGCACCAGGCCTTTGATGGCTGGGTCTTGCGCATACAGGGTCTGAATTTTTTTCGCCATGTCTTCGACGGTCGGTTCCTGGAACTGGGCAATTCTTAACCAGGCATAGCCAGGCTCAACAATCTTGGCCTTGACGCTTTGCTGTTTGATCAGTTCGCGGGTAATCGTGACGACGATGGGTTTATCTTCGCTTTTACGGAAAATAGTCAGGGTGATCTTGGTATTCGGTTCACCGCGCATGCGCTTGACTGCTTCGTCCAGCGTCAGGCCTTTGACAGGCTGGGAATCCAGCTTGGTGATCAGGTCACCAGGTTTTAAACCTGCGCGATAGGCTGGCGAGTCTTCAATCGGCGAGACGATTTTGACATAGCCATCTTCCATACCGACTTCTATGCCCAGGCCGACAAACTTGCCCTGTGTGCCTTCTTTTAATTCTTTATATGATTTCTTGTCCAGATAGGCTGAATGTGGGTCGAGTGAAGCCACCATGCCGGAAATCGCTTCCGTCAGCAGCTTGTTATCTTCTACCGGCTCGACATATTCACTCTTGATGATGCCGAAAACTTCTGTCAGTTGACGCAATTCCTCTACCGGCAGGAAATTGCCCGGGGGTTTTTGCGCCACTGCCGAAAACTGCATGGAAACTGCCACACCGGCAACCATGCCGAGGCCAATTAAACCAAAATTCTTGAATTTGCTGCCCATGTGATTCACCTAAAGCCTATTTAACGATCCAGTTGAGAGGATCAAATACACGTCCTTGATGACGTACTTCAAAGTATAAACCTGATTCTTCATTACCGCCGCTGTTTCCGGCACTGGCAATGACATCACCCGTTTTTACCACATCGCCGACATGCTTCAATACTGCCTGATTATTGCCATACAGGCTCCAGTAACTGCCGCCATGATCAACAATCACCATATTTCCATAACCCTTCCACCAATCAGCAAAAATCACTTTGCCCGGGGCGATGGTCTTGATTTCTGCACCTTCATTCGCCTTGATGAACATGCCTTTCCAGCTAGGGCCATCAGTGCGTTTGCTGCCAAATCTGGCAAGAATTTCACCTTTCACCGGCAAACGCAATTGCCCTTTCAACTTGTCAAATTCACCTGCAGGCGGGGTTGCCACCTTGGCTTGCTTGGGTGCCTCGTCGTCATCAATTGCATTAGGATTGGTGATTTTCGCTGGTTTTTTGCCCTGTGCCGCCTGTCTTGCTCTTTCTTTCTGCGCTGCTGCAATTCTTTCCTGGCGTTGTTTTTCTTCCAGTGCTGCCCTGGCTGCATCTGCCTTGGCTTGCTCTTCAATCAGTTTATTTAATTGTGAGACCAGATTGGAGAGTCTTTGTTCATCTTTTTCCAGGCTATCAGCCTGTTTTTTTTGTACATATAATTTTTCTGCCAACTGACTTAGTAATGTGGCATGCCGTTTTTTCTCTTTTTCCAGCGCTTGCTTATGACTTTTTTCTTCATCAGCGATTTCATCGAGTTCTGCCTTGGCTTCTTTGGCTTCCTCGGCATTTTTTTCAACTGCCAGCAGGCTGATACGCAAGCCATCTATCAGTTTGGCCTGGGTTTGCGATACATAGCTCATGTATTGCAGTTCACGATTGATGCGGTTGGGGTTGTCGCCGGAGAGCAGCAATTTAATCCGGTCACTGTCGCCGCGCATATATTGGCGGCGTAAAAAATTCGATAGTTGTGTTTTTTGTTTTTCAACCTTATCAGCCAGGGCTTGTTGTTGCCCTGTCAGTTGTTTGACCTTTGCTTCAGTCTGCGCCTGTTCTGCCTGCAAGTCACGCAAGGAACGATTGGCTTCAGAGATGGATTTTTCTGACTCAGCCATCGCATCGCTGGCATTGTCCTTGGCCGTTTCGGTTTTATTTATATCGTTTTTTAAGGCTTTCAAGCGATTTTGCAACTCGGCCCGGTCTGCTTCTGCCTTAGTTTTTTGTTGGGCGCGGGCATTGCTGGTCGCCATTGCCGACGTTGCTGTGCCTGCCAGAGACAGGCACAGCAAGCTTGCTATTAAAAACGGTGACGACTTGGTTTTAAATGGCATTCAATGCTTATTTGGATTTACCCTGGCTGGCAACGGCTTGCAAGGCTGCTGCAATAGCGTCCTGGTCACCCAGATAATAATGTTTGATCGGCTTCAGGTCGGCATCGAGCTCATACACCAGCGGCTGGCCATTCGGGATATTCAGGTTGACGATGTCGTCGTCGCTGATACCATCGAGCATCTTGATCAGGGCGCGCAGGCTATTGCCATGGGCAGAAATCAGGATGCGTTTGCCCGAACGTATCGCCGGGGCGATGCTGTCATCCCAGGCGGGCATGACGCGGGCAACCGTGTCTTTCAGGCATTCGGTCAGCGGGATCTGGCTGCGGGCCAGACCTGCGTAGCGCGGGTCATTGAAAGAAGTGCGGTCATCATCTTCTGCCAGTGGCAGAGGTGGCGTATCGTAGCTGCGACGCCACACCAGCACTTGCTCGTCACCATATTTAGCTGCTGTCTCTGCCTTGTTCAAGCCTTGCAGGGCACCATAGTGGCGCTCATTCAAACGCCAGTCATGAATCACTGGCAACCACATCAAGTCCATTTCATCGAGTGTGCCCCACAGTGTACGAACCGCGCGCTTGAGTACTGAGGTATAGGCCAGGTCAAAAGTCAGACCGGCTTGTTTCAATAACTTGCCAGCCTGGGTAGCTTCAGCCACGCCTTTTGCTGTCAGATCAACATCAGTCCAGCCGGTGAAGCGGTTGTCCAGGTTCCAGGTAGATTCGCCGTGGCGCATTAAAACGATTTTATACATAGTGTGCTAGAGGGTGAGATAAGATGAGATGAGTGATTTAGTATGCGATTGCGGCATCTATTTTATAATGACGCGCTTCTGATAACCATTCTTACTACTGGAATCCTGTGAAATTCATTATTGACAATATATTCTGGATAGGTCTCGCCATCATCTCTGGCGGTGCATTACTGGTACCTGCTTTACAAAGACGTGGTGCCAAGGTGTCGCATTTTCAAGCTACACAATACATGAATCAGGCTAAAACCCTGATTCTGGATGTGCGCAGTGCTGAAGAATTTGCTGCCGGACATTTGCAAAATGCTAAGCATATCCCATTGGCAGAGCTGAACGACCGTCTGAAAGAGATAGAAAAGTCAAAAAGCAATGTGGTAATTACAGTTTGTGCTTCAGGTGTGCGTTCTTCCAGCGCTGCTGGTTTGCTCAGCAAAGCCGGCTTTGCCCAGGTATTCAGCCTTGATGGTGGTATAGATTCCTGGAAGTCGCAAGGCTTGCCAACAGTAAAGTAAAGCAGGAGAGCATCATGAAAGCCCATGTAATCATGTATACCACAGCCGTTTGCCCATATTGCACGATGGCAGAGCGTCTGTTGAAGTCCAAGGGTGTGGACGAGATAGAAAAAATCCGTGTTGACCTTGAGCCCGGCCTGCGCGAAGCGATGATGAAGAAGACCGGTCGCCGCACCGTGCCGCAAATCTATGTAGACGACACCCATGTGGGCGGTTTTGATGACCTGTCTGCCCTCGACAGGGCGGGTAAACTTGATCCTTTGCTGAATCCGGTTGACTAAAAGCAGGTATTTACCAGATTTTCTACGGGCTTTGCAGGTAAATTGCTGTTTTTGCAGACTACTTGCTACAATAGCGCGCTGCGATCTTGAAATGGCTGGAAACGGCCCTATCTGCCAGTCTCGCTGTTCATTATTAATCTTTTAGAATTTTAGAAAGTTTCACATGTCTGACGAAAATCTGCAGCCCGTATTCCAAATTCAACGCGTTTATCTGAAAGATTTGTCGCTTGAACAGCCAAATTCCCCAGCTATTTTCCTGGAACAAGAAGCCCCAGGCATAGAAGTGTCCGTTGATGTCGGCTCTGAAAAGCTGGCTGATGGCATCTACGAAGCCACAGTAACAGTCACAGTGACTGCAAAAATCGGCGAAAAAGTAGCTTTCCTGGTTGAAGGCAAACAAGCTGGTATTTTCGAAGCGCGCAATATCCCTGAAGATCAACTCGATCCTCTGCTGGGTATCGGCTGCCCTAACATCGTTTATCCTTACCTGCGTTCCAACGTAGCTGATGCGATCACACGTGCTGGTTTCCCTCCTATCCATCTGTCGGAAATCAATTTCGAAGCTTTCTACGCGCAACGTCTGACATTGGCTGCTGAGCAGGCAAATGCCACTACTGAAGCGCCTACAACTATTCAGTAATCTGCTTTATTACTACGGGCTTGATCCGGTTTTTGGCCGGGTCGGCTTGATGAAAGCTACCATGCGACGCCTGCTGACGCCTTTGCCACTGTTGTTATTGACGCTACTTGCGAGTAGTGCGGCGCAGGCTTTGGAATTCCGTTCCGTCGGTGCTTCACCTGTCATCCTGTACGATGCACCATCTGCCAAAGGTGCAAAATTGGCAGTGGCACCGCGTGGCATGCCGTTGGAAGTGGTGTTTACTTCCGGTGCATGGAGCAAGGTAAGAGACGTCAGCGGTGAAATGAGCTGGGTCGAATCCAAGGATTTGATTACCCGCCGCAGTGTAGTGGTGCGGGCAGCCAATGCCAAGATCAGGGCAACCGCAGATGAATCTGCACCGCTGGTATTCAGTGCTGACAAGCATGTCTTGCTGGAAATGGCTGAGCCTGCCGCTGGCGGCTGGGTCAAAGTGAAACACCGTGACGGCCAGCTTGGCTTTGTCAAAATCAATGAAGTCTGGGGCTTGTAGTGCCTGGGCTTGAGTGTATAGACAGATGACAGTTTGCAAAAAAGGACAGCCTGCTGTCCTTTTTTTACATCTCCCCGGTTATTAAAATAAGCAGGAGTCAGGGACTAGTATGAATATCAGCGTATTGGGCGCAGGTGCCTGGGGCACGGCCATGGCAATTGCCTTTGCGGCAAAAAATCCAGTTTTGCTGTGGGGGCGTAATCAGGCAGCAATGTCTGCCATGCAGGCGAACAGGCAAAATAATGATTACTTAAGCGGCTTCTCTTTTCCTGACAGCTTGCAGGTCACGGCAGATTTTACTGCCGCCATGGCACATGCTGCTGGCCCTGAGGGTTTGCTGGTGATTGCCACCTCAGTCTCAGGTTTACGCCCTACGCTGGAAGCCTGCCGGGCTTACCAGCCAAAGAACATCATCTGGCTATGCAAGGGCTTTGAAGAATCTACGCAGCTCTTGCCACATCAGGTGGCGGAACAGGTGCTGGGGCAGGGCGTGGCTTTCGGTGCCCTGTCTGGCCCTTCATTTGCGCAAGAAGTCGCCAAAGGCCTGCCTTGTGCATTGACTATCGCCTCCACATCCCATGAACTCAGCAGCCTGGTGGTGCAAGCCCTGCATGTGAATGCCATGCGGGTGTATTCCAGTGATGATGTGGTGGGTGTTGAAGTCGGTGGTGCAGTCAAAAATATCCTGGCAATTGCTACTGGCGTGGCCGATGGCCTGGGTCTGGGCCTGAATGCGCGCGCCGCCCTGATCACCCGCGGCCTGGCAGAAATCAGCCGTCTTGGCGTTGCCCTTGGTGGCCGTTCAGAAACCCTGATGGGACTGACTGGCGTAGGCGATTTGATCTTGACCTGTACTGGTGACTTATCCCGTAACCGCAAGGTGGGTCTGGCACTGGCCCAGGGAAAATCACTGGATGTGATCGTGCAGGAGCTGGGTCATGTCGCTGAAGGTGTGCGTTGTGCGCAGGCAGTACGGACACTGGCACAAAGCCTGGGCATACAGATGCCGATTACCGATGCAGTGGCGGGCGTACTGTTTGATGGGATTTCATTGCAAGAGATGATCAGCCGCTTGCTCGCCAGGGATGCGAAACAAGAGACAAATTAATCAATGTTAGTAGCGCCGGCGATACTCGGGAAAACGCAAGACGCGCTGGATAACGGTATCTGGTACATGGTTTCTGCGCAAGAAATGCATGGCCTTGTCCAGGCCCAGCAATTCCAGGTAATGGATGCCCAGGTCGACCATGAAGCGCGTCAATACATCACGCCTGCGTAACGGCAGTTTGAGCTTGCGTTGCACTTTCCGGCGTCTGCACCCCGCCATGATGCCTCTCCCTGAATCTGATGGTTCAGTGTAGAGCGACAAAGATCGGGCAAAGACAGAAATTAAGAAGTTTTGACATAGCTTAACAAAAAAGACCATGGCTGCCATGGTCTTTGTCTACCCCTTGCCACATTCTGGCTGATTCCACAGGGAACTGGTATTGTTATTATTTTAAATCTGTTGCTGCCATAAAGATAGCGAGCAGGTTTTCCAGACCTGACTGGTCTTCTTCGCTGAAGCGTTTCAGGCGCGGGCTATCGATATCAAACACGCCGTAAATCTCGCCATCCTTGATCAAAGGGATGACTATTTCAGAGTTCGAGGCGGAATCGCAGGCGATATGCCCGGGAAATGCATGCACGTCTTCCACCAGCACGGTGCGTCGTTCTGCTGCAGCAGTACCGCACACTCCGCGTTTGAATGGGATGCGGGTGCAGGCCACTTTGCCCTGGAAGGGACCTAATAGCAAATCATTGGAAAACTCTGCATCCGGCTTGCTGGCTGGCGCACACAGGTAAAAGCCCGCCCAGTTCAAATCTGTGATGCTGCTAAAAATAAAGGCAGAAAACTGGGCCGCATTGGTGATCAGATTGCGCTCACCTTCGAGTACGCTGGCCAACTGGCGTGCCAGCATGGGGTAATCGGGTTTGTCGCTGGCAGCCGGAGTGCTAAACATGAGGGAGTGCTCCTGATGGGATTAATTCTTTTCCTGCTTGTCTGTGCTTTTGGCATTAACCAAAACATTGGTAATAGCAGGCAGGGATGATGGTTTGGTATTTTTATTTTTGGTAAGGTAATCAGGCAAGACTTTCTTTGCCTGATTACCTCTGCCTTTGGCCGGAGCCGGGACTTGTGAAGGCTCAATGCGAAACTGCATGCGTTGTCGTGTTGCCAGCGCCTTGTTAGCCATGGCTAGTCCCGGATTTACACATTAAAAATTACAGCACGTAGCGTGACAGATCTTCATTCACTGACAGGGCTTCCAGACGCTCGTTGACGTAGGCTGCATCGATGGTGACAGTCTTGCCGGTATTCTGGTGAGCATTGAAAGAAATCTCTTCCAGCAGCTTTTCCATGACCGTGTACAGACGGCGGGCACCGATATTTTCTGTCGTCTCGTTGACTGAATAAGCGATACCAGCCAGGCGCTCCACACCTTCGGGAGTGAAATCTATCTGCACTTCTTCCGTTGCCAGCAAGGCCTGGTATTGACGTGTCAGGCAGGCATCGGTACCTGTCAAAATCCGTTCAAAATCAGCAATGGACAAAGATTCCAGTTCCACACGGATAGGGAAGCGGCCTTGCAGCTCAGGTATCAGGTCAGACGGTTTGGCCAAGTGAAAAGCGCCGGACGCAATGAACAGGATATGGTCAGTCTTGACCATGCCGTACTTGGTATTGACAGTCGTACCTTCTACCAGTGGCAACAAGTCGCGTTGTACACCAGCGCGTGACACTTCTGCGCCACCAGTTTCAGAACGTGAGGCGATCTTGTCGATTTCATCAAGGAAGACGATACCGTTTTGCTCTACATTGCGAATCGCATCTTGCTTCAATTCTTCTTCATTGACCAGCTTGCCCGCTTCTTCTTCTATCAGGAACTTCATTGCTTCCTTGATTTTCAGCTTGCGTGATTTCTTGCGACCATTGCCCATGCCAGAGAACATGGTCTTGATCTGTTCGGTCATTTCTTCCATGCCCGGCGGTGCCATGATTTCCATATGGGTCACGCCTTCAGCCACTTCGATTTCCACTTCCTTGTCATCCAGCGCACCTTCACGCAGACGCTTGCGGAAAGTCTGGCGGGTAGTATTGTCAGGCGTTGCTGCTTCGGTTTCATTTGGATGAAAGCCAAAGTCACGCGCCGGTGGCAACAGGATGTCGAGGATACGGTCTTCTGCCGCATCTTCAGCACGGGCGCGCACTTTGCGTGTTGCTGCTTCGCGGGTTTGCTTGATGCCGATGTCGACCAGGTCGCGGATGATGGTATCCACATCACGGCCTACATAACCAACTTCAGTGAACTTGGTCGCTTCGATCTTGATGAAAGGCGCATCCGCCAGCTTGGCCAGGCGACGGGCGATCTCGGTCTTACCGACGCCAGTTGGCCCTATCATCAGGATATTTTTTGGGGTGATTTCATGGCGCAGAGGTTCTTCCACCTGCTGACGACGCCAGCGGTTGCGAAGGGCGATGGCAACGGCGCGTTTGGCCTTGGACTGGCCAACTACATGTTTATCAAGTTCAGAGACGATCTCTTGCGGGGTCATGTTCATTGCGTATTCCAATCTATTCCAGTGTTTCTATGGTGTGCGACAAGTTGGTATAAATGCACAACTCACCAGCAATAGTCAGTGATTTCTTGACGATGTCGACTGGCGACAAATCTGTATTTTCAAACAGGGCAATCGCTGCGGACTGGGCGAAGGTACCACCAGAGCCGATTGCGCCTATGCCCTGGTTGGGTTCCAGCACATCGCCATTGCCGGTAATCACCAGAGTGCTGTCTTTGTCTGCTACCAGCAACATGGCTTCCAGGCGGCGCAGCATGCGGTCGGTGCGCCAGTCTTTGGCCAACTCCACCGAGGCGCGCATCAAATGCCCCTGGTGTTTTTCCAGCTTGGATTCAAAACGTTCTATCAAAGTGAAGGCGTCAGCCGTGCCGCCAGCAAAGCCTGCCAGCACCTTGTTGTGATACAGCTTGCGCACCTTGCGGGCCGTGCCCTTCATGACAATATTGCCCAGTGTCACCTGACCGTCGCCGCCCAGGGCGACAAGGTTGCCGCGTCGCACCGTCAAAATGGTGGTGCCGTGAAATTGTTCCATATGAACCTCAAAAAATAGTGCCATTCCTGCGCGCGAACATGGGTCATGAACGGGCAGTATAAGCAGGCCAAATTGCCTGATTTGTAGAAAATGGGGTGTTTTTTCTGAATTGCAAGCGTGAACAAACCACGTGACTATATGACAGCAAATGGGCGGGCCAAAGCCCACCTTGCTACAGTTTAGTGCTTGCGGGGGATGATGCTGGCGATGTTTTTCAGGCCCATGGCATTGAATAACATCATGACCAGATAATTGACGCCTTCAAAGCGTATATTCATGCCGGCTTTGCTAGCGATAGGTGCCAGGCCATTCAACAATTGCGCCGAGGCACCAAATTCCACACGTTCCAGACGGGTGCAATCAAGGATCAGCGGGTTGTGCTGTTCTGCCTGCATGGCAATATTGGAAATCAGGAATTCTGTTTTGCCTTCGACCACTTTCGGCATCATATAGCGGTCTGAGGCTTCTTCTTGCGCCGGGGCTTCAGGCATGGCGCTGGTGACATTGTTCTTTGGTGCTTCAAATGAAGGAGGCGACACTTCGAAAGTAATACAGTAATCCATACTGACTTCTTCGAAGGCTTGCTCAAAATGTAGTAATTGCAGGATTTCCAGCAACAATAGCCATGGCGCTTCAGTTTCATCGCGACGGCCTACCAGCAAGATACTGCGGATTTTATCCGCCAGGTCTTTGGCACCCACCAGTAACAAGTCATGGCCGGATTTTTTCAAGCCCTTGAGGGCGCGCAACAACAGGCCACAACCTATGGCGTCTACTTCCTTGACGCGGGAAAAATCCAGGCGCAGGCTTTTACTCTTGCCTGCGGCTATCTGCAATTTTTCCATTGACTTGATGGTGCCGCTATCGAGTTTGGCCGGAAAGCTGACATTCGCCACCGTGGTATCGCCCTGAACCTCAGCATCATTGTCGTTGCCGATCTGGTTTTCTGGCCACAGTGGTGGCGAGGTTTCGAATTTATTGGCGTAATCGAGCGACAGACTTTCAAACTTGTTCTGGTCATTCGTGATGCGGTACAGGTCAAACAGCATTTGCCAGCCAATTTCGGTGGCACCACCAAGCTCGTGGTTATGCACGGCAGAAGCCAGCATTTGCTCGGCAACTTCATTCTGGCCGCTGGCAAACAGGATCGCTGCTTCTTCCAGCACAGGGACGGTTTCGCTATAAGCGAGGGCTGATGCCGACATCTCCGAATTTTGCCCCAACAGATAATCTGTGGGCATCATCATCGGCAATGTAGTCTGGAACTCTACCGGCGGCGCTTTTCTTTCCAGCGGTTCGGTGGGAGCACCCAGATCGGTTTTGGTGATAGTCGGCGGACGGGTCTTGACGATGTCACGCGACATTTCAAATTCTATGGCGTCAATTTTTCTCTCGGTAGCGCGGGCGATATGACGCTGAGCAATAATAGAATTGCTAAAAACCTCACTGTCCTGGAAACCGCCAATGACGGTATTACCATTCTTGGAGCGCGTCTTTCTCGAAGAAGATTTCTCGGTGGAGCGATCTTCTTGCTTGACACCTTTTTTACCGAAAAGAGAAAAAATCCCCACTTTATTCCCAAATAAAAATAGAAGCGCTGACCACCCGGTAGCGAATTTGACGAGTGCTTAGTATATTCTGATTTCCGTTCCAATGGTTGACTGGGCTCAACTACTCAACTGAGTTTTTCTTGAAATGTTCTTTTAATTGCTACGCAAGATCTGTGAAAACCTTGCAAAAAAGCAGCTTTTTTGCAGGAAATGGGGGCGGATGCCGCCTCCCATACCAACAGCTTATGAATTAATAACCTAAACGTCAATTACATCTGCTTACATTTTTCTTGCAATTCTTAGCTGATTTTTTAACATTAAAAGCTGACACGCAGTCCCGCCATGATATTTCTGCCGGGCTGAGGCAAGGTTTCTTTCAAAACTGAAGTAGAAAGACGGATATCCTGATTCAGCAAATTCTTCGCCATCAGGAACCAGGTCAGCTGCATATTCTGGTAAGGATGAGTATAAGTCAGGCTGGAGTCGACCTTGGTATAAGCAGGTGTAACAAAACCTTCAAAACTCGCAAGTCTGTCCTGACGCAAGGCATGCAAGACATCCACACCGGCACGCCAGGCACCAGTGCGGTAAGCAATGTCAAAACCGGTACGTGTTGCGGGTTGCAATGGCAGGCTGCCCTGATTATCCAGGCTGCCGCGTGAATAGTCGGCAAAAGCACGGCCAGACCAGCCTTCACCCAACTGGTTGTAACTGATCTCGGCTTCACCGCCACGTATAGTGGCAGATGCCTGCGACCAGTTGCGTAGCGTAAATTCTGCATCCGCATCGGGAATGCCTGCCTCATCTACCTTGATGCCATTGGTATGGCCGTAGATGTAATTATTCACCTTATTCAGGAAGGCATTGATTTTCCAGCGCAGCAAGCCGTGGGTTTTTTGCAGACTGAACTCCAGGTTGCGCGAGGCTTCTTTTTTCATATCGGCATTACCAATGTCAAAAGTAGCAGTCGATTCATGTGGGCCAGCTGAATACAATTCTTCTGTCGCTGGCGCACGTTGTGCCCATGACAGACTCAGGCCTGCGCCATAAGATTTGTCGAATTGCCACAGGCCGCCGACAGAAGCCGAGAATAAATTGAATTCACGTGCTTTCAGGCCCGTGCCGGCATCCGGCGTGCGTTTCACATTTTCAAAGCGCATGCCTGTGCTGGCCATGACATCAGAGATTTGCTTTTGCTCGACAAAAAACAAGGCGACAGAGTTGGATTTGGTACCCGGTACCGTATCGGCGCGGCCAGTAGTTGCAGACAGCGCAGAGAATTTCACCTGCTCGGTCTGCAAACCCCAGCTACCTTGCCAGCCCGCCCAGGAAGGATGGGACAAAAGTATGCGGCTTTCCAGCATCTGGTTTTTGAAGTCGGTGACGGGCGTACCGTCCTCGGCTTTTTCTGTGTGCTTATAGTCAGTGGCGCTGAATTTGTATTTCAGCGTATCGAAACCGTTTAGTGGCGAATTGAGCAAACCATCAATGTCGAGACGGTTTTGCTTCAAATCAATGAACGACCGTTCTGCCGTAGGTATGCCATAGTGGTCATTCAGGGTTTGTACGGCAGCACCGACATAACCCCAGGATTGAATAACTGATGCGCCCAAAGCCAACGAAGATTCACGGGTAAAGCTGGACGGCACGCGGCCACTGCCTGAGGTGGGGTCACTCAAAGAAATACTGCCCGGTATCTTGTAATTACCAGTTTCACGGCTGGCACCATCTGCATGCAGACCGATAACGCCGCTGGAGCCATCCAGCGAGAATGACAGGCTCTTTTCCTGATTGACGCTGCCCAGACGTACTTCACCTTCACCCGTCATTTTCTTGTTCAGGATAGTTGGTATGCGGTTGTCGATAACATTCACCAGGCCACCAATGGCACCACTGCCGTACAACAAAGCAGCAGGGCCGCGCAAGACTTCTATTTGTTGCGCCGTCGCACTTTCACTGGCGACGGCATGATCATTTGACAGGCTCGATACGTCAGCCACACCCATACCGTTTTGCAGGATCTTGACGCGCGGGCCTTCCAGACCACGGATGATGGGACGGGATGCGCCAGCACCAAAGCCGGATGCGGATACGCCGAGTTCGGCTCCCAGGGTATCGCCCAGTGAGGTGCCTACCTTGGCCCGAAGCTCTGGCCCTGACAATATCTTGGCCGGAGTGAGCACTTGCATATTCTCATCTGAACTGATGGGATTGGAGGTGACCGTTACGGTATTGATGGTGCCGCTTGCAGTATCAGTTTGGGACTGCGCGTGGACAAGCTGAGTGATAGGCGTCAAAAGTACCAGCACCGCGCTGGCGATCAGTGTGCGTTGAAAAACCATGTTATTTCCTGTTTGCGAATTGAGGCAAGAACGGCGACATCTCAGACGCAAAGCTGCATCTGAAAATCGGATAGCCAGCAGCACCGGTCAGGATGCTCTGGCGCTGATCAGGCAAACAGGGAAGGTGGGGCGCGGGAAGAAAAAGGGACTTGCAGCAGAGCGTGCCAGCTCAGTATGGCCGGATTCAGGCTGACGACCGCCTGGCCCGCCAGCAGCTCAATGGCGTCTGGCACATGTTGCAGAAATTCTGCGACACTGACGGCATCATATAAAGCGCAAGAGTGCAGGGTATTACTACCCTCATCCTGGCTGCCGAACAAGAAAGAACCCAGTTGCGCAGTTTGCTGCACAACATTGGAGGATATCTGGTTAGCAGTCCCGCCAGCATGTGAGATGCGATGCGCCAGCCCCAGCCACTGTGTAAATAACAGCGCAGGCAACAGGACACACAGCAACCATCGTTTGCTGTTTTTCATGTTGATCTGGGAAGTGCGTAACATCGTCGGATTAAATTTTCAGCTAAGCTCGTATTGATTGCGTTTCAAAGTCGGGTGAATATCGGTTTCAAAATTGCTGAAGCAGATGTAGCAAAAAGGTGTAGCAAAAAACAGACAGTCCTTGTAATTATGGCAGCAAGCTGGCACCAGCTTGCATGGCTTGGAAAGAATTATCCAATAAAAGTTCAATTGAATGCAACATGGTTGCATTCAATTTCAATAAAAAAGCGCGCAGCTGCCACCGCACGCTTTTGCAAATCAGAAGCGCTATAAATACTAGCTAACGAGAAGCTAATAAGGACTAATACTCAGTCGCCGTACAGCTTTTGCTTCATTTCACGTCTTTGCTGTGCTTCCAGTGACAGGGTCGCTGTCGGACGCGCCAGCAGGCGTGGTACACCAATTGGTTCACCGGTTTCTTCGCACCAGCCGTAATCGCCTTCATCAATACTATTGATGGATTGCTGTACTTTTTTCAGCAATTTGCGTTCACGATCGCGGGTGCGCAATTCCAGCGCATGTTCTTCCTCTATCGTGGCACGGTCTGCCGGATCTGGTACTAATACGGTTTCACGAAGATGCTCGGTGGTTTCGTCGGCGTTCTTCAATAAATCCTTCTCAAGCTGCTGCAAACGGGCCTTGAAAAATGCCAGTTGTGCAGCGTTCATATAGTCCTTCTCGCCCATCTTGAGGATTTCTTCCTCTGTGAGCAGAGCTTCAGGTGCGCTGACTGTAGCAGTCGATTTAGGTGATTTAGTTGCCACTTCGCTAACTTTCGATACGACGGGTTAATACATAGAACAAATCTGAAACAACATTTGTCCCAGACAATTATCCTCCCCTTATTGATAAAGTAAATGACATTTGCATGAATGCCACTTGCACGACAGACAACGTCTGACTTCAATAGCCCGCTAGTTTATACCAAACAATGCTCCAAACCTTCAATAAATATGTCTTTAGGTAGATTTTTGCCAATAAATACCATCTTGCTTTCGCGCAATTCACCTTCACCCCACTTGGCACCGACATCAGTTCCCATGATTTGATGCACACCCTGGAAGATGACCTTGCGGTCTGCCCCTTCCATCAACAACACACCCTTATAGCGCAACATGCGCGGGCCAAAGACTTGCACCAGGCCACCGAGAAATTCATCGAGTTGCCCGGTATTGAAGGGGCGCGTGCTTTTGAAGACAAAGGCAGCGATGTCGTCGGAATGATGGGCATGGTGGTGGTTGTGCACGTTTGGAGTATGGTCACCGTGTTCAGCGTGTTCTTTATGATGGTGGTGTTCATGGGTGCAATCTTCAGCGCAATTCTCGTGCTCATGATCATGTTCGTGCTCCGCTTCTTCAGCACGCAGGAAGTCGGGATCGAGATCCAGCTTGGCATTCAGGTTGAAGCCTTTCAGGTCCAGTACTTCACTGATGGCAATCTTGCCAAAGTCGACGGCAGTGACGGGCGCACGCGGGTTCATGCGGGTCAGGCGGGCACGCAATGCAGCCACTGCTTCTGTATCAACCAGATCAGTTTTTGACAACAGGATCTTGTCGGAAAAGCCAACCTGGCGCTGGGCTTCTTCATGTTCATCGAGTTGCTGCATACCGTGGCGGGCATCCACTACCGTGACAACCGCATCGAGCATGTAATAAGTGCCGACTTCTTCATCGACAAAAAAAGTTTGTGCTACCGGGCCGGGGTTGGCCAGACCGGTGGTTTCTATGATGACGCGGTCAAAATGCAGCTTGCCTTCATTCTTTTGCTGTATCAGCTTGCTCAACGCAACGATGAGGTCGCCGCGTACCGTACAACAGACACAGCCATTATTCATTTCGACGATTTGCTCATTGCTGTCTTGCACCAGGATTTCATTGTCTATGTTTTCCTGGCCAAATTCATTTTCGATGACGGCAATCTTGTGACCGTGATCTTCTTGCAGGATACGGTTCAGCAGGGTGGTTTTACCTGCACCCAAAAAACCGGTGAGGATAGTGGTAGGGATTAATGCCATGATTTTCTCTAATACGGTTGATCTATGGATTTGCGCAAGTTCGCTTATTTGGCGCAGTCGGCGCACCAGCCCTTGATGGTCAGCTCTATGTCATGACTTTTAAAGCCGCGCCCTAGCGTGGTCTGCAAGGTGGCCTGCAATTGCTCACGCAAGCCGGGCGGTTGTTTGGCGTCATCCAGACAAAATACCCGGGCACAACGGGTGCATTTGAAATGGCCATGCTGATGCTGGGCTGGATGATCTTTGTTGCCTGCAGTTTCACTGCCAGTGCTGTATCTGAACACTCTGTCGTCGCCAGAAATTTTATGTGCCAGTCCGGCATCGGTCAGGCAATCCAGTGCGCGGTACAAGGTGACCCTGTCCATTTCAGGCAAGGCATCCTGTATTTCCAGATGCGAGAGTGCGCGCTGGCTGGACAAGAGTTCAGACAAGACATTCAGGCGCGCATCAGTCACGCGCACACCTGCTCCCGACAGCAGGATTGAGGCTGCACCCTGATGATGGGCAGTTGTGGCCGGCTTGGCTCTGGTAGAGGGTGATTTCATAGTAAGTCCATCTTTTGCTGGCAGGCACAAGATCATGCTGTGCACTGTTTGTTGCATTGTGTGTATATGCTCATTATGCCTGAAAAATGCAATTGAGTTGCAAAAGCATTCGCGTCGCGGTCTGTTGGTTTGCTCAGAAAAAATTGCGCGTTTCACTTGCCTGTCACATTCACTTCTTATACTCCTGCCCGAACTTGCCCTTACTCATAGCAAGGCTTTAATCGCAAATTCAGGCACGCAATCGGTGACCCTCCGGTCTCCAATTGGCTCATTTTGTTGCAATCAACTTTTGGAACTCGAATCATGTCAGATCAACCTCAAGCCGGTCGCCGTCAGGCACTTAAATTCCTCGCCGGCGCTCCTTTGCTGCCGCTGGGCGCATTTTCCACGGCCTCATTGCTGAGTGCATGTGGCGGTAGCTCAAGTGCAGCAGTTCCAGCAACTGTAACGCCAGTGGCTGCGAATTTTATCGGTGCCGAATTTACGGCCATGCCAGCACCTTCGCTGGCTAACGCCGCTGCAATGGCAACCACGACCGTGGGTTCAACACTGAGCGTCAACTTTAGCGACAATAGCTCGCAAACTTATAAACTGGCATACCAGCCTTTCTTCCTGACTGGCGATCTGGTGCCAAATGGCAGCGGTGGTACTATCCTGGCGGGTGGCTACTACGATATCAATAACAAGCCTATTATCGACAAGACAGTGGCTGGCAAAGAACGCCAGTTCTTCTCGGATTCTCCTGACGGTACATCTTTGCTGGCAGTAGCAAACCCTACAGTCCCAGGTATCAAAGGCAAGGCAGTATTCGCTGTTGTACAGTTTGAATACACCACCTGGGCGCAAGACGGTACGACAGATATGTATGGCAAACTGCCTTCTCCTATCGCCGTATTGACGCTGGATCAAGACCAGGCTACTGGCAAATTGTCACTGGTGAAATATCACAATGTCGACATGTCCAAGGTCAATGGCCTGTGGATCACTTGCGGTGCCAGCTTGTCACCTTGGGGCACGCATCTGTCGAGTGAAGAATACGAGCCGGATGCCTTCACTATCTCTACCAATACCCAGTTCAAAGCCTACAGTACAAATCTGTTTGGCGATGAAAACAAGGCCAATCCTTACCACTATGGCCACATGCCAGAAATCACTGTCAACCCTGACGGTACTGGTACAGCGAAAAAACATTACTGCATGGGCCGTCTGTCGCATGAGCTGGTACAAGTCATGCCTGACAACCGTACTGCACTGATGGGTGATGATGCCACTAACGGTGCTATCTTCATTTTCGTGGCTGACAAAGAAAAAGACCTGTCTTCTGGCTCTCTGTATGTTGCCAAAATCGGTGCCGGTTTCTCTATCGACCCAGCCGCTGCTGGTGCTTCACTGACCTGGATCAAGCTCGGTTCTGCCACCAGTGCAGAAATCGAAACCCTGGCAAATACCCTGAAGCCTGCTGACATCATGGAAGTGGCAACGACTGATCCTAAAGATGCCACTTTCACTAAGATTTACTACAGCGGCAAGATCCAGTGGATCAAGATCAAACCAGGCATGGACAAAGCAGCCGCCTTCCTGGAAACCCATCGTTATGCGGCACTGATGGGTGGCAGTATGGCCCTGACCAAGCTCGAAGGTACGACAGTCAATGCCAAAGACAAGATCGCTTACTCCGCTTTGCAAAACATGCAAAGTTCCATGGTACGTGGCAACGCTGCCTGGAATGAAGCCTTTGGCGTGACACTGGAAAAAGCCGTGAATGCCGGTGCAGTATTGGCACACACCCTGGCTGGCGGCCAGAAAGATACCGCTGGCGCCGCCATCAACAGCGACTGGGTGCCAACAGTGACCAAGACTCTGCTGATCGGTGAAGATATCACAGCAGATGCGCTGGGTAACCTGGCTAATCCAGACAAGATCGGTGCACCTGACAACCTGAAATTCTCGGAAAAACTGCGTACATTGTTCATAGGTGAAGACAGTGGCTACCATGTGAATAACTTCCTGTGGGCTTATAACGTCGATAGCAAGAAACTGTCACGCATTGCTTCCATGCCTTCCGGTGCTGAATCAACTGGCTTGTCAGTAGTCGATGATCTGAATGGCTGGACTTACATCACCAGCAACTTCCAGCACGCAGGTGACTGGCTGGCAATCCATTCCATTGTCAAACCGACGCTGGACCCACTGGTACGCGCCAACTATAAAGACCGTTTCGCGTCTGCAGTTGGTTACCTGACTGCGGATGTGAGCAGCGTCAAGCTGGCTAAAGCATAAGTAATATCTTTGTATTGATGGAGGGAAAAAGCAGCGGAGTCGCTGCTTTTTTCTTTTCAGGAACTAAATTGCAAGCAAACTTGTAAGTGAGTTTGTAACTGAGTATCACTACCCACTTTCCAGAAAAATCCTGTGCTACATTAACAAGCTATTGTTGAAAAACTCATTTTCCAGGAGCTTCGTATATCATGCACAATACGCTTAAGTCATCCCTGCTCATCCTGTCCCTGCTGGCGAGTTCGCTGGTGCTGGCAGCGGTCAATCCTGCCTATGAAAAAGTCTTGACGACTGATGCCCCGAATGCCAAGGATCATCCGCTTACCGGGCGTTACCAGGGTTCCAGCATTTTGTTGCAGACGCAAAAAGCCTATGATGAAATTTCCTTCCCAACTGGCCCGGCCACTGAGCCTGATTACAGCAGCAATAAAAAATTCTCCAAAGTACAAAAAGCCGAAGGTACGCTGACACGCACTGTGTATATGGTGCCCAAAGGGCGCTCGTCGCTGGAAGTGTTTCGCAATTTCACTGACAACCTGGCCAGCAAAGGCTTCAAGCCTGTATTCCAGTGCGATAACGATAGCTGCGGCCCGTCTTTCAAAAGTCTGAAATACAACTGGAACGAAAAGCGCACTCATGTACAGGGTGAAGGCTATGACAATAACCGCAACCGCTTTGTGTCGGCAGTGTTTGATGGCGCCAAGGATATCCGCTATGCCCTGTTACAAAAAGGCACTGGTGCAGCGACGACTTATGTGGCTGTGTATGCCGCACTCAATTCTGGCGGCACCATGGGCGATGTTACCGACAGTATGAGTGACCGTGCGGCAGTACTGGTAGAAGTGCTGGAACCAAAAGCCATGGAGCAGAATATCGTCACCGTCGATGCCGATGCCATCAGCAAGGAATTGGCAGCGAATGGCTCAGTCAGTTTTTATGGCCTGTATTTTGATACCGACAAAGCCGTCATCAAACCAGAATCCAAACCTCAATTGGATGAAATGGCGAAATACCTGAAAGCCAATACTGCTGCTGTCTACATCGTCGGCCATACCGACACCCAGGGCGTGCTTGACTACAATATGAGCTTGTCAGGTAAGCGTGCCCAGGCCGTGGTCGATGCACTCAAAGGCTATGGCATTGCCGATACGCGCCTGATTGCCAAAGGTGTAGGCCCACTGGCACCGCGTGCTTCCAATGCCGCAGATGCTGGCCGTGCCAAAAACAGACGTGTGGAAATGGTATTACGTTAAGCTAATTACCGTTTATTTCTTGGCACGTGGATGCGTCTGGTCATATACCTTGGCCAGATGCTGGAAATCCAGTGAGGTGTAAACCTGGGTTGCTGCAATAGAGCTGTGGCCCAGCATTTCCTGCACGGCACGCAAGTCACCGGAAGATTGCAAGACATGTGAAGCAAATGAATGCCGCAACATATGCGGATGTACATTCGCCGGTATATCCAGGCTTTGTGCATGGGCCTTCAGGCGCAGTTGTATCAGGCGAACAGAAATACGGGTGCCGCGTTCCGTTAAAAACAGCGGGTGTGGGTCAGCCTTGACCAGTGTCGCCCGTATCGCCAGCCAGTCATGCAATGCATCCAGTGCGGGTTTGCCTACCGGGACTATGCGTTGCTTGCCGCCTTTACCGGTGACGCGAACTTCAGCTTCCTGCATATCGACCCATCCCGCCGAGCTATAGCCGGATTCTGTGACTGCCGCCACATCCAGGCTGGCCAGTTCAGACACCCGCAAGCCACTGGAATACAAGAGTTCAAACATGGCACGATTGGCTCGGGCGGTAGGCTGGTCACCGCCTTTGTGGGCTACAAGGCGCACCGCATCATCCGCCCCCAGGGCTTTGGGCAAGGGTTTGCTTTTCTTGGGGGCGCGCACGCCTTCGACCGGGTTGGCAGCCAGATCGCGTTGTTCTGTCAGCCAGCGGTAAAAGCCACGCCAGCTGGACAGCTTACGGGCAATGCTGCGGGCATTTTGCCCGCCTCCATGCATTTGGGCGGCGAAGCGGCGTATATGATGGGTAGTCAGACAGGTCAGATCAGCTTGCCCTGCCTGATCAGCGAGTTTGATGAGCTCGCGCAAGTCCAGCAAATAACTGTCCAGCGTGTGCTGTGACAATTGTCTTTGACTGCGCAAGACTTCCAGATAGCTGGTGAGATACTGATCTTGCGTATTCATATGAACCTTAGCCTTAAGCTTATAGGGCGGAACAGGCTTAGATATCTACCAGACAGCTCAGCGCGGCACTGCTGGTATCGGCAATCTTGCTGAGGAAATCAGTTGCCATGTCCTTGGTATAGCGATCCGGATCGGGTGAACCCAGTACCAGCAAACCAAAAGTCGGGCCATTGCCAGACAGGCGTAAAGGCAGCATGGCCAGTGATTCGACTGCCTGATCAGCTTCTATCCAGCCAGCAGCTTCAAAATCATGGTTCTTGCCACAATAAGGCGTGGTCAGGCCTTTGGCAAACAACTGTGCATCATCGCTGGTGGTAGTGGCAAACCAGGTGTGGGCATAGTCTTCTGCCACACTCCACAAGCGCAGGGTGGCATGAGGCAGATTGAAGATATCCTGCAAACCCTGGGTCAGTACATGAGGCAGGTCGACATCATTGCGTGCCAGCAGCAGGGCGCGGGTCCAGGTCTGGAACTTTTGGCTGATGTCATGGTTTTCTTCCGCGATGCGCAGCAAATCTGCCATGCGCAATTCCAGTCCGCGGTATTTTTCGCGAACGACTTCCATCTGCCTTTCTTGCAAGGAGATGGCGCGCCCCATGACGGGACTGGTCAGTTTGATGGAACCCAGCAATTCTGCATGTTCTTCAAAAAAATGCGGATGCTGTATCAGGTAGGTGGCAATATCGGTGGAATTCATTATGTTTCTATTAAATTAATTTCGCCTTCAAAGACGGTCACTGCGGGACCGCTGAGGAATACTGGCTGGCCTGCGCCATCCCAGGCGATGGAGAGTTCACCACCGCGCATGCTGACACGGACCGGGCTATCCAGCAAGCCCCGGCGTATGCCAGTGACGGCGGCAGCACAGGCACCGGTACCGCAAGCCAGGGTTTCACCGGCACCACGTTCAAATACGCGCAGGCGTACATGTTGACGGCCCAAAACTTCCATGAAGCCAGCATTCACCCGGCGCGGGAAACGGGGGTGATGCTCTATCAGCGGGCCATCAACAGCAACCGGGGAGTCATCCACCGAATCCACGATCTGCACCGCATGCGGATTACCCATGGAGACGGCAGAAACCCAGACTTGCTTGCCATTGATGTCCAGCGGCCATAAATTATCATCGCCTTGATGCATGGCGCTCAGATCATCAGCCAGAAACGGCACCTGTGCGGCTTCCAGCACCGGTGCACCCATATTGACGGTGATATTGCCATCTTCGCCCATGCGCGGCTCTATGATGCCGGACATGGTTTGCACCCGTATGCTGGATTTGCTGGTCAGGCCTTTTTCTATGACAAACTGCACAAAGGCACGTGAGCCATTACCACATTGTTCGACTTCGCCCCCATCGGCGTTATAGATGCGGTAGCGGAAGTCTACATCCTGGCTTTCAGGGCGTTCTACCACCAGGATCTGGTCTGCACCTATGCCAAAACGGCGGTCAGCAATCAGCCGCCACTGTGCAGGAGTGAAATTGATGTGCTGGTTAATCGCATCGATAACGACAAAATCATTGCCCGCACCATGCATTTTGGTGAATTTGAGTTTCATGCTGTGATTATATCCTCAGTCGCGGCAGACCATGGCACCTGAAGCTTCACTCGACTTGATAGACACCACAACCCAGTACCAGATTGTCTTCCATTGCTTCTATATAAGAGGTTTTGGCCTCAGTCTTTTTCGAGACTGGATTGATGATGGTGTAATTGACCCAGCCGCCAGATGCTGGCAAGGCAAAAGCATCCCGTACCAGCTTGCGGCCATCCAGGCCATCGACATGGAACAGGTTGACCTTGAGTTTGGCGGCATTGCCGGCAAAAGCCAGGTATTGGCCATTGCGGTCAAAGGCAAACACATACATATCGCGGTCGGCGTACAGTTTGTCGGCATTGGCCGTGATGATTTGCAGCGCTGGTCTGCCTCTGGATTGATAAATAGCCACGGCTTTCATGACCAGGGCATGGGCTTCATCTGCCGTTCCCTGCAATAATTTGAAGGCGGATGCGGCTCTGGTCAGAGCATGTGCCTTGTCTTCCAGACTGATGGAGGCATGTTTGGCCTGTTCCGCCATTTGCGCATTGCTTTGTGTGATGCCATCCAGATGGCGCAAGGCTTCTGAAATTTGCGACAAGCCATTGCTTTGTTCACTGGAGGCGACAGAAATAGCATTGATGTTATTTGCCAGGTCACGGATGCCTGAGACGATTTCTGTCAGGGTCTGGTTGACATTGCTGATCTGGTGGACGCCCTGATCCACCCTGTGCACAGAATCATCAATCAGGCGCCTGATCTGGCGCGCTGAATCGGCGCTGCGCTGTGCCAGGCTGCGCACTTCGCTGGCGACAACGGCGAAACCACGGCCATGCTCACCGGCACGGGAAGCTTCAACTGCCGCATTCAGCGCCAGAATATCGGTCTGGAAAGAAATGCCATCGATGAGGCTGACAATTTCCTGCACCTTGCGGGCGCTCTGGTGTATGCCATTCATGGAATCAACGGCGGCACGCATGTCATCACCGGTTGATTCTGTAATCAGGCGCAAATTCGCTGCCAGATTATCGACTGCCCTGGCACTGTCGGCATTCTTTTTCACGGTATCAGCCAGATCATCGACGCTTGCTGATGTCTGTTCCAGGCTGGATGCCTGTTGCTCAGTCCTGACAGTCAGATCATTGATATTGGTAGCCAACCCCTCGCCCAGTTGCGCCACCATACTGGCATTACTGCGTACGTTCGCCACCAGTTTGGATAAATTGCCATTCATGGCTTCCAGCAAATTGCCGGTTTTTGCCAATTCATCCTTGCCGTTGATGCGTATATGGTTGGTCAGGTCACCAGCGGCAACGGCATGGGCCGAGCGTCCGACCTGGTTCAGGGCTGACATGAAACCGCGATAAAAGCCCAGCGCCAGATAACAGCTGAGGAGGACGATAAGGACTATGCTCAGACTCAGAAGGTTTTGATAGAGATCCATCTGGTTGCTTCTGTCTTTTAATATCTCAGCCAGTTTGCCCTGCATCAGGGTTTGCAAGGCCAGGGTTTTTTCTATGGATTGCGTGCCTTGGGCGAAATAAGCATTGGCATCTCCGCTGATGCTTTCTGCCAGCAGATTTTTTCTGGCCAGCGCGGCAAAAGCCTGTGATGCCTCGAAAGCTGCCTGCTCTGCCGTGTTCACGTTCAAACTGGCACGCTTCATCGCTTCATCCAGATCGGCAACGCCATTCATGGACGCCTGCAGGGCATCCAGCCGGGAGACTATGCCTGCTTTTTCAGGGAATTCCATAGCACCGGTTTTGATATAGCTGGCACCCAGTCCACGTAGCAACGCCAGATGCTCTATCCACACAGGCATCTTGCGTATGGAGATATCCAGCAAAAGAAAGTTGGCGCTTTGCGTATCTGTCAGCAAGCCGGTTTTTTCACTGAGCAGGGCAGAAAATTGCAGGCTTTGCCTGATCAGGCGGCTGTGCTGGGCTACATTGTCTTTGACATTGGCAGCAATCTGCCCTGCGACCAGTTGTTGCAGCTCATCAGCACTGGCTTTCCATGAGCCCTGCAAGGCCAGCTCTGCATTACCCTGCAAGAACTGGTCAAGCTGGTTCAGGCTGTTTTTTAATTCAGTTCTGGTTTTTGCCAAATCCTCATCCAGATTTTCACCAGAGAGCTTGAGGTTGACCTGGCCGCGATGTTTTTGTGTCTGGATGATCACTTTCATGATCAGGCCATTCGCTTCCACACCTGCCAGACCGGCATGGGCATGGATGGCGTCGGTCCGTATCTGGTTCAGGGTAAGGCTGGCAAAAAACAACAAAGGTAGTAGCAATATAATAAATATGCCTAATAGTTTGGTGCGCAAACTGAGTTTGCTCATCAAAACTGTACAGGGATACATGATTTTATCGACCAGCGTTGCTTTGTTCCCGGACATGATTTTCCTTGCCTCTATGCGGACTGGCGCAAACCACCGCAATTACGTAGTTCTGTTTATTATTTGAGCCTGCTTATTTGAGTCTGCTTATGTGAGCCCACTTCTGTGAGTCTACTTATATGTTACTGCTTAAACCTATTCTCCCAGATTACTGTCATTGATACGATAGAAATTAAATGCAAAAAAAGCAAATTCATGATTGAATGAAGATTGACCAGTACACTTTCAAAAAGTGTCAGTCATACTGTACTGGTCTTTTTGTGTGCCACTGTCCATTGGGATGGGCAGTACAGCGTGTTAATGTGCGATCCATATCATGCTAGCTTGAACTTGCTCATCCCTTACAAAGTCAATCTACATTAAAAAGTATATGATTCACTCACAAGGTGATTCTGTTTTGTTGCGCACACCATTGCCAAACGATAAAAAAGCACGGAGACCCCATGAACGCACCCCTCAAAGCCGAGCAGCATGCGCTGATCGACAATAACATTTCCCTCGACGACAAATTCACGCTGGAGCGCGGTCGCGCTTTCATGACCGGCACCCAGGCCCTGATACGCCTGATGATGTTGCAGCGCCAGGCCGATGAAAAAGCTGGCCTCAATACTGCTGGTTATATCAGCGGTTATCGCGGCTCACCTTTGGGCAATGTCGATCTGACTGCAGCCAAGGCGAAAAAGCATCTGGCCAAACATCATGTGAAATTCCATCCAGGCGTGAATGAAGATCTGGCGGCCACGTCCGTGTGGGGTACGCAACAGGTGAATATGTTCCCTGGTGCGAAATATGATGGCGTGTTTGCCATGTGGTACGGCAAAGGCCCCGGTGTAGACCGTTGTGGTGATGTATTCAAGCATGCGAACCTGGCGGGTACCTCCAGGCATGGTGGTGTACTGGTAGTGGCGGGTGATGACCATGCCGCCAAATCGTCTACGGCCGCGCATCAGAGTGAACATATCCTCAAAGCTTGCGGCATCCCGGTCTTGTATCCATCCACCGTGCAAGAATACCTGGACTATGGCCTGCATGGTATCGCCATGTCGCGTTATACCGGTCTGTGGGTATCAATGAAATGTGTGACTGATATCGTCGAATCCGGTGCCGTCGTCGATATCGACCCGGACCGCGTAAAACCGATTATTCCTGAAGATTTTGTCTTGCCTGCCGATGGTGTCAACATTCGCACACCAGACCCGGTGCTGGCGCAAGAAATTCGCATGAATAACTACAAATGGTATGCAGCGCTGGCCTATGCGCGTGCCAACAAGCTCAATAAAATCATCTGGGACAGCCCGGTTGCCAAGATCGGTATCATCACTGCCGGTAAATCCTACCTAGATACCCGCCAGGCACTGGCCGACCTGGGTATCGATGAGCAAGTCGCCAAGGACATAGGCATACGTCTGTACAAGATAGGTCTGACCTGGCCGCTGGAATCGGAAGGTGTGCGTGAATTTGCTACCGGCCTGGAAGAAATTCTCGTCGTCGAAGAAAAACGCCAGATCCTTGAGTACGCTTTAAAAGAAGAACTGTATAACTGGGAAGACAAAGTCCGCCCACGCGTGGTCGGCAAGTTTGATGACAGCGGCGAATGGAGTAACCTGCACGGCTCCGGCCATGGTGAATGGCTGCTGCCCGCGACTTATGAATTGAACCCGGCACAGATTGCCAGGGCGATTGCTTCGCGCATCAGCCGTTATTTCGCTGGTCACCCGGTAGAGCAGCGCGTCAAAGAACGCGTGGCCTATCTGGAAGCCAAGGAATCCATGCTGAATGTGATCTCCAAGCCTGATGCCAACAAGGACCGCGTGCCGCATTTCTGTTCCGGCTGTCCGCATAACACTTCCACCAAAGTACCGGAGGGCAGCCGAGCCCTGGCCGGTATCGGTTGCCATTACATGGTGACCTGGATGGACCGTGAAACCTCCACCTTCACCCACATGGGTGCAGAAGGCGTGACCTGGGTAGGCCAGGCACCGTTCACGACAGAAGACCATGTGTTCTGTAACCTCGGTGATGGTACTTACTATCACTCTGGTTTGCTGGCGATACGTGCTGCGGTGTCTGGTGAAGTCAATATCACCTACAAAATCCTGTTCAATGATGCCGTTGCCATGACGGGCGGCCAGGAATTTGATGGCCCGCTGGACCCAGGCATGATCTCGCGCCAGATCGCTGCTGAAGGCGTAGGTCCTATCATCGTCGTCACTGACGAGCCAGAAAAATATGGCGCGAATTATCCATGGGCACCAGGTGTGACCGTGCGTCACCGTAGCGAACTTGATGCCGTGCAACGCGAACTGCGCGTGGCCAAGGGCGTCTCTGCCATGATTTATGACCAGACCTGTGCTTCTGAAAAACGTCGCCGCCGGAAAAAAATCGACAAGGATGGTAAACCTGGCTTTCCTGACCCTGCCAAACGTGCAGTCATCAATGAAGCAGTCTGCGAAGGCTGTGGTGATTGCTCAGTGCAATCGAACTGCCTGTCAGTCGAGCCGCTGGAAACCGAATTCGGTCGCAAGCGCCAGATCAACCAGTCGTCATGTAACAAGGATTTTTCTTGCGTCACAGGTTTTTGCCCCAGCTTTGTCACTGTCGAAGGCGGCAAGCTGAAAAAACCGGCAAAAACAAAAATAGAGCCAGGCAATGCACTCGACGTGAATGCCCTACCTTATCCAGCCCTGCCTGATACCAAAACACCTTTCGGTGTACTGGTCACCGGTGTCGGTGGTACTGGTGTTATCACCATCGGGCAGATCATGGCGATGGCTGCGCATTTGCAGGGCAAAGCCTGTTCCGTGCTGGACATGACAGGCCTGGCGCAAAAAGGTGGCGCGGTCATGTCACATGTACGCCTGGCTGACAAGGCAGACGATATACAATCGACACGCGTAGGCACAGGCATGGCTGATCTGGTCATAGGCTGTGATCTGATCGTGACGGCAGGCAAGGATGCGTTGTCACGCATGGGTGAAGGCCGCACGCATGCCGCCATCAATGCCAATGGTTCGCCAACCTCCACCTTCATCAAGAACCCGAACTGGCAATTCCCGGCTGAATCCGCAGAGAATGATATCCGCAAAGCCTGTGGTGCCGACCGCGTTGACCTCATCGATGCAGCATCGATAGCCACGGCCTTGATGGGTGACAATATCGCCACCAATATGTTCATCCTTGGTTATTCCTGGCAAAAAGGCTGGGTGCCGCTGGAAGAAGTCGCGCTGATGCGTGCAATTGAACTCAATGGCGTATCAATAGACTTCAACAAGCAGGCATTCAACTGGGGCCGCCTGGCTGCGCATGATCTGGCAGCGGTGCAGCGCCTGGTGACACCGGCACAAGTCATAGAACTGAAACGCGCACCGACACTGGACGACACCATCAACAAGCACTTGGCTTTCCTGACTGAATATCAGGATGCAGCTTACGCCAGCCAGTACAGCGAATTTGTTGCGCAAGTTAAAGCCGCAGAAAGCAAACTCGTCGATGGCAACAAGCCTTTGCGCCTCACAGAAGCAGTAGCGAAGTACCTGTTCAAGCTGATGGCTTACAAAGATGAATATGAAGTCGCGCGTTTGTACACTGACGGCAAGTTCCAGAAAAAAATTGCCGACATGTTTGAAGGTGACTATGCCATCAACTTCCATCTCGCACCGCCATTGCTGGCCAAGCGTGATGACAAGGGCCATCTGATCAAGCAGCAGTTTGGTCCATGGATGATGAAAGCCTTTGGCGTACTGGCCAAGTTCAAGTCCTTGCGTGGCGGTAGCTTTGATATCTTTGGTTACACCGAAGAACGCAGGATGGAGCGTGCCTTGCCAGTCGAGTACAAACAAACCCTGAACACTTTACTGCCTTTGCTGAATGCAGATAATTTGTCCAAGGCAGTAGCAATTGCCAGCATCCCCGAAGATATACGCGGTTATGGTCATGTCAAGGAAAGGCATTTCAAGGCCGCCAAGGCCAAGGAAGCGACACTGATTGCTGAATTCAATACGGCACAGTCCGCGCAAAAAGCTGCCTGATGTAAGCTGATTTAAATTTGCATGAAGACAAAACGGGTCGCCCTTGGGCGGCCCGTTTTATTTGCGGCAATGATCAGACTTTCTGTTTGAATTTTCTTTCTACATCGTCCAGATAAGTCCGCAAGGTTTTCTCATGCGAAAACACATAGGTGGCAAAGAAGCGCATCAATGGATTGGGCACACTGCCAGCTTCCGTGATGCGCAACTGGCTATTGCCACTCTTGTCGCTGAACTCAAATGTCCAGGTGCCGGAAAACGGCAAGTCGGGATCATCGATTTTCGAGACGATCAACTGATTGCTTTTGTCTTCAATGATACGGTAAGGGATTTTGCCGTGACCTGATTCTTCTATATAGCGTAGCTCACCGTCTTTTTGCATGGATTTGATACCCGTGCGCCAGTTTGGGTATGCTTCATAATAGCGTACCAGTTCATAAAGTTTGGTGACTGGAACCGGGTATTCCTGACTCAGGCTCAGCTTGTGGTCTTTGGGTGCCAGCATGCCCATGGTGAATATGATCAGGGCAAGCACGACTATGACGCTGATAGCAATCATTGCAAACTTCATTCGGTATCCTCTCTTTTTATCGTTAATCTGAAACAGGCCAGTGCCAGCAATTCCAGCCCGGCAATCGCCTTTTCCATTTCTGTTGCAGTCATTTCAGCCAATACGGTCGCCAGCTTGTCTGCTTCCAGCACTGAACTTTTACTCATCACATCTTTACCCTTGTCGGTCAGCCGCAACAGATGGGCACGCCTGTCTGTTGCGACTTCCATTTCCAGCAAACCTTGAGCTAGCAGATATTTAATCGCTTCCGACATGGTGGACTTGGTGATACCGAGGTGCCTGGCAAGTTGCGCCTGTGTCATGGCATTGGTCGAACTCAAATGCGCCAGTATCGTCGCATCCCGCTGCGAGATCGCCATTCCGCTTGCTGGCGTTGGCTGGTGATCAGCGTGACAGGCATGATAAATACGCGGATAAGCCGACTGTATGCGATAGATGAATTCGGTTTTGTCCATGGTCAACAAGTTCCAGTCTAGTTAACAAAATACAGGTTCGTCAAAACGAACCATTTCAAGAGCATATGAGTACGCTAGCATCAGCATATTTCATCTTGCCTTACAATTCAGCATTAATGAATTCTCCGGACACACATCATGCAAGCACGTTCCTTCATCGCCACTGCCGCCATCCTCATGTTCATAGGCGTGGCTGCCGGTGCTTTTGGTGCGCACGGTTTGAAGCAAATGTTGAGTGCCGACATGCTGGCTATCTGGCAAACTGCAGTGACTTACCAGATGGTGCATGGCCTGGGCATGCTGGCGCTGGGTATCATGTTGCAACAACAGGATAATGCCTTGCTGCGCAAGGCGGCCTGGGCCATGTTGGCAGGGGTCATCATTTTCAGCGGCAGCCTGTATGCGCTGGCATTGACTGGTATACGTGTGCTGGGAGCGATCACGCCTATAGGTGGCGTGGCATTTTTGATGGGATGGGCGATGCTGGCGTGGGCGGCAATCCGTCGTTAAGAACCTGCTTACGATCTTAAGCGCGAGCGTGATCGATGCTCATGCGCTGCTCAAAATGCTCATGTACTTAAGTACATTGCGCTTTTTGCGCTGCGTTTTTGTTACCCTGACCCCGCTGATGCCCGCTCGCTACAGATCGTAAACAGGTTCTATGCTGTGATTGGCGATCCTGACCAGTTGATCTGTTCAAACAGGGCTTGCAGTTTCGCTGTGCGTGCCGGATTGATCATGCGCATGTAAGCGAGCTTGCCCGCCAGGTGGGCGCGAAAGTCGGCATGTCCTTTGCGATTTTGTAATGCCGGATTACTGCGCAGGCAGTTAGTCAATATCGCTTTCAGGGTATCGAAATCAGCGCGCTTGATATTGCAGTGGCTGTTCACGACTATGCCCGTAACTTGCTGCCTGGTCGCTGCGCGCATGATGCGGGTTTTTTTATAATTCAATACAAAACCTTCTTCTATCGCGATGGCTGCAACTTGGGGAATGAAGCGCGCCAGGCTTTGCTCAAATTGCTCATCACCCGAAAACGTCAGGTCATCCGCATAGCGGCTATAGCTGGCTTGCATGCTGTTTGCCAAAGCTTGCAGACGAATGTCAAGACGATAAGCGCACAGGTTGGCGAGGGCAGGGGAAGTAGGTGCACCTTGCGGCAGGTGCGGGCTACGCAGTAAATGACCTGAACTGACTGAGGCCTGCGGATTGCCAGTCTTGTCTTTGACGATAGCGCTGGGCGTGCGGTTGCTGCATAGTCTTGCCAGCGTGCCCGCAACTTTTTCCGGATACCCCAGTTTGGCAAACAGGGCATACAGACGCGAGCCTGGGATGCTCGTAAAGAAATCTTTTAAATCCAGCCTCACTACGACACGTTTTCCCGTGTGTTGTGTCGCATGGCTGATACTCGAACGGCCATGTTGAAACGCCTGTGCTGCTGCATGTGGTGGCACACGGTTCAGTATCTGTTGCAGGATTTTTCTTTGTATATTACGCAGGCGTGACTTGGGTATTTCCAGCAAACGCCAACCACCCTTTGCTTTTTCCAGCCAGCGATAATGGTAATGTCCCAATTGTGGTGCTGCCTGCGCATCCTGTCGCCATTGATCGGCAAACCAGGCCAGTTCATTGACGTTCAGATTCAGGTGTCGGGCTAACTCAACTGAGTTGCTGAATTCAGACAAGCCCAGTGCTTGCAGCCATGCTGGTTTTTCAGGCGCGATGGCAGGTTGCAGGCAGTAATGTTTGATTTGCGGTTTGTCTTGGCCACGCCAGGCATCGTAGTAGCCATGATCATCCTGTATCAATGCAGCCATTTCATGGCGGCTGTAATGATAAAAGTGCGGACCAGCATGCCGGTAAATTTTTTGGCACAGCGATGGTATCCACGACCACTTCTTACCCAACACCCAGCTCATGTTTTTCATCAGGGCGATATGGCTAAGCTCACCTGCCAGTAGGGCATCGGCAATGGCTAAAGCGACCTGTTTGGGTGTGTCCATGAATATGATCTAGCAAGGGCGGCGGAGAGCCTGCAACCAGTCTCGTGTAGTGTGAGCATGTCTGCATGGAATGCAGGGCGGCTCACGCGATGAAATACCAGGTAAATTTATCCCGCGGGGTAACCCCGCAGAGGCACTATGGACTTGCGTCTGAGCGCCAGCTTGCAGGGTCCGCCGCAATGCGAAGATAGAGCATGCAATCGTAGCTGTCAATCCACGAACTGCATCTAAAGCGATTACTCGCTGTATTTTTCTACTGCTCTTTGATAAGCGGGACGTGCTGCTACCATATCAACAAAGCGCGTCAGGTTGGGGAAGGCTTCACGACCAGCACCGCGCACGGCTGACTGTACGGCGAAGGACAATTGTATGTCTGCGCCTGTCAGGCTGTCGCCAACAAAATAATCACGGCCTTCCAGTTCCAGGTTCAGATAGCTGAAATGGTTTGCCACTTCGCTGCTGATACGTGGATGCAGCGGTGCACCAGCGTCACCCAGACGGCCTACGTACAGCTTCAGCAGCAGTGGCAGCATGGCAGAACCCTCGGCATAGTGCAGGAACTGCACATAGCGGTTGTAGTCCGTCGTGCCCACGGCAGGAGCAAGACGGCCATTGCCATAAGTGCGTATCAGGTAGTCAATGATGGCACCGGACTCTATCAGGGTCTGGTCTTTATCGCGCACGACAGGGGCTTTGCCCAGCGGGTGTATCTTTTGCAGCTCTGGCGGTGCCAGACGCGTTTTGGGATCGCGGTCGTAAGAAATGACGGTGTAATCCAGCCCCAGTTCTTCGAGCAACCAGGTGATACGGCGTGAGCGTGATTCTTTTAAGTGGTGGACTTCTATCATGGGAGCCTCGCAGTGTGGGAAATTGGAAAAACTCATTATGCCCAGTTTTACGAAAGTGTGTGATGAGACTTATTGATGGCCTAGAGCCTATGCTCTAGACTTTCTTCAAAGAATCGTCGCCAGCGTCACATCCCTGACATAAGGCACCCCTACTATCTTTCATTTTCCAGGGGGAGTAGCCAGATGCAAAACGATCAGAAGAAAAATTCAAAAGCACCAGCAAATATCGCCAGACGCGGCTTTGTCATCAAGATGTCTTCCGTTGCTGCCGTCATGGCATCTGGCGGTGTGCTGACTGCCTGCGGTGGTTCATCCACAGTATTGAATGGCGAGATGGCGGCCTTTAATTATGGCGTTGCCAGCGGTGACCCTCTGGCTGACCGTGTGATCCTGTGGACACATGCCAAGATATCGACAGATGCCAGCGTAGACCTGACCTGGCAAATAGCAGCAGATGCGAGTTTCGCCAGCGTGCTGTTCTCAGGTAAAGTCACCGCAAGTTCAGCAAGTGGTTTTACCGCCAAGGTCGATGCTACGGGCCTGGCTGCGAATACTGAATACTACTATCGCTTCGTGGCACCAAATAATAGCGTCTCCCCTGTTGGCCGTACCCGCACCCTGCCAGTTGGTAATGTAGACCAGGTCAAGCTGGCGGTGTTTTCCTGCAGTGATTATCCTGCCGGTTATTTCAATGCCTATGACAGTGCAATCTCTTCTGGTGCGCAATTCGCCCTGCACCTGGGTGACTATATTTATGAGTACAAGGATGGTGTGTATCCACCAGCCGCTTCACAAGTGGCTGGCCGTATTTCTGCACCTGCCAACGAGATCGTCACCGTTGCTGATTACCGCGCCCGCCATGCCCTGCACAAGGCTGATCCTTACCTCAAAGCCCTGCACGCACGCATGCCCATGATCACCATCTGGGATGATCATGAGTTTGCCAACAATGCCTGGATGGATAGTGCAGAAAACCATAATCCGGCGACACAGGGAACATGGGCAGCACGCAAGGCTGCGGCCAGCCAGGTCTATCATGAATGGATGCCAATACGCTCGCCAGATGCCGCTAATCTGCTGAAAATTTACCGCTCGTTCGATTTCGGTAACCTGCTGTCGCTGCACATGCTAGATACCCGCATCGTCGGTCGCGAACAGGCACCAGACCGCATGCTCGATGCGCAAGGCCGTGATGTGGCTGACCCCAAGTTCCTGCCCTATGCCTTCAACAAGAACAAGCAATTGCTGGGCACCACCCAGCAAGCCTGGCTGGATACGCAAATGACCTCGTCCAAAGCGACCTGGCAGGTACTGGGCAACCAGACTGTCATGGGGCGCGTGCAATTACCTGCGTCGGTACTGCAAACAAATTTGAGTGCAGAATCCGTGACTGCCTACCTCACTGCCAAGGCTACCCCGGCAGCGGCGCAGACACAGACACAAAAGGATTTGCTGGACCCATTGAAGAATCCCAAGATTTCTTATACCTTCGATAACTGGGAAGGTTACCCCAATGCCCGCGATACTGTCTTCAACTCGGCAGCGAAATTGAAGACAACAGGCAAGAAATTCCTGGTCTTGTCCGGTGACAGCCATAATGCCTGGTTCAATAAACTGACCTTGGCTGATGGCACGCAAGTCGGTGCAGAATTTGCTGGCATGTCAGTAACTTCATCCGGTTTTGAAGGCGTGTTTCCGCCAGCCGTGGTGCCGCCCGCCACGCTGGCAGGCACCATCAAGGCACTGGTGGATGACATCACTTACATTGACACTTACCGCCGTGGCTATATGCTGATCACCGTGACGCCTACCCAGGCCAAGGGTGAGTATGTGTATGTCAGTACCGTCACCAGTTCCAGCTATACCACCAGTGTGGATACTTTCACTTACGCTGGTTAAGCAAGGCTGAGCAGGAATCAGGGAAGTCAGCATATTGCTGGCTTTCCTATTACTTTCAAACCTTGTACTCCATCGCCAGCACTTCTTCATTTGAATCAGTCTCGACAGCCACAAATCCCAGTTGGCGGTATAAATGCAGCGCCCCTTCATTATCACGGTACACCCGCAAACTGAGCACAGATGAGTCAGTTTCCGCAATCGCATGCCGCATCAATTGTTCACACAATAACCTGCCATAACCTAAACCGCGTGCTGCTGGCGCAACGATAATACGGCCCAGGTGTGTGCGGCGCTCATCCCGTTGCCAGAATTGGGCAAAGCCGGCCACATCCTTGTTTACGTCAACCAGAACCAGATCTTGCGCCTGTGGCTTTGCCAGCAAGGCTGGCAAGTCAGCACTGGCAAATGGATAAGGTAACTGGGGCCCCGCCCAGCGGGCACAGGCCTGTGCATTGTTTATCCAGGTGGCGATGACTGCATAATCATCCGGGAGAGCGGTGCGTAAGATAGGCGACATGTTTATAGAGGATAGAGGTATGTCTTTTGTAAAAAAAACGGCTACGGTCAGGTAAACGGTATTTATTTTACAATTTAACCGTAGACGAAGCGCAACGGGATAAAGATAATCCGCTCGTGGTTTGTATATGTTCCGCTTGTCCAGCGTCTGGTATTCGTCTGGCAGGCCATGATAAATGTCTTGATAAACGCCTTGATTAACCCACTTGAAAATCATTTATGTCAAACGCGCTTGCTGGTAATAAC
The DNA here is from genome assembly GCA_040390835.1 of Pseudomonadota bacterium. GTDB lineage: Bacteria > Pseudomonadota > Gammaproteobacteria > Burkholderiales > Burkholderiaceae_D > Undibacterium. The sequence goes on from JAZJXP010000039.1 coordinate 84,326, forward strand.
GGACAAATCAATCCGGCTCATTTTCAAAAACTGAAAACTGTGGGACGCTGGGCGCTGAGAATCTTCCTGGCTCTCCTATTGATTATTTTACTGCTAGTAACGGTACTCATCGCCATTAACTGGAAAGACGAAGCACTGACGCCAGAAGCGCAAACTTTTCTGCGTGATCGGCAATACCATGTGCCTGATGCGCAGAATGGTTTTTATATCCTGGAGGCGATGAGTGCACCACTTGGCAGCGATCTGCTAAAAACCGGTATGGAAAGTATCAAGGCTGAGCAGGCCTTATACCAAAAAGATAAAGCCGCTTATGAAAGCCAGCCTCATCCAGAATTCAAGGGGGAATATGTAAAGTTTAGCTGGAACAATAATCGCTGCAAGCAAACCATACAAAACTGCGTGAAACTGGATTTGGCGAAACGTGCTGAATTATCACCACAAATAGCGAGTAACCAGCTATTGGCAGAACGCTATGCTTTGATGCGGGCCATGGGTAATTATGAAGAACATCTGATACCTTCTTTCGCCGCAAGAATACCCGCTTACAGCAGCTTAAGTCATGCAATAGACTTGCTGTTGGCGCAGGCCAGTTTTGATATCACAGATGGCAAACTGGATACCGGTTTGCAACTGCTGGAAAGCAATGACTCTTATCTTAGGCTGATGTTGAAAAACAGTTCCAGCCTGATTTCAAAAATGGTGCTGCAGACTGCGATACGCAAACAGGCGCGTGTGGTCAGTGAACTGCTGGTCGTATATCCGGTGCTACTGGAAAAGTACGCAGAACGCATCAGTAGCCTGGTGCGACCAATGACTGTGGAAGAGAAGAGCCTGGAGCTCCCATTTTTATATGAAGCAGGTGTGCAGGTGAATTTCTCACAGAACCTGCGCCCGTCATTAGCGTTGACGAAAGAAAAATCAGATAATCCTCCATGGCCTTTGAATTTGCCAGCTGAGTTTACTTTTCAGCCCAATGCGACATCCAATATGGTCGCCAGGAACTGGGCATTGATTATCGCTGCGGCAAAAAATCCATCATCTGATGCGAGCGACACAAGAAATCGTTTAATCAACTTGAATCAAGAGTTAAGTGGTAGCGGCATTACTTACTACCTCAATCATGCCTATAATCCTGCAGGAAAAATGCTGATGCAAATAGGTGTGCCAGATTATGCTGGAACTTATATTGATAGAAGCAGAGATACCGACGCCTATTTACGTATGGTCAGTTTGCAAGCCGATATCTTGCGTAAAAAAATTCCGGATGCCGACATACCCGCCTACCTTGCGAGTGCACCGCCTGCATTGCGTAACCCTTATGATGGCTCAGCCATGGTATGGGACGAGAAGGCTGGGCAATTGAAATTTACTGGTCATGAAAATGCCAGTAGTAATCTGGACGGGGGCAAGTTGAATATCGTCGTTCTGCGTTAGAGTTCTCTACCAGATGCGGAGCGCATCTTCAGTAATTCACCGTAAGCGATGTTGGTTTACAATGCCTCTCATCCCTTATAGATGAAATGTTTGCGTATGTGTTTTGACTCAAGCTATCCACTACTCAGCTTGCTTGAATTTTCATGTCAAGCCTAGTTGTCGCAATTGTCTTGTTCGCCGCCTTCCTGCATGCCGCCTGGAATGCGGCGATCAAGGTTGGAGCCAACAAATACTTTAATACGGTATTGGTGACTTCTGGCGCCGGTCTGGTTTGTATCGCGATCCTGCCTTTTGTACGCCAGCCAGATGTGGACAGCTGGGTGTTCATGCTGGCTTCCGTCGTTTTGCAGGTCGTATATTTCTATTTGCTGGCAGCAGCCTACCGGCATGGCGACATGAGCCAGGCTTACCCCATCATGCGCGGTACTGCACCCTTGCTGGTGGCACTGGTCAGTGGCAGTGTGATTGGTGAGGCCGTACCCGCCATGCGCTGGCTGGGTCTGGGCATGCTGGTGCTTGGCATACTCGGTTTAAGTCTGGCCGGGAAAACGAAAACTGAGGACAGATCCCAGGCTTTATCCAGTCGTGGTTTTGCCTTGCTGAATGCCTGTTTCATCGCAGCCTATACCGTGGTGGATGGTATAGGGGTACGCAAGTCAGGTGCGCCTGCTGCCTATACCATGTGGATTTTTTTACTGACCGCGCTGGTGCTGCTGGCTGTGATCATGCTCAGGGACAGGCAGGCATTTTTTACCTACATCAAAGGTAAATATTTTCTGGGTATCGCGGGTGGAGCCGGGTCTGTCGCCTCTTATGGCCTGGCATTATGGGCAATGACGCTGGCACCGGTAGCCGCAGTCGCGGCCTTGCGTGAAACGTCCATCCTGTTTGCTACAGCGATTGCAGTCTGGATTTTGCATGAAAAAATCTCAGCCCGGCGGCTTGCTGCTATTTTGCTGGCGGTAGCAGGTGCCATCGTCATCCGCTATACCTGACAGACCTACTCTTTGATGGCTTCAACACTGAATGACAAAGTCACTTCATCGCTGACAAAGGGGACATAGCGGCCTACCCCATAATCGCTGCGCAGGATTTTGGTATTGCCGTTCGCACCGCAGGCGCGCTTCAGGTACAGAATCATGAAACGGCATTCAAACTGGGTGATATCCACGGTCACCTTGCGCGTGACATCCTTGATGGTCAAATCACCTTCCACCTGCACCAGCTTGTCTTCGTTGAAGATCATCTTGTTCGACTGAAAAGAGATCTTTGGATATTTTTCTATATTGAAAAAATTGTCTGAACGCAGGATTTGGTTGAAGGTGTCTGAACCGGTATTGATGGATGCCGCATCGATGGCAATTTGCAAGCTGCCAGTTTTGTTATCCATATCCAGTTCTATGCTGCCACTATTTTTGTCAAAGCGGCCGCGCTGCAAGGACAAGCCCCAGTGCTTGTATTCAAAATTGCTGAAAGTGTGTTCCTGGTCGACCACGTATTTTTCTGCGGCGAATGCAGTCAGGCTGAATCCAGACAATAACAGCAGCAGGCATTTCTTGAACATGGTCGTTTCCGAATAAAAAAAGCAGTAACAGCCATCATAAGCTGTTACTGCCTGACTTACCAGTTACGCTTAGTGTCTTAAGATTTGACGAACTTCAGCGTCATCCTGTCACTTTCACCAATTGCTTCGTACCTGGCTTTGTCTTTTTCCTTGTTGGCATAGGTAGGTGGCAAAGCCCAGACGCCGTTTTCATGATCGGCATTGTCTTTTGGGTTGGCGTTGACTTCAGATTTTCCTGCCAGTTTGAAGCCCACGCTTTCGGCCAGTTTGATGACATAGCTTTCATGGACATATCCAGTGCTGGCTTTTGCATCCTGGGTTTTGCTGGCTGGCAGGCGATGTTCTACCACACCAAATACACCGCCTGGTTTCAGACTGTCATAGGCACTCTGGAACAGGGCTTTCATGGCAGGTTCGCCATTGTCTATCCAGTTGTGGATATTCCTGAAAGTCAGCACCATATCGACTGTACCCTTGTCGGCATAACTAAGCTTCGCGGGCGGAGAGAAAACGCCCATCTGCACCTTGCCATAGACTGCTGGTGTAGCATCCAGTTTTTGCTTGAAGCTGGCAGCGCCCTTGCTGGCTGCAGGATCATTCAGGGCGACGATCATCTTGCCATTGTCGCGCAAGTACGGTGCCAGGATTTCTGTATACCAGCCACCACCGGGCGATAGTTCGACTACCGTCATCGTTGGTTTGATACCAAAGAAAGTCAGGGTTTCATAGGGATGACGTGCGCTGTCACGCACGGTATTGGCTGGCGTACGTTGTTGTCCGGCAATAGCCGCCTTCAAGGCGTCATCAGCCAGTGCTGCCTGGCTGGCAGCCAGGCCTGTGATCAGGCTCATGGCGAGCAGAAATTGTTTCATTCAAAGTCTCCTATGGAAAAGAGTTAAGACCGTCAAGCCGGGCAAACGTTCCATGACCGGGCAATTGTTGATCGTGCAGCGCATCATAAGTGTTTCTTGAAAAGCTTGCTGGCAACTTTTGTGGCTGAATACCTTGCATGATGGGGCACCTTAGTAAACGGAAAATAAAGCACACTAAGGTGATTGAAGTGGTCGAAGTGGTCGAAGTGGTCGAAGTGGTCGAAGTGGCTTAAACTTGCCCGCATCGATCTTGGCGCTGCTGCGCCAGAGGTAATCGCCGGTCAGCTTGATGTGCTCCCAGCCCAGCGGTGGCAGGTACTGCAACAGCATGTCATCGACGGCATGGCCGTTGCCGCGCAACGCATGCGTCGCCCGTTCCAAGTAGACCGTGTTCCACAACACAACGGTCGCCGTCACTAGGTTGAGACCACTGGCCCGGTAGCGCTGCTGCTCAAAACTGCGGTGGCGGATTTTGTCCAGGCGATTGAAGAATACGGCGCGAGTCAGTGCGTTGCGGGCTTCTTCCTTGTTCAACCCGGCATGCACGCACTAAGGTGCGCGTCAAGAATTTTCACGGCCTCAATCACGGGCCGCGCTCCGCGATCGACCTCTGTGGGGTCTGGCGATCCAATTTCAGCCTCAGACTTGATCGGGTTCTCCCAGTTAAGCTGCCGATGCCCGGCATGAAATACTGCCCACACCAAAAAAGCCGTCCATGCTCCTCGTGCTCATGTTGTCTTACACATAAATTTTCTGCCAAGCTCGCCGGTGTCGATGGATATCAGCATCTTCTCGACGCTGTTGGAATCCGCTTCGTCCCTTTTTCCGACAAAAACAGTTGCTGCCGCAAATGCAAATTATTCACCACTAGTGCAGCCCCCGACAGAAATGCGCCGCCCCATTGCCATTGACCGACTGGTGTGCCCTGAATCAGCGCCATCATGAAGGCTGTGACTGGCACAAAGTCCAGGAATAAAACACCGTTTGCAGGCGTCACGATCTTATTGCCCACGTTCCAGCACAACACGGCCAGCACACCGGCAATCAGAATCATGTAAGCCAGATGCGGTGTGACCCGAAGCACCGCTTCAGTGCTTGGTGCGGGGACTACCCCTGTCAGCCTCAGACTCAAATTCACCAGGTGGATGGTTATCAGGCCGAGTAGCGTTGTCATGGTCGTATAGCGATAGGCGCTCCAATGCGGAAAATAGGCGTTGCCGATCGTATAAACGGACCAGGAGATGGCACCGATCATCAAGAATGCCGTAGAACTAACTGTGACGCTGTGGCCGGTGAGTGCTTGAAAATTACCTTGTGTGATGACCATGATTACGCCAAGAAAGGACGTTCCAATGCAAGCCAGCGATATGCGTGTTGGCGCAATCCCCCTTAGAAACCAGTTCACCAGTACCGTCAACATTGGGGTCGTGGCAATTACCACGGCAGCAGACCTGGCGCCGTCTGGTCCCGCAAGCTGCTGCCCATGAAAAATGAAGAAGCCATAGCCACAAAATCCGGCTGATCCCAATAACCACGCCAAAAGGTACCGTTCACCCACAAGTCGGAAAGCGGAGGCCCCTTCCTTATAAAGCAACACAACTACGAAAATGATCCCAGCGGCGCTGTAGCGAAGCGCCGTGAAATTGAATGGATCGACTGCTTGCAAAGCTTCCTCCATAACCGAAAACGAGATTCCCCAGGCAATCGCCGCCGTAAGGCAACATGCCATACCCTTCCAATAATTTTTCATTGCATTTAGCCCTGACACGAAGTGATACGTGAAGTATAAAAGCTTGTAATATGTACAGATAGAGACAGATTAAAAGCAGATGTGTGTTCTGTACTTAAGAAAAAAGGATGACAGATGATCAAACTCTTGGCGGGTAGATGTCCCGGCGACACCCTGGTTGACGGCGTTGTCCGTCTGCTAACCGACGCGATTGAATCCCGGCAGCTCCCGCAAGGTGCCAAGTTGGCCTCAATCCGCCAGTGTGCGATCGACCTGGGGGTCTCGAAGTCCACGATTGTTGAAGCGTATGACCGCCTGGTCGCGAATGGACTTGTGCGTTCGCGTCCAAAGTCAGGTTTTTATGTTCAGTCGCGCCCCGATGTTCTAAAGATTGCAGCGGTCGATTCCCTGTCCCGACGCGACGTCGACGAATTTTGGTTGCTGCGCAACTCGGTGCAGCCGTCAACACACGCGTTACGACCGGGCTGCGGTTGGCTGCCAACGAACTACTTGAATGCAGAGGGTATCCGGCGCGCCATGGGGGTGGTTCGCAAAGAACCGGACAAGGCGTTGGTTGACTACGGTTCGCCTGCTGGATTGCCCACCTTGCGTGGACAGTTGCTAAAGCATCTCCAAAGCCGAGCGATCGACGCGCAGATCGCGCAGGTGCTTCTTACCGATAGCGGTAGCCAAGCACTGGACCTTGCGTTCCGTTTTCTGCTGAAACCGGGTGATACAGTCTTTGTCGATGATCCCTGCTACTTCAATTTCCTGGCCTGTTTACGAGCACACCGGGTACGTATTGTTGGAATTCCGCTCACGCCAACTGGGCCTGACATGCACGCCTTTGCGCACGCAGCGGCTTTACATCGACCACGGCTGTACGTGACGAACTCGGTTTTGCAGAACCCTACCGGTATCACCTTCTCCTCAGCGTGTGCGCACCGTATCCTGACCCTTGCACAACAATTTGATATCGCTATTGTCGAGGATGACACCTTCGCGGATTTGCAGGAGTCCCCAGGGCCGCGCTTGTCGTCGCTTGATAGTCTGCGTCGGTCACTCTATATCGGCAGCTTCTCAAAGACAGTTTCGGGTACGGTCCGGTGCGGCTACATCGTTGCACCGACTGATTGGACGGAGTCGCTGCTCGATTTGAAGCTTGCGACCTCATACGGAAACAATGAGGTTTCAGCGCGCATCATCCACCAAATATTGACCGATGGTAGCTATCGCAAGCATGTAGAAGCGGTGCGTAGCAAGTTGCGACGGATACGTCCGCGTGTCAAAAAGGAGCTTGCGGACAGCGGCCTGACGCTTTGGAGTGATCCAGAAGAAGGGCTTTTCCTCTGGGCTTCTTCTGAGGGGGTTGACATGACGCAGTTGGCACTGAAGGGGATCGACGAAAACATTGTATTGGCGCCGGGCAACGTCTTCAGCGTCAGTGGCACGGCACAACACTTTATGCGCTTCAACGTCGCACATACGCAACATCCGAACCTGTTTGAGTTCCTGCGGCGATCGAAATCCTGAGTGCGGAGCACTGGAGCAAAGAACGCTTGAAGCGGTAGTCGAGATACTCAGTCATATGGAAGTCTTCCCATGGGATGCCCACATAGTTTGGATTGACGTCAAACTTGTGTGGGGCAGTTCACTCCTTAAAGAATGGCGCTACATGGATATTCTTCAGCGACATCAGCGACATCAACGGCAGCTGCATTTGTCTTAGCGTGCTTTATTTTCCGTTTTCTGAGACGACGCCATGATAAATCAAGTATCTGTCATCAGGATGTAAAAAAGAAAACAAAAAATGCGGGGTATAATGCGAGTCGCATTTCTTACCTAAGTTTTTCATGAAAAAATCATTCCTGCTTTTCTTCCCGTTTGTATTATCCCTTTTTCTTTCAACTTCATCCTCGGCGCAAACGCCAGTATTTCGTTGTGAAGTTGATGGCCGCATTATCTGGTCAGACCATCCTTGCAAAAGCAAGGGCAAGGTCGTGACTGTCAAACCCCTGGCATCGCAGCCTGCAAAAAACGATAAATCAGCTAAAGCTCAACCAAAATAAGTGCTGACATAAGCACTGACGCTTGTTGCTGCAATGTTTTCATAGTCAGCTTGTTGCCTTGCAGATAGTTTTCCTTTTCAGGAACTTAGCTAAATTACTATAGTCTCAAGACAACAATTATTAAGGAGACTATGATGAAAAATTCGATTTCCCGCCGCTATATTCTTGGTGTTTTGCTGGCATTGGCCAGCTTGCCTGCTGCGGCTGACTGGTCAGTCGGCTGGTTTAGTGGCAAGGCAATAGAAGGCTCGGGCAATATCCAGAAACAAGACCGTGCCCTCAGTGGTTTCTCCGGCATAGACCTGGCCTTGCCCGCCAAACTGGAATTGCGCCAGGGCGACAAGGAAAGTGTGCAGGTTGAGACTGACGACAACTTGCAAGTGCTGATAGAAACTGTGGTTGAGAGCGGTCACTTGAAAATCCGTAACGCAGAAAAAAACACCTATCCCAAAACCAAAACCATGAATATCGTGGTGTATTGCAAAAATCTGGACAAGATCGCCGTCAGTGGTTCGGGCAAAGTCTGGACAGACAAGCTGGCCAGCAAAGAATTACAGGCAAAAATAGGTGGTTCAGGTGATATACAAATCAAAGCCTTGCAGGCAGACAGCCTGAACGTGGCGATAGGCGGCAGTGGCAATTTCATGGCTGCTGGCAATGTCAACGAAATGGCTGGCACTATCGGTGGTTCTGGTGATATCAAGGTGGGAAAACTCGAAGCACGGAATGTCAAAATCAAGATAGGCGGCTCCGGCGCTGCGCAAGTGTGGGCAAAAGACAGGCTGGATGTCAGCATAGGCGGCTCTGGTGATGTCAGCTATTATGGCGACCCAAAAATCAGTAAATCCATAGGCGGTTCTGGCAGGGTAACGCGCAAGGGTGACACGCCGGGCTAAGCTTTTATCAATATCGTCAGATTGGGCAAACATGACATGGGTCGCCAGTGTTTGCCCACGATGTCACCTTATCTTCATTCTTCAGCTTTTTTCCATTGACAGGCGACAGCCGCGCTTCAAAAAAACTAGCGCAAGGGCATGTAGATATTGCTCAATAAATCGGCCGGAGCAGTGTCACGCGGGTTGTTCAGATATTCTTCAAACGGCGGTGCATCATCGACTTCTTCTCCTGATGCAGGCAGCCAGACGCCAAAGAACCAGCGATAGACTGGTTGCATGTCCGAGTAGGGACCTTTGTAAGTCAGCACCGCATACTTGCCGCCGCGTAGTTCAGTCAAAGACAAAGGTTCTTGCAATGCCTGCTCAGGCAAGGGTTGCGGGGCGCTTATGCAGGCTTTCGAGCGCAGCTGGTCTTCATCCACAGTCATTGCATCATCGTAGTAAATGCCGAACCAGCGGGTATCTTCCCTGAACAATTGCCGTGACGCAGCGCAGCCAGTCAGGATATCAAAGGTCTTGCTGATGCTCATATAACTGCCTGTATTGTTTATGCCCAACAATTGCACAGGTGCGATACTGGTGATACTGACCGGGAAATGCAGGTCGGCACGGAGTTCATCTGGCAGCGGGATTTGTTGGTGGCTGCCTTCCTTGCGGTAACGTGCCGGTGGTTGCCCATACACTGACGCAAAAATACGGGTGAAAGATTGCAGGTTGGGATAACCAGAAAATTCTGCGATTTTATCTATCGTCATATCGCTGCGTGCCAGCAGGGTAGCTGCTCTTTGCAGGCGCAGGCGCTTGACTGTCGCCACCACACTTTCTCCATGAATGGCGCGATAGATGCGGTGCCAGTGGTAGGGCGACATGCAGGCGATGTCGGCCAGCTTGTTCAAATCCAGGTCTTCATCCAGATGCGCATGCAGGTAATTGGTGACGCGGGAAAGACGGCGTTCATAACTGATTTGCAGGGCTGGATTGGTGGACAATGCGGACATGCTGGCCTCAGAATAATAAAGTGGCGCTTATTTTATACCGATGTAGATCGCAGCTTGAGTTGGTCCCTGATATTCTTCAAAGTCAGTCAGATAGCTGCGTTGGTATTCTGTCTCGCCCGAAAAATAAGACCAGACCTTGCCCCAGCCTTCTATGATGGCGGCAGGCATTTCACCTTGGCATTCAAATACCATATAGCGCCCGGCAGCGATGCTGACGTTGGCCAGTTCTGCTGACGCTGCCATGACGGCGATACCGGCAGTCACATTAAACAGGCCATTCGCGTCGCTCTCATAATTTGAATACACACCATAGATTTTTCCATTGCCGATTTTTGCGGGCAAGGTCTCCGGCAAATTCTTGGCAAAGAATTGCCCCCACAAAGGGCCTATCTTGCCCGTGGCATTATCGGCTTCATCAGCATTGCGGGTGCGTACTTGCAGGCCGCTGATCTGGAAGCTGCTTATTTCTATAATTTTTGTTTGCATGGTTTTATCCTGTTCTTGAATTGTTGAGAGGTCTTACTTTTTCATGGCTTGGCGGATGATGGTCTTCCAGTTTTCCGCTGCTGCCTTACGTATGTCGCTGAGATAAATCTCGTGATGTTTGCCTGTCAGTTTGCCGTGTTCGTCGATGTACTGATGCAGGCGGTCTATGGTCGGCCCTTCTTCAGTGAAAGGACCTTTGTGCAGGATTTGTCCGCAATGTCCTTCATTGAAACTTTCAAAACGTAATTGCTGCAATGCCGACAGAGATTTTTTCTTGCCCGCTGCGGCAATGGCAGATGCCACCATGTCGGCCGTGATAAAGTCAGGCTGCATGATCATCATGGTCCAGCGCCATTCGCTTTTGCGGTCGGCTACAAAAGCGGCCATATTATCAGCCCACCACAAACCTTCCAGTGGCATGACGGCATAATCAATTGCAGCGCTGCTTTTCCTGACCATGAACTTCAGGGTGTAAGCTACTGTGAACAGGGCTTCCACGGCTGCTGCATACGTAGCGGAAGAATTCGGATCACCCTGGCCATCTATCATGAGAAAATTAAACGCAGGTACATCGACTTCAGTCACCGCAGTGGCCGATGCCTGATAGACAGATTTCAGTTGTTTCTTCAAATCCAGCTTATCCATGATGAAGGTGTGCACTAGTCAAAGAGGTGCTCACCTTAACATGAAGGGATTTGACAAATCTTGCGGACTTGCACTGTCAGGTCCGGAAAAGGAAGAGTGATGAATGAAGATTTGACTATACGCTGTGCCATCGAGGCCGACATCGCTGCCATGCAAGCCCTGATAGCCCGCTCGGCAATACAGCTCAGCGCCAGCTTTTATACGCCTGAGCAGGCGCAGGCCTTGCTCACGCATGTGTTTGGTGTCGATACCCAGCTCATCCATGACCAGACTTATTTTGTCATCGAAGAGCAGGGCAAGATGCTGGCCTGTGGCGGCTGGAGCAAGCGCAAGACTCTGTTTGGTGGCGACCAGGCCAAACAGGGCGTGGATAATCTGCTTGATCCGGTGACAGATGCGGCACGCATACGGGCATTTTTTGTCGAGCCAAAGGCAGCGCGCCGAGGCCTGGGTCGTATTTTGCTCGAACATTGCAGCACCCTGGCACAGGCAGCGGGTTTTACTTCATTGGAGTTGGCCGCCACCATGCCCGGTGAACCGCTTTACCTGGCTTGTGGTTTTACTGTGTTTGAACGTTTTAATCTGGATTTGCCAGATGGCGTAGTTGCACCATTAAGTCGCATGCGCAAGCAACTGGTTTAGGATACTTGTCGACAGGAAATAAGCAGGCTTGTGGCGAAAGTATATTATTAAATAGCTATTGATTTTCAGGCGCGCTCCCGCACATGATGCAGTACACGCACAATGGACAGATAATACTGTGTTCTCTCAGAGACAAATACCTGGTTTACAACTGCTCAACGTATGCAATCAAAGTGGCAATTTATGCCAGCCTGTTGTATCTTGTTGCACACATAGGTTTTTCTGAAGAGGTAATTCGCGTGAAAGGTATCTTGAAGTTTCTGGCTGCTGCCAAGCTGGTCGACCTGTCTGACGAAGAAAAAATGAAGCTGCAAGGCGTTGACACGGTAGAAGAACCGGTAGTAAGCGAACTTGCCACTGAAAATCCGCCGCCTTTGCCAGATACTGGCGATGCCACTGGTTCCTTGCCCCCACCCATAGCATATGCGGCTGCCGATGTTGCTGAAGGCAAGTCTTTTGACGATATCTTCAAAAGCGCCCAGATACCGGATTCTCCTTTCCCGGCTGAACGCCTGCTCAGATTACTTGACGGCCTGCGCGCCATGGACGAAGCCACCCGCAAGGCAGCGGTGCATGCCATGGATGCGGCTGACGATAACTGGACCATTGATGATTCCATCATCGATGCGCAAAGAAAAATCGCTGCACTAGAAGACTATCAAAAAGCACTGGAATCGCAGCTCACTGCCAACCAGCAGCAAGTGATTACCGAAGTCGCTGATCTGAAAGAGGCAGAAGAAAGAGCCGTGACAGAAATTCGCAAGCAGATCGCTGAAATGGAAAGACTGCTGGCACGCGAGATACAAAAAACCGCAGAACAGATCACCAATCTGGAAGGCGGTCAGAAATCTGCAATGGAAAGCTGTGAGCGCGAAGTAAAACGCTTGCAGACAGAGATAGAAAGATTGCGCGAAATCCCAGCGCAATTTTCACACTGAGTTCTGAACAATCCAGACCGAATTTACATCGACCTCACACTGACTAACAACACATCATCAAGGAATGACCATGGCTACAGCTAGCCCTCTTGCTAAAGGACTTATTGCAGTGATTATCCTCGGAGCCGCGGGCTCTGCGGCCTGGAATCTGGCGCTCAAGGACTGGTGGGCCAACCGGGCTGATGCAAAATCCGCTGCGACGGTCTCCGCCAGTGCACCTGCAACTGGTAAAGCCAATGGCGTGACGCCTTCGGGCAAGCCTGCTCCTGCGCCAGTGTCCGGCAGTGGGCCACTTGGTTCAGGCGGCAATCCCTTGAAGGTCAGTATCGTCAGCTTCCATGGTTATGCACCTGCGCTGGTTGCCAATGGCAATAGCCTGACTACCCAGCCCAATTCTGTGTATGCGGCCAAGGGTGTGAATATGCAGTTCGTTATCCAGGATGACATCCCGGCGCTGGCAACCGTGTTTGAATCAGGCGCTGCGCAATGTGCATGGCGTACTTCTGACTCATGGGCGCAGGAACAACCTAATTTGCGCAATGCCGGTCTGGATGCGCGTGCTGTGATGGTCGTCGATAATACCCAGGGTGCTGACGCTGTCATCGCCAAAGACGGTAGCATACGCACAGTGGAAGACCTGGCAGGCCATTCGGTCGCGGTACTGCAGTTCACCCCTTCGCATGGCATGCTGATCGATGCAATAGAAAATTCTTCGATGACTGCGCGCAAGAAAGAAAGCGTCAAGTTTGTCTTCATCAATGCCGATGAAGGTACGGCTGGCGTACGCGCTGCGCTGGAATCCGGCAACGTCGATGCCGCTGCCCTGTGGGACCCTGATCTGTCACTGGCTTTGCGCAATGTCAAAGGTGGCCACGTCGTGTATTCCACCAAGACCGCTACCAACCTGATTTTTGACATCATGGTCTGTGACAGCCGCGTATTGGCAAAAGAAGAAAACATCCCGGTTATCCAGAAATTTGTTGAAGGCTGGATGGAGGGTGTGACACAGGCAAGAGCAAAACCTGACAATGCCGTCGATGCCCTGGTCAATACGGAAGAATTCTTTAAACTGCTGGCCAAGCAGGAAGGCAAGCCTTTCATCAAGTCCCTGTTCAGCAACCTGGTATGGACAGGCCTGGAAGACAATGCCCGTATCCTGGGTCTGGTTGGCGGCACCAATCACTATGACCGGGTGTACCGTCGTTTTGATGCCATCTACCGTGCGGCGGGTGCATTGGCGAATCCAAAATCGCCAGTCGTTAATCCGCAAGAGAGTTTTGACTACCGCTTCATCAAGGCCATGCTGGCCAAGAATACGGCAGTGGAAACAGCAGCAGCCAAACCGCAATATCAGTTTACTGAAACTGCACAAAAAGCAGCCACCCAACAGGCAGCCAGCGTCACCAAGCCAGTCACTGTCGGTTTTGCTACGGGCAGTGCTGAGCTGACCAAGAAAGCCCAGCGCGTGGTGGATACAGAAATGGTGCCCTTCATAGAAAACAATGGCAGCGCCTATTTTGAAGTCAGTGGTAATAGCGATGGCGTTGGTGCACGTGATTCCAACCTGCGCCTGTCGCAGGCACGTGCTGCGGCAGTGGTGAAGTATCTGAATGAGCAATGGGAATTCCCTAAAGCACGTTTCAAAATCGTTGGTAACGGCCCTGACAAACCTTTGTGTAATGAAGCTAATCCGGCAGCAGATGGCCTGGCACTGGAAGATTGCCGTGGCTTGAATCGCACTACCCGTATCGGCGTTTTTGCACGTTAAGCATCATGACGACATTCTGGAATCCGTATTCCCCTATGGCAGCAGGTTTGCGACGCCAGTTGGGCGTAGCATCGGTGGCCACGGTACTGGTGCTGTGGGCTGCGCTTGCAGCATCAGGCGCGGTTAGTCCGACCAGGCTGCCGTCGCCCTGGGCAGTAGCGCAAGCCATGCTCTACCTGTCATGGAATGAGGGTAACAGCATGTTGTTCAATGCCACCCTGTGGTCGGCTGGCCGGGTATTTGCGGCTGGCCTGCTGGTGATTGCCATCGGTATACCTGTGGGTGTCATGATGGGTGCTGCACCGCGTTTGAATGCCTTGCTGTCGCCGTTGATAGACCCTTTCCGTTCTGCACCAGTGGTTGCCTTGCTGCCCATCCTGGTCATGTGGCTGGGTATAGGCGAGGTCATGAAGATCGCCTTTCTGTTCATCGGTGCCGTGGTGTACCTGGTGCCCATGGTGCGCGACGCCATACAGGCTGTGCCACAAAGCTATTACATCAGTGCCCGTGATCTGGGGGCCACACCTTGGGAATGCATCACAAAAGCTGTGCTGCCGATGGCCATGCCGCGTATTGCTGATGCGGTTGTAGTCAGTATCTCGGTCATGTGGACGTATATTACCGTCGCCGAATACGTCAATGCCCGCGAAGGCCTGGGCCAACTGATACAGAATGCCCGTCGTTTCAGCGCCATGGACCAGGTGTTTGCCGGCATCATCGTCATCATCGCGCTGGCACTGGTGACTTACCAGTTGATGCGTCTGTTGAAAAGAAAACTCTATCCTTGGGAAACCTCACAGTGAGCCAGGATAATATGACGAACACCATGACTGACAACGGCGCTACCAACACCATGACGACCACCACCGACATCAGCCTGCAACTCAATGAAATCGTGCAGGAATATGCCAATGCAGACGGCCCTGTCACCCGCGTGATAGATGGTATCAGCCTGTCTTTTGACAAGCCCACCATCAATATGTTGCTGGGCCCTTCGGGCTGTGGCAAAAGCACCTTGCTGCACATGATGGGTGGCGTGCGTCCTTTTGGCGTACAGTCGCCCACCTCTGGTTCTGTGCACATCAATGGCGAAGCATGTGATGGCCCGCATGATGATGCCGTCATGGTTTTTCAGCGCTACGCCAACCGGCCTGATCTGACTGTCTATGAAAATGTCGCGTTCCCGTTTCGCCTGGGTTTGTGGAAGAAAAAATTCCCTGAAGCTGAATGGAAAAAACGGGTAGATGACATGCTCGAAGCTGTAGGCCTGACAGATAAAAAACATCTCTCATCTGCGCAATTGTCAGGCGGGCAAAACCAGCGCGTGGCTTTGGCGCGGGCGCTGGTATTGCGGCCACGTATCTTGCTCATGGATGAACCTTTCGGCGCGCTGGATGCACAAACCCGCGAAGAAATGCAGCAACTGCTGATTACCCTGCACAAGACCAGCCCCTGCCTGATCGTTTTCGTCACGCATGATGTGACTGAGGCCCTGTTGCTGGGTGACCGTGTCATCGTACTTTCTACCCAGCCCGCCAAGATCGCGGACGACTTTGAAATTACCGAGAGCCGCCCGCGTTCTGCCGTATGGCAGCGTTCTACCGAGGCAGTCACCATGCAGGAAAGGGTGCTTTCTCAATTACACAAATTCAGCGCCGGACGCGGTACGCTCAGAGTCACTATTTGAAATAACGAATTGAAATAAAGAACGTGCAGATCAAACAAGTTTCATATGTGAAGGAAATGCTGTACAGCCAGGGCAATATCTTTGCCGTGCTGGGTACGGTTGCCGCCAGCGTATTGCTGTCCATACCCTATGGTTTCAATGCCGCGCTGATACCTCTGATAGGTCTGGTGGCAGGGGAAACCATAGCCGCCATGTTCATACCGTACTCAGAAAATTTCCGCGCTACTGTCGACAAGAAATACCGGGAGCAAGAGAGAGCTGCTTCCAAGCAGCACTTCCTGGAAGAAATCCACAAGCGCGAAGGCATAGCCTTCAAGGTATTTGGTTCCATGGATGCCTATCAGCGCATGCTGCAGCATGTTGCCTCTCTTTACCAGTATGCCAGTGACAGCAGGACAAGTTTATCTACGAATGACGTGGAAAAACTTGATGATGCCACCCTCGATTACCTGAGCATGTGGCTGGCACTGACGGTGATAGAAGAGCGGGCCAATTCCGTCAACATGAAAGAAGTGGAAATGCGCCTTGAGCGCATCGATCAGGATTTACAGGATATCAAGCCAGGCATGGATCAGTTGCAATTGCAAAAAGCCCGCAATGATTATCTTTCCCTGATCACGCGCCAGCGTCGCATGCTCAGTCGCAAGGCGGCGATAGAGGCAGCCATCATTTCCATGCCCGACCAGATGGATGAAATTTACCAGACCATCATGACTGCACCGACTTCATCCGATGTTGATTCCAAACTGGCCGAATCGATAGCCAAGCTGGGGCTGGAAGAAGACCTGGAAGCAGAACTCGAAGGCGCATTGCGCGACACCATGCCGGTGATTTCGCAAGAACTGGAAAACCGCAAGCAAAGCCGCGTTGCAGCCGGTATAAAAGTACAGCCGCAGGCACAGAAAAATACGCAGTAAAAAATACGCAGTAAACACTGGAAAGCGAACATCATGGAATACAGCATCATCACGCAGCAAGATTTACAGGGGCTGGCAGATTTCGAGCTGGCACAGTCAAGGGTAAAAAATGCGCTGAATCTCGCTGGTAATGAAGGCGCTGTAGGCTTGTTGCGCTTCTTTGCCCGCTATACCAGCTGGAATGGGTTTTTTGGTTCTGGCGTGGCTTCGCTGTCCGGCAAGATAGGCCGTTCGCGCACCATGTTTGTTGATCAGACCGTGGCAGAACGTTTGCTGAATGACCGCAGTGTTTTTATCGCGAGTTTTTTCTTTGATGCTGCGCGCGATGAATTCGATGACCGCGATACTGAATACCGTGATACCCACCGCTGCCTGGCGCAAGCAACCCTGGCTGGCTTATTGCGTTACGCACGTCAGCAGGGTTATGCAGCTTCCACTGCAGAGCTGAATAAAATGCTCAATGAACCCGCCTGGTTAAAGACGCTGAATGCCAAGGTTGCTCAGGGTTATGGCAATGGCAGTGAAGACAATAGGGATGCCATCATGGCAGCGATAGGCTATCATCTGGGATCAGAAATCCTGGCGGACCGCGAGTTTTCCATGATAGATGAATACCTGCGCAAGGAACAAAAAGAGGTGACCCGCTTCCTGAAAAAAGCCAAGCAGGAAATCGCCGGTCAAAGCCATCCATGTTATCAATGGCTGCAGATACATAGTGGTCATGGCGGCGCAGCAGAGGCTGACCATTTTGAATGGGCCACCAAAGGTGCCGAACTGGCCTTTACTTATAGCCCCAAAAAAGAACATGCAGCCATGCGTGCCAGTCTGGATCATGGCTTCCAGACTTTTGCCAAGCATCACAAAACTTTCTTCGAAGCGATAGTTCGATAACACGATCAACTCATGATCAATTTATAGTCAATTCAGGTCAATTATTTACCTAAAAGAGGATCAATATGTCTGACAGTAATTTCATCGCCCGCTTATCCAATCTTTGGTCAGGCTTCGTCTCATTGTGGATTACCGACGTGGAAAAACGCCACCCGGAAATCGCCTATCAGAATTCCATCGATTCCATGATAAGCAAGTACACCAAACTCAAGGCCGCCACTGCCGCCATCATACGCCGCCGTCAGGACGTAGAAGCGCGTCTGAAGTCTGAACAAGCTGAGCTGGCATCCATCACTGCCGATCTGGAAGGCGCTATCGCCACCAACCAGGACGATCTGGCAGTCGTGCTGATACAAAAGAAAAATGCTCTTGATACCAGCGTTGCCGCCTTGCAGGATGACATGAAAGTCGCCCAGACCGATGCCGACGATGCCAAGGACTCGCTGCTGCAAGTCAAAGGCGAGATCGACAAGCTCAAGGCAGAAAAAGACCGCATGCTGGCGCAAATGCACAGCGCACAAGCACGGGTGTCTATACAGAACCAGTTGGAAGGCCTGTCTGTGGATGCCGAAGTCAAGGCTCTCAGCAATGTACGTGACCATATCAAGAACACCGTGGCCGAAGCCAATCTGGGTCAGGAATTGCGCAGCTCTGACCTCGACGTGCGTCTGGCAAAATTGCGCCAGAGCAGTGGTGCAGTGACAGCCAAGCAACAACTGGAAGACATGAAAAGAGCCAGGGCTGGCCAGGCAGAAGCTAACAGCGGTGGCAAGACCATGTAATTGCTTACTACATTTGGTGTCACCAATTTTAATAATCCAAGCAAAGAGACAAAGCAGAAATCCATGAGCGAACCTGGCACTAGCAAGCGCACACTGCCCGTCTGGGCAGAACAGCTGAGACAGAAATATCTGGCGGGCGAGGCTTCTGTCTTCGTCTTGTATGGCAATGTATTTGACCGCTATCTCGTCGATGGCGTCGCCCATGGCATGTCTGAATTTTTGTCCCAGGTTTTATTGAAGGACAATAAAAACCGCATCATGGAAATCAGTCTTGACCGTGGTGTACGTTTCTTGCAAGGCGCGACGACAGAAGAGAAAGAAGTCTTGTATGGCTATCTGGCTGACAAGGGTTTACCGGGCATATTTGAATCGGTAGAACGACGTATGCGTGAGCATGCTTCGAACGCCGTAATCTTCCCTTATGCTGGTACCATCTTCCCGAATGGCGACCCGCAGATGATGTCGTTGGAAGACCGCATTGCTTTTACCACCCTGCATCGCTGGTCACTCGATGATGCGCTGGCGCAAAAAGACAATGTCGTCATCCTGCTGTGTGAATCGCTGGCCGAGATCAATCAGGCCATCATGTCCAACCCCAAGGTGGCAGCGGTAGAAGTGCCGATTCCTCAAGAGGCTGAACGTGAAATAGCGGTCAGGCATTACGCTCCCAAGATGGAAGAGAAGCAAGTCAAATTGCTGGCCAAGCAAACTGCGGGCCTGCGTGTGATACAACTGAGCAGCATCGTCGCGGCAGAAGGCCCGCAAGGTTTGCGTGAAGCAGAACGCACCAAACTCATCGCCAGCCTTTTGCAAGGCCAGGCCAATGCAGAAGACCGGGCGGCAAAACTATCAGCTATCACGGCTGGCATGACACCGGAAGAAATCGCCCACCTGATAGATCCGGGCAAGACCTTGTCTGTGGATGTTGATGTCGACCCCTATTCCGAAATGATGGAAATAGTGCGCAAGCGTAAACGTGAGCTGATAGAAAAAGAATGCGCTGGCCTCATCGAGTTTATCGAACCCAAGCATGATCTCAGCGCCGTAGGTGGTAATGAAAACATCAAGACAGAATTGATGGAAATTGCCAAGGCCATCAAGTCCGGCGACAAGGCACGCTCACCCATGGGTCTGCTGGCAGTTGGTGCAATGGGCGCGGGCAAGACTTTTGTCATCAAGGCTTTCTTGAAAGAGGCAGGATTGTCGGGCGTGAGCCTGAAGAATTTCCGCTCGAAATGGGTAGGCTCGACTGAGGCTAATCTGGAGCGTGTACTGAATGCAGTCAAGGCCATGGGCCCTATCGCCGTGGTGATTGATGAAGGTGACCGTAGCTTTGGCAAGCAGGGCGATGACTCTGACGGCGGTACCAGTTCACGCGTGATTGCGCGCCTTAAAGAGTTCATGTCTGATACCGAGAACCGCGGCAAGGTCTTGTTCATCCTCATGACCAACCGCCCGGATAAGCTCGATACTGACATCAAACGTCCTGGTCGCCTGGACAGGAAAATCCCTTTCTTTTATGCCGACACTGCAACTGAACGCGCCGACATCGTCAAGGCCATACTCAGCCGTTATGACGTCAAGTGCTCTATAGACTGGGCCAATACCTTGCCGGTGTTTGATGTCTTGCGCGGTTATTCAAATGCCGATCTGGAAGCGGTAGCGCTGCTGGCACTGGAATTTGCCAAACGCGGCGATGGTGAAATTACTTCTGCAATTTTTGAGATGGCTGTGGCTGACTTCATGCCACCGCAAGAAACACAAATGATCGCTTTCATGGAGATGTTGGCCGTGTTTGAAACTTCACGCCGCTCCATGTTGCCTGACCGCTTCAAGAATATGACACCGCAAGAAGTGCAGCAGCAATTGCAAGTCTTGCGCAACGCTATTTAAATTTTATATATCCAGGAGAAAACCATGTTTCCATTTTTCGCCCCGCAATCACTGAGTGATAGTGCCATCATCGCCGCCAGCAAAATCATGTTGCAGGTAGCAAAAACAGATGGCATCCACCCTGCGGAAGTTGCCTTGATCAAGAGCTTCTATGAAGGCAGCATCAGCACTGCAAGCCATCCATCTTTTGAGGAATTGCTGGCCGCCTCTGATGCTTATGCACTGTCAGCAAGTGACTTTGCGACAGAGCAGGAACGTGAAATGGTGGTTGCACTCAGCGTCATGACAGGTTTTGCCGATGGCACATTCAGCGATGCTGAAACCCAGACCGTGCGCGATATTGCTGCCGGTTTGAATATAGCACCAGCACGTTTTGATGAAATCAATGAAACCATCAAAGACCACATGCTGGCACAACTCTCACATCTGCCGGATGCCGGATCAGTGGCTGTAGTGGCCAAAGAACTGGGTTAATCGTCGTCCTTGTTCTTCGTCTGTATCAGTTTGCTTGTTTGTTGATGTATGCGTTCCCATGAGCCCAGCCTGTGCTGAAGGGGCATGGGGCGCGCATCTATCCTGCTGTTAACACCTGTTATCCATTGATCAAAAGCTGCGCGTGCAGACTTGATCAAGTCAAATATCCTGAGAAGTTTTCTTGCCGGTTTGATGCCGGATGATAGTCTGTCCATGTTGTTTTCCTGTCCTTAATTGAGTACCTGTCAGGCCAGTTGATGCAATCAACTCTGGTCATGGGCGCAGTATAGGTGCTAATCTGTGCATATTAAATCGACGAATTTGCAGTTTTGATTCGCAAAAATGCACAGACAAAACCCACCCTCCGCTAGTACTTCTGACAAACCGGGGCAGCCTGCCACGCGCCTCGACTGGGATGATTTACGTTATATCCTGGCGGTAGCCAGGGCCAGCTCGCTGTCTGCCGCCGCCCGTGTTTTAAAAGTCACCCACTCGACGGTATTGCGCCGCATAGAAGCCATAGAAGCAAAGATGGAAGTACGCCTGTTTGAACGTCTGCGCACGGGCTACGTCTGTACAGAAGCCGGTGAAAGCCTGCGGCACGCAGCAGAACAATGTGAACCCCTGATTGCACAAGCCGAGCGCGAAATCATGGGCGGCGATACGCGCCTCACCGGCCATGTGCGCGTCACGACTGCCCATGTGGTAGCCATGTATCTGTTGCCTGCTGCACTGGCAAAATTTCATGCATTACACAGCCAGATTGAAGTCGAAGTGCGCACCGCCCGCGAAAGAGTGGATTTGGCGCGGCGTGAAGCCGACGTGGCGATACGCATGTCGGCTGATGTGCCGGATACCCTGGTAGGGCGGCAATTGGGGCAAGTCAGGATACGTGTGTATGGCTGGCACGATGCTCCCTATTTGACCAGGCTCAAGCCCAGGATTTTGCTACCGCTGGAAGTCCTGACGAAGGATTTTCCCTGGATAGGCTTTGATGGTCAGGACAGGAGTTATGACCGCTGGGTTGATGCCCATGTGCCATCCCAGGTCGTGGTGGCACGTGCTGATCATTTCCCCAGTGCGACAGCCCTGATCAAGACCGGCATGGGCATCAGCATCTTGCCGGAATTTGTGGCCCAGGATGTGCCTGGTTTGCATGCTCTGTCTGAACCAATTCCAGCCTTGCAGTCCCCTTTATGGATGTTGACACATGTGGACTTACGCAATACCGCAAGAGTACGTGCTTTCATGCAGATTGCCGGTAATGCACTGGAAGCAGCTTTGAAGTAAGACCTCCCTGAGGGATAAACATGCAAAATCCATTGAGTCTTGGCAAGCGATTTTTCCTGCGGCTTTTCGTCTTTATTGCTGGCTTGTGTCTGGTCATGCTTTGCCTTGCGGGTATAGCACTGGCAATGTTCTGGGCACCAGATAAACCCGTGGACGAGTTGAAAGCCCAATGGGCTCCGCCACCATCGCAATTCATTAATGTCAATGGCATCGCTGTCCATATACGCGATGAGGGCAGGCGTGATGACCCCGTGCCCATCGTACTAATACACGGCACCTCAGCCAGTCTGCATACCTGGGAAGGCTGGGTGGCAGAACTGAAAGACCAGCACCGCGTGATCAGTATGGACATCCCGGCCTTTGGGCTGACTGGTTCCAGGGTTGATGCCGATTACCGCAGCCCTACCTATGCCAGGTTCATACTCGATTTGCTTGATACCATGCAAGTCAGACATTGCATCATCGCTGGCAATTCCCTTGGCGGTGAAGTAGCCTGGCACGTGGCTGTAGCTGCGCCGCAAAGAGTAGAGCGCCTGATACTGGTGGATGCTGGCGGTTATGCTTTTAAGGCAGCCTCCATCCCTTTGGGATTTCGCGTCGCCCGCATACCGCAACTGGCATGGATGGGCGAGCACATCTTGCCTCGTCATTTGATGGAAACCAGTGTGAAAAACGTCTATGGCAATCCAGACAAAGTCACGCCAGCCCTGGTGGACAGGTACACCGCCATGACTCTGCGTGAAGGTAACCGTCACGCACTGGGCCAGCGCTTTCAACAAACCAGTTCTGGATCACATGCAGCCAGCATCAAAACTATCCATGTTCCCACATTGATTATCTGGGGTGGGCAAGACAGACTGATACCGCCAGAATATGCCAGCAAATTTAATCAGGATATCGCAGGCAGCAAGCTGGTGATATTCGACAAGCTGGGTCATGTGCCACATGAAGAAGATCCGGCAGCGACAGTAGCAGCAGTGAAGGAATTCTTGAAATAAATCTCTGGATGCTCTGGATGTAAACGCAAAAAGCCCACCAGGGGTGGGCATTCCATTCATTCCGGCAAACTGACAACAACCCATGCTATCTGCATAGTGTCATTGATTGGTGCATCACCCGTGCTATCTGCGCGGTGCAATGTGGGGGTGTTTGCCTGTTCTTGCTGGTCCGCTATAGTTCGGTCCATGACAGGAGGTACCACGAATGAGATCCTTCAACACTTCACTACACCATTTCCCGGTTCGCACATACATATACATGCAAATCCAGCCGGTGAGAATGAAGGCGCTTTGGAGTAGGCTGAGCTTACTCTGCGGTCTTGTTCACAGGATGCACTATGCATCCCGAGAACTCATACCAATGATATGAGTTCTAATGACAATACCATCTTCCCTTAATCCATGCTATCTGCGTGGTACCAAAGGCCGGTAAGTATCATTCTGCGCATCAGCATTTTGTGCAAGACAAATACTGACAGATGAAGGGTGTCGCCATGCGATCGACTAATCCCCAGCAACCCATACTATCTGCATGGTGCCACTGGCCGGTAATACTGAATTAGTCAAAAGCGCTGCGACTGGGCAAATTTAATTTGCCCGACAAGGTCAATAAAGACCTTGGTCTGATATTAGGACAGAACTTGGATGTTGCTGGCTTTGTCGCCTTTAGGACCGGCTGTGCGCTCGAAAGACACACGCTGGTTTTCGCTCAGGCTTTTGAAGCCGCTGGACTGTATGTCCTGGAAGTGGGCGAACAAATCTGCACCACCTGCATCAGGAGCGATAAAGCCGAAGCCCTTAGCATCGTTGAACCATTTAACTATACCTGTTTGAGTACTCATGTTTTTTTCCTTTTGATAAAACCATGGGCAAAATCGCCCAAAATGGACTTGTAAGCAAGTGATAAAACCAGTGGAAAAAAGACAGAACAGCCAGAGAGATAAAGCTATGCGGAATTGGGACCAACAAATTAAGGACTTGATGCAAGTACAGGACGAAATATACACGTTTACTTTGGAAGTGCCTAATTTATTTTAAAAATATTTTGAAGGCTTGCATTTGAAAGTTTATAAGCAGCGGTAAGCAATTACTTTGTTGGGGCAGTCCTGATAAAAAATATTTCCAGATAATTGTGTCTGAGAAATCTGCCTATCTTCATAGGAAAACAAATAGTAAAACTGTGCAATGTAACAATTGATTTTCTTGCTTGACAAGGTGCAGGGTGAACCTGATTATCTAGTATGAAAGACAAGATATTTTTGCAGTTCCTAATACGAAAAATGATTTGTTGATCATTCTTTCGCGAGACCAACCGCACACTTTAAAGGCGTCAGGCAATGAAACATTATTTTGAATATCAGGATTCCAAGTCTTACAAATTTTGGCAAGTTGAAATAGAAGCGAATACCTTGAATGTGAAGTACGGCAAGATAGGTACCGCAGGCCAGGAAAAAATCAGCAGCTTTGATACGCCAGAAAAAGCACAAAAAGAAATGGAAAAGCTGATCAGTGAAAAAACAAAAAAAGGCTATGTAGAAAAAACTGACGCCAGCTCCAAAAAAATAGCACGACGTATTGCTGTCAGTTACGACGAGGCCGAAGAAGGCAAGACCTTGCTGGAAAAAGTAACAGCTTTTCTTGAAACAGCACAGGCAGCGGAAGTTGAATCACTGGTCATCGCAGCATGGGAAGAACCGCATGAAACCGGCCCGCAAGAATCCCTGGACTTGCTGATCGCAAATCCAGGCAAACTGCCACAGTTGAGAGAGTTATTTGTGGGCGACATGGATTCCGAGGAGTGTGAGATATCCTGGATCATCCAGGCGGATTACACTAAATTGTTTGCAGCCTTCCCCGCGCTTGAGCGCCTGCACATCAAAGGTTCTACCGACCTGACTTTGTCTACCGAGCCGCTGAAGCACGACAACCTCAAAGCACTGACCATAGAATGTGGTGGCTTGCCCAAGAAAATAATAGATGTCATTGCCACTGCTCAGTTACCCAATCTCGAATACCTGCAACTGTATATCGGTGTTGATGAATACGGCTTTGATGGCAAGCTTGATGATCTGCGTCCTTTCATGCAAAAGGGCTTGTTCCCCAAGCTGAAACACCTGGGCCTGGTGGATAGTGAAATAGCCAATGAGATTGCGATTGAAATTGCACAGGCATCCGTGCTGGAGCAACTGGAAACGCTGGACTTGTCCATGGGCACACTCAGTGACGACGGTGGTCGTGCCTTGCTGAACAGCAACAAGATAGCCGAGCTTAAGAAGCTGGACTTGCATTACCACTACCTGTCGAATGATATGATCAAAGAATTCAAAAAATTGCTTATCATCGTCGATGTCACTGACCAACAAGATATTGAAGATGAATGGCGTTATCCGGCGGTTACTGAATAAAATCAGATGCAAGAGAAATCCCGTTTTGTACTGATAGGCAATCCTGAAAACCGTCGTGTACATTTTTTTCAGGAAGCATTGCAGCAAGCAGGGCAGGATGCTGCCCTGGTTATCCCATATCTGAGTATCTTGAACGGCGAATGCAAACTGTCTGATGTACTCAGGGATGGTGACACGGTAAGGATAGAGTCGCCCGGTGAAAACTTTGCCGTGGAAAAGAAAATTCTCGCCTTTGGTAATCTGGAAAATGCACTTGAACTGGAAGATGAACGCGGCAGGATTTATCATCCGCGATTATGGTTCCATGGGTTCTCCAGATTGATGGCATCCATTGCGCAGCAGGCGGGGAATGTGAGCTGGTTCAATCCCCCTGACGATATTGTCAGCATGTTTAACAAGCCACTGTGCAAGCAAATATTGCCGGACTATACGCTACCCAGTTTGCCGGTCTTTTCCAGTTATGACGAATTTTTTTCTTACGCAGAACAGCAGGCGTACAGCCGTTTCTTCATCAAGCTGAATTCCAGTTCATCTGCATCAGGCATCGTTGCCTATGAATACAATCAAAGAAATGGCAAAGAACAGGCATACTCTACCGTAGAGCTTGTCCATGCTATTGGCGGCGACCGTTACTACAATTCGTTGAAAATAAAAAAATATACTGGGCGCGATAACATACGGAATATTCTGGATTTCTTGTTCGGGCAAGGTGCCATGGCCGAAAGCTGGATACCTAAAGCCAGACATGAAGATAGTTCTTATGATTTGCGGATAGTAGGCATAGCGGGCCAGCGCAGGCATGCAATTGCCAGGCTCAGTCGTGGCCCCATGACCAATCTGCATCTGGGCAACCAGCGCTGTGCAGTGGACGAACTGGAATTGCCATCATCTACCTGGCAAGAGATTGATACCCTGGTAGAAAAAACCATGCAGGCATTTCCGCGTTCGCTGTATGCCGGGCTGGATATCCTGTTGCCCAGGGATGGCAAGACACCCGTGCTGCTGGAAGCCAATGCCTTTGGCGATTTGCTACCCAATTTGCTGCACAATGGCGAGAATACCTATCTGGCAGAAATCAATGCAGTCCTGGAAAGACAGAGGCTGGCTCATGATTAGCACAAAGAAAGCCAGCCTGCTTTTTGATATCGACAATACTCTGGTAGACAGGGATGCGGCCTTTCATGCTTACATGCTGGATTTCATCAGCAGGAATCAGGCAGCATTTGCTGAAGAAGACATGTCGCAGGTACATGCAAAAATTGCAGAGCTTGACTGTCATGGCAGAAAAGACCGCAAGCTCTTTTGTCATGAATTATTACAGCGTTTCCCAGGACTTTCTTATACCGCAGAAAGCTTGTGGGAAGCTCATATGTCACTGCCAGAATTTGTAAAACCAGATAGTGTGCTCAATGCGATGCTGGAGCGTTTATCTGTTAATTACCAGCTCATGATTCTTTCCAACGGTTCTGCAAATATGCAGCGTCGAAAATTACAGCTAGCAGGTCTTACGGATTATTTTGAGCATATCTCTATTTCTGCTGAGGTGGGTTATGCCAAACCTGATGATCGCTTGTTTTCACATGCCTTAAATCACTGTCACCATGCTAGTGTGATCATGATAGGTGATGATTACATCAATGATATGCAGCCAGCCATGGCCATGAACTTAAAAACAGTTTTCATTAATCCTGAAAATAAAATTGTCGCTATCAAGCCAGATCATGAGTTATCAAGTATCCATGATCTGGAGGAGGCTCTGTCATGCATGATATGAACCGGATTGTTGGCAAGGGCAATGTCGTCTTCATTACTTTTGATACCTTGCGCTATGACGTCGCACAGCAAGAGTTTGCGGCAGGCCGCACACCTTTTCTTGCGAGACTATTGCCAGCAGGCTGGGAAGAACGCCATGCTCCCGGTTCTTTCACCTATGCATCGCACTGTGCGTTCTTTGCTGGATTTCTTCCCACACCGGCCCGGCCCGGCGTGCATGAACGCCTGTTCTCATTGAAATTTGCGGGCAGTGAAACCACCGGTGAATCCAGTTATTGTTTTGATACGCCAGATATAGTCAGCGGCTTTTCTGAAATCGGCTACCGAACTATCTGCATAGGTGGGGTCGGTTTTTTCAAGAAGCAAAATCCACTGTCTTGCGTCTTGCCAAATCTCTTCCAGGAAAGTTACTGGCAGCTAGAATTTGGCGTGACCGATCCTGAATCAACCAGGCATCAAGTCGAATTTGCAATTGAGTTGCTGCAACAAGAACCTGATCAAAAATTTTTTTTATTTATGAATTTATCTGCACTACATCAACCCAATTATCATTACCTGCCCGGTGCAGTTGGCGATAGCCTGGCCAGTCACGCTGCGGCACTGCGTTATATAGACAGCCAGTTGCCACCATTGTTTCAGACACTCAATCAAATGGGGGATACCTTCGTGATTGTCAGTTCTGATCATGGCACGACATACGGCGAAGACGGTTTTACTGGTCATAGACTGGGGCATGAAAAAGTCTGGACTATTCCCTATGCTGATTTTCATATGCGCAAAGGGAGTCTGTCATGACAGATGTTAGCAATACGTTTCGCCGCTATCTGGAAGAGACCAATCGTTTTCAAAGCTATCTGTATTCTTATCCACATAAAACGGCGTACAGGCCATTTGAAGAAAAACTGGATTTAAAAGAACTCTGGGCAACAGAGAAAAAGCATGCACTGTATCTCTACACGCACATCCCTTTTTGCCGCATGAAATGCTCATTCTGTAATCTGTTTACGGTCTCGCATCCCAAGGAAGACCTGGTTAGTCTGTATCTGAAGAAAATCCAGCTGGAGGCTGAAGTTGTAAGGGATAGCCTGGGTGATTTCAACTTTGCCGGTTATGCCATCGGTGGCGGTACACCCAGCCATCTGGACCTCAGTCAACTGGAACAATTGTTCTCGGTGTACACCAACACGCTGGGAGTAGACTTGAAAAACACGCCTGGCTCCTTCGAGATTTCACCTGATACCATCAATGATGAAAAGCTGACTTTCCTGTCGCAACATGGTGTGCAGCGACTCAGCATAGGCATACAAAGCTTCATCGAAGCTGAAGCGCGTTCGGTAGGGCGGGTACAGCCAGAAACCATGATGGAACCGCTACTGGAAAAAATAAGCAGTTATCAATTCCCGGTTTTTAATCTTGATCTGATCTATGGCATCCCTGGGCAAACTGCAGAAACCTGGCTGGCATCGCTGCAAAAAGCTGTGCAGTTTCAGCCGACAGAAATCTTCCTGTATCCCTTATACGTGCGCCCGCTGACTTCGCTATTCAAGAAGCATATCAGTATACAAAACGAAGACATACGCAGCACGCTATACCGCATAGGGCGGGATTTCTTGCAGGCCAGCGGCTATGTACAAGACTCCATGCGCCTGTTCCGCAAGCCAGTTGCTGGTTTGAGTGAGAGTTCAGAATATTCATGTCAGGAAGATGGCATGATAGGTCTGGGTACGAATGCAAGGTCTTACACAACAGATGTGCATTACTCGACGGAATATGCCGTATCCAAACCCAACGTGGCAGCGATCATCGATGACTATGTCGCCAAAGAACGTACCGACTTCATGGCAGCGAATTATGGTATACGCCTGTCTGAGGATGACAGGAAACGGCGCTACCTGATCAAGTCTTTATTAAAGGCGCAAGGGCTGGATGGTGCGCATTACCAAAGCATTTACGGCACGGATGTGTATGCGGATTTCCCTGAACTGCAAACCCTGCTGGAAATGAATCTGGCGCAAGAAAATGCCGGACGCATGCAGTTGCGAGGTGAAGGCATGGCTTATTCTGATCTCATCGGTCACTGGTTTATTTCGCCAGCAGTCAAACAAAAGATGCAGGAGTATGTCGTCAAATGAGCTTGAAAGTCATCTACCGCGGCCATCTGACAGATTGCAATTACAGTTGCGAATACTGTCCGTTTGCCAAAGAAAAAAACAGCCGCGAACTGCAGGCGCTGGATAAAAAAGACCTGGACAGATTCGTAGCCTGGGTAGAACAAAACAGCAGCGCAGACCAGCCCATGGAAGTGTTTATTACGCCTTACGGTGAAGCCCTGGTGCGTAAATGGTATCAGGAAGCAGTGATACGTTTGTCGCATCTGCCTCACGTGAGCAAGGTTGCGGCGCAAACCAATCTGGCCTGGAACACGCAATGGCTGTCGCGTTGCAATACTCAGACCACGGCTTTGTGGACGACTTATCACCCTGACTTTGTGACGGAAGAAAAATTCCTCAGCAAATGCAAGGAACTGGCCGCATTACAGATACGCCATAGCGTAGGTGTAGTGGGGCTAAAACAACACTTCCCGCAAATTATTTCTCTGCGCCAGCGTCTGCCACAGGATGTGTATATGTGGATCAATGCCTACAAACGTGAAGTTGATTATTACTCGGAAGAAGAAATCGTTTTTCTTGAAGACATCGATTTCCTGTTCAGGTTGAACCTGCCCTGGTATGAAAGCATGGGTAAAGACTGCAAGGCTGGCAGTGAAGTAGTGTCCATCGAAGGTAATGGCGATTTGTTCCGCTGCCACTTCATCAAGACCCGTAAAGGCAATATTTTTACAGACCCGCTGGCCAGCATGCTTAAGCGAGAAACTTGCAGCAAAGCGACTTGCCACTGCCACATAGGTTACATCCATCTTGATGCCATGAACTCGCATGAAGTGTATGGCAGCGGCTTGCTGGAAAGGATACCTGTGCGTTTTGCCTGAAGGCATTTAGGAGATAGAAATGAAATAAGTGGTTTTTCTCTTATATGATTTTTTCATGCTTTAAGCTGAAAACAATCGTTTGTCGTCTATGCACAAGGAAGTAATATCGGTTCAACCAAAAGTTCATTAGCATAGAAAGAGATACGCATGAGTACAGCATCATATTCCACACCATCTTCACTTTTACCAAAAAGGCGTAATGCTTTACTGGTAACGGCCTTGCTGGCTGCCTTTTCTGCACAGGCACAAGAAATCATCCCGCCACAATCAGATACCGTAATTGTGACTGGTACACGCAGCATCAAACGTACCGTGTCTGATTCTGAAGCACCGGTCGATATATTAACTTCCAAAGACTTGCAATCCACAGGCTCTGGCGAGTTGGCAGCGGTGTTGAGTCGTTTGTTGCCGTCTTTAAATTTCCCGCGTCCTGCGGTGGCAGATGGCACATCTGCCAGCCGCCCTGCGCAATTGCGTGGCCTGTCGCCTGATCAGACTCTGGTACTGGTGAATGGTAAGCGTTGGCATACCTCGGCAGTGGTGAATGTGAATGGCACGGCAGGGCGCGGTTCTTCACCGGCTGATTTGAATACCATCCCTATCAGCTCCATTGAAAAGATAGAGGTCTTGCGTGATGGCGCAGCGGCGCAATACGGTTCAGATGCGATAGCTGGTGTCATCAACATCATCCTCAAAAAAGGTGCGAATGGTGGTGAAGTGCAACTGGGTGGCGGGCAATATAGCAAGCGTGACGGCACACAAGCCAGTCTTAGCGCCAACTTTGGCACGGCATTAGGTGATAAAGGCTGGGCGCGTTTTACCGCAGAACAGCGCAACCAGAATGAAACCAACCGCGCTGGTGCTGATTTCCGTAATCCGCTTGAGCCCCTGTATGGCAGGGTTAACCAGGTACAGGGTGACCCCAAGCTGCAACAAACCAACCTGGGTGCAAATGTCTCGCTGGCATTGGCCACAGACTTGGAATTGTATGGCTTTGCCAACTACAGCCGCCGCAGCACGGATGCTGCCGCGACCTGGCGCACGGCTTACACCACAGGCACGACTTTGCGCACTCCGCTGTACCCAAATGGTTTCTTGCCGAATGAAGCCGGGACAAATACCGATGTGTCTGTCGTCGGAGGCGTCAAAGGCCGTACTGATGGCTGGCGCTGGGATGCCAGTGTCAATTATGGTTCCAGCGAATTCAGCCTGGATGTCAACAATACCGTCAACCTGAGCCTGGGGGCCACCAGCCCTACGAAATTTTATGCCGGCAAGCTGAAAAATACCCAGACACTGGCAAACTTTGATGCGGCCCGGGAGATAGAATTTGCCGGCCTGGCAAATCCGCTGACGCTGGCCGTCGGTGCAGAATACCGCCGCGACCAATATGAAATTGGTGCAGGTGAAGCGAATTCTTATTTCGGTAGCGGTGCCCAGGGTTTCTCTGGTTTCCAGCCTTCGAATGCAGGCAGTTTCAGCCGCCACAGCGCATCTATCTATGCCAATATCGAAGCCGAGTTGAGCAAGCAACTGAGTGCTTCGCTGGCTTTGCGTCATGAGAACTACAGCGATTTTGGTAGCGTCACTTCTGGCAAATTGTCTGGTCGTTTTGAATTCACCAAAGAATTTGCCTTGCGTGCTGCGGCGTCGAATGGCTTCCGTGCACCTTCACTGGCGCAACAGAATTACACCATCTCCACGACTAACCTGATCACCATCAACGGTACATCGCAACTGGTGGATACCGGTACTTTTGGTGTCGCTACTGCTGCGGCCAAAGCCTTGGGTGCTGTACCGCTGCAAGCAGAAAAATCACGCAACTATAGCTTGGGTGCAGTCCTGCAGCCAAGCAAGAATGCCACCCTGAGTATTGATGCTTACCAGATCGATATTGATAACCGCATCCTGTATTCCGGCAACTTGGTCTTGCCTGCGTCTTTGCAAGGCGTGCTGGCGCAACAGGGTGTATTGGTAGGTGCGGCGCGTTATTTCACCAATGCGCTGGATACGCAAACCCGTGGTGTTGATGTGGTCGGTTCTTATCAGATCCCGCTGTCTGGCACAGACAAGCTGGGCTTTACCGTGGCGTATAACCACAACGATACGACAGTCAAAAATGTCGCTGCCAATCCGGCGATTTTGACGCAAAACAATCTTTTGCTGATAGACAGGCAAACCATCAACCGCGCAACTGAGGCAACACCAAAAGACAAATTCAGCATCTCTGCTGACTATGCCTTTGCTAACTGGAATATCCATGGCCTGGCCACCCGCTATGGCAGCTTTGTTTCACCGCAAAACAGTGTGGCACTGGATCAGACTTATAGCGCCAACGTGGTACTGGACCTGGCTGCCAGCGTGAAACTGGGTAAATGGACTATCAGTGCCGGTGTCGATAACCTGACAGACAAATATCCTGATCTGGTGACATCGGCAGGGAATTTGAATTCTGGCGGAACCCTGCCTTACAGCACATTCTCGCCTTATGGTTTCAATGGCCGTTACTACTACGCGAAGGCTGCTTACGCCTGGTAATGATGTGATTTGAACTGGTTTTTTGTTAAAGGCTGCTTGATGCAGCCTTTTTTCTTTTGTATCGCCAGCTCCTGAGTAATTTTAAATAACGGTATTTATTTATCGATAAACGATAAATAAATATTGCATTTCGAAATTTATAGTTTAGAATTTATATCAGTTCATTCATTCAGGAGTTCCAAATGCAAGTTCAGAAACATGCCAGGATTGCCAATATTCGCAGGCTGAGCAGGTATTTTCTCTTTCTGACGGTTGTTCTTATGGTCATCATTGCGATAGGTGGCATTGGTCTCCCTGTTTTCTTGATGACGGTATCTTCCGGTGATTTGACGGTGGCTGGATACCTGGCGCAAGCTGCAACAGTGGATGATGGCTTTTTCTCGTTGTTGAAAGAGGGTTTGAGTTTACAGTTAAAGGTGGTTGCTGGACTTGTCTGGGTCGCGTGGTGTGCCGTGGCGGGTCTGGTACTCGTCCATATCAATCAATTGTTGACTTGCTTTCATGATGGTGAAATTTTTAATAAGAAGGCCATCTTTCATGCGAGAAGAGCGTTCAATATGAACTTGATACTTGTTGTTTCGGCGCTGGGCATAGATTTTCTCTCCATCATTTTTAGTTATGTCTATTCAAGTGCGGGTGGTACTGGTGATATAGGCCATTTTCTTGGCCGCGCACTAGATCAAATGACATGGATAGGATTCTTCTTGCTCTTGCTCTGGTCGCTCGAAATCGGCGTAGACCTCAATGAAGAAGCTGAACTGACCATCTGAGGACGCCATGCCCATTACCGTTAATCTGGATGTCGTCCTCGCTCAGCGCAAAATGCGTTTGAATACCCTGGCTGAACTGGTCGATATCACGCCACAAAATTTATCCGTATTAAAGACCGGCAAGGCCAAGGCGATACGCTTTGATACCCTGGAAAAAATTTGCGAAATACTGGCATGTCAGCCTGGAGACATCCTGGCTTATACGCCAGATATCGACCCGATACAGAAACCTGGATCAGACTGATGCAGTATCAGGGAATTTGCCCACATACCTGGCACGAGGGCGTATGAGCTGGCCTGTTTCCACCTGTTCCATGGCATGGGCTATCCAGCCTGCTGTACGGCCCAGCGCAAACAGGATTTGCGCTGCCCCCAAGGGCAATTGGCAGGCAATTTCTACTGCGACCAGGCCATAGTCTATGTTCAGCTTTTGCCCGGTCAGGTCTTCAGCCATGTCGGCCACGGCAAACAATCCTGCATGCTTATTCCTGTCGAGCATGTTCATCAGGAGTGCACCACGCGGGTCGCCGTCAGGGTAGAGCGGATGGCCAAAGCCCGGCAGCCTGGGTGAAAAATGATGACTGGCATCATGGCTGCGCAGGCGTTTTGCCAAAAAACTGGAGATGTCACCTGATGGCGTGACCAGTGCAGCACACAGCATGCGGCTGACACGCAGGCTTTCACCACCGTGTTTGGGGCCTGAGAGCGCGGCCAGTCCGGCTACTAATGCCATACCCATGTTCGCACCTGCAGAGGCGACGCAACGCACGGTGAACGTTGATACATTCAATTCATGATCAGCGCTGACGACCAGGGCTGCGCGTACTAGTTCTGCTTGTTCCTCATTCAATTGCCATGCTGCAGCAAGCTTTTGGTGAAATGCCTGATAGTCAGGTGTTACACCCAATAGCGCCGCAGCCGTCAGGTGCATCCACAGCATTGCTCTTTGATGTGCATGGATGTCTGGTATTTGCTCAATGGACGTAGCCAGCATGGGCATTATGCTGATGGCTCTTTCGTAGGGCGACAGATGTGCAGTCAAGTCCAGCAATTTTGGCCATAGCGTAGTCAATTCAGTCAGGCAAGTTTGGGGAAGATCAGGACTTGCGTCGCTATCCCACAAAATCCATGCAGTCTGTTCCAGCGTATGTGTGCCTGCGAGTTCAGCGACAGCATGGCCACGGTAGTACAGCTTGCCATTTGTTACCTGGGTGATTTTTGATTCCAGGACAGGCACGCCCCAATCTATGGCTGATTCGGCGGCACTCCCCGCCCGCTTGCTGTCGGTATTGCGTGCCAGCAGGCGCAATACTTCTTCCTTTACATAGCGTTTCGCCCTCTGTCCCTGGTACTGGTGCGATTGCAGCAAGCCACGGCTGACGTAGGAATACAAGGTCGGCAGGCTGATGCCTAGCAACTCGGCGGCTTGTCTGGCAGTGAGAGTGTTATCCACGATTAATTTATATTGATAGTCAGAATCAAGATTGACCACAGTGTGATGCAGATTCTAGACTGCAAACATACAAGGTCAGATGAGCGCATTGTGCGCCAGTTTGATTTTTTTGGGGAGAGCATTGTGTCGGCAGAAACTTTATTGGCGTCCTTGTGGCAAATGGGTGGCGGCAAGCCTGAGGCTTTACAGCAACTTACATTCAGCGGCGATACGGCACAATTGCCATCGACATTCCAGGTGGGTGATGTGGCCTCTGCCAGCATTGCAGTGCAAGCCCTGATGGCTGCGCAGTTATGGCAGGATCGCGGTGGAGCTGAACAAAAGATCACGGTAGACAGGCGTCATGCCCTGGCCATGTTCAAGAGTGACCGTTACCTCAGCATCAATGGCAAGCCTGCCGATGATCCCTGGAACAAGATAGCCGGTTACTATCAGGCGGGAGATGGTCGCTGGATACAATTGCATACCAACTTCCCGCATCACCGTGATGGCGTACTGGCCATCTTGCAATGCGCAGAAGAGCGCGCTGCAGTCGCCAAAGCCATCGCTGGATGGCAAGCGGCGGAGCTGGAGCAGGTACTCGCCAATGCAGACATGTGCGCTGCCATGATACGCACAGAGCAAGAATGGCAGACGCATCCGCAGGCACTGGCAATTGCTGAATTGTCCCTGTTTGAAGTCCGGAAGATAGCCGATGGCCCTGTCATACCATTGAACCAAGGTAGCGGGCAAACTCCCTCGCGTCCATTAAGCGGTGTCCGTGTGCTGGATTTATCGCGGGTAATTGCAGCGCCTGTAGGTGCACGCACACTGGCGCAACATGGGGCTGATGTATTGGCGATCAGTGCAGCACACCTGCCCAACATCATGTTGCTGGTCATGGATACTGGCCGTGGCAAACGCTCAGCGCAACTGGATTTGCGCAATGCCGGGGGACGGCAGCAATTACATGAGCTGGTGCGTGGTGCCGATGTTTTCATGCAGGCATACCGGCCTGGTGCTATCGCCCAGCTTGGTTATTCAGTGGAAGAATTATGTGCATTGCGCCCTGGCCTGATACACGTCAGCTTGTCAGCTTATGGTCACGTCGGACCCTGGGCAAACAGGCGTGGCTTTGATAGCCTGGTGCAATCGGCCAGCGGTATTGCGGATGCAGAAGGGCGGGCAGCTGGCAGTGCAGTGCCCGGCAAGCTGCCTTTCCAGGCCCTTGACCATGCGACCGGCTATCTGCTGGCATATGCGACCATGCTGGCTCTGCAAAAACGTGCTATCGAAGGTGGTAGCTGGCAAGTCAGGGTATCGCTGGCGCAAACGGGGCGCTGGTTGCAAGCCATGTCCAGACGTGGTTTGCATGAAGATGCCGCAGAATTGCGTCCCGATGAAATCGCCAGCTTCTTGCAGACATCAAGCTCAGGTTTTGGCGAGATGCAGGCGATTGCTCCGGTAGAAAAAATGAGCCTTACGCCAGCTCGCCTGGATTTGCCCGCACCTACACTTGGGCAACATGCACCAGTCTGGTTGCCAAGAGCCCAGTTTTAAATTGCGCTTTGGCTCAGCCAGTCATTCAATGTGGTGATGAGTTCGGGTGCTTTTTCCAGTGGCGACATATGGCCGCAATCTTCGATGATATGCAGTCTGGAATGTGGCAGACCGGTGGCTAGTTTTTCTGATTCTGCTAAGGTGCGCATCTGGTCATTTCTGCTGGCGACGATCAGGGCAGGGCAAGTAATCTCAGCCAGTTCATGATGGCCGTCACTGCGCACGATGGACAGTTGTTGCAAGAAGACTTGTTTACCAAGTGCCAGAGACATGGCTTGCAAATGTGCCAGCATGACAGCATCATCCTGGCGTTGTGGATGCAGTGCGCGGCGCAGGGCTGTCATGGTCTGGCCCTTGTAAGGGTAATGTTCCAGCAGCTTGATTTGCTGGCGGTTTTTATTGTCTTCATCTGCTGAACTGGCGCGTGCTGAAGTG
This sequence comes from Pseudomonadota bacterium, assembly GCA_040390835.1. Lineage (GTDB taxonomy): Bacteria > Pseudomonadota > Gammaproteobacteria > Burkholderiales > Burkholderiaceae_D > Undibacterium. The sequence continues at coordinate 121,201 of JAZJXP010000039.1, forward strand.
TTCAGCAAGACCAGGCCGTTTACCACTTTGTCTGCAGCTTTATTTTGTTGATGAGCCAGCCATGCGAGATGGCGTGCCACATAGCCGCCCAGAGAAAAACCGATGACAATGCCATTGTCCGGCAATGCCGGAAGCAGGCGTTGCGCCATGCTTTCTATGCTGTTTCCCTCGTTCAAATCGGCGATATGTACTTGTCCCAGTTGCTCCAGTCCGGGCAACATGAATTTCCATAAACTGGCATCGCACATGAAGCCGGGGATGAGCAGGAACTGGCGTGCTGGTCTTGTATCAGGTAGAGTGGATTCGGGCATGCTGCTTAATGGAAGGATTTTATTTTTTCTTGATGTTTTGCAAAAGATTGCTCACTTGCTGACTCACCGGTATGTCGTGCTGGCGTAGTAACTGCACATGCAAGACCAGATTTTCCAGTACCAGTTTTGCCGCGACTGCCAGCAAGGTGACCTGCCTGTCTTCATTGCTGAAATTTTCCATGGCATCTGCCATGTCACACAGATGCTGCGCAGTGATGGCGCGCAATTCATCTTCTTCGAAGGGCAGGTCAGCAAAATCTATCGGGTCTTCCTTCTCTACTTCCCTCATTAAATCCTGTAATTGCTCTGGTGTGATGGACATATGCACCCCTGAAAATAGTGAACCTGACTTTATGCCATTTCTCTGCTCTCATTCTAGCCTGCTTTTGAAGTAACTGAATACTGACCTTATTTTCTGATTTTATTTTTTGATCGATAGACCAAAGACAGCCAGTCCACCTAGTGCCAGCAATGCACCCAGCCAGCCGGTTGATGTCCAGCCATATCCCATGGTGATGACCACGCCACCGAGCCATGCGCCGAGTGCGTTTGCGACATTGAATGAAGAGTGATTCAAGGCCGCAGCCAGGGTCTGCGCATCACCTGCCACATCCATCAAGCGTATCTGCAAGGCAGGCCCGATAGCGACCAGGGTGCCGAGTAAAAATACCCAGATGATTGCTGATATTGTGTATGCCATCGCGAAAGAGACACCGCCTAAAACCAGTGCATTCCACAGTAGCAGGCCAGCAATAGCACGCAACAGGTTTTTGTCTGCCAGACGCGCACCCAGCATGCTGCCGACCACCATACCAACACCAAACAGTGACAGTATCAAAGGAATGACGTCTGGAGACAGTTTCGTTACTTCAGTGAGTATGGGTTTGATGTAACTGAAGACGGCAAACATGCCACCAAATCCAACCGCACCTATGCCCAGTGTCAACCAGACCTGCTTGTTGACCAGCGCACCCAGCTCACTTCCGGGATTTGCGTTTTTTGTTGCGGGCACATCCGGTATGGCGAAATACACCGCGACACTGCTGAGTACCGCCAGGGAGGCGACAAAAACATAAGCAGCCTGCCAACCCCAAGCCTGCCCCAGCCAGGTCGCGGCAGGCACGCCAAGCAGGGTAGAACTGGTCAGGCCCAAAATGACCAGTCCAACGGCCGAGGCGCGTTTTTGTGGTGCGACCATATTGGCGGCGACCAGAGTGGCGACACCAAAGTAAGCACCGTGCGGCAGGCCAGCGATAAAGCGCACAATATTCAGTGACAGGAAATCGGTAGTCAGCGTCCCGGCAAAATTGCCTGCTGCGAAAAGCAGGATGAGAGCAATCAATAGAGTCCTGCGCGGCCAGCTGGCTGTCAGTACTGCGAACATGGGGGCACCGATGACCACACCAAAGGCATAAGCGCTGACAACATGACCAGCCTCTGGTATCGATACGGCAAGATCTTTCGCCACTTCTGGCAGCAAACCCATCATGGCGAATTCGCCCGTACCTATGGCAAATGCACCCAGGCCCAGTGCAGTCACGGCATATAAAAAACTGCGCTGGACATGTTGAGTATGTTCAGCAGAATTAACTTTCACTGATGCTGGAGTAGTCGACATTGTGTTGGACATGATGGGCAATCTAGAGGGAGATTAATTTGCTACAGTAAAACGCTTCTGGATATGCTTCGGTGTTTCCAGCTCATCTACGATAACAACTGCCAGGTCCTGTACAGAAATGCCCGCAGGTGCATCGGCGACACCGGGCAGCAGATCATCAGCACCGACCCGGTATTGCCCGCTACGCTCGCCGGGAGCCAGGCCTATAGGTGGCGACAAAAAGGTCCATTCCAGCGTGTCTTCTTTCTTGATAAGATTCAGGGCTTCCCTTGCTGCCAGTGCACCTTGCTTGTATTCGGCGGGGAATCCCGGCGTATCTACCAGTTGCACGCCAGGTGCCACGAATAAACTGCCTGCGCCACCGACTACCAGCAGACGCTTGACGCCAGCCTGTTTGATGCCGCTAAAGATGGCTTGTGTACCCTGCAAGAACAGATCATGGATTTGCGCTTCGCCCCAGCCCGGGTTATAGGCGCTGATGACTGCGTCTTGTCCCGCTACCGCCTGTGCGACCTGTGCTGCATCCAGTACGTCTGCCTGCACCACGGTAAGTCCGGTTTGCGCAGCTACTTTGGATGGAGTGCGTGCCAGCAGGGTGACTTCATGCCCACGGCTCAGCAGTTCTGCCAAAACGGGTGTGCCTACAAAACCTGTGCCGCCAATTAATGCGATTTTCATTTGAAACTCCTTTGTGTGTATGCTTAGTTTGTGATGCATAGTTTGAATCCTTAACTATTTCTTGAATAGATAGTAAAAATCACTAACACTATGAAGCTGTGCTAACAAATTAATGATTTATCTGGAGCGGGAATGGAACAGTACAAACGCATGGCCCTGTTTGCCGAGGTTGTCACCGCAGGTTCGCTGACGAGTGCCGCCCGCAAACTGGGTATGACACCGTCTGCTGTCAGCCAGCATTTGCGTGCGCTGGAATCTGACCTGGGTCTATCCTTGTTGCACCGCTCTACACGCAAACTGACACTGACAGAAGCGGGTTCGCGCTACTTTGAAGGCTGCGCTGCCATGGTTGCGGCTGCCCGTTCTGCGGAACAGGCACTGGCCCGCCACAGGGATGAGCCTCAGGGCGAATTACGCATCGCCGCGCCTATAGGCTTTGGCGGCATGCTGGCGCAAGCCCTGGCACCGCTACAAAAATATCCTAAGCTGAGTTTGTGCCTGCTGGTGGATGATGCCGTGGTTGACCTGATTGATGAACGCATAGATATCGCGTTGCGGGTGGGTAATCTGCCGGATTCCAGTCTGGTGGCGCGCAAGCTGGGCAGCACGCCTGCCCAACTATGTGCAGCGCCGTCCTACCTGAATCAGCATGGCTGGCCGCAACATCCCCGGGACTTGGAACAGCATGTCTGGTTGGGTGGTGCGTCTACCCGTTATTTGCAATTGTTGGGGCCAGACAAAGCCAAAATTGAATTAAAGGTGCCAGTCAGGATCAGGGCAACCCAGGTCACGGCCTTGCATGCACTATGTCTTGCAGGTTGGGGAATCAGTATTGCAGTCAGTGAATATGATCATCAGGCTTTGGCGAATGGCAGCCTGGTCCCGCTCTTGTCCGACTGGAAATTGCCTGATCTGGTTTTGTATGCAATTACACCGCGTCGTGATGAACAGCCAGCCAAGGTACGCCATGCTCTGGCTTTACTCGCAGATCACGTTGCCAGTTATGCAGCTTGAAGAGTTTTTGGGTTAAGTGATTCAGCTAAACAAAAAGCGCTCCAGCAACTCAAAGTCTGCACCTGCCTGATGTTCGACAAACAAGGCAATGCCATCAATGATCAATGGTTCAGACAAAGTGAAATACTGGACTGCGACGTCATGCAGACTGTCTGCAACTGCTCCCGCATCCAGCCTGTCAGTCAGCGTCATATGGAAGCGGAATTCTTCTGCAGTGTATGGATAGCCCCATTCCAGCAGTAATTCGTTTTGACGGGGGCTTAAGGGTATTTTCTGGCGGCGCGCCAGTTCAGCTTCACCCATGGGTGTGCGGAATTGATCGAAGTGGCGGACGCAGTTAAAGGCAAAGTCGTTCAGTGCAGCCTGGTCGCCAGTCGGGCGCAAGGCCAGAAATTTGCCCATCCATTGCACCTGTGGCGCATGTATCTGGATATGGGTTTGCTGTGCGCAAAATTCTTGCAGGGCCTGGTGCAAGTCTGCTTCGGGCCAGCTATCAGCAAGGTGGAAAGGTGCTTTCAGCGTGGCATGAAAACCGTAGCGGCGTGCATCGCTGGTCAGTTGTCGTTGCAAGCCGGCGTCCAGCCCGGCGATGGCGGGTTGGGGTAGTAACTGGCCGCTGGCAGCATCGCGGCCCAGCCAATTACTCCCTTGCTGCCACCATGCGCCATCGGGGGCGAAGTACAGGGCATACCTTGTCATGCCGATTTTGACTGCAGATCAGTCGGCAACCTGGTCTGTAGGGAAACGCAAGGAATCCCTGAGCAAGAAGCCCATCGACATATTCATGTTGACGTTTTTGGGTGGTATCGGTTTGGTAAACCACTTTTCGTAGATACGGTAGATTTCATTCTCATGAATGAGTCTCAGCATTTCGCTATCGACAATCTTCTTGAAGCCAGGATCATCCTTGCGCAGCATGATGGAGTAGGGTTCTATCGACAAAGGGTCACCAACGATGGCAAACGATGCCGGTGACTTCGATTCTGCCCTCAGGCTGTACAGCAATACGTCATCCATGGGGAAGGCGTCAGCCTTGCCTTCTTCCACCATCTTGAAAGAATCCTGGTCGCTATTGCCTTCTACCAGTTTGATATTCAGTGAGCTGGTGTCATTCCTGTCATTCAGCAATTTCACTGTCGTGGTGCTTTTGGTAGTGACAACGGTGCGGTTGCGCAATTGCGGCCAGTTCTTGATGCCGCTATCGGCTTTCACCAGTGCGCGTACGCTGGAAAAGAAATGCGGGATGGTGAATGCAACTTTTTTGCGTCTTTCCGCATTATTGGTGGTGCTGCCACATTCCAGGTCTATCTTGTCTTCCAGCAGGGCGGTAAAGCGGGTGGTTGAGTCTACAGAGTAAAACTGTATCTTCATGGCCGGCATTTTGAGCTCTTTTTTGATGGCATCTGCCACCTTCAGACACAGGTCTACCGAGTAACCGAGTGGCTGCTTGTTTTCATCCGTATATGAAAATGGCGCGGTCTCACGAATACCTATCACCAGGGTCTGGGTTTTGCGTATTTTGCCTATGGTATCCCCCGCTTGTGCCAGCAGCGGCAGGGCCAGGCACATCATGGCAGTCATGCCACCAATTGCTTTTCGCATCATATTTTCCACCCGTTATTTTGTAATTAACATCGTGAGATCAGGCCTGTTTTGCTAGTCGACTCTAACAGTCATGGTACAAGACAATGTATGAAATTGAAGCGCATCAGCTAAACAAGATTTAGTAAAAAAGGTAAAATTATATTGCGCAAATGTGATGTTTGAGCTAACAAGATGTTTTCTTGATATGTGTTACTGGCAAGCTTGCCAGTATGCTTTACCTCGCTGGCTCATTGGCAAAATCATGCTAAGGTGGCGGTATCCACACAGTTTTTCATCACCATGAATTTTTCATCTGACCCTGACTCAATCTCCCAAGCTTTGTTAACAATACGCAACGCCCGCATCGTCACTGCCGACAGCGTGTTTTCTGGCTCCATGGTCGTCAGCAATGGCAAGATCAGTGAATTGGCTGATGGCACCGCCGGGTTGGTGGGTGAAGACTGGCAGGGTGATTATTTATTACCCGGCCTGGTGGAATTGCATACCGATAACATGGAAAAGCACCTCATGCCACGCCCCAAGGTGCATTGGCCCGTCATGCCAGCCATACTCGCGCATGATGCGCAAATCGCTGCAGCTGGCATTACCACGGTATTGGATGCAATAGCGGTAGGTGATATCGACCCCGACAGTGTGCGCATGCAAACCCTGAAACCTTGTGTAGATGGTCTGCGTATTGCGGAACAGGCGGGTTTATTGCGTGCCCAGCATTTACTGCACATGCGGCTGGAGCTGGCAGAGCCGGATCTGTTACACCTGTTTTCACCCTTCCTGCAGGATGAAAGACTCAAGCTGGTGTCGCTGATGGATCATACGCCCGGCCAGCGCCAGTGGACAGACCTGGCGCATTACCGTGTCTATGTTACCGGCAAGCGTGGCTGGAGCGAGCAAAAAGTCGACAAGATGCTGGGCATCTTGCTGGAGCGCCAGCAACGCCATGTGGCCGAGAATCGCCAGCTCGTCATACGACAATGCCAGCAACATGCGCACCCCATCCCGCTGGCTTCGCATGATGATACGACCGCAGAACATGTGCATGAAGGCGTGGCTGACGGTGTCAGTATTTCTGAATTTCCGACCAGCCTGCTGGCAGCGCAGATGGCGAGACAGCAAGGCTTGTCCATCGTCATGGGTGCACCCAACCGTGTGCGTGGTGGCTCGCACTCTGGCAATATCTCGGCGGGTGAGTTGGCCAGGCATGATTTGCTGGACATCCTGTCTTCCGACTATGTGCCAGCCAGTCTGTTGCAGGCAGCCTTTATGCTACAGGAAGATGGCTATGATTTGCCCAAGGCAATCGCCACCGTCAGCAAGGCACCGGCACTGGCATTGGGCCTGCATGACAGGGGAGAAATTGCGGTGGACTTGAAGGCAGATTTTATTCGCGTACGCATGCTCGACAAGTTGCCTGTAGTGATCGCAGCATGGCGCGATGGCAGGCAAATCGTTTAAATTTATTAGGACTTACGCAAAATTGTCCCAGCAAGGCTATCGCTTCAGGAAACCACCCTTGCAAGGGTGGTTCGTTACGTCGGCAGGCAACATGTTGCCTGAAACCCCGACTGCACCTATCGCTTCAGGAAACCACCCTTGCAAGGGTGGTTCGTTACGTCGGCAGACAACATGTTGTCTGAAACCCCGACTACACCGTAGCGACGACGACAGTACTTTAGTACAGAATCTTGCTAAATGCGGGAGCTGCAACGCAGCTGGGGCGGTTTTGCGTAAGTCCTATTTATTTTTCCAACACTGCCTGTATTGCACTCAGCGCTTCCAGCGCACCCATGGCCAGCCCGACATCCTGGGCATATGGGACTTGTGGCTCACGCAGGTTGATGCGCAGCAGGTGGCCACCAAAATGGGCATTCATGCGCTGGCTGAAATTACGTACGCTGGGCACTGCCGTGCCTGCTCCCAGTTCTATCACCAGCGGGCGGCGGACTTTGCTTAGCCAGTTGGACTGACGCTCAGCCTGTTGCTGTTGCCTTTGTGAATTCCAGTCACTATCATCAAACATCAGGATATTTGGCCTGGCCATGCCACCGCAATGCGGGCAGGTCGGCGCGGTATTCACAAGCTGGCAGTTGATCTCATCGACTTCAGGCATGAACTGGTCCGCCTGCCAGATACTGTCGCGGCAAGGTAGCAGGCATTGCAGGTAATGGATGGAACCATGGCATTCATGGATCAGGGCCGTATCCAGGCCAGCCTGCTGGAAATGTCCATCGACATTGCTGGTATATACACTCAGGCCGTAAGTCTTGGCTGCACCCCACTGTTTGAGTATCTCAAAGCCTGCATGTGGCTGGATCTTGCGGTACAGCGCCAGCCTGTGTCCATAAAAGCCCCAGGCCTGTTTTGGTCGACGGTGAAAAGCTGCCGGGTTGGCTATTTCATAAAACGGTATGGCTTCCTGGCCCAGCGCAGGGTAGGCTTTCCAAAAGCCTTCGCTGCCGCGAAAGTCGGGCAAACCAGAATCCACACCCATGCCTGCCCCAGCCGCTATGACCAGGCTGTCCGCCTGGCTAACGAGCTCTGCTGCCTGATGTATCAAATGGGCCGGATGCATGGTGAGCCTTCAAGGCGTCCTTAAATTGGTGGCAATGTTGTATGTGTGCCTGCATAACTGTGCAATTTATTATAATTTCAGGCAAGTCTGCGATAAAAAATGTAAGTAAGCGTGAAAATCTCATGCTCAACACCAGAAGCTGGTGCAAACTATTGCCAATATATAATAATTTATATCCTGGAGACTAATGTATGCGTACTATTTCTGCACTCATTGCCGGACTTTTTCTGACACTGGCCCTGCCCATGGCTACTCATGCTGAAGAAGCGCCGATACGGATAGGTATCATAGGTCCGTTTACCGGCAAGTCTTCCACTGATATGGGGGAGAGCATACGCGGCGGTGCCAGGGTATTTTTGCAAGACATTAACCAGATCGGCGGCGTCATGGGGCGGCGCATAGAACTGGTCGAGCGTGATGACCAGGCCAAGCCTGAAGTCGGCGCGGCCATGGCAAAAGAACTGGTAGAGAAAGAAAAAGTCGTGGCTGTCATCGGCTTTGCCAATACCGGTGTGGTCTTGCAGGCCGCCAAGGTTTTCCAGGAAAGTAAAAAGCCGCTGATTATCAGCGCCGCTACCGGTGCCGCAGTGACCAAGCAGTTCATGCCGCCAGCTATCCCGGACAGTTATGTCTTTCGCCTCGCTGGTAGTGATAATTTGCAGCCATCAGTGATTTTGTCGGATGTCATCGACAAGCGCAAACTGACGCAAATCGCTATTCTGCATGACGACAGCCCTTACGGCAGTTACGGCAAGGAAAACCTGCTGGCGGAATTACAGAACCGTAAAATCAGTCCTGTGGCGGTCGAGAGTTTCAAGGTCGGTGATCAGGATATGACGGCGCAGTTGAGCAAGGCCAAGCAGGCGGGTGCGCAAGTAGTGATTCTGTATTGCCTGAGTTCAGAAGCTGCCATGGTTGCCAATGGCATGAGCAAGATAAAATTCAATGTGCCACTGGCAGGTTCCTGGACTTTGTCGCAACGCAGTTTTGTTGACCTGGCGGCAGGCAACGCCGAAGGTGCGCGTATGCCTGTGACCTTCATAGAAAATGATGCGAGTAGCCGCAGCAATGAATTCGTGCTTAACTACTTTCGCATAAATAATGTTAAATCCATCCCCTCTGCGGTGTCGGCGGCACAGACTTATGATGCCCTCAGAATGCTGACTTTGGCACTCATGCAGGCCAATACCACCGATGGTGAAAAGATCAAACTGGCGCTGGAAGACATGAAATATGACACCACGTCCACGGTCATCTCGCGCTACAAAAAACCCTTCTCGAAAACCGACCATGAAGCAGTAGGCCGTAACATGCTTTTCATAGGAGAAATCCGGCGTGGGAAGGTCGCTTATGCATATAAGGAAGATGCCAATAACAGCCTGATTTTGCGCACCAAATAAACCAGTTTTTCTGCGAATTCCTCTCGCAAGTTTATTTCAAATTTACCTGTCCGCCCCCTTGAAATACAGGTGGGCGGATGCTCATCGATGCTGGTTTTCCTTGTAAATTTATTGCCTCGCGACAATTAAAACGTAACCAAATTTAACGTCGATTTCATAGGCATTCAGCTATCCTGTTAACTTTAAGGCATGCCTGCCGGATGCACGTTAAGACCGTGTTATTGGGCTTTTTCAAGTCGCATTTTTTTCCAGTGAGCGGGCATGTTTGTAGCGCATCTTCAATTGCGTACAGCATATTCCTGAACAGGAATTCGCCTTCCGGAAAAAGATAAGAAAGGTCATCATGAGCAAAGAACAGATACGCCAGGTATTAAAAGAGCATGGCAAATTTTCTGCCAATATGGATGCACTCGCTGAGGACGCTGACCTGTATGAAGCTGGTATGACATCACATGCGAGTGTGAATGTCATGCTGGCCCTGGAAGATGCTTTTGATCTGGAATTTCCAGACCGTATGCTGAAACGCAGCGTGTTTGAAAGCATCAATGCTATTCACGCAGCGATAGAAGAATTGACGGCATGATATGGATACCTCAGCCACTCCTTCTCACATGATATTGGCAGCCAGTCTGGTCGCCAGAGAATTTGCCGCACCCCATGCACAGATTGTCGATCAGGAAGCGCGCTTTCCTATTGAAGCTGTGACTGCGCTCAAGCGAGAGAAATTGCTGAGTGCTTATGTGCCAGTGGCGCTAGGTGGTGCTGGCGTGAGTTTGAGTGAACTGGTGGAAATCGTTGAAACCCTGGCACGTGAATGTGCATCGACAGCAATGATCTATGCCATGCACCAGATACAGGTGATCAGCATAGTCCGGCATGCACTGGATAATCCCTGGTACCAGAATTATTTGCGTGAACTGGTAGAGCATCAATACCTGATCGCTTCGGTGACTTCTGAAGTTGGTGTCGGTGGTGAAATGCGCCGTAGTAATTGTGCAGTGGAAGTGGATGGTCAGCGTTTCAGGCTGGTCAAGGATGCGACGACGATTTCTTATGGTGCACAGGCTGACGACTTGCTGGTGACTGCCAGACGCAATCCCGATGCTGCCCACAGCGATCAATCATTGATACTGGTACGTAAGGCCGATTACATGCTGGAGCAAAAAGGTGGCTGGGACACCATGGGCATGCGCGGTACTTGCAGCCCACCTTTCCTCATGACATCTGCTGGTGATGTCGCACAGATTATCGATGTGCCCTTTGGTGACATGTCGGCGCAAACCGTGGTGCCGGTATCGCATCTGCTCTGGGGTGGTTGCTGGATGGGTTGCGCGGCGGCTGCCGTCAACAAGGCCAGGGCTTTTGTACGTGGCCAGGCCCGCGCCAATCCCGGTACCGTACCGCCGACAGCTTTGCGGCTGGCTGAGCTGGTCAGCATGATGCAAAGCCTGCGCACCTCGGTACAAGCTTGCCTGACCGAGTATGAAGCCCTGTCTGTGGCAGATGATGCTGCGGTTGGTGTGCTGACATCGATGGGCTATTCGCTGAAGATGAATAATCTGAAGATAGATGCAACCCAGGCGCTGCCGCAAATCGTCACCAAGGCCTTGTCCATCTGCGGCATCCTCGGCTATAAAAATGATAGTAAATTCAGCATGAGCCGCCATCTGCGCGATGCGCATTCAGCCGCCATCATGGTCGGCAATGACCGCATCCTGGCCACCAATGCCAATTTGCTGCTGGTACTTAAAGACGACTAGGAAGGGTGTGCCATGTCTATCGATTTTTCTCCTGAAGGCCTGACCGACGACCTGGTCGCCGCCGGTCATATCATCCCGGTTGGCGTACAGGGTATTTTTGGCCGTGGCCCGGTGTTTGAAGATGTGCTGCGTCGTTTTGATGATTACGTCAGTCGGGTGGCGGTGAATGATGGAGCAGTCAAAATGTCTTTCCCACCCTGCCTCGATCGCAAGGTGCTTGAGCGTAGCGAATACCTGGATTCTTTCCCGCAACTGGCTGGCACTATTTTCAGTTTTACCGGCAATGAAGCACAGCATAAAGAACTGATGGAAAACGTCCATGAAGGCCGCCCCTGGACACATTTGCAAACCATGACAGCAGTGTGTCTGACACCTGCTGCCTGCTACCCGGTCTATCCCAGCTTCACTGGTACCGTACCTGCTGAAGGACGTTTGGTGGATATGCAAAACTGGGTATTCAGGAATGAACCTTCACCAGAACCGACGCGCATGCAATCTTTTCGCGTACGTGAATTTGTCCGTGTCGGTACGCCCGACATGGTCGTGGCCTGGCGCGATATCTGGTTGCAGCGTGGTCTGGATATTTTGAAGTCACTGGGTTTGCCTGCCCATTCAGACGTTGCCTCTGACCCTTTCTTTGGTCGTGGTGGCCGCATGCTGGCGGCAAACCAGCGCGAGCAGCAATTAAAGTTTGAGGTATTGGTGCCCGTGATATCCGAAGCCAAGCCGACAGCAGTTTGCTCCTTCAATTATCACCAGGACCATTTCGGCAAGCTGTTTGATATTTACCAGCAAAATGGTGAGCTGGCCCATACCGCCTGCCTGGGCTTTGGCCTGGAACGCATCGTCATGGCCTTGTTCAAGACCCATGGCATGCAGCCAGAAACCTGGCCACAGGCCACCCGCGATGTATTGTGGTCATGAGCCTGCACGCTTTAGCTTCGATTATTGCGAGTGACTATCAGCCACATGCCCTGCATGGTGCTGACCGTGCTTGGGCAGAAACCAATTGTTATATCGATGTCTGGATAGAAGTCTTGCATGCGCAAGGTCTGAACCCTTTGGCTTGCCTGCCCATGGTATTTGCCAATGATTTTGATGGTGATCAGTGGACCTTTTACAAGCCACCGCATGAAGACCTGTTCACCCTGTATGGCATCAATGTGCAAGAACTGAATGTCTGGCGCGGCTTGCTCAGCAATGCCACAATCCAGCTTGGCCGTGGCCGCCTGGTGTTGACTGAGACGGACTCCTTTTATTTGCCCGATACTGCCGGCACAGATTACCGCACGAATCACGTCAAGACCACCATAGCCATACAGGAAATCGACCTGGAGCAGCAAAAGCTCGGTTATTTCCACAACAGCAGCTACCATGAATTGCAGGGCGAAGATTTTCTTGAGACATTCAGGATAGGCAAACCGCATGACCCGGCTTTCATGCCGCTGTTTGCCGAGTTCGTGCGCCTTGATCATGTACACAAAAAAACAGATGCAGAACTGGCGGCGATCTCTCTGCCGCTCTTGCGCAAATACCTGGCCAGACGCCCGCACAATAATCCTGTCAGCCTGTTCCTGCCGGTATTTGTCCGCGATGTAGAACAGTTGAAAGAAGAAGGCATGGCAGCCTATCATGCCTATGCCTTTGCCTGCCTGCGTCAACTGGGTGCAGGCTTTAGCCTGGGGGCACATTATCTGCGCTGGTTGCAACAGCACCAGCACTTGCAGTTTGAAGCGGCAGCGACAGAATTTGATAGCATCTCTGAACTCACCAAGACCTTGCTATTGAAAACTGCCAGGGCCGTCATGGGCAAAAAGCCGGTGGATCTGGCACCACTGGTGGAGCAATTGTCCATGCATTGGCAACGGGGCATGGCTGCGCTTGATAACAGCCTGGCTGGTGGGTGATTTGCATCCATGACAGACAAGATACTCATTCCTCTTAATGCTGACTGGCAAGCTGTACAAGTCGCTGGCGGCAGTGTAATTTTGCCTTCTACCTTGTCCTCTGGATTACCAGCGCAAGTGCCGGGCACCATCGCCAGCGCGCTACGTGCTGCAGGGCAGTTTGAATATGGTAAAGACAATTTTGATGAAGTCGATGTCTGGTATTTCTGTGATCTGGATTTGCCAGAAAATGCCGCCTGCCTGCATTTTGAAGGCCTGGCTACGCATGCTGAAGTTTACTGGAATGACAACCTCATCCTGCGCAGCGAGGATATGTTTATCGCCCACAGCCTTGAGCTGGAAGCGCTTGCCATTAGTGGCAAAGGGCGCTTGAGCCTGCACTTTCTGGCGATGAATACCCAACTGGCACAACGCCGCCCACGCCCGCGCTGGAAAACCCGTCTGGTTGAGCAACAGCAATTGCGCTGGATGCGTACCAGCTTATTGGGGCGCATGCCAGGCTGGTCACCGCCAGTGGCGCCGGTAGGACCATATAGGCCGATTCTGCTCGAATTGCAAAGCTCAGTGCGCGTAACCAGCAAGAACACCTATAGCAAACTTGATGGTGCAGATGGCTTGTTGGAAATCGAATTGATGGTGCAAAGTACGCAGGCATTGACTGCCTGTTCTGTCAAAGTTGGCGACCAAGACTTCGCATTGAACTGGCAAAGTCTGGGTGAAAATCAATACCGTATTCTTGGACTTTGCCGCATCGCAGAAGTCAAAAAATGGTGGCCGCATACACATGGTGATGCAGCACTGTATGCGCTGGAATTGCACATTGCGTGTGCCGATTACGAGCAGACTATAAACCTTGGCAATGTTGGTTTTCGGCAGATAAAAGTTGATCAGCGCGATGGCGATT
>JAZJXP010000039.1:134976-322557 GCA_040390835.1 Pseudomonadota bacterium
TCGCCGCCGAGAAATTATCCAGCAAGAACGTTTTGATGATCAGCGCGATGGCGATTTCAATCTGCATGTGAATGACGTCTCTGTATTCTGTCGCGGTGCCTGCTGGACGCCGGTGGATGCAATCTCATTGCAAAATGAAATTGCCGACTTGCACCAGATGCTGACACTGGCGCGTTATGCTGGCATGAATATGTTGCGTGTGATTGGCACCATGGTCTACGAGACTGCCGAGTTTTATCAGCTATGCGACGAACTCGGCATCCTGGTCTGGCAAGACTGCATGTTTGCGAACATGGATTACCCTGTGACTGATGCTGCATTTGCAGCCAACATCAAGACAGAAGCACAGCAGTTCTTGCAGCGTACACAAGTCTCACCTTGCATTGCCGTGGTCTGCGGTAACAGCGAAGTGGAACAGCAGGCTGCCATGCTGGGCCAGCCAGCAGAATTGTGGCGTAATGAATTTTTTGCACAAACTCTGCCAGCACTCTGCCAGCAATACAGACCTGACGTACAGTACTGGCCATCCAGCCCCAGTGGTGGCGTCATGCCTTTTCAACTTGATAGTGGTGTTGCCCATTACTTTGGTGTTGGTGCTTATCTGCGGCCACTCGATGATGCGCGCCGCAGTGCCATACGTTTTACCTCGGAATGCCTGGGTTTTTCCAACATGCCTGACGATGATCTCATCGATAGCATGTTAAAGAATGGCGAGACACCTGGCCCGCACCCTGCATGGAAGCAGGGCATCCCACGCGACAATGGCACAGGCTGGGATTTTGAAGATGTGCGTGATCACTATATGGCGGAGCTGTATAAAGTGAATCCTGCCAGCCTGCGCTATGCCGACCGTGAACGCTACCTGTCTCTGGCACGCACCACGACTGGTGAAGTCATGGCCAAAACGCTGGCGGAATGGCGGCGTGTTGATTCTACTTGCCACGGTGCTCTGATTTGGTTCTGGCGTGATCTGCGGCCAGGTGCTGGCTGGGGCATTATTGATGCGCATGGCAAGCCCAAGGCTGTCTATTATTATTTGAAGCGGACCATGGCAGCGCTGACCGTGCTCTTCACTGATGAAGGTTTGAATGGGCTGGCTTTGCATATCATCAATGATGGGCCACAGGCATTCGAGGGTGAACTGGAACTGAATCTGTATCGGCATGCAGAAGCACGTATTGCGCATGGCCGTATTGCCGTGCAGGTGGCTGCACATGCGGCAATCAAAGTACCAGACTACGCGCTCTTGCCACATTTTATTGATACCAGTTATGCCTATCGATTCGGGCCAGCCGGGCATGATGTAGTGCAGGCTGTTTTGTATGGTCCGGGGCAGGCGCAGGCAATTGCCACAGACTTCCATTTCCCGCTCGGCCATCAGTTTGATCAACAGGCGGACGTGGGTTTGCGTGCCCATTGTAGCCAGGATGCTGATGGTAATCACATCCTGCATCTGAGTACGCAAAAGCTGGCACAGGCGGTCAATGTTCAAATCCCGGGCATGCTTCCTGAAGATAATTATTTTCATATGGCACCCGGCAGCAGCAGGCAAGTACGTCTGTCAGTCATGCATGGGAAGTCCATCAGATCTGGCCATGTGCAGGCACAAAATGCGCAGGGCAGTGTCAGAGTGACGATGGAAAATAGTACAGCAACTAGTGCGGTAACTAGTGTAGCAACTTAGCGGGGCAGATTTGGTAACACAACAGTACCCAAGCAAAGACATTCTGTATACGCCGCAAGCCTTCTGGTTTGGCGATGCGGCTAGTCCCATGCTGGGCTGGTATCACCCTGCGCGCATTCGTGATGCCGGGGGCAGTCGCCGCTGCGGTGTGGTGCTCTGCCCACCCTTTGGGCATGAATACATGGTCTCGTACCTGGCCTATAAACATCTGGCCACGCATCTGGCAAAAGCCGGGTTTGATGTCTGCTTCTTTGACTATAATAATACCGGCGATGCTGGCGATGTCGCCAATGCCAATTCCACTGGTGCTGGCAGCGACAGAATCTCCCTGTGGCAAGAAAATATACGTCAGGCCGCGATACAACTGCGCCAGATGGCTGGCATAGAACATATCGCCCTGTTTGGCTTGCGTCTGGGTGGTCTGCTGGCAGGCACAGTGGCGGCCAGCGTTGATGCAAAAGCCCTCATGCTGATGGCTCCCGTCATATCAGGGCGTGCTTATGCGCGTGAAATGCTGGTCTTGCGCAGCATGAGTTCCTTGCAAAAAGAAATCGATCCTGATCAGACTATCGACCCCAATCATGTGGTGACCGATGATGAATTGACTGGGTATGAATTTACCGCTGCCACCCGCAGTAGTCTGGGTAAGCTGGATTTAAGCAAGCTGCAGGCACCCGCCATGCCGGTCTTTTTACAGCAACGTGATGACATCACCGGACAGGAAGCAAAGCTGGTGCAAGTCTGGCATCATCATGACCATGCCTTGCAATTATCAGAATTGCCCGGCTATGCAGCCATGATGCGTGAAGATGCACATGACACGCAGGTACCGACTGCAATCTGGCAAGAAATGCAGTCCTGGCTGGCGCGCTACTTCCCTTTACACGAAGCCACCAGTCAAGGTTTGTCTGCGGAAAATCAGATTGCCAGCATACGTTTTGCCAATACTGTGGTGGAAGAAGAACTGGTGGAGTTTGAAGGCATGGCTGGCATTGTCAGTCGCAGGACAGGAGCAGATGCGACTGCCATGCCCACCGTGGTTTTGTGCAATATTGGTGCCAATCACAGGGTTGGTAATCACCGCCTGTATGTGACCCTGGCACGTAGCCTGGCCAGTCAGGGTTTTTATGTTTTACGCTTTGACAAGTCTGGCATAGGCTATAGCAGGATGACGCCTGAGGACAAAGAAAATGATGTGCACGCGGCATCCAGTGTGGATGACCTGAGCAGCGCCATGTATTTCATGCAGGGTAAATACCATAGCCCCTCCTTTGTATTGACTGGCCTGTGTTCCGGTGCCTACATGGCTTATCTGAGTGCGCTCAGGGATGAACGCGTCAGCGCCCTGGTCTTGATGAATCAGTTGACTTATCGCTGGCGTGCAGGCGATACCATAGAAGAGCGCAAAAAGGCTACGATCAAATCCACCCATTATTATGTCAATGCACTGACCAAAGCTGATACCTGGAAGCGCGTGCTCAAGGGGCAGGTGGATTTCCGCCAGATAGGTGGCAATTTATTCCGCCGGGTAGGCAAGCGCCTGCGCACGCAATGGCAATTGCTGAGTACCCACCTGATGCACAATAACCTCTTCCTCGGTCAGGTGGCGCGTAATTTCAAGAATCTGGAAGCACGTGGTACAGAACTGGTGCTGATCTATGAAGCCAGTGATACCGCAGTCGATGTCATGACTGAGCAATTTGGCAGACATGCGAAGTTGTTAGGGCAGAGCGAAAGGATACGTCTGAAATTCTTTAATGGCGCTGACCATACTTTTACGCCACGCTGGTCACAGCTGGCGCTGGTGGATTTCATCGGCAAGCATTTGCTGCATCGTTTCAGCCATCGTCAGCAAGATGAGGTGGTTGTCATTTCCGCAGCTCTTTCCCAGCCTCAGCGTTTTGACGCTGCTGTTAGTGCTACGAATGCAACTAATGTAGCTAAGCCTGTTTCTGCAGACGCGGCAGAATAAAACGCCAGACCACGATCAGCTCGAATATTTCGACGATGATCAGGGCCAGGATTGCTCCCTGTGCGCCCATGCGCGGGATACTGAAAGCAGTGATCAGCAAGACCATGCTAAGTGTCACGCTACCGAGAAAAAACATTTGTTTGTAAGCGCCGCCACTGGATAACCAGGATGTACCCACCCAGCGTGCCGCGTTGATGGCAAAATAGCCGCCCCACATCATGACCAGGGGATCAAGCCCGCTGTACTTGGCGCTGATGACATGGCTTTCCAGCCAGGGTAGAGCAAGCAAGAGCAGGGCGACATAGGCCAGCACCACCAGTTCTATGCCAGCAATCGAAAACAGGGTCAGACGTTTCAGGCCATGCCAGTCTTTTTTAGCCATCAGGCGGCTGGCTTCTGGCCTGGCTACCCTGGACCAGGCTGCCACTGCCAGCGGTATAGGCATGAGCATCAGGCGCGAGGCATTCAAATCGGCAATCGCTGCTACCCCTAGCCAGGCGCCAGACAGATAGACATAGCTGTAGTTCGACAACCAGCCGACGATCACCCCTGACACCGCCCAGCGCCCGTGACCGGCGATGGTTTCCTGATGTGCGTTGATGGCCTGGCGGATTTCTTCTTCAGCATGGGCTTCGACATCGGTGGATGTATGCGCCAGAAAATGCTGGCGACTGGCCAGCGTACACAGGAAGGATGAGGCCGCCAGCAGCACAAACACGGTCACCAGATCGAAATGCTGGCTGAAATACAGGTAGGCCAGGCCGATGGCAACCAGACTTACATATAAAATGTCTTGCCGTAAGACAGAAATGATGTCGGACTGGATGAAGCCGACGGTACGGCCATATTCTCGTATGCCATTGCCAAACAGGTAGGCGGCAAATACCGCCGCCAGTATCCAGTTCTTGTTGCTGTAATGTGTTGCTGCTGGCACAAATTCCACAATCACGAAGGCCAGTGAGCCCATCGCCAGGGTCCAGACTACTTGTTTGTACCAGTAATGACGTAACAGGGATTTGCGAGTATCGCCCTGAACAGAAGGCGCGACCGTGGTCAGTGGCCCGGCTATCCAGGAATCGACGATCAGACCAACCAGCAAGCCACCGGCGTACAATTGTCCATACAGGCCATAGTCATCTTTTGCCACCAGATTCATGAGCAAAATGCCAATGACAAAATTCAGGGCGCTGAGCATGCCCTGATCGATGACCGATAATATGGAAGAAGAAAGAAATTTTTTATAAAAACTCATGAGCTTGCACGAGAGAGTCCTGGCTTATGATGCGGGATTGCAATGCGTGAACTGCCTCAGCATATTTTGCAACAGAAACATAACATCAAGACTAGTTGATACACAAAGTATTTCATTCTTTTACAATGGCTTTACCTTCATTTTCAATCATTTATGAATAATTTAACCACTAAAGACAGGGCGCTGGTGCTTTTCAGTGGCGGTCAGGATTCTGCTACTTGTCTGGCCTGGGCATTGTCCCGTTATGCCCATGTAGAGACTATAGGCTTTGATTATGGTCAGCGCCATGCCATAGAACTCAGCGTCAGGCCTGTGCTGATAGAAAAAATGCGCCAGTTTTCACCTGAATGGCAAAGCCGCCTGGGTGAAGACCACATGATAGATCTGGGCTTGATTTCCCAGCTTTCACATACGGCCATGACAGAAGATATCGCCATAGAAATGCAAGAGAATGGCCTGCCGAATACTTTCGTGCCTGGCCGTAATCTGATGTTCATGATGACAGCAGCTACACTGGCTTATCGCCGTGGTCTGAATGTGCTGGTGGGGGGCATGTGTGAAACCGATTTTTCCGGTTACCCGGATTGCCGCGATGACACCATGAAAGCCCTGCAGGTAGCGCTGAATCTGGGCATGAACACCCGCCTCAAGCTGGAAACCCCGTTGATGTGGATCAACAAGGCACAAACCTGGCAATTGGCAGAACAACTGGGTGGTTCAGCTTTGGTGGACCTGATACGTGAAGACACGCATACCTGTTATCTGGGTCAGCGCGGCGACATGCATCCCTGGGGCCATGGTTGCGGTACATGTCCGGCCTGTGCTTTGCGCGCGCGCGGGTATGAGTATTATCGCCGCAGTAATTTCGACCTGTAATTTTGACTTGTAAGCTTGCCGTTAATTTACTGGCTTAGAATTACTGGCTTAGAATAGCGGCACACACCATGAATAAAGCTCATTAATGCTGATCGCCGTCATCACAGACTTACATGCCAACCGTGAAGCCCTTGAGGCTTGCCTGGCGCATGCAGAAAAACATAAAGCGACGCGCTATGCCTTTCTGGGTGATCTGGTTGGCTACGGTGCCGATCCCCGTTGGGTACTCGATACTGTCATGGACTATGTCAGGCAGGGGGCCTGGGCGCTGATAGGCAACCATGATGCAGGCGTGCTGCCGGGTGATAGACAGGGTATGAACCCGATTGCCAGAAAAGTGGTGGACTGGACGCGTGCCCAAATAACTGCAGAGCAACTCGACTTTATCGCCAAACTGCCATACCGCATAGAGTGGGAAGACATTCTGTTCGTGCATGCCAATGCCTGGGCACCCGAGAAATGGGAATATATAGACGGTGTCATGGAAGCCACGCGCAGCATGCATGCGACCAAGGCCAGCATTACTTTTTGTGGGCATGTACACATGCCGAGTTTGTTCCACATCAGCCTGACCGGCAAGACTGGAGAGTTTACCCCTGCGCCCGAGGAAGGTATACCGCTGAGCAGGCAAAGGCGCTGGCTGGTCATCCCCGGCTCGGCAGGTCAGCCGCGAGATGGCAATCCAGCCGCCTGTTATGCGACTTTTGATACTGACAGCCGGGTGTTGACTTATTACCGCATTCCTTACGATACCGAAAAAGCCTGCCAGAAAATCATTGCTGCTGGCCTGCCACCAGCTTTGGGACACAGACTGCTGCATGGTAATTAACCAGGGACACCAATGAGCGGCCCCGGTCATCACAAGCTGCAAAGCGGCATGGAATTCGATGGTTATCGCCTCGAAGAGAAATTGCACACTGGTGGCATGGCAGCCTTGTGGCATGTGACAGATCTGCGTCATCGTCATCCCCTCCATCCATTAATAGATGATGGCAGCCAGCCCGCGTTGATCATGAAAGTGCCGCTGCTGTATTCAACAGATGATCCTACTGCCATCGTTGCCTTCGAAGTCGAGCAAATGATCATGCCCAAGCTCAAGGGCAGGCATGTGCCACGTTATTTTGGTGCCGGTGATTTTGATGCCCAGCCATATATCGTCATGGAACAAATCGCTGGCACATCCTTGCGCAGCCGTTTTGAACAAGCGCCGTTACCGGTTGCGGAGGTGGTGGACATTGGCATCAAGGTGGCGCACGCCTTGCAGGATCTGCACAAGCAGCATGTCATCCATCTCGATATCAAACCCAGCAATATCATGTTCCGCGATGACGGGACGGCGGTGCTCATCGATTTTGGTCTGTCGCGGCATGACAGATTGCCGGATTTGCTGGATGAAGAATTTCGCCTGCCCATGGGCACTGGCCCGTATATTTCACCCGAACAGGTCATGGGTGTGCGTAATGAGCCGCGTAGTGATTTGTTTTCTCTGGGGGTATTGCTATATCACCTGGCAACCGGACAGCGGCCCTTTGGTCACCCGACTTCAGTCGCTGGCCTGAAAAAACGTCTTTATCGTGATCCCATACCGCCGTGCAGCCATCGCAGAGATTTACCGACATGGTTGCAGGAAATTATCTTGCGCTGTCTGGAGGTGGAACCGCAGGCACGCTTTGATACTGCAGCGCAGCTGGCTTTTTTATTGCAGCATCCTGATCAATTGCAATTGACGGCGCGGGCAGAAAAGCAGGTGCAGGATGGTTATCTGTCCGTACTAAAACGGCGTTTCCAGATTAATGCTGCCGAACCGGCTTTATCACAGAGCTTGTCGGATAAATTGTCCAGAGCCCCCATCATAGTCGCTGCGCTGGATTTGACTGGTGGTTCAGAAGCGCTGGCAGAAAGCCTGCGCAATATCACCAGGCGCATGTTGCAGACTGATCCCGGTGCGCGCCTGGCTTGCCTGACCATACGTAAAGTCAGCCGCATAGGCATGGATGACAGCCTGATACAGCAAGGCGAAAACATCCATGTCAAACAGCTGGTAGACCTCAAGCACTGGGCCAGGCCATTGAACCTGAATCCCGACAAGATCACCTTCCACGTGCTGGAAGCATCCGACCCGGCCACCGCCATTATCGATTATGCCCACAACAACCGCGTGGACCACATTATCATCGGTTCGCGCGGCAGTTCAGCCTTGCGCCGCTATCTGGGCAGTGTGTCAGCGCAAGTCGTGGCCGAGGCAGAATGTACGGTGACAGTCGTTAAGGCCAATGACAAATAAGCGAAAAATAAGCGGCGCTACTTCTTTATGCTTTCCAAAACCTGATCAACAAAATCACCATCAGCATCGCTGAACTTCAAGCGTACCGGATACCATTCCAGGCTGGGGGCCAGCCATAAATCCAGTTGCTGGTCTTTGGAATCAGCTGGCGGTGCCTTGCTGACATGGATGGCGACCATATCACCCATGGGAGTCTTGATATTTTCTGGTCCCAGTACTTTGAAGGTCCAGGGGTCGGCATCCCTGCGGCCAGCAACCAGCATCTTCCATTCCGAACCTGCTTTGAAAGCTTCACCAGCGGCACGGGCGATGGCGATCAATTGCCAGCTGGCGCTGGTTCTGTCCTGTTCGCCGCCTTTCAGGACATAGGTTTCTGTGGAAGCGCTAAAGCGCAGGGTTTTGCTGTCACGCTCAAAGCTGGTGGTGGTAGCGGGTTTGCGAAAGCGTTTTTCGACAAATTTGTCGGGTGCCAGGCCATAGTCATCGATATTGCCCTGGCTGCTGGCATCGAGGATTTTACCGACAAGCATGGCATGGGTTTCTGTGATGATGCTGTATTTCTGGTCACCAGTCTGCCATTTGACCGAGGCCGAGCCACTCAGTGGCAAGCCGCTTTGTTTGGCCTTGATGCTGTATTGCAGCTCAACCGTAGGTGGCAGCCTGGTTGCATATTTGACCGCCGCTTCATGTCCTTGTGCCATGGTTTGAGCATTCAGGCTCAATGCCAGCAATAGTGAGATGAACAGCTTATTTGATATATTCATTGATATGTTAATTGATGTGCGCATGATTATCTTTCCATATTGGTGACACTGACTATTTTGGTGGCAGTCTGGGTAGTCACAGCACCGTTACTTTCAGTATTGCGTATTTGTATCGGATACCAGTTTTGGTCGGGGGCGAGCCAGACTTCGAGCTTGGAATTGTAAGAACCAGGCCGTGGTGGCCGCACCACATGCCATGCCATGATCTTGCCCGCCTTGGTGTCCACTTCCTCAAAGGCTGTCACGACAAAGACAAAGGTAGTGACATCGCGCTCTTCAGCTACTTGCAGGCGTATTTCTCGTCCGCTCTGGAACTTCTCAGGGTCAGCATAGCCTATGCCAGCCAGTTGCATGATGAAGCTGGCTTTATCCTGAACCCCATCTTTTATCTCCGCCGTTTTATTGGAAGACGAAAAACTGACGGATTTATTGCTGTGATCAAAATGTGTCGCAGTTTCGCTGCGGTTACGTCGTTTTTCTGAACTGGTTGCTGGTGTGATGCCATACACATCGATGACACCTTCACTGCGCATTTGATACAGGTTAACCGATGTCAATAACAAATCCAGAGTAGCGTCTATGCTCATCTTGTAACGACCGGTCTTGAATTCCCAGTTGATCTCACCATCGCCATAGACAGGGCTGCGATTCGGTTCTGTCCGTACTATGCGCATGCTGATTTTGCCTGTTTGTGGCGTGCGTACCGGATAGGTTTGTGGGCCTTCGCTGTTTGAGTTGTCCTTGCTAATGGGGCCGCTGGCTTCATCGGCTCTGGCTTCAGGCTTGGTCTCTGTGGGCAGGACAGGGCTACTTTCCTTTACTTCTAATGGAATTTCTGCGGTTTGGGCAGGTGCAGGCTCAGGTTCTGGCGCAATCACGGGCGCCACGGTTTTTTTCAAAGCAGCAACTGGTTTGACTTCAGGCGCTGCTATTGGACCGGGTTGAGGATTGTTACTAGCCGCTTTTTGTTCGGCCTGATCGGGGATGTCCCTGAATTGCACCGCGATAGGGTTTTCCTGTAATTTGGGCTTGTCTGGCATCGCGTCCCTGTCCAGACCGTGTAAGACAAACAGATGCAACAACACCGCCAGCGTCAAAAACAGCAGATTCTGGCGTGTGAGTAAATTGGTATCAAAATGAGGGGCAGTAGCATTCATCCTGCTAGTGTAAACGCAGTAGATAAATTTTGGATGACTTGGCTGATTTGGCCAGGGAGTAAAATAGCAATTTTTGCAGCAGTTTGTGGTTTGCAGGATTTGATGGACATGACAGGATAGCTTTGATGTCGACAGTATTAACAACAAATATGAAACGAAATTTTTCCATTTTGCTGGGGCTATGCATGTTCAGCAATGTGCATGCGGCTACCCCTGTCCAAAGTCTGGCTCCAATACGCATAGGCATGATAGATGGTCTGAGCGGGGCTTTCAGCAATGCAGGCGAAGCGGTGCAGAGAAACCTGCAAATTGCCATAGAAAGGATAAATGCCCGTGGAGGCGTGCACCTGTCTGACGGTCAGCATCCCCTGCAACTAAACAGTTTTGATAACAAACAGGGGGTGGAAGATTCTCTGATCGCGCTGAAACACCTGACTGACCAGCATATTCCCTTTGTCGTACAAGGCAATAGCTCGGCCGTGGCCCTGGCCCTGGTGGACGCTATCAACAAGCACAATCAGCGCGCACCGGATAATCGCGTACTCTTCCTCAACTATTCTGCAGTTGACCCGGCGCTGACCAATGAAAAATGCAGTTACTGGCATTTTCGTTTCGATGCCCATGCCGACATGCGCATGCATGCGCTGACGGAAGTCATCAAGACCGACAGTCGTGCCAAAAAGATTTATCTGATAGGCCAGGACTATAGTTTTGGCCGCCAGGTAAATAAATCTGCGCGCGCCATGCTGGCAGAAAAAAGGCCGGATATCGCCATCGTCGGTGAAGACCTGCACCCCATAGGCAAGATCAAGGATTTTGCCCCCTATATGGCCAAGATCAAGGCCAGCGGCGCAGATGCCGTCATCACAGGCAACTGGGGCAATGACCTGAGCCTGCTGGTCAAGGCCGCCAAGGATGCCGGTATGACGACCAAATTCTATACCTTCTATGGTAATGGCCTTGGTGCACCCGCTGCACTCGGTGATGCTGGCTTGGGCAGGGTGCGCGCCGTGGCTGAATGGCATCCTAACGCCGGTGGTGCTGACAGTGATGCGTTTTACCAGCAATTCCGTCAGCGTTATCCTGATCCGCGCGATGATTATGTGCACCTGCGCATGCAAATCATGGTGGAGATGCTGGTTACTGCCGTGGAAAAAGCAAAAACTACTGAAGCGGCTGCAGTCGCCCGTGCCATGGAAGGCGCACAATACAAGAATGCCTTCCATGATGCACTCATGCGTGCAGAAGATCACCAACTGATACAGCCGCTATACGTCTCGGTCATGCAAAAGAAAGGTGAGAGTGGCGTGCGTTTTGATAATGAGGGCAGTGGCTATGGTTTTAAAACGGAGCGTTATTTCGATGCGCGATTGACGGCCTTGCCCAGCTCATGCAAGATGCTTAAGATTAAATAAACTGCAACCTTGAAAATATAAAGGAGAAGTCGTATGAGTAATCCGTTTTCTGGTTCTGAGATCCCCGGCATGAATGCCATGGGCGATACCCTGTCTTTCGTTAAAAAACTCTGGGGCAATATGCAAGTACCGGGCATGGTCGCACCACCCATGTCGGTGGATGAACTGGACAAGAAAATTCAGGATTTGAAGACGGTAGAGTCCTGGCTGACCGTCAACATGAATATGCTGCGTGGCACCATACAGGCACTGGAAGTGCAACGTGCCACCCTGGCTGCCCTGCAATCGATAGGTGAGAGTTTTGCTCAGCACGCTCAACAAGCCGGTGCCATGGCAGAGCAAGCAACTTCAACCTCATCTGCTACCAGTGCCAGCAGCAGTAATAGCAATGCCGATTGGCCCATGCATCCACATACCGCAAAAGCAAAGGTCGCTGAACCTGATCCTGATGACGAAGTGGACGAAGATAGCGCTGACATGCCACCGGAAGCAGGTGCATCTGCGGTAGAGGCAGAGACTGAAGCGCCGATAGAAGAGCTCACTCAGTCTACTAAAACTAACAACGCTACCAACACTGCCAAAGCTACTAAAGAGGCCGACCCGGCAGATACCAGCACACCTTTCGTCAACCCTGCCGCCTGGTGGGGACTGTTGCAAGAACAATTCAAGCAAGCCGTCAGCAAGGCCATGGAAGGGGAACAGGAAAGCAGCACGACAGCAGAAGCTGCGCCGGTACAAAAAACGGCGGGCAAAAGTGCCACTGGTTCAGCGAGCAAGACTGCAAAAGCTGGCGCAAGTGCTAAAGCCAAACCTGTCAGCAAGGCTGGAAGTAAATCAGTTGCTAGTCCAGCGGCCAATCCAACAGCAAAAACAGCAGCAAAACCTAAAGCGGCGGCCAAACCCTTAGCGAAGACCAGCAAAACGACAAAAGCCAGGTAAGGAAAATATCGGCAACAGACATGCTCCAGCCTGAAGTATCAAGTGAGCAAGGGATGGGGCTGTTTCGTTAAATGCAGGTAAAAAAATGGCACCCAAGGGTGCCATTCCAGTTTCAATCTTCAAGCTCCGGTTTTAGTAACCGGCCTGTGCCGTCGGGCATTTTGCTTTGTTCGCCGGTTTTACTTCCACTACTTCGAAGTTGTTATTCAGCATCCAGGCACTTGTACGTTTGCGTGTGACAGGTTTTCCCTTGGCCTGGCTGGCGACATTAATTGCGATGACTTTATCGGATTTGCCAAACTTGCAGTCCACCTCGAACTCCAGTCCTTCTTTCGGGCCGGTCGCAGGCAAAGGGATATTAATCAGACGCAGTGGCGACTTGGCCTTTTCAGCTGCTGACAGTGCCTGGTAATCACTCGTTGTATCTACTACAAAGGCAGCCTGGGAATACGCTTCCAGCGTGGTGTCTGGTGATATGTTGCCGGTGGACTTGGTCCAGGCCAACACACTTTTTCCGGCGATGCCGTCAGTTGCAATATTCGCCCATTTTTCCATCAACTCCTTGCGGGTGGGCAGCGGGCCACTTGCTGGAGCTGGAGCTGCCGGCATGGCAGCCGCAGGTGCGGCGGCGGCTGTTGTTGCAGGTGCAGGTGCCGCAGCTTTCTGCATAGGTACAGGGGCGGGTGCAGCCTTGACCGGTGCAGCGGCGACTTCTTCGCCCTGATATTTGTATTTGCCATCAAACGGCACATCGCCCCAGGCACTGGCACAGGTTTCTACATGCAATTGCATGCCGCCCGCAGCGCGTTTCAGGGTCATATTGCAACGGCCTTCAGCGTAGCTCCAGCCACCTGGGGCATCCGCCAGTTTTCCTTCACCTGAGCCGTTACGCGAACTACCAGTTTTGCTTTTTTCTGCCACTTCCAGTGTGAATTTACCGTCAGGTTTCACCGTCAACAGACGTTCAAAGCCATTGTCGCTGGCATCATATACACCGGCTTTGGGAAATGGATTGTAATCTGCAGCCAGGGCAGGAGCCGCGATACATGCGAGACTGACTGAGAGCAGGCTGAGGGTTTTCAGGGAAGGTGAGCTTTTCATGTGGTCGCTGGATGAAGGTTTTTGAAATTGGTAAAGTTGTGCGCGTCCCCGAATACCCGAATATCGTGTCGTATCAGGGCGCATGATGCATTAAAGTAAATAGATGGTGCATGACGGCCGTAAGCGTGTCAATCAAGTAATTGTGTGTTTTATATTAAAGCGCAACAATGTGTAAGCAGATTTGCATAGCAGATAAGATTTTGGTATCAGCTTCAGTGAGAAAATGGGGCTGGTAAGTGAAACCTCGGACCCCATTCAAGAGAAATAGCAGTGACTTTTATCCAGGAGAGTATCCCCGCACAAGAGCTAGCTTATGACTTGCCTGGAAAAATCGACTATGGTGTAAACAAGCGGGCTATTGCATACCTTCACTCAATTACACTTCACTAAAGTTAGCCGCGACAAATTCCCAGTTCACCAGGCTCCAATACGCTTCCATATAAGCGGGACGCTGATTGCGGTAGTCGATATAGTAAGCATGTTCCCAGACATCACATGTCAGCAATGGCTTGTCTACACCAATCAAGGGCGTGGCTGCGTTTGAGGTATTGGCAATCGCCAGCGTACCGTCAAAGCGCTTCAACAACCAGGTCCAGCCAGAGCCAAAATTACTGATGCAAGACTGGGTAAATTCCTGCTTGAATTTGTCAAATGAACCCCATTGGGCAGTGATGGCATCCCCCAGTGCGCCAGTCGCGACACCGCCACCACTGGGTGTCAGGCTTTGCCAATAAAAGTTGTGGTTCCACACCTGAGCGGCATTATTGAATATGCTGCCAGTTGATTTCTTGATGATATTTTCCAGAGACTCTTCGGCAAACTCAGTGTCCTTGATCAAGGCATTTAGATTCGTCACATAGGTTTGATGATGTTTGCCATAGTGGAATTCCAGAGTTTCTTTGGAAATATGGGGTTGCAATGCGTCCATTGCATACGGCAGTTCGGGTAAAGTATGTAGCATGAGCTTCCTTACTGTGTGCAAGTTTACGGGGTGGTGTCCACGCGCAATGTAGCCTGCAGCGTTATCTCGGGAACACTGGCAAGTGCCTTGGATAAGGGACAGTCACGCTTTGCGGCCGCCGCAATTTCCTGGAATTGCGCATCGCTTATGCCTGCCACTGTCGCTTCCATCGTCAGTGCGATACGATCAATCACAAATCCCTCACCTTGTTTAGACAATCTGATGCTGGCGCTGGTATCAACTTCGGTGGTTTTTAAACCCGCTTTTTCACAGGCAAATGAAAATGCCATGGTGAAACAGGCAGCATGGGCAGCACCCAATAATTCTTCGGGGTTGCTGCCGCGCCTGTCGTCTTCAAAACGGCTGGCAAAGCCATAGGGATAATCTTTCAGCGCGCCGGTTTCAGTACTGATATTGCCGACAGCAGTTTTGCCCGAGCCTTCCCAATGTACACTCGCAGTTTTTTCGCTCATGGTAGATCCTTTTCTGTGGTTGCTTCAAATAGACCAGACACAATATTGCGTAAAAGCATAGCTTACGCATCAGCGTTTCCTGATCCGGAATTTATAACCTAGCAGCCTATGCCTCTGCTTCAAACACATCTGTTCGCTAACACACAGAAGCATATTCATGCGTTTTTCTATTGTTGCCGACGAGAATATTTTCGCGCGTTTTCACGCGCCCTGCATGTGTGAGTCAACGTACAGATCAATGCTCGCCATTCCCTTAATCTGCTGCTGTATGTCTGGCATTGTCTGGCATCGACTATCCCAGTTTCTGACTCTGCTTACCTCATCCGGAACCCATCACCATGATACAGATACGCATAGGCCAGGCAAAAACCCAGCTCAGCCGCGAAGAATTTGCTCAACGTTATCGCGCCAGTTTTATTGACCCGGCTTTTCGTGCAGAAGAATCCGCCATAGCCCGGCTGGAGGAAATTGCCTGGCAGGCTTATGACGAAGGGCGCAAGGCGCCGTTCACGCAAAAAGCAGGCGCTGGCTATGCAGACCCGGATTACGATCTCTCTGTTGAATGGCAAGCCACCAAAGACCGCCTGGATGCAGCGCAATCACATTGGGGCGATGCGGCCACACCATCCCGTGTCTTGTTGATTTGCGGTTCTGCACGCAATGACGGCACCTGTCCTGGTGAAATGTCCAAGAGTTTTCGCCTGCTGCAAATCGCCAAAGAAGCACTGGAACAAGCCAATATCCAGCCCGACGTACTTGACCTGAGTTTGCTGACTTCAGAATATGGCAAGAATATTTTCCCTTGCAAAGGCTGTGCTTCAACAGCCATGCCCCTGTGTCACTGGCCCTGCAGTTGTTATCCCAATCATGCGCTGAACCAGACCAATGACTGGATGGCAGAGATTTATGAGCGCTGGACAGCCGCCCATGCCGTGATTATCGTCACCCCGGTTTACTGGTATCAAAGCCCCAGCCCCTTGAAGCTGATGATAGACCGCCTGGTCTGCGCGGATGGTGGCAACCCTGATCCGACTTCCACTTCAGGTAAAAAAGCCGCCAGGGCCAAAGAGCTGGAAATGGCGGGCTGGGATTATCCGCAGCATCTGGCTGGCCGCGCCTATGGCCTGATTGTGCATGGCGATGTAGCCGGGGTAGATGATACACGCCGTGCCTTGTCTGACTGGCTGGACTGGATGGGTTTTATCGATGCGGGTACCCAGGCGCGCCTGGGCCGTTACATAGGCTATTACGAACCCTATGCCAACAGCCATGAAGCGCTGGATGCAAATGTAGCCATGCAAGAAGAGTCACGCAATGTGGCTATCGCGGTAGCCAAGGCTGTCAGCGAGTTGCGGGCGGGTCGTTTGCAGGCAGTGCAGGCAGAGGTGCAAAGACCGCGCCCAAAGTAAATGTTTGATGCAGCAATTGTCGTCGTCAATTTGAAAGAAAAAAATGAATGTCTATCTCCACCATGTATCCGGTTTTTTCGCTGAGCGCAGCGAGGCTGAAAGTACCCTGAGCACCTTGCTTTTGCGGGGTATACCAACCGGGCGTATGAAGATATTTGACAACACGCTTGCAGCACCTCCCACTGCAGCCTTACCACACCAGCCCGGCCCTGAGGCTGGCAGTGACAAGGCATTGAAAGATATCCTGGTCAGTGGCGCAATCGGCACTGCTGTTGGTACGGGTTTGGGGGCACTAGCTGAAGTGGCATTGGTTGCTGCCAATGTCAGTCTCTTTATCGCCAGTCCGCTGGTCGCACCTTTGGTGATGATGGGCTGGGGAGCCAGTATTGGTGGTTTGCTGGGTGCCACACAAGGCGCGTTCAAGAAAAACGCTGAGAGTACATCATTCGGTGGGGCAAAAGATACTGGTGAAGCTGGCGCAGGCAAGCAAGGCTGGTTATCCAGTTTGATAGACGACGCCATTACCAGCGGGCAGTTTGTGTTGGTGGTGCAAACCAACACGGAACAAGAGACGGCCATTGCCCAGGAGGTGATTGAGGCATCAGTCGGTGTCTACAAAGATGACAGTATCGCCTGAGACTTTATGTGCTTAAATATCAGTTCGCGTCAGGCGTATTGCGCAAAACTTGCAAGGCTTCTTTGGTCCACTGCACACGGCTTTCCTCAAAAGTGATGCCCGCTTTCAGTATCAGGTAGCGCAGTTGCTGCTCATGCGACAGCTGCGCCGCACTGAAGTCGCGTTGTTCAATTTCTCTATATGTCTGCAACTCGTGTTCATGCAATTGCAGGCGACGTTCAAACTCTTCCGTCAGACCTAGCGGACCAATCGCGGCGTCAGCCCGCAATTTGACCATCATGTCGTCCCGCAATTTCATCGGGGCGCTACTCTCTGTGGCCCAACGCCGCAATTCATCCCTGCCTGCAGGAAGAATCGCTATGAGTTTTTTGCCCGCGCGCCCGCCTTCAACCTCGGTAGAGATGACCCAGCCCTGAGTTTCCATGCGCCCCAGTTCCCGGTAGATTTGCTGATGGGTTGCATGCCAGAAATAGCCTATGGACTTGTCAAAGCGCCGCGCCAGGTCATAGCCTGAACATGGCTTTTCGGCAATGGAAGTCAGCAAGGCGTGGGGTAGGGACATGTTTTAGAGTAAATAGTCGGTGTGGTTTTTAGACATTTTATATGCAACTGGTTGCATAAATAAAGCAGTTTCGGTATTCTCTTATGCACTCAGTTGCATACTCAGTTGCGTAATATGTATTTTCAGCATCTGCGGCTTGATTGAATCCCTCTTTATTTAGGAATACGCCATGTCTTTTTATCCTCACCTGACAAAGCCACTCGATCTGGGTTTCACTACCTTGCCCAATCGCCTGTTAATGGGTTCCATGCATGTGGGGCTGGAAGAAGTCGATAATGGCTTTGAGCGCATGGCAGCGTTTTATGCAGAACGCGCCCGTGGTGGCGTTGGCCTGATCGTGACTGGTGGTATTGCGCCAAATGAAAGAGCGCGCCCCATGCATGGCGGTGCCATGCTGACGACCGAGGCAGAAGCAGAACACCATAAGATAGTTACCAAGGCAGTACATGATGCCGGTGGCAAGATCGCCATGCAGATTTTGCACTTTGGCCGTTATTCTTACCAGCCTACCCTGGTCGCACCGAGTGCCATCAAGGCCCCGATCAACCCATTCAAACCGCACGCACTGACTACAGAGGAAGTGGAAGAAACCATTGCCGATTTCGTCCGCTGTGCCGCGCTGGCGCAATCAGCAGGCTATGATGGTGTCGAAGTCATGGGCTCGGAAGGTTACCTGCTCAATGAATTCATCGCTGCCTGCACCAACCAGCGCGATGATGAATGGGGCGGCGCTTATGAAAACCGTATCCGCTTCCCTATAGAAATCGTGCGCCGCATACGTGAGAAAGTTGGCACCAATTTCATCATCATTTACCGCCTGTCCATGCTGGATCTGGTCGATGGTGGTTCAACACTGGACGAAGTCACGCAACTGGCAAAAGCCATAGAAGCGGCTGGTGCGACGATTATCAATACCGGCATAGGCTGGCATGAGGCACGCATTCCTACTATTGCCACCAAGGTGCCACGCGCCGCGTTTGCCTGGGTGACAAAGAAACTCAAAGGCCAGGTGAATATCCCCCTGATCGCCACCAACCGTATCAATACCCCAGAGATTGCCGAGCAGTTGCTGGCAGAGGATTATTGCGACATGGTCTCGATGGCGCGCCCTTTGCTGGCAGACCCGCTGTTCATGCGCAAGGCAGAAGAGGGCAGGGCGGATGAAATCAATACCTGCATAGGTTGCAACCAGGCCTGTCTGGATCATACTTTCGGCGGCAAGGTCACCTCCTGCCTGGTCAATCCGCGCGCTTGCCATGAGACTGAACTGGTCGATGCGCCGCTGGAAAAAGCCAAGCGTATCGCCGTAGTTGGTGCTGGTCCTGCCGGTTTGAGCTTTGCCACCACTGCGGCCAATCGCGGCCACGCCGTGACCCTGTTTGATGCTGGTTCTGAAATCGGTGGCCAATTCAATATCGCCAAGCAAGTGCCAGGCAAGGAAGAGTTTTATGAAACCTTGCGTTATTTTGGCAAGCAAATCGAGTTGACTGGTGTCACGCTCAAGCTTAATACCAAGGTTGATGCGACTGACCTGGCAGACTTTGATGAAGTCGTGCTTGCAACTGGCATCACCCCGCGTGTCCCTCCTATCGAAGGTATAGAACATGCCAAAGTCCTGAGTTATCTGGATGTCTTGCGCGACAAGAAAACCGTTGGTAAATCTGTCGCCATCATAGGTGCAGGCGGGATAGGTTTTGATGTTGCAGAATACCTGAGCCATAGCGGCACCAGCCCCAGTCTGGACCCTGAAAAATTCTATGCCGAATGGGGTATCGATACCGATTACAAAAACGTAGGCGGTTTGCGTGCTGCGGAGGTCGAAAAATCAGAACGCCTGATTTTTCTGCTACAGCGCAAGACTTCCAAGGTAGGTGATGGCCTGGGTAAAACCACGGGCTGGATACACCGCACAGGCTTGAAAAACCGCGAAGTACAAATGATAGCCGGTGTCAGTTATGACAAGATAGACGATGCGGGTTTGCATGTCACCATCGGTGGCGAGCAAAAACTGCTGCCTGTCGACAACGTCATCCTGTGTGCGGGACAGGAACCCAGGCGCGACCTGCAAGCCGCGCTAGAAGCCGCAGGCAAACCTGTGCATCTGATCGGTGGTGCTGACGTGGCGGCAGAACTGGATGCCAAGCGTGCTATCAATCAGGGTACACGTCTGGCAGCCACCATTTAACAGCAGTATGGAAGATGGCGGTTTTTACTGTCATCTTCTAGAACTCATTTCATAAATAGGATGAGTGCGAACAAGACGATTTGGGATGCAGTGCAAGGCCTAAGGTGTGTACCCTGTGAAGCTAAGGCTGGTGCCTTAGCGAGAGGCACAACGCTGCAATGCGCCCAAATCGTCAGTTCCCGAAGGGTTTGCCTCATAACGCGCGCTGGACTGCAGGTGTTGAAAATTCGACTCGTTATCAATAGGCAAAGCTATTGACTGCCTCGTCCGTCTTGCCAGCCCGCGTTATGAGACAAACGCATCTCACCCTATTTATGAAATGAGTTCTACATTATTTGGTGAACAGCTTTTCGTATTCCGGCCTGTCCTGGTCTGAAATAAATGCATCCAGATACAGCGACCATGAATTCTGGTTACGGTCAGCCATGTTCTTGTTCAAGCCAGGTATCAGTGCCAGCTTGGATGGTGGCAAGGATCGCTTGCGTATCGCATCAAACACGATATCGCTAAAGTGTTCAGCAAAGCTGACCGGGCTACCGATTTCATTAAGCAAGCGGGCTATGATAGCGATCTTGTCGATACGTTGCGTGTCAATGAAATAGCGCACCATTTTTGATAATGGTGATTGCAGAGTGTTCTTCTCCAGCCGCAATTGCTGCCTGAGTATGATTTTTTGCGTATCCGTATTCAGCCGGTTCTCTATCAATTCAAGCGCGCCACCATTCGGCGCAGCCAGCGCCACTTCCAGCATGGTCCAGCGCTCATTGTCATTTTGGGCATAATCAGCAATATTGTCATAGCTGATATTTGCTTTGAGTTCTTCATCTGATATCAAACTGCTGTCTTCTGTCATGACAAAATGGGTTTTACCCAAAGTGTCATGCATGCTCTCGAGTAAAAGTACCGTGATGGGCAAGTTACCAAAGAAAACTGAAAAACCCAGTATGTTTCCATATAGCTTGATTTTTGAGCGGTCTGAAATGGCGAATGCCCGCAAGAAATCATTGCTGTCACGGGGCAGGGAGCAGCGACTGAAATACTGGCGCGGATAGCCCTTGGCCAGATAAGTTTCCACGATACGCAGACCATTTTCTGCCTGCAGGCACTCTGCGATGCTAGGGACGACGCCATCATTGGCTTCAATGGCATACCCATCAATAATAATTCGTGCGCAGTGCTTTTTTATCTCTGTTTCAGAAAAGATGCTGGCATTCAGATGTTCAGAAAGCACGAATAATGCCCTTTTTAATGGAATGTCTTATATGTGAATAATTTTTGATACGCAGGATCGCTTGTAGAAATGTATGTGCCGCATGCAATGCAGGTGGGACTAGTTACTTTGCTTTCTCTTTGCCTGCTTTTGCTTGTTCATCACGCCAGTCCAGATATTCAGGGAAAGTCATTTCCCGCAACGCCACGCAATTGCGCAGACCCTGGGTAACCACCATATCAAAGTTTTCAGGGTTGATCTTCGCCTGTGGATAAACTTCACAGCGGTATAGCATAGGCAAGCCATTTGGACGCGGCTGATTCGGCGCCAGCATTTCATTGCCTATCATATTGGCCAGCAAGGCGACAAGTATGGTGTTCATATTTCCGGATTCCCAGGTGCAGTACTGTCTGGATTTAATAAAAAAACCTGAAACTACGGTTTTTCGACCAGTTTTTGTCCGCTAATGATAACATTGCCTTCATCGTCAATGCTTGTGAAATTTTACTTTCATTAGCTAATAACAGGAAAGAGAATTTCATGCGGCTGATCACCAAGTTCGTACTGGTTGCGGTATTTGTGGCGGGTATTGCCTTGCTTGTTGAGATTTTTAGCAACAAAAATGAGCTTGATGCGGTAGGCAATACGCCGCTGAAAGAGGCGGCGGAATATGCAACGATGGCGGAAAACGCTGAAAAATTACCTGATGTAAAGATATGGCCAGGTACATTTATGAATGCTGCCGAATCCAGGCAACAGGTTCTGGAATATAAAATGACTCTGGCAGAGGACCACAGCTTTCAATTCAGTGTTTCCTCTTATGCGGCAAAAAAAGATTGGGCAAAGACCAAACCTGAAGTCAGTAAGCAGTTATCTGGAGTGTATAGAGTCAAAGGCAGTGTCCTTTACTTCGAGAAGTTGCAGGGACACACTGGCTTGATGTCGGACAAGGCGCGTAGCGTTATCGGTGCCTGGACGCAGGATAGTATTGAATTCAAGAATGAGAACTCAAGCATGCGTCTGCGCATGCTTACCCCACAAACTGCCAATAAATAATGACACTGCAATAACACTACACAATATAACCGGTACTACCGGCAAGCCATACCTGTTCGCAAGAAAATGAATATTTCTGGAAGTCTGACTAACAAGCAAAGTAAGGACCTGCATCATCAGAACAGTCGCGTGGTTGATGAACTGCTGTCTTTCTTGTTCTTATTGATACCGTTTGCCCTTACCAATGGCATAGTGATTGCCAAGGCGGCGGCCTTGCCTTTGTATGGTGGCAAGATCATCCTGTTTGTGCTGCCCATTTCGTACCTGTTTTTTCAGTTATGGAAGCGCAGCCTGCTGGTCAAGGTACTGACGGCTTTGCTAGCTGTCCTGGCTGGCGCAGAAGCTTATGTCGCCTATCAGTTTGGTGGCATATCCGGCTCCAGTCT
This sequence comes from Pseudomonadota bacterium, assembly GCA_040390835.1. Taxonomy (GTDB): domain Bacteria; phylum Pseudomonadota; class Gammaproteobacteria; order Burkholderiales; family Burkholderiaceae_D; genus Undibacterium. The sequence goes on from JAZJXP010000039.1 coordinate 157,300, forward strand.
GTTTTCCATACTCACTACCAGCGATAGCAGTGAATCACTCAATTATCTGCTTGAGCGTGCTGAAAGTATCTTGCTGTGGCTTGTATTATGTACAGTCAGTACCCTGCTTGCGGTGTATTTTTCACGTCGCAGTCATTTCAAGCCCGGTGGTTTTTTGATACTCTGCCTGCTCTGTGTGGCAGGCTACGGTTGGTATATCGGGGCCATGAGTGCCAGTACTTACCTGAAAGAGAGGAATGCCAATCGCTTTCCTACCGTCAGTGAAAATGCCAAAGAAAAATTGTTTGGTGTCGATAATTTACCGCCTTTGCTATCGACCGTGAAAGATACTTTCCCTTACGGTATGCCAATCAGGTTGTGGATGTTTTGGCAGGAAGAAAAATTCATGCATGGCATGGAGCAAAAGCTGCAGCATTTCCGTTTTGGTGCAAGCTCGCTTGAATCTGCAACAACGCAAGAAACCTATGTACTGGTATTGGGCGAGACAGCCAGATTTGATCGCTGGGCCGTGAATGGCTACAGCCGCGATACCTCGCCCAATTTACTGAAAGCCAGGCAAAACGGTGAATTGGTCAGCATGCGGGATATGATCACCGCCAGGGCATTCACCATGGGGTCGATTCCTATCTATTTGAGCGGGCGGGATATCATGCTGGAAGGGGCGACGCAAAAATCCCTGATTTCTGCCTTCAAGGAAGCAGGTTTCAAAACCTATTTCCTGTCTACCCAGGTCAAGAAAAGCTTTCTGAATAATGTTACTACCATGTTTGCAGCAGAGGCCGATGTACAACAGTATTTTGAAGCCGACGAGAGTCTCGGTTTTGTCTATGATGATGCCTTGCTCGCGCCGCTTAAAAATATTTTGCAGGAAAAATCACCAAAAAAACTGATCGTATTGCATACCATGGGCAGCCACGCCATCTATGCGGCCAGATATCCTAAGGTATTTGAGAAATTTCCTGTCATTGGTGATGAAACGGCGGCTGCTACAGGTGAACAATTCAATGACATGCAGTCAACGTCCAATGCCTACGACAACAGCATACGTTTTACCGATCATGTACTGGGAGGAATCATGCAGGCATTGACTGCCCTGCAAGGTAATACGGTCATGATTTATGGCTCCGATCATGGTGAAACATTGCCCACCCAACAGTGCAAATTCATAGGCCACGGTGCCATGAATGAAGAGAATTTACGCGTTCCTTATTTTGTCTGGACCAATCAAGCCTACCGTGAGACGCATGTTGCCAAGTGGGGAAACTTGCTGAAGAACCAGGACAAGGCCACGATGACAAGCGCCAATTTTGCAACTTTGCTGGACATGGCAGGTATCAGCTTTAGCAACTTCCCTGCAGGGCATAGCCTGGCCCGGGAATACCAGGTCAAGCCTGCAAGAATAGTGCAGGATATGCAAAACGTCGATCTGGACTTCAATACCGCAAGAAAAATGGACAATGCCTGTGGCAAGCTGCAAGCCAGGGACCAGACCGCAGCTGCTAAGTAGTTAAATCGCTAGGTAGTTAAATCCATACCTATCTGGGTCAGTTCTTTTGCTCGTGCAGACGCGATCCATTCTTTTTCTGTTGCATCAAATTTTTCAAAAAAACCATCCTCAGGTATATCTCCTGGTCGCGGAGTCAGCTTGAGTATGACTTCTTTCAAAGCAGTGCTACTCAGTAAATTTTCGTTTTCAGCTTGTGCATTTTTTGCTTGCCGGGTTTGAAAATTGCGTGTTTCAGCGATCAGTTTTCCATGGTCATATAATTTGACTTCATAGCGCAACTGCGATTTTGAGATATGTGCCATCAGTCTGGAGCGCAGCAAAAATCCCTGCATGTTCAAACTGATAAAGCAGCCATCGTTTAACTGGTATTGCGGGTGCCGCCACAATTCACCGCCATGATTGCGATTGGCGAATTCAATTTTGACGACGTTTTGCATATCCAGCGTCAGCGGGACCGTGCTTCTCGCTGTGGCATATAACAAGGGCACACCATCCTTGTCGCGACTCAGATAACCTTCTGGCAGCAGGCTGAATTGCTCTGAATGCGCCAGTCCTAGCAGGTCAGGCAAGTCAGGATCAGTAAACCCTTCTTCCAGCCGGATGCGGAAATTACAGTCGCGTACGCTTTCGAGTTTAAGTATCAGATCATCAGGCATGCTCAGTGCATAACGCGTCTTTAGCACTGATTTGATCCAGAATTTTTCACCCGCTTCTGTTTCTATCTGTTCAGGTTGTATCGATGCAATAGTATGCACAGGGCGGATAATGATCTCGCCCGCTTGCTTGCGTTGTATGGCGGCATCGATATAGGGCTCGTAGACATTGAGCGCTTTTGCCACCATCTTTTCTTCAAAGCCCGTCAGTTGTGGCTCTTCTGCCCGTTTTTCCATCATCTTGGCGAGTATGGCACGTATTCTTTCGCGTTCTGCAGCAAGGTCTGCAAGCGCATAACTGCCATAGCGGGGTAATTCGTTGAGGATGCTGTCTATTTTTAATTTAACCGTGTTCGGGGTATTCATTTTTTATTTTTCTGGCGCATATTGCATATTGACCTGCTAATCAGGAAGCAAGCAAGATGATACATGTTGTCTCAGGCATTTGCCGCACAGGCCTGTTACTGCTGTATGCATTGCGTCTATTTTGTCAATTGCAATACCGGCAGAGCTTCGCCCTGAGGGATATTGGCCAGGCCGTGCTTGCATGCCTTGACGGCACCATCCCTGAATTTATTCTCGCCATACTGACGGAAAGTTTCTACCTGCTGTTGTATCACCGCTTGTTCGGCCAGATATTGATCACTGACCGTCTGCATGTAAATACGCCGGGTTTGCAAACGTGTATCAGCCGGTAATTCAGGGAAGCGGGTATCGAAAGAATCTGCAACTGAACGGGCAAAACTGCGGGTCTTGTAAACATCAACGTTCCTGAGGCGGTTGGACATGGACACCATGATGATGGACGCCACGTCTTCACAGGCCATTTCCAGTTGCAACAAACTGAGAGGCACCTTCATATTTGGTGAAGCCACCCCTTCGCTGACTGCAGGCGATGAGACTTTCCCGCAGGACGCCAGCAGCAGCGTGGCAGTCACTGCACATATCAATTTCTTCATCAGGCTATGCCACACAGTCTTGCATACGACATACCCACTTCATGATGGGTTTTGAGATGACGCATCCATTCATCGGTTTTATGCACAACCTGCACGCCATTCACTTTCAGTGTGGCCGCCAGCTCCCTGCGCAATTCGGCAAGTTGCGCTGGAGAACTACTTTGAAAACCCGGCAGTTCAACTTTCCAGGCGATGGTCGGAACCAGTCTGTGATGAATTTGTTTTTTTTGCACGTATTGGGTTTCAAGACGTAAAAATATGGTTTTTACTGTCGGGTTCTTGCCCAAAGTCTGGAAAAACTCTTTTTTCCATGCGGGTAATACAGAATTTTTGGTTTCATTCTCGTATTTTTCCGCAATATTTGTTAAGCTCATCAAAATACCTTTATAAAAATGAAGGTAAAAAAACTTTTCTCATCGAATGCTAGCAATTGTGCCTGGAAGTGTCAATTTTGATCTGCTTGCCAGAACCATGACAATTGCCAGAATCTGATGAAAAACTATTGCTGGGTATGTATTTTTTTAAATTCGGTTAAGTCAATGAATAAACTCGTTCTGTTTTTGTTAGCAACTTTCGCATTTGGAAATGCTTGTAATATTGCCCATGCCCAAGATAAGAAAAAAAATCCAATTCCAGAGATCAGGGAGCCACTTGATGACAAGCGCTCGCAACGCCTGATTGTACTCGCGACTGACCTGATGTTTGTCAGACATTTTGCCACCGACAGGCAAATCAAGCTAAGGGAACTGGAAATCAATGTCAGCCTGGAGCCATTCAATGAAAAGCAAAAAGAACTTCTTGCGATCCGCAAGAAGCAAATGGAAGAGTGTGGCAAAGATGCTGCGATAGTGCAGGGTAATTTTTTTACCGCCTATGATCAGTTGAACGCCGCCAAATACGAAGTGTCCGACTATAAAGCGATTTACACCTACGCCAAGAAAAATATTGCAGAATTCCAGCGCAAGGATTTGCTGCAACCAGGAGAGTTGAAGTCCTATGAGGAGAGCCGGCCTCAGGGTTTTGTATTTCGCAGCGTTTGTATTGACGATGGCGTGGCGCCCAAGTTGAAAGAAAAGACAGAATTCATTTCGCCGAATGCGCAGCCAAAAAAATAAACCAGGCTTGACTGCAAAAACTCTCTATCAATAATGACGAAACAAGCCATGATGTACCAAGCCTTTTTACAGAAAAAATTACGTCGTCTGGCAACGACCATTTTTTTTCTTATCATATGCATGATCAGTGCGGTTGCCATTTTTGCGTTGCTGGTAACCGCCTTGAATGCCGCAGGTGCGGGTGCCATGGCGATACCAGGCGCTTTTATTTGTGTCATTTTTTATGAGTTGGGGCGATATTTTTTTTATAAAAATTTCTTCATGCAACAACTGGCTCGCTTTGCGGCCTGGAAACAAGTACTTGATGAAAGTGAAGAATGACTACCATTACTGCTAACCCATCTGTGAGTAAGCTACCGGCCTTGTCGGGCAGCACCATGCAAATATTATTTGCCTTCAGTGCCGTGATTTGCCTGCTGTTTGGCATTGGACTCACCCGCATACTCAGTACCCATTTTGAGCAACGTGTGTTCGGGTTGATTATTTTTTGCGCGTTACAGCTACTACCTTTGTGTTTTGCCATGCGCCTGCCTTCATTTACAGTAGGGCGACTGCATTTGCTGGTGGTAAGTATATATTTCCTGATTGCCTTCCTGGCCAATATGATGTTCCCTCAGTTGAAGTCTTATCTGGCCTGGGTCTTCTATGGTTTTTGCATCATGGTGTTCTTGCTGGCTTTGGTAACGGCAGGGCAGGCCATGCGTAACGCTATTACTCGCCTGTTCAGGCGTGTTAAATAAATTCAGGCAGGGGCAAGCTTTGTTGCATAGGCATTTTTCCTTCGGTATTTGCAGTCTTGTGCTGATGTTATCGGCACAGGCTGCGCCGGTAACGGATGTAAAGACGGTGCCTGCGCCCAAACTGAAACATAGTTTGCCAGGGCAATTTCCACAACATCGTAACGAATATGAGCTGACAATCTACCGCTTGCCTGCAGGATCTGAAGTGGCCAAACTGATTTGCGGATCGGTGCGCAAGTGTGAAAAGAAGGTAACTGGCCCCTATACATTTTATGCATTTTCATCGAAATTTGATGAACTTGACAGCGATTTTGCCAGGATGAATGTGAGTCGCCTGCAGCAGTATGCAGTGTCAGCAAATTACGAATTCACACCCGGGAAGTATTTTTCCGTGGCATTCAAAAAAAGCGGGCCGGTAGGTGAGAATATGCTCTTTGAAGACATCAACTTTGTCGTCAAGCCAGTACTCCTGGATGCGGGGAAAATGACTATCGATGTTTTTGGTTTGTTTAAATATCACCTGCTGGGAGCCGGACAGGTGATTAGCCCTTCTGGCCGCAACATCAGCTTCAAGTCCTCTATCAGCGAGTCGAAAAACTTTTTCCTGATTGCTGAGGCGCAAGTGCAAAAGAATGAACCGGTTTATCTCGCGGTCATTAAGCAATGCGATGAAATCATCGTTCCCTCCTACGAGGTAAAAATGCTGGAGAAGGGCTCATGAAAAATTTGTGTCTGTATTTCTGCCTGTTAATTTGCCTCGTAGCCACCGCGCAGCCGTGCCTGGCTGGCGGATCGCTGACCGAAGAACTGGCTGCTGAACGCGGCATCAAGATGGTCAACATAGATTTGCTGGGGAAATCCAAGTCAGCGCCGGTCAAGTCACAAATCCTGGATTGTGGCGGTACGCCTTTGGTCAGCAAAGCCGCCACCGGTGATATGTTGCAAAACAAGGATGGGAAAATGACTATTGCTGGCAGTCAGCCTGCGCCTGCGCAAGAATTTGATAGAGAGAAAGTGAAAGAGTCGCTGATGGATGTATCTCGGCAGGCAGCGAACAGTCGTTATCAGGCTGCCTTGGCGCAAGGTGGGAAAAAGAAATCCTGCAATTTGAATCTGACTGATTAAGCACGTCCCTCCATACCTTTATAGCGGAAGAAATCATGCCCCTGATAGATCAACTTGTTGAAGCTCTGCACAATTTGCATAAGCCCCATGTAGAGCGGGCTTTGCAGTTGTATCAGTCCATACAGGTACCGGAAGGTCTGACTGCGGAATATTTCCAGCATTTGCAGCAAAACAGCCCAGCCATGGCGGCAGAGTTGCCTGTGGATGGAGAAGCCAAGCTGGCCGCTGCGCTGGCGGCGCTATATGGTGTGATACAGGTATTGAATCGCTGCGCGACCAACTTTCCTTTCGGGCGGGCCTTGCCGCTATTGCCATTCGTAGCTGAAGACAGGGCTGTCCGGGCAGTGCAGGAAACCTTGTTCGATAAAATGAAAGATGAATACTATGCCCCGTCCATCTCTGACGATGCCAACGGTGAGGCTGTGTATCTGAACCGCCTGGCAATGATCAGGGAAATGTTGCAAGAATAGCTGGCCTTAAGCGTTTGCAGACAGCGTTTGCTGACATGAGTTCGCAGGGCGACATACATTTCTCTGCGGCAAATTCATTCATTGGCCATGGTGTAGATTGCTACCGCAATACGCCGCTATTTCTCCTGGGCATCAAATAACCAGGTAATCGTCACTCTCCGCTTGCCTTGATGTGCAAGTAAATATTTCCCTCCGAAAATACTCTTCTCTGGTGCCAATACGGCATATTCAATTACCTTATTGCAATCAAGATGTTTTTTACCATCATTGTCTTAATAATTTATTTGTAAAGCTGGTAGAATTTGGTTTAAATGTCGAAAAAACCTTATCTAGCCTTTGTTTTCATAAATTCACATGATAAGATAATTGAAGAATTCTAAATTTTTCTATGAAAAAAGACCCAGCAATATCTGTTCAGCCATCACCCAAGCCTGTGGTCAAAAAGACCAGGCGTTATGGCTATGAGTTCTATCGGGACAATTTCCGTCGCATGACCGTACTCGCTTTGGGCTTGATAGGCCTGAATATCGTCCTGGTGGTGGCGGTGTTCCTGGTGTACGGGAGTTTTCCCCAGCGTGATTTGTATGCAACCACGCGCAATGGCTTATTGGTGAAATTGAGGCAGTTCGACAGTGTCGATCAGGTCAAGGCTGCAAATACTGCAAATACTGCAAATACTGCAAATACTGCAAAAGCCTCAATAAAAGCTGCAGTAAATGTTGAATCAGCGTATCCATAACGTGTAAGAGGATCAAGATGTCTGGCTCCATAGCTCAACAACAATTGCAGGCTCAGTCGGAAGCAAAGCCGCTGGCAAACGCAATTGACCCATCCCATGCAGGCGGCAATGCCAGGGAAACCACAGGGCAACCTGAATTAAATGCGGCGCGCGCCGAGTTTTATCTAGACCGCTATCGCTTTATCCAGAAAGTGGTGGCTGGCTTGCTGGTGCTGACGATTTTATTGGCATATGCCTTGTATGACGTCTACCGCAATCCCCCCAAGCCGCTGTATATCGCGGCAGAAAATGACGGGCGTATTATTGAGTTGCGTCCCATTAGCCGTCCTACCATTTCCAAAAATGCTTTGCTGACCTGGGCCGCAGAATCAGTGACTTCGATTTTCACTTATGACTATGTGAACTATCGCAAACAATTCCAGGGCAATGTCGATTATTTCAGTGCCGATGGCTGGCAAGCATATATGGAACAACTGGACAAGTCCGGTACGCTGCAGACAGTCAAGGAAAAATCCATGCTGGTTTCGGCGGTCGTCACCAGTAGCCCCGTCATTGCGGGTGAAGGTGTGTTTAATGGCATCTATACGTGGAAGGTGGAAATGCCGATAGACGTGACATATACGCCGTTTGGACAGAGCCCAATCAAGCAAAAATTGATAATCAAAATGAACCTGCGTGCAATCTCTCCTTTGGAGAATCCGCGCGGTGTGGTGATTGACAGCTTTAGTACTTTCGAGCGGTAATTTGAGGTCGTTGATGATGAACAAGAACAAAAATATCCAGCTTGCTTGTGCACTATTCATAGGGCTGTTGGGAAGTGCTGCTTATGCCAGGCAAGCAGCGCCAGTCAAGCCCGGTGAAATGGCCTTGCCAAGCGCGGTGCCTGCTCCAGTTGATCCTGCCCAGCAAGCGATGAGTCCGGCCAGTTCGGCCAAACTGACAGCGTCAGAACTCAATGCGCGCTACAGTGATCCTGCCATGCTGCCATCGCCAGATGGTTATGCACGGCCACGCACCAAGCTTAAGATGCCGCAATTCCGCGATCCCAAAGAGCAGGCTTTTGATGAGTTGCTGGATGAAACGGTGACTTTTAGCCGCGACGAGATTAATCGCTATTACGATCGTATTGATGATTTCAAGCGTTCGGTACGAACACCTGACGGGCAGATGCACAGGGCTGTGATTTCTTCGGTGATCGTGAACTTGCAACCGGGATCGGTGATACCGGTGATGCGCTTGAATGTCAATGAGAACTCATCCTTGTTATTTACCGATTCAACCGGTAATCCCTGGCCTGTCGTTAAATTTTCTGCGCCATCTAAATCCATGTTTGCAGTGGAATTTCACGCCAATAATAATCCGCATGAAATTGCCCTGGAACCCATCAAGGATTATGCCTACGGCAATTTGAAAGTCTTTTTGGCTGGCATGAGCACGCCGGTCTTTGTGCGCCTGGTGACCGGGCAAAAAGAAACCGATGTACGACTGGATGCCAGGATGCCGGTACGTGGCCCGAATGCTGCGGCTCTGATAGAAAAGCAAATGCCACCTGAGGCCTCGTCTTCAATGTTTTCCATGCTTAATGGTGTAGTACCAGAAAAAGCACAAGAACTGAAGGTCGAAGGCGCTGATGCCAGAGCCTGGATGCTGGATGGAAAAATGTATTTGCGCCTGACCAATAAAACTTCAGTGCGCTCACCGTCCTGGACCGGGACCATGTCCTCTATTGATGGTACCAATGTTTATGAGCTTCCTGCGCGCACACCGGTGATCTACGCAGCGCAAGAAGGTAAGAGTGTTGAATTACGCGTGTCGGGGTTTTAAATGGCAGAAAAGAAAACAGGCGGCCCAGGATTTCTGACGAATCCTAAATCCCGCATGATGGTAATTGGTGTTGCTGTTGTTTTAGTCGCAGGCCTTGCGCTGGCAGTCAATGGCATGATCAAAAAAAATGCCCTGGAAAAAGAACAGAGCGGCCCGACGGATACTGCAGCTTTGCCTGCTGCGGCAAATAAAAAGACTGTTATTGATCCGTCGAAAGTCGATGCGCAACAGTCTGAATTGCGTAAGACGGCGAATGAAGATGCAGCCAAGCGTGCTGACTCAAATGGGCAGACTTTTATTGCCACCATGCGGCCTGATGTTGCGCCTGCTTCTGCGGCCATTGCTGGTAGTGGGGTAGACCCCTCCATGTATCCTGCCCGTAACGGGGAAAACGGCTATGCCAGATATGCGGGCCCACGAGAGCTTACTGAACAAGAAATACGCGATGCCGAAGCAGCGCAGCAGAAAAAGGTCGATGAATGGAAGCGCAAGCTGACAGCCGATAAAACAAAAATCAATGAAGTATGGGAGCCAGGATCACGGGTTTTCTACACTGCCTATGTAGGCAGTGAGCATACTGAGGCTGACAATAAGGAAAAAGAATTACAAGGCCAGCCGGGAGCCAAAGCTGAGCCGCAAAAGAAAGGGCAGGTCTTTGCCAGGGCAGGCGATATTTTTTATGGCACTATCGATATAGGCATGAATACGGATGAGCCCAGTGCGATCACAGCATATATTCTGAGTGGTCCATTCAAAGGCGGAAAGCTGCTTGGTGCGCTGGCTGGCCAGACTGCTCCCTACTCAGAAAAGGCAGTGATACAGTTTACTTCACTGAATCATCCAAAGTTTGAACGTTCCATTCCCGTTAAAATTTTTGCTGTTGACCGCGATACCAAACGTGCTGCGGTGGCAGACAATGTGGACCGGCATTTGCTGACCAAATTCGGCCTTGCTGCCGTCGTTGATTTCGCCCAGGGTTATGCTGAAGGCAAGTCGCAGAATAATTCAACGATCGTCTATGGGCAGAATGGTGCACCGACTATCGTGTCTCAAACAGAACTCAATAATCAGCAACTGATAGCACGTGGTGCGGCAAAAACCATGAACCGCGTTGCTAGCTCGCTGGCACCCTATATCAACAGGCCAAATACGCTGGAAGTGTATTCACAGACCGAGATAGGTTTATTGGTTGCAGCCGACATCGTTTATGTCGAAGGCGTCAACGCTGACAATAGCGGTCCGGTGCAAGGGGTTGGTGCCAATGGCGCAAGACGTGCATTGCCGCAGCCAGCAGTTGCCAATGTATATGCTCCAGCATTGCCGGTTCAGCCTGGTCAGCCAGCTACCTATGGTCAGCAACCAGTCTATGTGCCGCAGCCTGCCTATGGCCAGCAGCCGGTATATGCGCCCCAGCCAGCCTATGGTGGTCAGCCGGCATTGTATGGGCAAGTTCCCGTGTATGGCCAACGTTAAATCCACTTGTGGAATATAGCTTCATTTTTGACCGCAAAGCCAAAAGTAAATTGAAGATAAGGAAAGAATGATGGGTATGAATGATTGGGATGGCCTTGCAGGTGAGCAGGTTGAAAATGCAGATGCAGCTTCCTCCACAGCTGCTAAAAAAGAAGGGGAAAAGAAAGTAGTTCCCTTGCCTGCGGTAGCCGCAAAAAATAATAACAAGACCATGTATCTGGCGATGGGCGGCCTGATGCTGTTTGTCATGGGTGTATTTGGATACACCAAGTACATGCAAATCCAGAATGCGCAGAACGAAGAGCGCCAGCAGCAACAGCAAGCCTTCAAGAATCAAAAGCAAGAGGCTGAGCGTAAGAAGCATGAGGCTGAAGCAAAGGATAAGCCAGCTGTTGTAGCGACGGCAAACAAACCGGTAACTGAGTCAGCACCGGCACCAGCCAGTCAGCCTCAGAATGAAGATCTGGCAGCGCTGGCACAACTTAAAAATCGTAATAACCCCAATCCGGCTACCCCTGTCACTAGCCCAGTTGCCATGCCGCCAGTGACATCGCCTGCAGCAGCGAATGCGACTGCAGTCAGGCCTGCTGCACAAACTTACGCACCTGCTCAGGATGGGCAGAAGCGGGAGCAATATGTCAGCATGCTGGAGGGGCGCGTGAACGATCTGGGCCTGACCAAATTGCGACTGGAAGCTGAACTCTGCAAATATGAGCCACGGCGTTCTTTCTGCGGCACTTCCAATAAACCTGCAGCGGCACAAGAAGTTCAACGTGAAACGATACAGGCTAATGCCAGATCAACTCAGCCAGCTCAGCAAACCGGTGGCCGTGTCATGTTATTTGATACCGCCAAAGCAGGAAACGCTTATGCGGCAGTACCACCCCGCACAGCCTCAAAAGCGAATCCCGTGCAGACACAAAACTTGTCTTCACGGACACAGACTATGGATGCAGCACCCAAAGCACTATCCCTGCAAGGTCTGACCATTTTGCGTGACCGTGTGCTGTATCGTGACCGTGATGGCCTGACCCATGAAGTTGAAGTGGGTGGTGACATGGAAGCTTTGGGGCGTCTGGAAAGAATAGATTTCGAAAGAAAATCTTTCCAGGCTGGCGGGCGCACTTATAACTGATGACCGTTTGGGGACTTTGATGTCGACATCACGCTTTCGATTTTTCCTCGGTATAGTCATTAGCTTGCTGACAGCACCAGCCTCTGCTCAAGGCCCTACGGCCATGACCATGCTGCTGACGTTTGGTGAAAGCATACCCGGATTGTGGAACTTCGTGCAGGCCATGTGCTTTGTGGTCGCCATGTTCCTGTTTGGTTTTTCCATGTTCAAGTTAAAGCGCATAGGTGAAAGAAAATCTGACGACGGCGCAATGTCAGTAGTAATGACACTGCTTGCTGCAACAGGCCTGTTTTATCTTTCCTCTTCGCTCGACACGTTTCTGGTCTCGACCTTTGGCACCAGTACCATCATGACCTATACCACATCCACCATACTGGATGCGGAAGGTATCAAGGCTGCACGGGTTGTCATCGGCTTCGTCAATCTGATTGGCCTGATTGCCTTTGCCCGGGGCTGGTACGCGCTCAAGATGCTGGGTTCTGGTGGTGGACATAAGGAAGATACCGCCAAGCGTGCCATCGTCTTGTTGGTAGGGGGTACTTTTTGCCTGAATATTGTCGCACTTTCAGAAGTTCTGCAGAAATCATTGGGTATCAGCAACATTATTATCCCGTAGATTGGCTCGTTGTCGACGAATGTAGGAAAAAGGAAAATATTTTTACTTTTGTTTGTATAAAAACTTGAAAGCATTTTTAGTCTAAGGTATTCTTGTTGACGTTGTTACCGGATTTTGTTGCATCTATTTCTAAAGCTTAGGAGTGTTTCCATGATTAAACTTAACAAGAGTATGAAGAGCAAGCTTGGTCTTGCGTTGGGCGTGGCGGCAGGTCTGGCAGTTTTGCTGGTGCCAGAACTAGCTTTCGCGCAAACCGCGCCTGCTGGTGATGCTAAGTCGATTGGTGACGTCGCAATGAACGCATCCAAGAGTATTAATGGCGTTCAAGTCATGATACAAGGTGCTTGCTATATGGCTGGCGTTGCGCTGGCTGGCGGCTCGATGTTCAAATTCAAGGCACATAAAGATAATCCTCAGCAAACACCGCTGTCTACGCCTATCGTCATGCTGGCGGTTGCTGCTGGTTTGCTGTACTTGCCATCGCTGATGACTACTGCTGGTCAGTCTTTGTGGGGTGGCACACAGAGCAGCACGAGGGTTTCTTATGAATACAGCAGCTTAGGAACTTAATACTGCGGTATTCCGGGTTGTAAATGCTATGGAACATGGGTTACGCAGCATGTTGATGTGAGCAAGATTACTGAAAAATTGCTGTTGCAGCCATTTGCGCAATAGTAGAAATTTCTGAAAGCCCGCAAAAAGCCTCGCAGGCCTTGTCTGCGGGGCTTTTTTGTAAAAGCGTTTGCAGAGGCGCGATGTCAGGCAGGTTTCTTATGCAGTGAAAAGTTTGCCTGTCTAAAAAATGAGTGCTGATCACCCATATGAAATAAGTTCTATTTGATCGGAGTAGGTATGTCAGTTGTAAATTCTGTTCTTGAAGGTGTCGATGAATTCGTCTATTGGGCTGGTTCCATGTTCCGGAGTGCTGCCTCGGTATATTGCGAATTGGAAACGACGGATGATGAGAGCACACTGGTGGCCAAAGATGGATCCCTGATCAGTTTTATCCGGGTTGATGGTGCGAGATTTTTGGTCGGTACGGAAGAATTTGCGGTCATACACCGCTCACTGATGCAAGGTATCGAGGCATTTTTCGGCACGGCCGGGCATCATATGCAAATCGTCTTTGGCTGCGATAAAGACTTTGTTGTGCGTGACATCCGTTATGCTTTAGAAGGCTCAAGAGAAACCGCCAGAAATTTGCAAATGGATGTGCAAGACATGTTTGACGCCAAAGTGGCTCATATGTCGCAGTACACTTCTCATGAAGAATGCTATCTGGTGGTGTGGACCCATGGTTCATCCATGACCAAGGCAGAATCTGCAGCAGCTGCCAAAGAAAAAGTGCAGTTCAATAAAGAACACAATGTGCCGATTATGAAGCACAGTCAGTATCTGTTTGCCGCGATCCGTGAATTGCGCGACAGGCATGGTTCCTTCAAGCGTTCAGTCAGGCTGGAACTGGAAACAGCTGGTCTGGATTGTGAAATTCTGGATGCGCATACGGCATTGCGGGTAGCGCGTATGTCCTACGATGCTGATTACACAGACGAGCTGTGGAGACCCAGATTATTGGGCGACAAAATATCCCCGCGCGCTTTTGACAATCCGCATCCGCGCGATATATCCGACATACTGTATCCGCGCATAGAACATCAAATCATGCCGCGCGATGCAGAAGAATTGAACGGCAAATGGTTGCGTATAGGCGACCGCATCGTTGCGCCTGTCCATGTGTACCTGTTCCCAAAAGATATCAATACTTTCCAAAGACTGTTTGCCCGTCTCAGGGAGGCTGATCTGCCCTGGCGTTATTCCATGATGATGGAAGGTGGCGGTGTGCGCGGATTCGGTATGAAATCCATGATCGCCGCCTTGATCTCCTTTGCCTCATCGAATAACAAGCTGGCTAATAATGCGGTACAAGCCTTGCAGAATTACCAGGACATGGAAGGCGGCACGGTCGTCAAGGTATCCATGTCGTTTGCGACCTGGGCACCTGTCGGTGAAGAAAAGCTGTTGCGTAGCAGGGAGCAAAGACTGGCGCGCGCCATCGAAGGCTGGGGTGGCATAGAAGTATTCGACAAGAGCGGCGATCCCTTCGAAGGTGTGGCATCTACCCTGGTGGGATTTTCCACAAAAAACATGGGCACACCCGCCATTGCTCCTTTGCCTGACATTGTTTACATGATGCCTTTGCAGCGCCCGGCTTCTTCCTGGAAAGAGGGTGCAGTATTGTTCCGTTCGCCGGATGGAAAACTCTGGCCTTATCAACCAGGTTCCAGCAAACAGACCACCTGGATTGACATCATCTTTGCGAAGCCAGGTTCGGGTAAGTCGGTACTGTCGAACATGTTGAACTGGGCAATTTGCGTCATGCCTGGCCTGAAGCGTTTGCCGCGGATTTCTGTGATTGATATCGGCCCCTCATCGAGTGGTTTGATTTCCCTGGTCAAAGATGCCTTGCCACCTAATCTCAAGCATCTGGCCAATTATTTCCGTCTGCGCATGACGCCGGAATATGCAGTCAACCCTTTCGATACTCAGCTTGGTTATCACTATCCCATACCGCAAGAGCGTGCATTCCTGGTGAACTTGCTGACGCTGTTGACCATGCCCATGGGTAAAACCGAGCCCTACGATGGTATGCCGGATATTTGCGGCATGGTCGTGGATGAAGCCTACCGCCTGTATTCGCCAGAGAAAAGTCCCAAGCGTTATTCTGAACATCAGGATGAAAAAGTCGATGCAGCAGTCAGGTCACTGGGTCTGCATACCGATGAGATCACTACCTGGTGGGATATCACCGACGAATTGTTCAAGAGTGGCATGGTGCATGAAGCCATCCTGGCGCAACGTTTTGCCGTACCGAACATGAATGACCTGACCTCTGTGGTGCAGGATCAGTCTTTCAGGGACGTGTACACCAAACCAAAAACTGCAACTTCTGAAACCATCGTCGACGCGTTTTCACGCATGATACAGTCGGTCTTGCGTGAATATCCGGTGCTGACTTCGACGACCAAGTTTGATATTGGTGATACCCGCATCGTGGCGATTGATCTGGATGAAGTCGCCAAATCCGGTGGTGCCGCTGCTGACCGCCGCACCGGTATCATGTACATGCTGGGGCAGTTCATAGGCACACGTAACTTCTTCTTCAATGAAGAAAATCTGCAGGAATGCCGTTCCTTGTACAAGACTTACCACAAGGGCC
Source organism: Pseudomonadota bacterium (assembly GCA_040390835.1). GTDB lineage: Bacteria > Pseudomonadota > Gammaproteobacteria > Burkholderiales > Burkholderiaceae_D > Undibacterium. The sequence continues at coordinate 172,873 of JAZJXP010000039.1, forward strand.
GTGTCGACGAAATCAAGGAAGACCCAAAACGCGTGGTCTTCGATGAATTTCACAGAACTGAAAACTCACCTGTGGTGCGTGACCAGGTCCTGGTGTATATGCGTGAAGGTCGTAAATGGGGCGTACAGGTTTGCCTGCTGTCGCAATCCATGAATGACTTTGATAAAGAGATGGTGGAATTTGCGACTTCCATATTTGTACTCGATGGTGGTGATGCTGCCCAGGTCAAAGAAATTGGTGATCGTTTCGGCTTATCCAAAACAGCGCGTCATGCGCTGGAATCTGGCCGGGTTCATCCCCCACGTTCAGGCGGTTCCACTTTCCTGGCAATTTTCTCGACCAAGAAACACAGGAATGAGCAATTGCTGACCAACACTGTCGGCCCTATGGAATTGTGGGCTTTCTCAACTACGCGTAAAGATACTATTCTCAGGGACAAGTTGTACCGTGCTATTGGTTCATCCAAGGCCAGAAGGGTATTGGCAGAGAATTATCCAGATGGTTCTGCCATGGACGAAATCGAACGCCGCGAACTTGCCAGAAAATCTGCGACTGGCATGATAGGTGAAGATGACGATACCAATATCATTGAAGGCATGGCTGAAGAATTGCTGAAGTATTCTCACAAGAAAGATCTTGAAGAGAAAAAGCGGGCTGCAGCGTTGGTGTAAGGGCCGTTCAAATCTACTGGAACTGAACCAAAGACGGGTGGCCGCAAGTGCCGCCCGTCCTGGTGTGGAGTCGCTTCATGGTATTGCTTGACTGGATTAATCAGGTTGACCATCGCTCGCTAATGTTGATACTTCTGACTCTTATTTTTCCACTTCAAACCATAACGCTAATCAGAATTTCCAACTGCTGGATTTGCGTTTCCTTCCGCTAATTTTCCTGTTGGCAATTGATTTTTGAGCTTGCAGACCCTGTAGCCTTTCTGTAGATGGTGTTCTTTGTTGCAGGAAGTTCAAAATCTCCAGTCCTGATCAAAATACTCTGTTTGGACGCTGTAATTTCAATAAATTTTGAAAATATTTTATGCTATCATTGTCTTAAAGTTTTCCTATTATTTTGATTTTCATTCGTAGAAATGGAAATAAATAAGATTTTTCACTTTATCATTACTTACGAGACGTGAAAATTCTTGTATCGACAGGGCTTGAAACGATGCGCGTTCGCAACTCAGAGACTTCATCCATGAATCAGATTAAATTTGCTGTCAGCTTATTAGTTGTTTCTGCGACCCTGGCTGGTTGCCAGACGAGAAATCCCAAAGTGGCGGAAGACCAGAAATCCCGTTTGTCCGAGACGGTGACATTGCAGCAGCAATTGTTGTCGACTGCAGACTCGATAGAGCGCAACTCGCAATTGCTGGCAGAAGCAAGCAACACCCGTGCTGCAGTTGAGAAAGCCCAACTCACACCCGCACAGCAGGTGAAAATGGATAAAGCGGCTAACACCAAAGAGCCGTATGGCATGACTGCGAAAATCAGCTTTGTCTGGGAAGCTGGTCCCATACAGGAAGTGGCGCGTCAAATGGCGATACGTTCTGGCTATGAATACATGCAGCCTGAAGGCAGTGTTCCCGCCATCCCTGTCATGGTAAAAATCAATGCCAGGGAACAGTCCATCGCTTCCATCCTGCGCGATGCCGGCTTACAGGCCGGTTCGCGTGCAGATATCGTGGTGGACGAAGCAAGAAGAAAAGTGCTGGTTCGTTTCTTTGACTAATTTTGATAACGGGTCTTGTATGTTCAAAGTAAGTCAATTTATTGCCGCATCCATGGCTGTGCTGTGCGCCTCCACTGCCTTTGCTTACGATAGCAAAGGCGAACCTGTCACAGTCAATGTCAGCGCAGAAAATACAGCCAGAGATACTGCTGCGCCCATGTTAAGTGACTTTTCTGCAGAGAATATTGCCAAGGCCAAGCGCAGTGAAGATGATCCATTCAAAGGCAGTGATATACGTGACCTGCGGGTGGCTGCCGTGCGCGAAGCTGCCTATGGCCTGGGTATACGCAATGGCTTGGTGGCACGCTCCATCCTGATCAAGGAATTCTTGTACCGCCACCGTTCAGAAATGGACAGGATATTCAATTTCGCACCTCTCATGCTGAACTGTGGCAAAGAAGAAAAAAACCGCTATTCGCAAAAGCTGATTGCTGAACGCCCTAATGAAAACTGCGTCATGCAGCCACCAGTTATTTTGGGAGCGCAAAACCTCCTGAGTGACAAGGATGGACAGGGCGATGTATTGCGTTATTCCAAAGCCAGCTTCCGTATTAAAAAGCAAGCGCGCCTGATCACCACCATCCCTATCTGGGAAAATTATCTGGTCTTTGATGCAGGTGTGCCAGGCAATGATGTGCACCCTAGCTTGTTCCCCAAGAATGATGAAGAAAAACGGGTCTGGAACCAGGCACTGGCTGAGGGCTGGGACAAAGGCGTAGATCAGGCAAATGCGATTTACCGTCAGAACCTGGCCATGTTGAATGAAGATTTTTCTGGAATGCAGCGTTATCAATATCTGCTCCTGCAAAACCTGGTTACCAAGCCTTTTGTCTCACGTAACCGCCTTGGCATTACCGGCAATGGCAAGACTGGCATATCCATCGATGATATTACGCTGACGATTACCGAACGCCCTGAATTCAATTTGAATTCTAACGACTGGATGTTGTTCCCCAGCTTTTGATTGCGAGTTAATTATGTCCGCGCTTGTACAGCCCATTTCGCTCGCTCCCAAGTCAGCAAAGAATCAAGATGTGACGTTTGACCGCGAAGCAGTCGAAGCCCGCTATGCATTCAAGGATGTACCAAACACGTTTGAACAAAATTCTTTCCGCCGCTTGTTGCAACATTGCCTGGACATCGGAGTATCTGATATTTATCTGAAGACCGGTGACCCTGTCAAGGTCAGGGTGGGTAAGCCTATCTTCAAGCTGACCAAGAGAAGCCTGGAAACCAGCGAGCTCAATACCATCGTCACTGAAGTGTATGGCACCAATGGACCATCCAAACTCGGTGGTGGTGAAGCCATCGATTACGCCTATGAATTAAAGCTGGAAGGACAACGCGGCGTATCTGTGCGTTTCCGTATGAATGCCACTGGCTGTTTGTCGCCTTCAGGCCCAGGTGTAGAGATTGTCATGCGTCCCTTGCAGGAAAATCCGCCTGAAATATCCACCATGAAGCTACCGCCAGATTTGATGGAGCAACTGTTTCCTGAAATTGGCCTGGTGCTGGTGACGGGTGAAACTGGTTCAGGCAAGACCACACTGCTGGCCGCGATTATCCGCTACATACTGGAACAACCAGAATCAAATAAACGCATATTGACGGGTGAAGATCCTATAGAATTCGTTTTCGATAAATGCAAGCGCTACTCATCCATGGTGGCCCAGCATGAAATAGGCCGTCACTTGAAGTCATTCTCAGAATTTATTCGTAATGCGGTTCGGCGCGACCCGAATATTCTGATGGTGGGTGAAATGCGCGACCATGAAACCATCAATGCCGGTATCCAGGCAGCACAAGTTGGTAAGGCGGTGTATTCAACTTTGCATACCAACTCGGTAGGGCAGACCTGGAAACGTATGGTCAACGTTTTTCCGCATGAAGAGCGGGTGTCGAAGATGGTTGATCTGATCGATACCACCAAGGTAATTTTGACTCAGCGTCTGGTTGCTTCGACAGAAAAGAATGATGACGGTAACTTCAAGCGTATTGCCTTGCGTGAGTTCCTGGTATTCGATGATGAAGTGAAAACCCGCCTGATCGAGCAAGTCGGGGCCGATGTCAATATGCTGCCTTTCCTGACGCATTCCATTGTCAAGGAAAGAAAACAATTGCTGGTGGATGAAGCCCGTCGCTACTATCGCGAAGGGATGATTTCCGAGATCGAATATAAAAAATATGAAGTCAGTGCCAGCCAGGCAGAGCGTATGCTGGGCAGTGACGGACCACAATAAGGAATTGAGATGGCAAATAATATCGATGACGGCACAGCGAAGGTAATCTGGCGTGACTCTGCCAGGGAGCTACGGTTTTTGGGTATTAACTACGTGGCAGTTTTCCCGCTGGTATTTTGGTTGTTGCACGCCAATATGTTTACTTTTGTTACGGCCATCACGGTGATCGTTGCACTGTCAATACTTGAGCGTTTCAAGTATTCACCCATGGTGGTGTTTCGCCTGGTTCGCTGCTTTATCGGCGGTAAAGTCAGGTACGCAAAAAACTGGAATGAGATGAAACGCTATCGTAATTAGCAATTTCTTTGAGACACGTGCGTCTTGTCCTGGCTCATGCCGGATGACGATAAGGTTTCAGTATCAAATAAGAATTTAATTTTTTGTAGCCGTGGGCTATCGGAGTGATTACTGATGAAATATCAACGTAATTTATTGAGTATCATTGTTTCCAGCATTTTCGCAACAGGGCTTGCCGCATACGCGCCTGGTGCCATGGCAGGATTTGAGGTTGTCAGCAATCCCAACACACCTTATGTCTATCAGATATCTGGTGCGCAGAGGAAAATTGTTGATGTCCGTGAAGAACGGGTAGTCGGTGCTACTGCCAATACCCTGCATCATGGCCATATCGATATGGATATGGTGATGATACCCGTCGCTGCAAACAGAGGTGTGGACATGCTCACCGGCTTGCGCGGTATCGTGCCTGAAAGCCAGGGCTGGCGCGTGTTTGCACTGAAAGGCGTGAATCTCAGGAATAAAATAGAGTGGAACAGTGCCCAGACCTGGGTCATCGCCCTGGATGGCATGTTGCTCAAGAACCGGCTGATTGCCGACATCAATTGGGAAAACCGGGAAATTACCCTGGCCCCCATGTCGAACCGGTCTTACGCATCTCAATTACTTAGCCAGGGTAAAGATAAAAGCATCCTGCGCCATGTCACAGTAAGACAGCAATATGAAACCCCGGAGCCGTTGATTGCCTTGCGCCTGCAACCGGCGCACGCAGCAATCACTGAAGCGCGTTCAGTGCCAATTGCCACAGTTGAAGTACCGGTGCGTGCCCTGGGCGAAGTGGGTGATAACCGTGGCAGCGCCAACATCGGTGTCAGGATGCCTGATGGTGCGATAGACAGCATGATCAGCCAGCGAGTAGAACAGGCGACCAAAGCAAAAATGGCGCAACTGGAAGCGCTGGAAGCACAGTATCGCGAAAAACTGGAGCAACTGAATGCCCGCAGCAAGCAAATCAAGCCAGAACCTTCATCCGTTCCACAGGACGCGACGACTGTCAAGCCAGTGGCACAGCCTATAAGTTTTGATGACAGTGACAGCAAGCCTGTGACTGCAGGAAAAATGATGAGGGCTGATTACCGCTTCCCCATGCCTGCGGCTGGTGGCTACAAAATGAGCAAGATGGGTTTGTCAAATGCCGCGCTTGCAAGTACGGATGATGCTAAGCCCACCATCAGAAAAGTCAGATTTGATGCGGCCGAAGCGCAAAGCACTTCATCTGTTGTTGATAATAACGTCATCACTGAAGTTTCGACGACATCGGTCAACAATAATGTCGTCTCTTTCCCGGTACAGGCAAATATTGAAGTAGTGGAAGCCTCACGCACCAAATGGGAAATTTCACTGAATGACAAAACCTTGCGCAATGCACTATTGCGTATGGCATCCAAAAATGGTTACTCCTTGTCTTACCAGACCAAGGACCAGGATATTAAAATGGGTGGCACCTTCTTTGGTACTTTTGATGGTGCCCTGCGTGAAATTGAAATTGCGACAGGCAAGCGTATCCGTCAAGTTGAATCCAGATTGCTTGGACGATTGATTATCGTTACCGATTAAATGTCAAAAGCGTAAACGGAAAAAGGCACTGCATCTATCATATGCGCTGCCTTTTTCTTTTTTTGGATGGGTGCTTCAAATAGCCGAGCGATGTGCAAAAGTGCGCCATAAGTTGCTGCGCGAAGTTTCAATTTCCTTGCGTTCTTCAAGCAATTGATAGACCAGGCCACGTATGCCGGCCAAGTCACTTAAGGGCAGCGATTGCAGGCGAATTTTCTGCACCAATTGCAAGGACTCCAGAGTATCCAGTTCCAGCCCGTCGTGAACAAGTATACCCAGGATCTTCGCGGCAAACTCATCTTCCCAAACTTCTGTAGCATTGCCCAGGCGTTTAACGATGGTGGATGTGACCGGGTCAAAAGACTCTTCCAGTCCGGCACTCATATGCTCAATAAAACGCAACCTGTCCTTGACGCCGTCTGACAGCGTGAACACGATTTTTTCACTACCCTTTTCCTTGACCAGGTAAAAGCACGCATTTTCAATTTCCATTTCTGATTCCCGTGTTGGCTTGTTTCACTTCCTCTGCGTCCAACCTCAAGTCTTGATGAATGGGTGACAGGGCATTCAGTATTTCTCTGGCTTTGACGCCGATTTGTTGTATATTTTTTTGCAGATGCTCTGAGCGTTCTTGACGTGATATGTCAAAAGCCAGCAAGCCAGCGATATTGATGCTTAACTTCCTGAATGCTTCCAGTTCCTTGAGCAGCACCTGGTTTTCAGGTAAGTGAAGTGACTCGGTTTTGATATTGCTGGTATCAACACCCGTCAGTCTGGCTGCCAGGTCTACACGGGCAGCCTGGGTATTCAGACTGGTCAATTGTTTTTGTATCAGAAAAAGATTGCAGCGTTCTACTGCACTGGCATATTTGACGTCGAATGACTGAGGACTGCAGGCTGCATCCGAAGCAGAAAAATCAGGTTTGCTACCTGATTGCAAAAGTTGATTCAATTCTTCCAGTCTGTTCTTCGCCATTACATCATCCTTCCCGATATCCAGGCCGTGGCCTTTGTTCAACATGGATGACAGATCATCCTGTGCCAATGCCCTGACGGCATCATCTCTATAACAGCCCGCATGGCCATCTTCATCGCGCTTTTGCTCCAGCGCCTGTAGAAAAAGTGTGTAACTCAAGATGTTTTCCCTTCTTGCCTGGCCTGGAGAGATGCAGAGAGAGTAGCAAGCCATGCATCCAGGCTCAGTTCATATGCATGGAATAAATCAGTCTGTTGAATAATTTTGGATGACCACGCAGCTGGAAATACCAGCCATACGCCAAAGACGCGTAATAAACTCATGCATTGCAGGTCAACAAACCAGCCCGGCATATTCTCTAAGCTGGCGCCATAAATTTCGTTGACTTGTGTGCTCAGGCGCAAATTGAGGCCACCGCCCAATACGAAGCTTCTGATGACAAATGCGAAGAAAAGCGTGACATAAAAGCCCGCCAATATTTCAAAACGGTAGGGTACGGTTTTTACTATGAGTAAAAAGACCGGCATTGCTAGCAACATTCCACCTAATAAAAGATAGCATAGCAATACCAGGCTGACGCGTGCTTTGGATGCCATCAAATTCCCCAGTTAACCGCGATGGCCAGGCAAATCAGGGCACTGCAGGTACAGAGTTTGACGCGCAGATTCCACACTACTTCACGGAAGGTTTTCTCTTGGCCCTGGTCCTTCACATAGACGCGGTAATGTTGTGTCACATGGGTAATGATATAGATCATCAGAGGAATGATGATGAGTGACGCCCGCCCCATTCTGCTGGCTTGCTCTATCAGGTGATAAGCCATGGCGAGCGCAAAGCTTGCGCCGCTGAGCCCGAGGAGATAGGCCATTAAATGACGATCATAGATGCCGCCTGCCATCATGTAACTATGGTCTTCATTGGCAATGGTAGAGACTTCCAGCATGGAAGTCAGTCTTACTGCATACACCATCACACCAAACATATACACCAGCAGTATCTGCGTCGCAAATAAAGGCAGCATGGTATCGAGGGTGCCAGCAACTGCAGGAATGAGATAAAACAAGGGATAGCTCAAGACATCCACCAACCATACCTGGCGCAATACCAGGCCGTATAGCAGGGACAGCACAGCCATGGCAATCACGAACCAGCTGCTATGTATGCCTTTGGTGTACAAGCTGGCCAGAATTGCTGCAGTAATAAACAGGACGATGGCGAGAGTCGCAATGACTTTCCAGTCGAAGTGCCTGGCCAGACGTCTTTCAGTCTCGGACAGCAGGCGTACATTCTTTTTCAGGCTGATTGCAGTGATCAATAATTCAGAAGCAATACCCGCCAGCAAGAAAGGGAAAAAGAACCAAAAAGAAATAGCGAGGTAATTGGTATCAAACAGCTTTCTTGCGTAGAAAATACCCATCAAGGCAAAAAAACCTGAGGCCCAATGCGGCCACCGGGCCAGTTTCCAATACTCCATTCGCTACCCCATTTGTTCTTTTACATAGTTTTTGCTCGGTGGCCTGTCAGCGCGTTTCATTTTGTGGGGATGCCACAATAAATAAGCCACGCCTGCAGCCATGATTTTGCACAGCCGCCAGAGCATGTACGTATTTAAAATAATATTTTCATTTAATTATCATAGTTTAACTCAATATAAATACAAAATAAATCGCTATTGGAAAAGAATAATTGAAGGAAAAATGCATTACTATTTCATCTAATCATTAAATTTGCTTTGATATGCAATGTAATATTGAAACTACCGTGGGATTTGAGCCAGCAAATGCAAAACAACAATCTGTGGAAGATTTTTTTAAGAATTTCCGGAATTTTTCTGATGTCTGGACTGCTATTTGCCTGTACTGATACAGGTAAATCCAAAGAAATGATGCAGGCAGCCATGGCGGCACAGCCCGAAGACAAGAAGATCCTGGAATTTTTCATGTACACCTGCCCGCACTGCCGCGCCGTTGAGCCCAGTGTCAACAGTTGGCAAAGCAAGCAGTCTGTCTTGTTTCAACAAGGGATCTACGCATTTGAGCAGATACCTGCAGTTTTCTCTGCCAATTGGCGCAGTGACAGCAAGATCGGGGAAAGGGAAGCCGCGATTTTTTACGCCTTGCGCAGGATGGGCATGGAGCATCAATTGCGTGCCAAGCTATTTGCCGCTATCCAGGACAAGAGCCTGATTGCGGGTGATCCTGATTCTATCAAAAGCTTCCTGCAAAAAGAGGCTGTCCCGGTAGCAGAATTCATCACTTCCATTAAAAGTGCTGAAGTAAAGGCTGATGTGAGTCGTGCTGAATTACTGACTAAACAATACGGAATTTATTCCGTACCCGTTTTCATCCTGTTCAATCGCGCGCTCATCCTGCCGCAAGAATATGCCGACAACCAGGCGGTCGAAGCCGCCTTGCTGAGCCAGGTCAAAGAGTTTTATACCAAAAATGGCGGCAAGCCTTCCGCCTTTTGATCAGGGTTGGATGATGGAGGTAATTTTGCGTCTGCTGCGTTCGCGCAAAGAGCATTCGCGCAATTGATCTGCAAGATTTTCCAGGTCGTCAACACCGTAGATACTGATGATGGGTGAACTGGCATCAGATGATCTGAGTCTGATACAGCTGTAGCCCGCCAGGCGCATGCCCAGAGGTTTGTAGACATCAAAATGTTCTATTGTGAATAATTCCACGCTTTCCAGTAATTTGGACAGCACCCCATGTTCTATCTTGATGCGCTGGGTAGTGATTTGGTAAGTTACCGAGATGCTTTCCATCCAGTAGTATATAAATGCAATGCCCAGAGTGCAGATCACGGCTAGCCACTGCCACGCGCTATAGATGATGGCCGGATGCCCGGAATACAACACACGTTCCGTTTCGGCCTCTTGTTCAACAGCAGCTGTTTTCAGATTGGAATTACAGAAGCGGCATTTTAAGGCGCCAACTTTAATAGTTTCGCGGCATACCGGACATGGCATGCTCTGTTCGTTCAATTGCTCGCTCATTCATATCCTTTTGATGACAGCTCGGTAAGCTGACTATGACCTATTCTATTGCGTCAGGCCTGCTTATGGCTCGATATGAATGCAAAAAATTCCTGCGACTTATTCGTCGCTTATTCTTCATCTTCATATGGTGCCGGTGTGTAAGGATCTTTGTATGGCATAGTCATCGCTGCAGGCAGGGCGGGAATATTGGTACTGGGCAGCAGTTCTGGCAGCACCAACACGCAATTCTGCTCTGGGTGGGTGACTTGTCCGTTTGTGATGGTATCGCCATGTTGCAAATGCCATAGTGCATGCAGACTCATTTCCTTGGTGTCACGGCGACCATCGGCATCAAGGTCAAGTATGCTACCTGGCGTGATATTGGGGTCTTTGAGATCGGGGGCACGCGCAGTGTCACCTGGCCGGACTAAGTTCGTAGCGGAATTTACCTGGCTGGAATTTTTCATTTTGTCTGCGCACCTGCAGTTTTTAAGTGGCGCAGACTGCTTGTTATGCACATGCGCCAGGTTTTCATTCCATAAATCTGATTTTTGCCATTACCGTGCACAGGCAAGAGTATTCTTTATCAGGTCTTTATCTGGAAATTATTGACTATTATTTAGTAATACCCGAATTAGTTCAAGCCCGTTTTTGTGTAAACTCCATCATTCCGATTTCTTTTTGATAAGTATCTACTATACAAAGAGGAATGAAAGGAGGGTGAAAATTAGAGTTGATAGTTAATATATTATTCTTGATTTTGTTACTTTTGTTTGTATAATCAATGACTTGATTTTATAAAGCATTTTAAACTAGGTGCCCCATGCAAGCGCATTCTTGCAAGAATTTAATCTTGGGACCTGGTGTTGGCAGATATTGTTAAGTGAAACGGCTGGTTTTTTACTGTAGTGTTTTCTGAATTACTGAAAAGGCGGGGACTAATGTGGCGGCATGAACTTGATATGGTTTCTTCCCTTGCCTCTGAAAGTGCGATTGCCGCACTCAGTGATGTGGGAAAGATCATTTCAAATAATGCAGGCACGCCAGACCCATTGGTGTATTCAGGTTTGTCTTATGCGACGGATATGTTACGGGTTGCCGGATTTGTGGCAGCGACTGTATTCGCCAAAGAAATACAACGGACATTTTCGCAAGCCATACTGGGGGCGCGCGAAGTGCGTGCATTCAAGCGGGCACTGACGATTTTGGTGTCTTATTTAAGGGATGCTGTTCGCTTTGGCGCGGGGCCGACACTGTACTTTTATGAAGAGGCTTTATTGTTGTCGGACATCTCAGGCCGTTTGCCACCGGCTTGCGGCAATTTCTTTGCGCCCTTTGTGTTTTGGGATATTGAAGATGGCCTGAGTAAAAGCGTGCGGAATGCCGATAATGGTCTGTCGCGCGAAGCTTATCAGTCTGCTTTGCTGGTTTTTTTGCGCAACAAGGATGTTGCCGGTCTTGAGGCATTTTCTCTTATGTTTGCCAAAGTGGCAGAGGTGAACGAGTGTGCTTGCAACTACTCACTCTGCAGAGTACTGGCAGCTTTCTTTGCAGTGGTCACCGGCAGGGACGCTTTTCTTAACCAGGATGAAATGCAATTATTTTCCATGGTAGATGGCGTGTTCTTTAAGCAGGCAGATCCGGGGCATTTGCCCGAACCTGCTTTTATTTCCCGTATGCTGCATGTGATCGCCAAGTCAACGCAGGAGGTAAGTGCGGTACGTGAAACACAGACTTACTTCAATCTGGAAGGGCTGCTATACGGGGCAGCTCTGGGAAGGCGAGAATCCATTCGTGCCTGAGTTACTGCCTTTGAGCGTACTTTGAATGTGATTAGCAGCGAATTTGTTTGCACTTAATTTCTGGCACTTAAGTTTGACACTAAGTTTAAGACTTAAGTTTTAGCGTTTTTATGAGGAGGATATATGGCATTGCCAGTTCTGGCCGGGATGGCCGCAAAATACATAGGTTCAAAAGTGATAGAGCAGGGTGTCGAGAAATTGGCTGAATCTGTCATGTCTTCGGGCGTGTTGAAAGAAGGTTTGGGCAAACTCGACAAGGGGGGCAAGATGGATATGCCATTTACCCCATCGAAAATGCTCATGTCTTCAGTCACTGAGCCACCAGTCAAGTCACTAGCGAAAGATGCAGCATTGTCGATGAAATAAACTGCGCAATGGCGGAGTGTGCATTGCTGCTGAATGTTATGCAGTGCTACCGAAACGCATTTCACTCCGGTTGATGAAATGAGTCCTGCGGTACTTGTAACGGGAATTGGTAAGGCAGATAATCTGTTTGCCACGATTCATTTCGTGCGTACTAGTCGTTGTTAGCATTCAATGCCAATTTTGCCAGCATAGTCTATCCCATGAAAATTTCGGATCTTGTTTTATACGTCAGAATCTGGTTGTTGATGGCAACGCTGTGGTTTTTTGCTGCAGCTGTCGAACGTTTCACTTATCCCTTCAGATATGAGGGTGAGCTGACAGCTGCAGAGGTGCCACATCCTGCCGGTGATTGCAGAGGCTTGTCAGCAAAAACCATGATTGCCTGGCGCCTGACAGATGACAAAAAGAGTGTCGAATATAAATGTCCAGCGTCGCGGCCATGGCCGTTTTATGCTACCAGTTCGAGCACAGAGATACCCAAGGCCGTGTTGCAGGTAATTGCTGATAGCAAGAAGGACGCTGCTAAGGTAAAAAATGCAGCTTCAGTAAGTGTGGCGCCAGCGAAGTAAGCTTTGGTTCCGTTGCGCTAAATTTTTGGTGCGGTTTTGGCGGTGGCAGTTTGCTCAAGCTTTTGATTGATTAACTCAAACAGTTCAGGCTCTACTTTGGTCCAGTTGTCACCAGTGAGTGTACTGATATTGGCGTTGTCCTTGTCACTGGCCTTCTGATACGGGCCAATCACGCTGAACTGTGAGTAGCCACCTGCCTCGCGACGCAGCGTGAAGAAATCGCCTTCTACGTCCTTGTAGGTACGCTCTGCAAATTTTTCATCGCCATCGCTGCCGTAACCAAAATCAATCACTTCCAGTTTGGCCGGCATGATGCCGCTATCAATATTGCGTTGATGTGTCGCTGTATCTTCACGTTGTTCGATGAAGTGCACTTGAAAGCTGCCGCCCAACATGGCGCGCTTGGAAATTTCTGACAATGCGTCTGTGATCAAGGACGCGGCATTGACGTTTTCCAATGCGACTTCATGTATGTCCACGCTGATTTGATGTGCAGATTTCTCACCATCCAGGCCTGGGTTGATCGTAATGGAAACATTACCAAATTTTTCCAGTTTTTCAACTTCTGCACGGATTTTATTGTAGCGCTCGAAAATATCGGTACTGATCAGACAGGCACCAGTGACAGTGACAGCAAGTTCGGGCTTGACTTCGAGTATGCCCTTTTCGCGCAAAATGTTGGCGATTTCGACACGCGCATACATTTGAATTTGCTTGGGGTCTTCAAAGTAAAGCACCCCCGAAAGAACACGTTCTTCTTCCGACTCAACATATTCAAAAATGCGGTCTAGTTGCTCTGGAGAGACAAATTCAGGATCAACTCCATTACGGCGAAGTACATCAAGAATATCTTCCTCCGTAAGATCGATAGTTGAGCCACTCATCTTTGTCCTCTTGCTTTCTTCAAGCAATTTTTTATTTTTAGCACGCGAGATATTACGAAATTAAAGTAGGAAAGTCAAACCTGGACTTTCCTGCTGCAGGTAGTTCAGTATTTCAGGCCTTGCTTCATTTCATCTATAAGTGGCTAGCCCCGCACACTATATGATGTGTAATGATTTTTTTGACCTGACGTTTGTCATATCAAACGATATAAGTGCAAACTCATTTCTCTGGGCATACCACATTTAAATTGGGTCATTTTTCAGATTTTCAACAGGCAAAAAAAGCAAGCTCATTATTTCCAAACTATCTTGAAAAGAGTGAAGGGGCTGGCAATCAAAACGTCTTATGACTGGATTCGTTGACACTGTTATACGAATGAAGCTTTTTGATCAGCTTTCTAATTGAAGCATTGTCTGATATCTGTGCGGTCTTGGCATAAGGACGACGGCGGTCTTACAAAATGTAACATAATGACGTCTGATATTTGTCTCAAAAGCCATAACATTGCCAAGAGTGAATTCGGTATTGCGTGTTTATTTACATGTAAAAGTCAAAAATGCAAACAATCAGCGGCGTGATTTCATAGTTAAAAAAGCGTTGGTGTTGCATCTATGTAGTTAAGTGCGTAAGTGGGCTGAAGAGCGACAGTTAAATCAGAATATACTAATCAGCTGATTCATTTTATTGAAATGAGTTTCAGTTTGTAATTATCGTTTTTTGTTGAGGAATCCTGTAATTGAAATCAAGTAAACCTGTGCCAGAAAAAGTCACGAAAACGATTGCGCGGCGGAAGTCACCTGCCAAGGACGTGGTCGTGGATGAAGTATTTCCTGAGCTGATGATAGTCGGGACTAATATCGCAAAAAATAAAAGCTACTACCTGGCACAAAAAGCGTTGATACAACGTGTGGCACACGGCGTATACATACCTACAGACAAAATGGCAGATGGCAAGGCCATTTTGATGCGCCATGCAATCCGGTTGGCCAGCCTGCATTTCAAGAATGCGACCGGGCTATGTTATTCGAGTGCATTCACGCTAGAGGCGATTACACCTGAAGCTGGCCCGCCGTTGGTGTTCGTAGCAGGTGAGTATTCCTATGGCCTGGAGCTGGGAGAGGGTGATATTAAACTGATGCTGGTGCAATCCCTGCATCCACCCTACGAAATGCTCAGGACCAATGACGAATATGAATTTTACGAAGACAAAATATGCTCCGATCCGATTGGGGAATTTGTCGTCAAAGTACCTCGTCCTGAACTGCTGGTCCTGCATAATTTTGAACGTGTTAAAGAGTGGTCAGAGAAAAAAATTGCCAATGGGCATTTAAAGAAATTCGTCGCCTGGATAGTTGATGCCCGGTATGGCGGGTCTATCCCGGCATTTTCTGCGAATTTTGCTGAACTGGCGATTAAGTGCAATCGTTTGGAAGAGCATGATCACGCCGTCACAGCCCTGCTCGCCGAAGGCTTTTCCATGTCCGAAAGGTACTTACGGAAAATCGTTTGACTTTTGATTTTCATTCGCCTAAACTTTGCCTCATATATGGGGGTGGTGCTGCTGCCTGTGCCACAAAATGCGAATTAAAAGTTGATCATTTCCTTGTCTTGCTTTTGCGTAGAGTTTGCTATCGCGAAATGAATAGATGGCAATCAACTGGATAGAGATGTTTTAGCAGCATGATTGCCTGCCCTGTGCGGGCGGGCAATGTGAAAACTTCTTGTATCCGCATTCGTCCAGCTTGTCGCCAGCTTGACCTGGTTGTACACATCAAAGCTGGCGCATTCACCAATCACCTATATGTATATTGAATAGTAGGGGCAGCCAATGGCTGCTTTTTTATTTACTTGCAAAGAGCGTCTGCTGTGAGCCTGGAACCGGATTTGTACGTGCATGAAGTGGCAATGACTGCCCCGCCTGCAGAAAAGATCGCTTTGCAAAAGGCGGTGCAGCTCTGCGTGCAATATTTGCTGGACGTGCAGATGGCATTGGATGCTGAGGTAATCGCGCCATTTTGCTTTCACAACTGCATGATTTTTTTATCGAGACCAACTGGGCAATTACAGGTGGATATTGCGGTATCGGAAGCGGTAGTACTGGACTACGACATCAAATCCCTGCACATGAACACGCGCTATGTCATGAATGAAATGATTGCCCGGGCAGTCAGTTTGTATGGCTCGGATGGACATCAGGCATTTGCCATGGCCTTCCTGTTTCGCGACGGTTGTGGTTTGGTGAAGCTGGAGCAGGCTGGTGGCTACGCAGTGAATTTAATAGAGCGCGTGCCAGTATCGCTGGATTATCAAGTCGGATTCGCTGTTTAGAGGAGTGACAGGTGAGAGTTTTTTCAATGGTAGTAGTAGTGGCAGCACTTACTGTATCTGGTTGCGCCACGCGACAAACGACAGTGCAGTATCGTGAAGTCATCCCGGAAAACAATTTTAAAGGCATCGTCGAGTTGCAGGCAAAGCAGCCTTCCCCTTTTATGCGGGACATGAAGCTGGAGCCAGCGCAGTCTGCAGATCACGCCAAAGCTGATCCGGTAACCATGAATTACACCTGGTTTTATGATCGCGGACTCACCATGGGGCAACATCTGGATGCCTGGGCGCATCGTTATGCCTTCCGCTTTGAATCACGTATTCCGCTCGGTTGGGATCCGTATGTGCAATCCGATGGCAGCTTTGTCGGTAACTTGTATGCTGCCATTGAAGACTTGAGTTATTTTTCTGACGAAGGGAAAAATAATTTCCATCAATATCAAGACACCAAGCGCCTGCGTACAAAAAGCGTGCAAATCACGATTTTTGAAAAAGAACGCTATATCCGGATAGAGCTAAGAGATGCGATGGCTGAAGCTGCAGAAGTGCAGCGTGATGAACAAGAGCGTCTGGCAGCAGAAAAAGCGGCAGGAAAAACAGCCTTCGCTGATTATTTTCGTTCAGGTAAATAAATAATAATCTATGGTCTACGCCGCTTCTTCCTTCTTTGTCCTTGGCTTGTTGTTATTGGGCACACGCATGTACATGCCTGCGGGCACAGATAATCGCAGTAAGTATAAAGTGCTGCAATATGCTGGCAGTGCTGCCCTGGGGATGATTTTACTTTCCTGTGCACTGGTGGCTTATACCGGCATGGCTGGCAAGAGTGAAGAAATAACAGTTCCAGTGTCGGGTGATTTTGGTTTGTCTCCTAATAGTCAGGCCAATGCTGGCGCACAGACTTTGGATAGCCCCAGGCCTGCCGATAGCCCGCAAGATATGGCCAATAGAAATCCTGCCGCTGCTCCGGCCGCAAATACGCAAAACCCTTTTGGTCAAAAAGATGCCGCCAGCGGTGTGCCATCTGTATTTTCTATGGCTCAAGCCAGCCAGATTTGCGCAGGGTTTTCTGATGTCGCAATGGGAGCGTTGTTAGCAGGATCACGTGGTGAAGCTTTCCCGCCTTATGAAGAAAAGGCCAGGCAGTTGAGCGAGCAAGTCATGCGCCTGCCATTTGTGCGTGAAGCTGGTACCAAACCCATGCAGTACATCAGTACCTTGTTTGCTACCCTGGTTGAAGACCAGTACTACATTTCTCCGCAGAACCGCGCAGTGCAGTTGAGTCTGATAGGCAAGGTCGACAAAAACCTGGCACTGACCGCCATGAATCAAGTCTGCGAACTGAAAATCCTGGAGATACGTGCCAAATGAATGCCCCAGCCATGAATTTAGCCGGCAGCATCAATGCCTTGCCTTTGTTGAGTCAGACCATGGAGTCTTTGCTCGCGCCGCAATACATTTTCTTTGCCAATAATGCCGATGGTCGCGTACATGATGGCATCGTCTATGGCCGTAGCGAAAATGACTGGGTCTATGGTGAAGATGGCTTGTTTCCGGCCATGCTGTATCTGGCTGAACGGCATTATAAAGATAGTTTTTTCGAAGGTGATTATGCGGTTCCAGTTGCCAATGGCGCGCTGGCGCAGGGTTTTGGTATCGACTGGATTCCTGATCTCAGCTTTCAAAGCCGCACTGGTTATCGCGCGCAGATTTCAGATGCAGGTCTGCAGGTTTCGCCTTCTGTCATTTTATTGTTTGTACATGACGCTATAGAACGCATGCATCAATACAGTTATCGCAAAGTGAAAGACTGGCGTTTTGAAATAGACGATGGACGCTTGCTTGAAGAGCTGGAAGAAAAGAAGATAGTCAATGCCAACGGTTTGCTGGATTTATTCCAGATGGTGCTTGCCCCTCTACCTGAGCCAGAACCTGAGAATACTTAGTCGTACTTTCGTGTGGAGTTCCAATGACGGAAAAAAAAGAAGCATCACCGCTCAGGCGCAAACTTGTTCCTTCTGGCGATGCCCAAAAAGCTGCTGGTATTACACGGAGCGCATTCAAGCGCTTGTTTACCAGTGTGCGTTCAGAGCGTGAAGAAAGTTTCAATGACGCCCAGGATCGCCTCGGCTGGACTGAAGAAGATATCACCGGATTTGTGGAGTACAGAAAAAAAGAAACAATGATCTATGCCATGCTGACTGCAGTGGCTTTTCTGTTCGCCTGTGGTGCACCTTATTCAGCAAATCCTTGGTCGCATCTCGTCACTTCACTGGCAGTCATGCTGATGATAGGTACCCGATGGCTGGTCGCGCATTTTCGCCTGACACAGTTACGTCATCGCGCCCTGTTTTCATTTGCTGAATATCTGGGAGTTTTGTTCCCCTTCCTGTCTGACAGTTTCAAAGAAATCAGCGCAGGCCTGAGTGAAAAATCAAGTGCAGATGCTGGCACGCGTAACGAAGAATCTGCCAAGGTCGTCGACCTGAACAAGAACCACAATAATAATTGAGGACAGGTTTGTGGATGCCTATATTGCGCCAGTGGATACTATGTCTGAGCCAGCCTTTTATTCTTGTATTAAAGGTGCCTCTGAGTATTACAAAGTACCGTCCATGGCACTGCTGGCAATTTATGCGCAAGAAAGAGGGTCTTCTGCACGTACTTCAGGCAATGCAAACCGTACGCAAGACTATGGCCGTTTTCAGATCAACGATGCAAGCTGGAAGCAGTATCTGGCGGAACACCGCATTCCTTTGAACCGGGTGCTGAAAGATAACTGTCTGAATGCCTATGTAGGTGCGAATATCTTCAAACTCAGGTACCTCGCTTGCAAGTCAGATGTGTGGTGTGCGATAGGTTTATATCATTCGGCCAATGAACCTTATCGCTCTGCTTATGTAAGCAACGTATATAAAAAATATCAGGTAATTCAGCAAGACAAAGAATTTCTGAACTGGTTCCGGTCCCTGGCTTTATATGACGCCAGCAAAGGTAAATGGGAATATTTAATCGCAGGAGCAGGGCATGCCGCCACCACAAGCAGGTAATTCCGGTAACGATACTTCTAACGAAGGCCTGTGGGCCATGTTGTTATTTGTCGCAGGTGTGCTGATACTCTGGTTTATTGGCAAGGGTTTTATTGTCGGCGCAGTCTTCCTGTTTCGCTCTTATGTGACGGGGCCGCTGATAGGTCTGTTTGATGCCGATGTGCGCGCCGCTGTCGACTGGATAGGCAGTGTTTCTTACGGTAATGTTGAATATAGTGAATTTGCCGCCAACGGCGAACTGATAGGAAAATACACCAAGATACCGGCCATGCTTTTGTGTGTCGCCATGGGTGTCTACATCTTTTTCAAACATCCTTCGCAAAATTTCAAACGTCGCTGGGATATGTTTAGCCTGGCAAAAAAAGAAGTAGCCTTGTGGCCTTGCATTACACCAGTGCTGGACGCCAATCTCTTGAAAATGCCAGTTGAGAGTGGACGCTGGGCCTGGAGTACCACACCCAAGGAATGGGTAGAAAAAAGCCAGTTGTGGGAAATCTACCAGGAGATATCACCAGTCAGTGGTTTGCCCGTCGATAAGCGTCGTTTGGACCGCGCCAGCGCAGAGATCGCATTGATCAAGCAACTGGGTCCAAAATTTGTATCCTTTGATGACTTGCCAGCCTACCTCAAGGCATTGCTGGGTTCTTTCATGGCCAAGATTAGTGGTGACAAGAAAACTGCATTGAAGATATTGAATCAATTGTCAGCTTCCAGCACAGCAGTTGGCGTGGCCAGCAATGACCTGGCAGTCAAACTTGCACTGGCAAAATTTGATACCGGCTTGGGCGTAAGCTGTTTTGAACAATATAAAAATACCGATGTCATCGTAAAAATCCTCTCACGTCATGCCTATATGGCGACTGCCATGCTGGCCTTGCTGGATAAGGCGCGTACCAGTGGCGTGGTGGCTTCGGCTGAGTTTTTGTGGCTCAAGCCAGTGAACCGGACGCTGTTTTATATGTTCAATGCCCTGGGACGCAGAACCTGCTGGATGGAATCAGCAGGGATATTCGCCCATTACCAGGCTGAATTACAGTCAGGTTCGAAAGTGATGCGGCCTTATGTCAAGACTGCACTGGATGGCCTGGAGTCTTATCTGGATGAATACCTGGATACCTACGGCAGCCAAGTGTGATGCTTCGTCTAATTCAACATGATTTTATTTAGGAAAATGGAATGTTACAAAATCTGATCAATCGTTTTGAAAGCTATCAGGCTATACAGGTCAATAAGAATTTCAATTCTCAGGAATTGACCGTGCTTGGAAAAATTCTGCTGGAAGGCGCGCGCGAAGTCGAAGTGGCCAATGTCATACGCTTTCCCTCCATAGAAAGAGGTTTTTCTATATTTTCTATAGAAAGTGGTTCTACCTTGTCGGCACCGCCAAGCCCGGTCGCTGCCAATGAACTGGACGCAGCGTCTGCACCTGCCCCTATCCCTGTCGCCCAGCTTGACCGCATCTTGCCCAGGCTGGCTACAGGTCTTGTCAGTGATCTCAAGAATGATGCCTACCACCTCATCGTCAGGCAGGGTAATGCGCTGGAAAACGGCATGGTACTGGCTTCTTTCACCAATATGCAAAGTGCCGGCCTGGCCTTGCGCAAGCTGGCTAAACTGAATGCCAGGAAAACCAGGTTCTGGAAAATTCTGGGCTTCCTGATAGTCGTGTATTTGGTATTGTCGATACCGATGATGAAGCGTCCTCCGCAAAAATCCCTGGATGAAATCGCCACCAGCATGGAAATGCGTAATCCTGAAGTTGCACGGCAGATGGAAAACATCAACCGCGGCCGCACGGTAGGTAGTGAACTGATGGCACAACCAGCACCACAAATGCAGGCACAGCCAGATCCTTCTTCCATGTTGGGTGGTCCTACCGCAGTGATGGAGCAAGCACCGGTAGCTCCCGCCCCAGGCGCTGCCACTAAGCCAGAGCAGGCGCAGGGAAATTTCGGTTTCTGATGTTAGCTAAAGCGAATAGTGCATGGATGAAGCCGGCCGGTGATCAAGACACAGTCCGTGAAGTTTTCGACATAATCGAGTATTGAGGGAAGCATGGCCCAACCACAACAGTCAGGTCTTGAGCCGGAAAATGAGGTCAAGGCCCATCACCGGCGACGTGACACGCGTCCGCAGTTACAAAGAATAAAAGAAGATATTCTTTTCAAGCCGGAAGCCGCCAGCATACTGATGTTTGTGATTGGTGCTGCAGCCATGATCTCGCCTACCTGGCATGAATACATCGTCGTATTCGGTATCTTACTGTTCCTGTATATACGCTCCAGCTTTAAACACTATAGCCTGCCTTTCCGCATGCCCATGTCGACGGCGTATGACGCGTCTGCGAACGAAGGTAAGGGGCGCTCAGGTATTATCGACCCGGAAGAAATCAACCCCGCCACCGACAAGCCGACCTGGGCCAAGGGCATCTCGCATTTTGGCAACCGCAAAAAAGACGATGCCGAACTCTGGTTCAACAATGATGACTTGCGTACTCACATCCTGATCTTTGGTTCTACCGGTAGCGGTAAGACCGTGGCGCTGGTTTCCATGGCTTATAACGCCCTGATGCAGGGTTCGGGTTTTATCTTTGTCGATGGTAAAGGTGATGCCAGTCTGTTTGCCACGATCTTCTCCATGAGCCGTGCCATGGGCAGGGAAGATGATTTCCTTATCATCAATTTTGGTACCGGCTCACGTGATATTGAAGGCCCGCAACTCACCAAGTTATCCAACACCATCAACCCCTTCGCTTTTGGTGCATCTGACGCGCTGACCCAACTGCTGGTCGGCCTGATGGGTGATTCTGGTGGCAGTGGCGACATGTGGAAAGGTCGTGCGATTTCCTTGCTGACGGGTTTGATGATCGCCCTGGTGTCCCTGCGCGATGCTGGCCGTATCTTGCTGGATGTGGAAGTCATACGCGACTTCATGCAATTGAAATACATCGTCGCTTTATCGAATGGAAAAAACCCGATTGATGGCACGCCCATCAAATTATCAGACCGCGCCCAGGCTGCCATCAAGGCCTACCTGAGTTCCTTGCCTGGCTTTGTCGAGAAGAAGGGCGCTGACCAGTCAGCCACCACACTAGAGCAGCATGGTTATCTGCAAATGCAATTTACCCGTGTACTGGGTTCATTGTCAGATACGCTGGGTCATATTTTCAAAACCAATCTGGGTGAAGTTGATTTGTACGACGTCGTCGTCAACCGCCGCATTCTGGTCGTCTTGCTGCCCGCACTGGAAAAATCTCAGGATGAGCTGGCCAATCTGGGTAAAGTCGTCATCATGAGTTTGAAGAACATGATGGCGGCAACCCTGGGTGCGCAGATGGAAGGCAGTAAGATGGAAGTGCTGGACAACCGTCCTACCAATGCACCATCGCCCTTTGTGACGATACTCGATGAGTATGGCGCTTATGCCGTACCCGGTGTTGCCGTCATGCCTGCGCAGGCACGTAGCCTGGGTTTCAGCATGGTCTTTGCCAGCCAGGATATGCCGGGCTTTGAAAAGGCATCGAAGGAAGATGCTGCCTCCATCGCAGCCAATTGCAATATCAAGATTTTCATGAAGTTGGAAGATGCCGAGCGCACTTATGAAATTTTTGAAAAATCAGTAGGCATGGCCGACGTCATGGTCATGGGCGGCATGCAGGCCAGCACCAATGGCATGTCCACTAACTACATGGATAATATGAACGCCACCATGGAGCAGCGTTCTCGTGGTTCCTTACAGGACTTGAAAGAACAAACTCCGGGTGAAGCACATATCCTGTTCAAATCCAGAATTATCCGCGCCAGGATGTTTTCTTGCGGCATGGTGGATGAACGTAATCTGCTGACCAAATACAGGTTGAATCACTTCATCAAAGTCAAACCACCTGCTTACGGCGAAATGGCAGAATGGGATTTATCGCCCGCAGCATTGAAGAAGAAAGCGGATGCAGCCGCACAGGCGCAAGCCGCGAAAAAAGCTATGATTGCTGAAGAAGTAGTGGCCAGCGCGAATGCCTCCAAGTTCGCCGGACAAGCGACGGCGACGCCTTCCGTTGACAGCAAAGCGACAGCTACACAAACACTGCCGCAGACTGCACCAGATGCCGACATCAAACAGCGTACAGCCCGCGCCCTGTTTGGCAAACGTACAGGCCAGAAAAAAACCACGGAACAAGAATTCGATGGTGCCGTTGTCAGTATTTTTGGCCGCAACAATGACAGTCTCGATGATGCCAGCAAGGTAGTAGTTGCGCCGTGGGCAGCAGAAGTACAAGCTGGCATGCACGAGCAATTGGCCCCATCAAGCGCTTATGAAATCGGTTGGCAAACTGCCACCACTCTGAGCGAGTTGTATGCCATGGAAGAAAAAACCGGCAAGGGCAGGCTGACACAAATATTGATAGACCAGGGCCATACTCATGCAGCTCTGGTGGCCATGGATATGCGTTTGGGAATCGATCCCTTTAAAGCCAAAAATGATGCTGATCAGTTGATGAATGCCATTGTCGCCAATGCCTCTTATGCTTGCCAGCCGACACCGGCAAGGCGTAGCGGCAAAAGCAGCCTGATTGAAGCATTCAGCAAGAAATACGCTGCCAGGTAAATGTGTAAATGAACGGGCTGCCCGATAACATGGAAACTAGCACAGAGCAATCACCCAGACGTGATTTCCTGGCGAAATCCTTTGCCGTTGCAGCAGGCTTGATATTGCCCGCTACGGCGGGTGCCACAGCTGTGCAATTGTTCAGCCCGGATTACTACTATCCAGAGAAATCTGGTGAAGGACGCATACTGCGCCGTGTTTATTTAACGCGGGAGGCTTCAAAGTGGCATGCAGCTGAGCGGGCAGACTTCATACTCTGGGGTAAGGATGGCCGTATCGATGCAGAAGGCTATAAGCGCCTGTGCTGGTTTTTGAGGGACGTCAGAAGTGCCAGAGTGGTTCAGGTAGATATGCGCCTGGCTGCCCTGATTACGGCCGTGCAAAGTCACTTCTGGTTTAATCAGGGCATACATGGCCATTACCACCTGACTTCTGGATACCGTTCCTGGGTCACCAATGATCAGACCGAAGGTGCCGCAGCAGATTCCGGGCATGTATATGCAGGTGCGGCAGACGGCTGGCTGGATGGTGTAAGTGTGGAAGATCTTGCCGGTGTTGCCCTCAGTCTCAAGGCTGGCGGCGTCGGCTTATATAAAAAACGTGGGTTTGTTCACACTGATGTAGTGGGAGAGCCGAATTTATGGAAGGCATGATGTAATGCAAAAGAACCGTATATTAAAAAGTATTCTCATGGCATTGGGGGTATCGCTCTCCTTGTCGGCCATGGCTGCAACTGACTGGAAGAAAATCATGACGACGCGTGGCAACAAAGTCGTTAAAGAATTTTCTTCCCCATCAGGTTTCCGTGGTCTGGTGGTAGAAGCGGGTGGTGCCGAGAAGACCTTTTATGTGACTGAAAACGGCGACTATCTTTTTTCAGGCGAATTATTTGGTGAAGATGGCTTACCGCTGTCGCAAAAGAGCGTTGCCCCCAAGTCTGCCCCAGACTGGAATCGCATCATGCAGGGCAAAGGTAATAATATCGTCAAAGAATTTCGCTCTTCTTCAGGGTTCAAAGGGCTGGTGGTCGAGCGCAATGGCAGCAAAAAGATTTTCTATATAACCGCCAATGGCAAATTCCTTGCGGCTGGTGAAGTCTTTAACTCTGCCGGTAGTTCTGTTACCAAAATCGAATTGGCTGAACAGGCAGGTGTTGCCCAGGCAATCCCGGTAGCACCTGCAGTGGGTGCAAGCGAAGTCGATAAGACCATTGCTGAGCAAAACAAGATGCTCACATCCATCCGTGAGCTGGAAACTGTTCCTACCGAATTCAAGAACAAGGTCTTTGCCGCAGCAGAAAAGTCCACTGCATGGGTAGAAGAGGGTAGTGGCAATAACATCGTGTACGTGATTTTCGATCCTATCTGCCCGCATTGCCATAAAACCTGGGAAATGCTGAGACCTTATGTGCAACGTGGACTCTTGCGCGTGCGCTGGATCCCTGTTATTTCATTGAGCGGCAATAATATGCAAAGCCCGTCAGCGCAGATGGCAGCCTATTTCTTGTTGAATCGTGGTGAAACTGACATCGTCGAGAAAATGTTCAGGAAAACCATCAAGTCGGTCGCTCCAGATGACAGGATGGCGCGTTCGCTGTCACAAAATCTGTTGTTCTTACGCGATACCAGATTTAGAGGGACTCCTCTGCTGATTTATCAACGTGGTGGCGAGCGCAATGCTTTCATTGTCCCTGAGCAACCTGAGGTCGAGCAGATCGAGCGCATGATCAGGAAAAATTGAAACCAAATGTTTCCTGAGCCTGGCTGTTGCTGATATTTAAGGCAGTATTTTGCATACTTCGGTATGTATATGAACTTAAAAAAGCTAAAAACCAGGGCAGCAAAATTGCCTGGAAGCAGCCATCCGGAACCACCTGGGTTTTGCAATTCATGTGGGCCAGATGAGCCGTGCTTCATAGTGAGGTGCCAGCAACAAACATCAGTATTAAATGGAGGAGTAATTCAATCAGAAAGTGGTCCGCTACGTTGCTAATTGACTATTTTCATTTTTGTCAAGGGTGCTTGCAAATAGAAACAATAGCTAAACCACTTTGGATGCTGCGGTATAGGTTTGTTCGCGACCTCTAGGTTAAGATATGAGGCTTAAACGCTTGCCAAGATTCCGTATTAGTTATTATTATTCTACGGCAACTTCCGTCTTTTTAAGCCAAAATTGGGATAAGAGAGTCAGCATTTTTCATCATGCGGACATTTTTTCCTGTAACAATGAGGAGCGCATGAAAATGAGTGCCTCAGCCAAAAAAGACGGTGTGAGGTAGATATGTTGTACTTTTGGATTTTGGTAGTCGTATTGCTTTGCCTTGTTATATATGGCTTTGATCAGCAATCTGAACTTAACCCTGAAGCGGCCAGGCCGCGCAAGCTAATCATTGGTGTGATTATTTCGTGCTTGCGTTTTGTCCGTCAGTTGGGGAGGAACATCGTGCATGGCGTTAAGGCAGATGTGACTGGCTGGCGTTCTGGGGATCAGTTAAAAAAACGTGCACAGCAAGACCCGGAACAGAAAGATTGATCAAAGCGTTTTAGTTTGGAGCATTCAGTGAACAAAATCATGAATGAGGACTTGAAATCTTCAGAAACCGCAGCCCAGCCACTGACCAAGTGGGCGGACCTGACGATGCACACCTTGCGTATGGTGGTTGCGTATGACCCTGATACCCAGAGTAAACGCCTGTGTTTGCTGGGCACATTATCGCTGGCCCAGCGCCGCATACTGGCTCGTGAAGACTTCTATGAAGAGCAGGGAATGTTTTTCAGGGATGAATTGAATTTTGGCTTGACGCAGCTATCCCATATATTTCCCTATGTGCGCGCAGTGAATAAACATACCAGCGAAATTGGTGTGATGGCAAATGAACTGCCTGCTTTGCAGCAAGAATTAAAAAGAATGGCAGCCTTGCGACCCACCATCGTTACCACGACACCAGGTGCTGAAAGTCTGCTTCAAGTACCATTAAGCCGTCCCGTACTTTCCATAGAGCCCGTACCATTTTCCAGCCGTTTTTCCAGTGTCCGCAGTTATCTTGGACATGCCGATTTCAACCGGCTCAAAAAATCTGTCTTTGTGCGTGCAGGATATCGCTGCGAAATCTGCCTCGAAAATGGTTTTGAGCAAGGCCATCAGCACCCAGTTGAATGTCATGAAGTGTTTGAATATGACGAAGCCAGGGGCACACAAAAAATCACTGCACTGATGAGTTTATGTCCGCGTTGCCACTCAGTTAAAAACATAGAGCTGAGCAGGGCAAAGAGTGATGAAGAATTTGAAGTCGCCATGACCCAATTAGCAAAAATCAATGGCTGGAGCAAAGCGCAGGCCTTGACGTATTACCAGCATGCCATGCATGTCTGGAAAGAGCGCTCGAAAAAATCGTGGGAATTGAATCTGGATATGCTGGACGGCACGGGCTTGCAGTTTCCCGGGGAGGGCAACAATACCTTAAAGCGCCCAAAGCGGGGTCGTGAAGTCGGTTCCAAACTGCCTTTTCTATCCCAGCTCCCATTGAATAGCATGAAGTTGTTTTCTATCGCAGGTGCCCAGACCGAGGGTTGAATTTTCTGAGTTGTTAATGAGAATTTGCAAAACGCCATATACAGTCTTTTAGAATGTATATGGCGTTTTGTTTTTGCTGACAGATTTGGCCTGATTTGCTTATATGAGCATGATTAGACCAATAACGATTTTTTCTGCTAAGTGCCTGCCTGCAGTCATCAGTATATATACGCCTGCAAGCAACCGAGATTGGCGCCTGCTGTATTACGGTTTGTATTACTACTTATCAGCACAAAGCACCTGAATTCAAGATGTCAGCCATGCCCATCATGCATTTCGGGCAGGGATGACATCTTGCACATTATGAAGCGATTACTGCGCGGTGGACACGACGCTGCCACGCTTGGCAGCCATCTTGCCCCCAATCCCATTGACAACCTTACCGACCCCACCCGCAGCCTGGCCACCAGCAGCATCCACGCCTTGATGGATATTGCTTGCAGTTGATTGTGCCTGAGTGCCAACGGAATCACTGCCACCTATCCAGCGCATAATATTGTCCGGTCCGGTATTGATGATGCCAAACACAGTAATAATCATTTTGGTGGTTATGCCGGAATAGAGTATCAATGTCCCCAATAAAGTCATGATGCCTACCATGGAGCCTTCAGTCATATTCGAGATGGATTGAAAGAAACCCTGATTGACGACAGTCATGATAGGTTTAATCAGCAGCATGGCAGCAAACAGGAAGATAACCATTAATGCGGGACGTACCAAGATAGACAGGACAAACATATAGCCAGGTGAGCCACGGCCAGCAATATCGTGTCCTTCCGGATGCATGTGCGCAATTGCCCAAATTGGCGCTGCGATGACAGCCTCAACAAATGAGATTAACCACCAGGCGACACCAGATATCCAAAATACATAGGGGAGCATGGGCAAGATTATTCCAAGGAACATCCCCATGCTCAGCATGATCCCTGTCAGGGCCGCCAAAATAATCGACATGGTGGTAGCATTGCCGGATTTGTCACCAAACGGTAAGGCACCAGAACCTTGCACCAGCATCACTTCACCAGCCACAATGGCAGTATCGCCAATTGATTTCAGCTGTATCAGGGGGTCCAGGCCATTTTTTCCGATTTCGCCTACCATGGCAAACTTCAACATACCTGTGGAGATGCCGTCAGTGATGCTATTCCAGGTTTTTCTGATATCGAATATATCGAATTTTGCTGGAGTGTTACTCTCTATCTTATTCGCAAGATCATTTGTTCCTATAATAGCTTGCTGGATATTATTCAGGAAAACAGAGAACGCAGAATTCTGACTCTCGTTCTGCATCCCTGCAATATTGGGGATGGTATAAGCGGTAGAAATCGAGGAATTGATCACATTTTGAATGGCATTGTTCAAGTTGCCGATCTTCATGTAAAAAGAACCTGCGTGCAGCCATCCAGCATCTTCCATTTTTGCCTGCATTTGACTTACCCACAGAGCCTGAATGGAGCCATTTTTTAACAAAATTGTTTTCATGTGCAACTGAATTTTTGCTATCAAATCTTTTTCGTATTGCAGTTGTATGTCTGAAAGCGTGTTTTGATACGTGCCGCCCGGAAGCATCGCAATTTTGGAGGCATCCGTTGACAGTAGCAAGGCATCAGCCATCGCTACGAGATTGGCATTCTTGAGCATGTTGGCAATAATTATTCCATGCTCTTCACGCATTTTTTCTTCAAAAGCTAACTTGTCCGCATCTTCAAACAAATTCACGGCTTCAAAACCGGTTACGTTGAATTGTGAGGCTGGTTGACCATACACATCTGATAGCAATGTCTTGCAACCTGTCTCACTAGAGAAGAAATTGTCGCAACCGATCAGGGTGTTTTTTGCATTGGCCAGCTTTGTGATCATGCTCGATGCACTCCACTGTATGGTGCCGCAATAGCCTGCGCTGCCTGCGTCTTGCGATCCTTCGGCAGCGTAAATAATTTTTCCGTCCGTAACTTTAGGAGTGATTTTCATTCCATACATATCACCCGCCTGCTTGCAAGCTACCATCAGGAATACTTGTTTTGCAGTTTTATTTGGAGCCAGAAATGGGGGTGCTATAGAGGCTTGCTCACCGATATTCGTATATGCTGTCTTCCAGATTGTGCTGCCCAGTCCCACGGCCTGTAATCCAGCCCAGATTAGTACTACTTGCAAGAAAGAATAGCCTGCAACTGTGGGCAGCAACATTGCCATGCCGCCAGCAGTACGTAATGGAACCATCATGGTGTCCCATTTTTTGCCCAGCCATTCACCATCCTTGGCGGTATGTACTGCTCCACCAATATAAGTGTAGGCCATGATAATCATGCCAATGACAAGAACGCCAGCATTCATCGTGCCTAGCAAACTGGAAAGGATGTGGGTACCGTTGGACTCTATCTTACCTTGATAAATCTTCTCGACGACAGGGCCGAATACATGCCTCAATATCATTATTGAGTAGTCGTCAGCCCCTTTTGTGGGCGTCCAGAAATTGCCTGCATAAGCACTCGTCACCTGAAAGAAATATAAAAGTGAAAGCACGGCATATTTACTAAAGTGTTTTGGTATCCGCATGGTTATCTCTTTAATGGCTGAATGCTTGTTGGCGACTCTGGCAATGTTCTTGTTGGAATGATTTCAAATCTTCCATACATCCATAAATACTTTTAAATCGGAGTAATACGTTTTCTCTTGCGTGCCGTGGCAGTCGGCATACCCGGTCGGTCTGAAGGTAACTGGATGGCTGGTGTCAAATCCATAGCCTGACTGAAGGCTCGCTCGTGATAGCGTTTCTCGGTTTCACTGACCACTTTTTCACTCGGTTTTTTATTCAACTTCTTGCCCGGATTCCGCGGGTCATCATTTGCATCCAGCACCAATACCGGTTTTGCTGTCGGCACCCCATTCAGCGTCAAATGAGGCTGGTTCAAAGGGATGGTGTTTGCATTGTTCGCATTTGGCTGACCATACAACTCTGCGGCCATATCAGCCACGTGCAAAGTTTGTGCAACCAACATGCCACCAACCGGACCCAGCAAGACATCGGCGATATGGTGAGCCGCCTCTATCACTTTGTGTTTTTGCAAATGCTCACCCAGCTCATCATCAGCCTCTCCGGCTTCGGATGTTGTTGGATTCGCACTCCTTAATGTAGATTGATTGTTCAAATTCACCGCCATTAAGTTTTTTACTTTCACTTTTTTAATTATTAATGATAACCTGATGGTAAAAACTCGACAAGTAAAATAATATTTTTAAAAAACTTATTACATGGAATGGTTTTTTGAAATAAAGTAAAAAACACAATGGTATTTTCTTTAGATAATTCTGTAGTTATAATGCGTCAGTGTTGTATTTTCTGGCATGGATAATATATGGTTGATTTAACAAGTAAAGGCTTGGAGAAGTACTGGAGCGACGTTTCGCCCGGTGCGCCATATATTATTGGCGCAATGGATGCGACTGAAGATTGGGTGCTCGACATTGACGCTTCTCTGGACGATGAACTCGCGGCATTGATGCTTGCAATGCCGGATATGCTGTCGTTGGCTTTGCGCGCAGGAAAGAAGACTGAGTTCATCAATGATTTCCTCGTCGTTATCGCTTACCTGCATTCATCCAAAGCCTTGCGCCTGGTGTATTGGCTCGAAACCGGGTTTCCTGAGCTTGAATTTGATTTTTTGCGTGAGGCACATAGCCTTTATGAGCAGGGTGGCATAACGGCAATTGACCGTGTGGCGTTCAAGCTTTTAATGGACAGACTGCGTTTCGCCAGAAAGACAGCTTTGTTGCAGACTGTATTTGCCCCTGAACGTATGGCGGCAGTACAGGCGGCCATTGAACACAGCGTACAGGTGGCATGATGAAGTTTATTTTTCACAAGCTGTTGATAATTACCGGTCTGGCATGGATGGCGCTGCAACCAGGCTTATGTGCCGCAGACAGTATGTCCGGTGTGGGTGACCTGACTATTACTACTCTGGATGCGGCGGCTCAAAAAACCCTGGAAGCAAATGGCGTGGTAGGTGCAAACCAGACCGATAACGCAAAGATCATATTGTGTGCGGACAAGGCTGAAAAAGCGGCTGATGATGGGCGCAAGGGCATGGCAACAACAATGACAACCAGTGACCACGTTCAGAAACTCAATGACAGTGTGAATGCCTGTCTGGCAAACATCCAACAGATTTCCGCCATAGTGAACTTGCCAACCAGTTTTAATTTTACTCAAATATTTGAAACGATACTCAAGCAACTGATGGAGAGACTGGTCAATGAAATCATCATGAAAATATGTGCAGCGGCAACGGGTGCCTGGAATTCGGCAGTTGGTAACGCGATAGATACGATTAATTTGGGCGTGAATCAATCAGGCATCAATACGTTTGGAAGTTTTGTCAGTGTAGGGCCTGCGCCAGTCAGCCCTGCACCCATGGCACCGGCACCAATGAACCCACCTTCGGCTATACCGGGTTTGTAATCGTGTGCCGTGCTGCTGCGTTGAGCCTGAAGATTTCAGGCCATCGCAGTAATTGGGAAGCGGGGATGGGCATATATTAATTGGGCTCAGACAACAATATGAAAGCAAGGAGCTTAGAGATGCGAGAAATTGTGAAAAATGTGATTTGCCGATTGCTGATTGTATCAATCGGCATTATGCCCTTGATGGCCCGCGCAGATAGCGTGGTACCTGTGGGGGCGACTGGGGATGTGGATTCGACTTTGCCAGTATTCGATGCCAACACGCAAAAAACCATGCGTGCGGCTTCCACATATGGAGCCAGCGAAACCAAAGGGAAAGCCCAAAATAATTGTGACGCGAGAATGAAAACTGCCATCGCTGCTGCGGCGGAAGGGGTCGCAGTAGCGGCTGCGCCCGGCGATCCGGTCAAGCGGTTCAACGAATCCATTCATTCTTGCCTGGAAAATATCCAATTCATTTCGATTGCAGTTAATTTGCCTACCAGTTTCAGTTTTACTGCGGCTCTTGAAGCGTTCTTGAAACAGCTGGTCGACAAATTGGTCGATGAGATGATCATGAAAATTTGTGCTGCGGCTACTGGTGCCTGGAATAGTGCAGTAAGCAATGCAGTCAATACCGTGAACTCAGGTGTTAACCAGTCTGGCGTGAATACCTTTGGCAATTTTGTGAGTGTAGGACCACCACCACCAAGTCCTGCACCGTTGGCATATTCACCGCCGCCACCGGCTGCGGCACCTGCCAAATCACAATCGACGATCCCAGGTTTATGAGTAAAGGCGCTAAGCGATGAAAAAGCTAAATAAAAAATTGGTAACAGGTGCAGTTATATGTGCAATGGCTTTTCCTGTCGCCTTGATTCCCTTGCGCGCTGACGCCTGTTGCGGCGATGGCGCATTGGCGGCAGCTGGCGCAATATCTGCTGGTGGAGAAGTGGCTGCTGCGGTTACTGCTGCTGCTACTGCGATTATTGGGGCAATGACGGAAATCGTCGAGCTGCAAATCTTGCCTGAAATTTGGGGAGCTGGAGCCAAGGTCAAGGCTGCGATTGAAATGAATGGTGCCAGGGCCAAGGTGCTGGCAGAAGGCAAGATTGCTGTCGATGGCGACATCAAGATCAATGAAGCCGCTGCCATCGCCCTGTTGAATATCAAAGACCCGATGTTGAACGGCCAGCGTAACTGTTATGACCTGGCATCCTCAAGCACGCTGGGTTCGGCTGTTGGTGGTGTTACTCCAGATTCGCAAAGCGTGCAGGAAAAAGTAAATTATTTCCGTAATGGCTCGTCGGACATCCGTAAAGAGATGTCGAAGCGCTACCAAGACGATATGATTTACATGGATACCAGTGCCCAAAACAAGCGTTATTATCAAGCGCCGGTAAATGCTTCCAAGACGGTACTGGCATCTGCTGATAAACCACTGGATGACGCAGGTCTCATCGCGGCTTCACGTTTTGCTGTTAACGTTGTTGGCGAACCACCGAACACGCCAAATAATGTAGACGAGATTTCCAAGACGGCAGCTGGCAAACAATGGCTTTCGGCAAACAATACCTATGCAGCGCGTGCATCTGTCACACTGGCGACGATGGAAAATGGTGCCATGATGCGCAAGGTTGATCAAAGTTTGACGCCAGAATCCATGGGCGTTGTCGCACCTGGTATTACAGCATTGTCGCCCTTGCAGGCCATGAAACTTTTTGTCGAAAACCGCTTTGTCGATCAATCCTGGTATTTGACTTTGTCTCAATACAATACCAATGGCTTGTTGCGTGAATTGAACAAGATGATGGCATTCAAGAGTTGGATGGATTATCAATCCTATGTGCAGCAAGAGCGGGTCGAGCAAAATATGGCGACGCAGGTTGCGATATTGAATGAAATTGCGGTGAGCCTGAATCCGAACTACGCAAAAAATCGTGAATCGGCATTGCGTGCAATTGGCACTCCTCCTTAATCGCAATAAAAAGAGCGATCTAATTCATGCGCAATTATTTCAATAGACAGAAATCGGGAGAGCCGGTTACCGTCAGGAAAACGAGCTTACGGCGTTATGCCTTGTTTTCCGTGGGTTTATTGTTGCTGCCCCTGGTTTTCTTTTCAAAGTCGGCCACGGCGGGTGTCTGTATCTATGAAGGCTATATCATTTGTGAGATATGGTCGCCAGATATGTTGCTCGCCATATCAGAGGCCACTTCAGCAATACTGTTGGCAATTTCGGGAGCCGTCTCGGCGGTCACACTGGCGGTTGCTGGCATGGTCAATTATCAACTGCTGCCAGAAACCTGGGGGGCAGGCGCTAAGGTCGCTGCTGCCATAGAACTGAATGGCGCACGCAACAAAGTTGAGAATGATGGCGAAGCCTCTATGTTGCAGGGCAAGTCTTTCCTGTATGGTATCCAGGTTGGTCTGCCTGGCAGCACTCCCCGTAACCCGCAGGAAGCCGTTGCTGCTACCCTGATCAAGGCCACAGGAACTACCATGCCCAGCAAGGTGTGTAATGAACTGGTCGCACAAACACAGGTGACTCCCCTGATTTCTTCCGGCACGGCGATTGCAACCGATGCGATGAATACGCGCCTGATCAACAGCATGCGTACATCAAGAATGTCCGATGCAGAAGCAAGTTATTTCAGGCATTCAACCACCTATTGCACGCTGTCAGACGTATTCAATGGCATTTGCGAAGCTGCTGCACCAGACCATCTGCAAAATCTGGATGTCATGCCACCCGGCTCTATCAGGGCGGGCGAAGCAAAAACCACGCAGTTGTCAGAAGAAGAAAAACGTGCCGCCATGGTTTGGTCTGAGAATGTCATGGGTATGGGAAATTATCCTGCCAGCGATTACAGCGAAGACACCTATAACTCCGACGCCAGGAAAGCCTTCTCGGGTAGCAATAACGTCATACAGGCCAGGATGAGTACTGTGGCGCATTCCCTGAATTCACAAATCGCGCGTCGCAGCAAAGTCGTAGTGGCTTTCAATGCAGATAATTCTGCACGTGCCGATGTGGCCAGTCAGATTGCTGATGCCAATCCTAATCTTGATCCATCGTCGACAACAACGGGCTCAGCAGATACGAGTTCGCGCTGTGCTGCCAGTGCGGACTTTGCCAAGTACGAAAAAATGGGTAAGGCCGACGTGAATACGGCCATCAATAATTCCTTTGCCAACGGCGATTCTGGTGCTCCTTTATTGCAATTTGGTATCTCGCGTTCTGCCTGGCATTACTATGCTTATGTAGAGTCGACAAAGAACCCGGCGGCTGTCAGTCCAGCGCATTATTACGGCCTGTATCAGATGGGCGCAGGGGCACTGGCTGACGTAGGTATGA
Source organism: Pseudomonadota bacterium (assembly GCA_040390835.1). Taxonomy (GTDB): domain Bacteria; phylum Pseudomonadota; class Gammaproteobacteria; order Burkholderiales; family Burkholderiaceae_D; genus Undibacterium. The sequence continues at coordinate 207,624 of JAZJXP010000039.1, forward strand.
GCGGCCTGCTGCCCGATCAGGTATTTGATCCCTATCAGAACGGCATTGCTGCGAAAAAGTATGCGATAGCCAATATTGCCGCTTTTGGCGCTACCTTTCCGAATGGAGTGAAGGGCGTGCCGCCAGTGTTTGTCTTGTACGGCATGCACAATATGGGGGCTTCTGGTTTTAAACAGATTTACGACAACATTACAACAGGTGCACCTTTATCTGATGCACGAAAAAAAGCCATACAGGGAAACATGAGCCCGCGCGTACCTCTGGAACAAATCAATGGCCAGATGTATTGGGAATTCTGGCGTAAGAAATTTGGCATCAACGCGTGCTGATGACGGTTTATAGAAGAGAAAAGAATATCTGGTGATGTCATGAAAAAGAGCGTACTTGCAATTGCATTGTTTGCCCTGGGTACTCTGGCTCAATCAGGCCAGGCTGCTGATGCTGTCAAGTCGGGACAGGAAGCAAAGTCAGCCACAGGTGTCGAAAAAGTCATCGCCCTTGGCGGTAGTGGTAATGATGTTTACTGGGTATCGACTTTTGTCCGTGCCGGTAATTGTCCAGAGAAATCTGGCAAATGTGCCAATGATGCCATCAATGTACGTGGCCCTGGTGGCGTCATTAATATTGCTGTTGAAGATGCCAGTGGTGCTGGCGGATTTTTTTCCCAAACAAAAAATCCGGTAGCGGTGGTTTTACTGCCGGCAAACAAGGGCGGCTATGTGTATGCGTCAGCTGAGATTTATACCTTCACTGCAGAGAAGAAGCCACAAAGTGTACTCAAGACAGCCGAAGTGTTGCTGAACAATCTGGAAGGTGCTGCATGTGAAGGAAAAAAATTGTGTGCCGACAGTAAATTGACTGCCAGCTTTGCTGCTTCGGCTACGCCAGAATATCCGGATGTGATATTGCGGCAAACTGGAACAACAATGAATCAGGCAGGCACGGCCTTGGAAAAGCTGGACAGGACTTTTTCGTTTACTTTTGATGCCAAAACAAAACTGTATGTCGCGAAACGATGATGCAGGTGTTTTTCAATAATTTCTTGTTGTTGCTTGTCGTCTTGTTCGCTGCATCTGGCAAGACATTTGCACAAACCGGTATGGGTAGTGAGCCGTCAGAAGATAACCCCTGGTTTTCTTTTTATGTGATCGAAAAAATGACAAAGAGCCAGGCTGAAATAAATAAAAAACTCCTCATGAAGGAGCCGGACGCGGTAAAGAAAATTGATACTTCGTTGGCTTATGCCTATCCCAAGCTGGCGGTTCTGCGCCCGGGTGGCATTATTGCCAGTGAACCGGATAAGCGGTACGCAATGATTTATAAGAAGATGGCGTGGTATGCGGCAAATGATCAAGTGATATCCGCACAAATACTGTTTTATACCGCGGTACGCTTGAAGCAGGCAGACCAGAACAAAGGTGTAATACTCGATTTACCTTACCTGGCATTGCATCACTTTATTTATAACAGTATCTGCGTAGATACCTCGCATGACAGTGAATATGACCAGGCTGTTTGCAAGACTGTGCAGACAGCAGCGACAAGGGCGCAGGGTGAATTGCGGAATGAAAAACTCCGGCAATATCTTAACTGGGCAGCATTGGGACTGGGCTTTGAAGACAAGATAGCCTATGAGGCTGGAGTATTTCTGATGGAGCGTGAAAATCCCACGCGCAGTGAAAAAGACACGATTAAGTCCATACTAAAACCATTGTTGAAAAAAAATGCAGGCTAAACTCACTCTCAGACCCTATTTGCTGGCAACTGCAGTATGCGCAAGCTTACTGACACAAAGCCTGGCGTCGGCAAGCACTTGCCTGCAAACGGTCATCAAATCCGGCTCTTTGGTTGTCAGCAGCCCGTTTGGCTGGCGCTTTGACGCAAATCCCAATGGTCGTGGCAAATGGCAATTTCACTATGGAACGGACTTTTCAAAAAAAGTATTGGCAGATCCCATGGTAGTGGCACCTGTAGATGGTACGTACCGCTCTATTGCAGGTACAGCTGGTTGTGGCAATATGGTGATTATTTCCCAACCAGATGGTTTCTCCACCAAGTTTTGTCATCTGAAAAGTTTCGAGCCCGACGCCAGTGGCAAGGCCAGGTTGAATGGTTCTGCCATTAGCGTAGGCGACAAGATAGGCGTTCCCTCGAATACCGGTATCTTGCCCAATCCCGAACATATCCATCTGGAAGTAATTACCAAAGGTGATGCAAGCACCACCAAGGCATGGCGCATACCTCCGCCATTTTGTGGCGGTGTTTCATTCACTTATCAGGCTGCAGTCGACAAGCCGGACAGAAAGCCGCCCTTGAGCCTGATACGTCCGGCTGGTGTAACAGACAAGGACACCTTTGGTTCAGCCGGGACGAATTTCGACAAGGAATTCTACGATAAATACCTGGCTCAGAATGCTGCGACAGGTACGATACCCAGTTCATCTGTTGCCGTTGCCAATCCTGTTGCTACTGTCGATGCTGCCAAAATCGCCAAGTCTGGCGATAATGCTTCGCAGCAGCCGCTTTTGCCAGCGCCGATCACTGCAGAAGACATGTCCTTTTCGGAAATGATAGTGAGCGAAGCGAAAAAACGCTTTGGTTCAGAACAGTGGTATTCAGAATTGGCATTGAAAGGTGAACTGCCCTTGTATTATGACCTGGCAGTCATGACCGCCTATCAGATATATATGCAATATCAAAAACAGGAAGTGGCTGAAAATATCGTCCAGTTATCTGCAACCAGAACCGCGCTACTGAACCAACTCGCGGTGCAGATCAAGGTCAAGAAATTGCGTGAACCCGCATTGCGCGGTATTGCTCCTTAACTCTTAAATTTCGTCCTACGGAATCGGCATCAATGAGCCTGAACATCAGTCCTGATCGGCAACAGAAACAAAAATGGCATGCCAGCCATGGGATACTGCTGTCTTTGATACTGGGTCTGATTTTGCCATTGCATGTACATGGGCAACAAACCAATGATCTGACGCAGATGGATAGCGTGAATACAGGCAAGGCGGCAGCGAATCAGCAAAAGAAAGAAAGTACTCTCGGCCTCGCATCAAAATTGAGTGCAGCGGATGCAAAAAAATATCAGGCGGTCATTGCCAGCATGGAAGGGAAGAATGGTGATGAAATTCTCAAATCCATGCAAGCTGATAATGCCGCCAGACTGGCGAAAATGCCCCCTGAAAGACGCAAGCAGGTCGAGGAATACCAAAAAAAATATCTGCCTCAGATCGCGAATGCTGGAGCGGGTTCGCAGTATCAATCTCTCGATGCAACCATGGAAAAATTTCGCCTGCACTTGCTAGGTCTGGATCGTGGTGACGGCAAGGTAATGAGTGCTCAGCAAAGGCAATACTTTGAACACAGGGAAGCACAAATACGGCAAAAATACTTTGACCCGGTTGGCTACCAGAAAAATCGGCGCATGCGAGAAGATGCAGACGCCTACATCAAGGCTAATTTGGACATACAGGCTGAGTACGCTAAAAAGTTTGCAAATGCCCCTGGCAACGCGCCGCAGACCCAGTCCGCGCCTTTGCCAGATGTATTGAGATCAAACTGGCTGGTGCGCAAGATGGCGACGGAAGAACCAGCTGCACTGATGCCCAAGGCATCCACTATGCTGCCAGGTAGCGCCGCTATAGCCAGGGCTCAAATTGACGATTTGTCGCGCCAGTTGCGCTCGAATAAAACAGTATCAGTGACTGAGCGCTATGGCGCAAGTGCCCGCGTCATTAGCGAGGCTGAAGCCAGGAGCAAGCTGCAAGAGCCGGGGCGCAATGGCAATCCAGCGGCAAATACCAATAATGTTCCTGTAACCGGGACGACCGGCGCAAGCAAAGCACAGACAGAAGCACCTGCCCGCAAAGCCTCTCCCATCCCCGGTCTTTAATTCTTCCCGGTAACCTGACTACTGAAAGCCAGGCTCTTTTCGTCCTGAGCTAGCCCGCGTCCTCTCCATCTTGTCGTATTGCAGATGCACAAACCCTGCTTGCTTAAACATTGCTGCAGGATGTTTTTGTCATTTTCATACCTGTCCTGCCAGCTTTGACTTTCAATTTATGAAGGCATATTATAGCTTTTTAGAAAATCGGCAGTTTTTGACTGCAAAAAGAAAGCTTTAATAGAAATGACAAAACACGACATCGTCGAGCGTATTTACGGCAAGTATCAAGGTACTTTGACGCGGAATGTAGTGAAAGACATCGTTAGCTTCGTCTTTGATGAGATCGTTCGCGAAATGACGGAAGATGGCGAAGCCAAGATAAGCCGCTTTGGTACCTTCAAAGTGGCTGAAAGAAATGCAAAACAAGCCAGAAACCCCCGCACAGGCGAGCCAGTAATGATAGAGGACCGCAAAGTCCCAAAATTCAAGCCCAGCCGCTACCTGCAAAACAAAGTCAATAACCTGCCAGTTGATGATTTGAAGGACGAGGACGATTAAGTAAGTTAACCCCAGCTTAAACCTGAGTCAGGTCTGAACTGAGGTTATTTTGGTTCTCCTTGAGCAAAAATGGATGCTTTTGAGCATCCATTTTTGTTTTTCCCGTCAATAGCTTTAAGCCTGATTAATTGTGTATTCGATCAGGAATGGCTGCCATATCAAAATCTCCACTGTTTTTAATGCTTTTAATTCCTAAAATGTTTTTTACTTTTGTTCGTATAAATATTTGTAAAATGAAAAGTGTGGAAGTATAATTCCTGACATCGATACTGTTTATGGTATGTATTCTTTGTTTCACGACATGGCATAACTGTACAAGCGATGTTGTTCGTACAGGGGCCGGGAGCTGTTCCAAGTGTAGTTCTGAGTTTTGTTTTTCCTCGCCAGTTTGCAAATTGCACTGTGGCAGCTTGGATTATTTTTGAAATTCTGATAATAATTCGTATGCAGTACATTTAATTGAAGTCATTCTGGAACGTATTTCACCCGAATCATGAAATGAGTTCCATGCAAAAAACGGGCAAAAAGCGGGTAAAAAATGAAACTCTCGAAACGAAATTTTGCAGGATTTTTGATGGCAATCGCTTTACAAACACAACTGGGATCTAGCGCAATGGCAAACGAAGATTTTTTGAAATTCTCCAAACATGATCTGAACATACAGGCCTATAGTGCCAGTGATGTTGAAGTGCTGTATGCGGGAACACCGCATAAGCTGAGCGCAGGAAAGCTCGCGCCTGCCAAGACCGAGAAAGATCAAAACAAGTTCCCGAATTTTAAATCGGGCACATACGTCACTTTCGCCGGTCCGGTGGACGTTAAATGGTCTGCCGCCGATGGCAGCAAGCTGGCCGCCAGTTTGAATCTGGATGAGATATTCAAAGACCGCAGAGTCTTGCATACCGATGATGTGAGCCGCCTGTACAAGGCTGACCCTGTCGCTGGCGGTCACCCGACCATCATTATTGAAGTCAATGACCGCACACTGAACGTGTACATGTTCGTCACGATACGCCTGGAGAAAGATGCAACGACGCGCGAGCATCATGACCACCGCACGCTGGCATATTCCAAAACCTATTAACGGTAATCACTATGACCGATCCTGTGAAATCTGATCCAGTTAAATCTGACGGCGTTGACGTTAAGCAGGCGACCCCTGCGCAACTGGCAACTTATACCAAGGCAGAAACGGAAATCAATGCCTTCAAGGTGCCACAGTTATACGACAGCAAAGATCCCAACTCACGCGTTTTTGTCGCCTTGTTTGATGGCACAGGTAACGACGCGATTCACGATCCCAAACATATTACCAATGTGGGATTATTGAAGGATCAGATTGAAGCAGCAGCGCAAACCAACCCGAATATCGGTGGTTATTACAAAGAAGGGCCGGGTACCCAGGGTGGTCTCAAGGGCGCTCTGGATGGTGCAACTGGTGGTACATATCAAGAGCGGCTGGAAGATATGTATGAGCAGTTTGACCGTCAGGCAGCTGTCTGGCTGAAAGAAAACCCGGATGCCAAGATCAGTGTCGTTTCTGTAGGTTTCAGTCGCGGTGCTGAGCAGGCGGCAGGCTTTACACGACTGGTGGATGAACGTGGTATCCAGGACCCGAATGCCCGGAAGGTAGATACCTATCCTCTGGGGCTCAAGGATGACAAGATTACTTATACTGCGCCGCCATTGCGGGAGCCTGGCGAGGTCGCCCAGGCACTGGCCATGTATGACCCGGTAGCCACCGGTGCACCTGAGCGCAAGGACAGGCGACCTGCCGATTCAGTACTCAGTGGTTTGCAAATCAAGGCTGGGGATGAGCATCGCTCTTTATTCCCGGCAGATAACATCATTCCTCAAGGGCTGTCGGCTGATAAACGTTTCCTGGGTGTGACTACCGCTGGCTGCCATAGTGATGTTGGTGGTGGGTATGAACTCAATGGCCTGTCCACGCGCAATTTCAACCTGATGAGCGGTTATTTGAATGCGACTTTGGGTTCAGCCATGATCTTGAAGCGCGAAGTACCAGTGGAACCAGAGAAAAGCGTTATCCATGATTCGACCCAGCATCAGTTCTTTTACCGCAGGGTAGAAGAGCGTGGCATGACAGCAAAACAAGATCCGCAAGGCAGGCCGGTAGAGCCAGTCGACAAGAAGGTGGCTGAGCCATTCAATGACAGCATCAAAGCGGTTACCATCACCAGGCCAGGAGCTGACCTGAATGTCCTGAGTGCTGACGACAGCCCTTCCAGCCGTTTATTATCACGTACCCCTGAGGTAGCGAAAACTGTGCAACCCAAGCTGTAAGAAAGCTTCATTCTGGCAAAATTACATACAGGCAGGGTTTTGGTCTAAGATTGTCCTTTTTGTATTGAGCCTGGCACATGCCGGGTTTTTAAAAAAGGATGACAATGAAAACCTTGCCTGCAACTGTTGCCGCTTCCCTGCAAACCTGGCATGAAATGATTGCCAGCAAAGATTTGAGTGCCCTGCCATCTATCGTGCATGCGGATGCGGTATTCCGCTCACCCATGGCACATCAGCCATATGCGAGTGCCCAGGCCGTCGTGTTAATTCTGGGCACGGTCGTCAAGGTATTTGAAAATTTCACTTATCATCGTGAATTGTCTTCTGATGATGGCTTGAATATCGTACTCGAATTCAGCGCAAATATAGGCGACAAGCAGCTCAAGGGTATAGACATGATACGCTTTGATGCAGATGGAAAAATCGTCGACTTTGAAGTCATGGTCAGGCCCATGAGTGGCTTGCAAGCCCTGGGACAGGAAATGGGGGCGAGATTGGCGCAATATCTGCCAGCCTATAAGTCAGCTAAATAAGCACCAAAATAAGCACCCAAATAAGCACCTATATAAACAACTAAATAAGCGGCTAAATAATTTCATGCCAGCTCATTTTTTACTTGCGTGCCTGACTCTTCAAAAATCGCATGAAGCTGCCCAGCACGGGCAGCTTTTCATACAACTCTTCTGCCGCATCCCAATAATCGCGGTGGAAATTCACCCGGCCATCGTCAGCAAAGCGTATATGCGTGGCACCACGTATGCGTTGTGTTGCTGCACTGAAGTTTTTCATCGTAAATAAAAAATCCCAGACCAGAAAGGCGCTCTCGTTTTGCAGAACCGATGAGGTAATGCGAAAGCGTGGTTCATGTACCTGCACGAACATGTGTTGGAATACCTGATTAATCGCAGGTAGTCCGCGCAGCTCGTTGAACGGATCTTTAAAATAAGCATCCTCGGTATAGATGCCAGACAAGTCCTGGCAGGCTGTCAGTGAGATGGTTTCAAAGAAGCTGATGAGTTTGTCCAGGCTGGCTTGATGGTCAGGGATGGGCAAATTGCTAGCAGGTAAATCATTAGTAATCATTTATAAACCTGTGACTTTATGAACCAGATAAAAATAGCTGCGGTAAGGCAGCAGGCGAGCCAGTCTGAGCCAGTTCGTAAAACGTCTTGGGAAATGAATATGAAAATCACCTCTTTGCATGCCCTTGACAATAGCCAATGCTGCTTCGGGCGCACTCATCAGGGCAGGCATTTTGAAATCATTTCCAGCAGTCATCGGTGTTTCTACAAAGCCGGGATTAATCAGATACACCGCAATATTTTTAGAGCGTAAATCCAGATACAGGGATTCACACAAATTGATGATGGCTGCCTTGGTCGGCCCATACACCAGTGCCTTGGGCAAACCTGAGAGACCTGCCACCGAGCCAACTATACCTATGCCCCCGCTTCCTTGCTTTAGCAGCGCAGGCAAGACCACATCCAGGCATTGGTAGACGCCGCGCAAATTAATGTCTATCAGGCTATTGACGGCCGCCATATCGAAACTATCTGCCCGCATTTCATTGTAGCTACCGGCAACGATAAGTACAAAGTCTATGCTGCCCCATTTTTGTATCAAGTCTGCATGGCAAGCGACCAAGCTGGCATGATCGCAAATATCTACTGCCATGGATTCGGCCAGGGGATAGTCGGCTGCAATCTTTTCCAGTCGCGCCAGCTTGCGTGCAGACAGCGCAACCCTGGCGCCACGCGTCAACAATAGCCTGGCAGTTTCTTCACCTATGCCGCTGGAGGCACCTATGATCCAGATGCGTTTCCCCTGCCAGTCGCGGATGACGGGGTTCATGGCGTGGCGTTACTGCGTTTGGTGAAGGATAAAGTTACGCTGCCAAGCTCAACGCCAAACTTGCGCATGATGGCGCGGTTCAGCATGACCTTGTCATCCATCAAGACCATGGTGTCGTCAAAATCCACGTTATAAACGCTGCCGTCTACCGGCAATGCCAGGACATAATTCCAGTGCAGGGTATTGCCTGATACTTGCCCCCTGGCTTCGCCTATGACGTCAGCCGCCGTACCGGTAAATTGATCATCTCCTACTTTTTTCAAAGTCCAGATACGCTTTTGTTTGCTCCCATCGGAGTAGCTAAAGTCTTCATTGAGCGTACCAATGTTACCTGACCACTGGCAATCCATGACCACGGTAAAGCGTTTGACGATAGCACCTGACCTGTCCTGGAACATGCCCCAGGCATCCAGCTTGCCATTGAAATAGCTTTGCATATCCAGCTTTGGAGTCTCATTGCGGTATCGGCCAGGTTCATACTGGCTGGCACAGGATGTCAGCAACAAGATCAGGCTGCAGAAAAATAAGCGGTAGGTGTGCTTGAACATATGCTTTCCTGATGTGAGTGTTTGTTCCTGGTGTGCTTAATTGGCGGCGGCTTTGCTGCCCAGCAGCCTGGTGCGCAAACTTTGTGCCGTGGTTTTCTTATCCAGCCAGATCGCAAAAAAAGCATGGGCAAATTCTGCATCGCGTATCTCACCCAGCAATTTCCCATTCAGATAAAACCTGGCTGCTTCATTCGGTATATAAATGCCGGTGATGTGCGTACCTTGTTTGACGTCGGGGAAAAGTTTTTTCATCTGCGCCAGCCAGCGCTCTCGCTTTTCTGCTGTACCCAGCTTGAGCTTTTCTATTTCATCTATGCTGGCATCGGCGATTTTGCCGCCATATAAAGTACGGGCATACGCCAGGTCCAGCGCAAACTTTTGTGGCTTGTCGCTATCCGGCTTATAGCCTTCAGGTGCAGACCACAAGCTTGCGTCGTAAATGTGCAAGCCAAACCAGCGAAAACTGCCTGTACCCTGCAAGCTGGCTTGCGGGATTTCTTCACTGATGTGTGCAGGCGGCGGGTTTACTGGCACATCCGTTGCGTGCACAGGCATTGCTGTCACTGAAACCAGCAAGGATAAACATAGCCTGCCCAAGGTGTGAACGGAGCTCATTTTTTTCTCAATGTGAATTGCGTGACATTGATACTTCCTGCGCGGAAGCCTGCTTCACAATAGGCCAGATAAAATTCCCAGGTACGCAAGAATTCATCATCAAAACCCTGAGTCTTGACCTGCGCCAGTTTTTCCATGAAGGCATGGCGCCAGTGCAGCAGGGTGCGCGCATAGTCCAGGCCAAAGTTATAGGTATCCAATACTTCCATACCGTAAGCGGCAGCCATGGCATGGAATTTTTCTATCGATGGCAGCATGCCGCCGGGGAAGATGTATTGCTGTATAAAGTCCGTACCCTTGCGGTAACGATCGAATAATTCATCCGCGATGACGATGCTTTGCACACAGGCACGGCTACCCTGTTTCAGGTTGCGTTGCAGGCATTCAAAATAACCAGGCCAGTAAGCTTCACCTACCGCTTCAAACATTTCTATGGAAGCGATCGCGTCATAGCTGCCGTTTGCATCGCGATAATCTTCTATCTTCAAATCACTGTGTGCATGCAGACCCGCATGACGCAGGCGCTCTTGGGCATATTGCAATTGTTCGGTCGAGAGAGTCAGGCCTGTCACGTGGGCACCAGCATCGCGTATTGCCATCTCGGCAAAGCCACCCCAGCCACAACCTATTTCCAGCACTTTGGCATTTTCTGGCAATGCCAGTTGATGCAATATGCGGCGGTATTTTGCCTGCTGTGCTTCTTCCAATGACTGTTCTTGCTCGTCAGAATAAATCGCACTGGAATACGTCATTGATGGGTCCAGCCACAGTTTGTAGAATTCATTGCCTATGTCGTAGTGGGCATGGATATTCTTTTTACTGCCTGTGCGTGAATTACGGTTCAGCAGGTGCTTGATCCTATAGACAAGATTACCCCACCAACTGCCATAGATCACGCTTTCCAGTTGTTGGCGATTATGTGAAATCAGTTCTATCAAGCCTGTCAGACTGCTGGTGGTCCAGTGACCGTCTATATAACTTTCGGCAAAACCTATATCACCAGACTTGAGTACCGCGCGACATAATTCCCAGTCTTTCAAATGCAGGCTCACATGTTGCCAGCCTTCATAGGCGCGGCCAAAGCTGGCAGTTTGCCCATCCAGGAATTGTATCGTCAGGCAGCCATGCTCAAGTTTGCTAAGCAGGCTCAGGACAAATCTGGCTTGTGCTGGGAAGTGCTTGCTACTCAGTTGTGCGTTTGCGGTGGCATTGTTGTCAGCGCTTGCAGTGCCAGAGGCAAAGGTGGGATGTAGGCTGCTCATCGGCTTAACTCTTCAGTAGGAGGGACAGGTTTGGAAATAAAGGGCACACGCTTGATCCACAGGCGCAGTGCTTGTATATGAATGCGTAGCACTACACCGATAGTCATGAAGGGATAGCGCAACATGACCTGGGCGATGCGGGTATTGCTCATGGTCTGTTCACGGCCAGAAACGCTGGTGAGTAATAGCGGGCCTTCTGCATCTGCATAGTCGATGCGGGCCAGGTGTTTTTTTTGCGCATGTCCTGCGGTTTGTCTGACCATCTCTTGCTGTGCTTGCATAAAGCGGAAGCGATAGCTGCCCTCGACCTTGCAGAAAGGCGAGACATGGAAGATTTTCCTGGCTTGCAATTCTTCGCCATTGGCCAGCTTGCCACCTTTTTCCAGCAGGTATAAATGCTTTTCGCCAAAGGTATTACGTACTTCGCAAACCACGGCACGCAAGCTGCCATCCTGACGGTGACAAAACCAGAAAGACACAGGATTGAACACATAACCAAACACGCGGGGAAAGCATTGCAGCCAAATCTCGCCGTCAGCATCTGTGATGCCCTCGCTTTGCAACAAGCCATCTAACCATTGCGCCAGTGGCTGGCCAGCATCACCATGGTCACGCTCATGGAAAGACAGGGCATTAAAGCGATTCACAGAGAACAATGCCGGGGTGCTCATGCGATTGATATCGTTGATATCGCGCACAGGCACCCGGATGAAAAATACACCATAGCGAAAGGCATTTTTTGCCGGTCGCAAGCGTTTGTGCGTGACTTCGCCTGTGCACAAGACGACAGCAGATTTGGTGGCAGACGTGTTCATGTTCAGTCTGCGCGTATCAAATTTTCGTAGACGGCTTCTGCACGGGCGAGTATGCATTCCGCTACACGCAAGCCAGATTTCAAGCCATCTTCATGGAAGCCATAGCCTGTCCAGGCGCCGGCAAACCAGATATTTCTCCTGCCCTGGATATTTACCAACTGGTTTTGTGCATTGATTGCCATCGCATCAAATACCGGGTGAGAATAGTCAAAACTATTGATGATGCTGGCTGCCGCAGGTTCTTGAATCGGATTCAAGGTGACAATAACGGGTGTCTTGAAAGGCAGTGGTTGTAATTGATTGATCAGGTAATGCACACAGACACGCGGTTCGTTGCCGCTTTCACTTTGATAATTCCAGGCCGACCAGGCTTTTTTATTTTGCGGCAACACACTGGCATCGGTATGTAGTACCGCACGGTTGGGCTGGTATTTAACCGACGACAGTATCTGGCGCTCTGCCAGGTCAGCATCAACCAGCATTTTCAGGCTTTGATCACTATGGCTGGCGAACACGACATGCTCAAACGTTTGTGTGTCATGTCCAGTCTGGACAACAATTACGCCAGGTGTTTTTTCTCGCACGCTTAACACGGGGGTTTGCAAATGGGTGTGTGCAATCCGTGGCAAAATCTTTTCTACATATTGCCTGGCACCACCTTTGACGGTTTGCCATTGCGGCCTGTCATTTACTTGCAGCAAGCCGTGGTTATGGCAAAAATTCACGAAAGAAGACAGCGGAAAAGCCATCATGGTTTCAGTAGGGCAGGACCAGATACAGGCTGCCATGGGCAGCAAATACCAGGCGCGGAATTCTTTGCTATAAGCGTGCTGGTCGAGGAAGCTGCCCAGTGGTTGTTTGAAATCTGGATGATCTTGCGTGGTTGCCAGAGCAGTCGTCTGTTTATTAAAGCGCAAGATATCGCGTAGCATGCGTATAAACGCCGGGCTCAACAAATTACGGCGCTGGGCGAATACCGTGTCAAGATTCGCTCCTGCCCATTCCAGCAGGCGACCACCATTTTTACCCAAGGGCATCTTGACTGAAAAAGACATGTCGGTCGCGACAGTCGCGATACCAAGTTCCTTGAACAAGTTGACCAGGTTGGGATAGGTCCTGTGATTGAATACCAGAAAGCCGGTATCTACTCCATAAGTCTGGCCATCCAGACTGACATCTACCGTATGGGTATGCCCGCCAAAATAATCATTGGCTTCAAACAGGCTGATTTCATGCCCTGCTTTAGAAAGCTCATATGCGCAGGACAGGCCGGAGATGCCGGAACCGATGACAGCGATTTTCATAATCTGATTTTGTTCAGGGGAATAGTAAAAATATATTTATTGTGAAGCGACTACTTTGACCCGACCTGTAATTCACTGGCTGGACCGCATTAATATATACATACGCAAGCCGCAATTTTTTGGATTCAGGAGTTTTTACCGTTGCCATGACCGATAATTTCTCTGGTAAAAAAGCTGCCTTGGGTTAAAATATGACCATGAATTTCATTTTGTGACTGATCAGTCACAAAATATACTACAAAGTTTTTATTTGTGCAGAAAAAATAATGGAAATCCGGATTCCCTTTAAAAAACAACAGTTTGATGCCCGTGAAGTAGCCATCATTGATGCCGTCAATCGCCTTTTGTCAGAAAAAGGCTATGACTTGATGACCATGGATGATGTCGCTGACGCGGTAGGGATTGCCAAGGGCAGTCTGTACAAGCATTTTTCTTCCAAGGAAAAGCTGGCAGGGGCAGCCATGACGCGGCTCCTGAAGGCGACACAGGCGGAACTGGATACTTTGGCGGCGGAGATGCCAGCGATAGACAAGATCAGGCATATCCTGGCCTGGTCTTTGCGACTGCGCCTGCAAGGTGGGGTCCCGCATCTGCCCTCAACCAGCCTGGCTTTGCAGCGCAGCCTGATGCTGAACCTTGATTATGTGATGGTGGCCTTGCGCGTCAATAAACGCTTTTACGCTCTGGTGGCGCAAGCACGGCAGCAGGGCGCATTGACGCCACTGGTGCCGGATGATGTCCTGGTCTACACCCTGTATTCACGCGCCTGCGATCCAACCATGGAATTTTTATTGCGCGACAAGCGCCTGACGCATGAGCAGATAGTCGATGCCATGGTGCATGCGACCATAGGTGGTTTTTTGTCGAATGAAGCGAGGAAAGCTTGAGCAGCTTAAGCTGATTCTTTGTTTTCTGCAGCCAGGCGCAGGGCTTCTTGCAAGACGCTGAGGTCGCCTATGTGATTAGCCAGCAGCAAGATCAAGCGTGCATTCAGGGCGGTACTCGCTTCATCGCCAAGGTTGCGATGGCTGTCTATTAACAGCTGATAAAAATCATCGCCAGCACTGTAGTCACGTTGCGATGATTTGTCAGGGTAATGGAAATTTGCTTGCAGGTTCAAAGGCATCATGCCACTCCAGATGAATTGCCGCTTGCAGTTTGTACTGCATGAAGCACGTGTTTCAATTCAAATTGCTGCCAGCGTGCAGCCAGGTGTTGATCAGGCCTGAGCAAGTGATAGCTGCCATTTTGTGCGCCATAGCGCTGGTGCAGCAGGCTCTTGATGTCAGTCAGGACAAAGTGAGCATCAAGCGCGCGATCCTGTTTGCTAATGATGAGTGTGACTATGGGGATTGCTTCTTGTTCCAGAGCGCTCATTGCTGCGAGATGTGCATCAGGAATATCCGATACGGCATCGCAGAAATACAGACCTTGAAAAACCGGACGCAAATAATCGATCAGGAAACCAGATTTATTTTGACAAGTAACTGGCCCGTCTTCGAAGGGCGCACCAGTTTGCAGAGCTGTATCAAACCCTTCGCGGTCTTCTGTATTCAAATTCGATTCCGACAAGATTGTCGGTACAGACAAGCGCCCGGAATTGACCAGCTTGCGGGCAAATGCATGCTCTTGCGCCAGACTTAATACTGCATTGCGAAAGCACTTGCTGATGGTACTTTTAGGTGTGATGAAATCAGTAGAACGTGTTGAGTTCAGCAAATTTTCATCCGCTGCAAATACACGTTCATCCGAATACGTATCGAGCAAACTGGCTGGTGCTTTGCCATCAACGACCAGTTTCAGTTTCCACACCAGATTATCCGCATCCTGTATGCCGGAATTTGCGCCGCGTGCGCCAAAGGGGGAAACCTGATGTGCAGCATCGCCAGCAAACAGCACACGGCCATGACGGAATTTTTCCATGCGCCGACACTGGAAGGTGTACACGCTGACCCATTCGAGTTCAAACTCCCTGTCGTCACCAAGCATAGCCTTGATGCGTGGGATGACGTTTTCGGGTTTGCGTTCTTCCACGGGGTCGGCATCCCAGCCCAGTTGAAAGTCTATACGCCAGACATTGTCGGCTTCGCGGTGCAGCAGTACCGATTGATTGGGATGAAAAGGCGGATCAAACCAGAACCAGCGCTCTGCTGGAAAGTCAGCTTTCATGACGACATCGGCAATCAAAAATCTATCCATGAAAACCTTGCCTTCCACCTCCTGCCCCAGCATCTGGCGCAGGGGGCTGCGCGCGCCATCACAGGCGACCAGCCAGTCGGCTTGCAAACTGTAATCACCTTCTGGTGTGGCTATCTGCAAGGTGGAAAATTCTTCATCTTGCTCCATCGCCATGACACGGCTTTTCCAGCGCAACTCAACGCCGAGTTCTATCGCCCGCTGCACCAGAAAATCTTCCAGATAGTATTGCTGCAAATTCACCATGCCAGGGTGCTTGTGATCAGGTGCAGGCAAGAGATTGAAATTGAATACTTCATCCTTGCGAAAAAAAGTGCGCCCTACATTCCACTCCACACCCTTGTTGCGCACTGCCGATGCCACACCCAGCCTGTCGAGTATTTCCAGTGTCCGCTTGGCATAGCACAAGCCGCGTGAACCTACCGACACAGTATCATCATCATCAAGCACCAGCACATCCAGACCCTGTAACTTGCAATCTATCGCAGCAGCCAGACCAACAGGACCAGCGCCGACAATAACGACTTTGCGGCGCGTGATTTCCTTCGTCTGCAACTCCGGTGGAGTTACAAATGGGAATTTTTGATATTGATAAGTGCTAAGCAAGACATGACTCCGGCTGCAACATGAAGGCTAAGGTAAAAGTGAGACTCAGATATTTATATCAAGACTGTAACCAAAACTGGTTCTTCTCTTGAATTTCTCTGTGTCTCTGTGTTGAGAGGTCTTGAACTTAATACTACCCCTCCAAACTCTTCCACATCTCCACATCCCGCTCCGCCGTCCATACGCGCGGATCAACATGCCCGGAGGCTTCATCAAAAGCCCGTGTCACATCAAATGGCAGGCAATGGTCAAAGATTACCCAGTGACCATACTTGGGTTTCAAAGCAGTATAAGTATTTTTGTAGATAGTATTCAGGTCATGCTGCTGTTGCTGCCCCGCCTTGACGCTGGCAAACAAGTCGCTGATGAAAGAACGGGTTTCACTGAGGCCCGCTGCCACCAGTTCGGGTGTAGTCAGAGCAGCGCCGCGACCTGGCACAAGTTTTTCAGCTTTCATCGTTTCCAGATTGGAGAGGGTTTGCGGCCAGTCTGAATAATAGGCGTCTCCTGCATAGGGTGTCGCGCCAAATTCAACCAGGTCACCAGAGAACAAGACTTTTTCCTGCGGCAACCAGACGATGGTGTCGCCCTTGGTATGACCACGGCCCACCTGCATGAGCTTCACTTCCAGCTTGCCCAGCCAGATCGACATTTCACCCTTGAAGGTAATTGTCGGCCAGGTCAGGCCGGGTACGCTTTCAACATTACGGAACAGGCGCGGGAAGCGGCCTATTTCGCTCTTCATGTCAGCGTCGCCACGTTCGACAATCAGGTCATAAGTGTCGCGGCTGGCGATGATATGCTCCAGCCCTTCCGCCACATAGCCGCTGGCACCGAGCACGCGCACGGCATGGTAATGCGACATCACCACATATTTGATAGGCTTGTCGGTAACTTCGCGGATGCGGCGCACCACATCCTGCGCCATGATCGGTGTCGCCTGGGTATCGATCACCATGACGGCATCGTCACCGATGATGATGCCGGTATTCGGGTCACCCTCAGCCGTGTAGGCGTAAGCATGTTCGGATAATTGCTGGAAGCTGACTTTCTTTTCTTCCAGGTCAGCGTGCGAGGCGAATTGTTTGGTGGTCATGACAACATCCTTTGATCGGTACAGTACATGCTTAAAATTGAAGCATGCGACAGAAAACAAGAATAAGCATTAATTCGTTATTTGTAAATGCATTTGTTAATAGTAAAATGAATTCATGTTAAACAGGGAGCTGGCATGACAGAAAAAAACAAGGAGAGACGCGGCATAGGCGCGATCGAGGTCGGCGGCCTGATCCTGAATGCCCTGGTCAGCTCTGGCCGCGCCATGTCACTTGGTGACCTGGCGCGTGAGAGTGGCATGCCAGCATCCAAGGCGCATGCCTATCTGGTCAGCTTTGGTAAATTGGGTCTGGTGGAGCAGGATGCGGCTACTGGCGCTTACCAGCTTGGCCCCTTTGCTTTGCAAATGGGACTGGTCAGCCTGCAGCAAATGTCACCCGTAAAACTGGCAATACCGGAAATCACCCGCCTGGCTGCCATTACCGATCACACCGTGGCGCTGGCAGTGTGGGGCAGCCATGGCCCTACCGTGGTGTATATCGCTGAATCCAGCCGTCCTATCCATGTGAATATGCATGCGGGCTCTGTCATGTCCATGCTGGGCACGGCAACCGGGCTGGTATTTTCTGCCTTCCTGCCCCAAGCACTGGTCGACAAGGTGATTGGCAGAGAGCTCAAAGATGAATTGGTGATAGGGCAGGCAGGTGTGCAGATGACTGCCAATGATATTGCCAGCGTATTGGCAGAAGTACGTGCACAGGGTTTGGCAAGGGCTCAGGGTTTGCCTATTCCGGGTATCAATGCCCTCAGCGCGCCGGTGTTCAATCATGCCCAGGCACTCTGCCTGGTGATCACTGCCACGGGCCCAAAAGGCAGTTTTGATACAGACTGGAATGGCGAACTGGCACAGGCTTTACGCGCCAGTGCCAGTGCCTTGTCGCATCAGTTGGGCTATGTGCCCAAGTCTGAACCCAAGACTTAGAACAAGAGTTACTGCGCTGCCAATGCTTTTTCTACATCGGCGACCAGTTTCTTGTCGTCGGGTGTGGTAACGCTGGAATAAGCGGCAACTACATTGCCTTTGCGGTCTATCAGGTATTTATAAAAATTCCATTTTGGTGTCGTGCCCGTTGCCTTGATCAACTGCGCATACATGGGATTGACATCCTTGCCCATGACAGAAGACTTGCTGAACATCGGGAACTTCACGCCATAAGTATTAAAGCAAAAATCAGCGATTTGCTTGTCGTTGCCAGGTTCCTGCTTGCCAAAATCATTGGATGGAAAGCCCAGCACTACCAGGCCTTGGTCGCTGTATTTCCCATACATGGCTTCCAGACCCTCATACTGCTTGGTAAAACCACAATAACTGGCGGTATTCACAATCAGCGCAACCTTGCCCTTGTACTGGCACAGGTCTTGTGGCGCCTCATCTTGCAGGCGCTTGAATTTATGATTCAGCACAGCCGGGCAGGCATCACCGGTATCCGCCCACGCTCCCAAAGAGCAAGTGATCAAACCCAGAAAAACAGCAGCTTGTATTGGTGTGCGTCGCAGCATGGCTAACTCCTGAAGAAGAGAATGTCATCTTAGCGCAGTCTTGGGGAAATATGTAGATTGAAGGCTAAGTGTTTGAGATAACTGGCGAGACCTTATCGTTTTTGATAAGGGGCGCAGAGGATAGCGATGCAGCATTGGGGAAATATCCAACTCGCATTAATCTTGGCTTTCCCTGTATCTCTGCAGCGAGATTTAGTTTTCTAACAGGCACTTCCGCATATGCTAAAAACGCATATAAAACATCGAAACACTTCGTTTTAATTTATATAGAGCCGATTTATTCTGTACTCCTCATAAAAATTATTATTTACCTGGACTTAGAGATGACGATCAAAAAGATAATCCTCGCGGCGAGCGCGGTTGCAAGCCTTGCCACTGCATTTTCCTCTGTTGCACTGGCGGCAGATATTAGCCTGCTCAATGTTTCATATGACCCAACACGTGAGTTATATCAGGATGTAAACCAGGCTTTTGCCAAACAATGGAAAGCCAAAACTGGTGACAATGTCACTATCAAACAATCGCATGGCGGTTCTGGCAAGCAGGCACGCGCAGTGATTGATGGTCTGGATGCGGACGTGGTGACGCTGGCGCTGGCCTATGACACTGATGCGCTGGCAGAAAAAGGCTTGCTCGACAAAGCCTGGCAAAAACGTCTGCCACACAATGCTTCACCTTATTCTTCTACTATCGTCTTCCTGGTACGCAAGGGTAACCCCAAGGGTATCAAGGACTGGGCTGACATCGTCAAGCCAGGTGTAGCCGTGATCACACCTAATCCAAAAACTTCAGGTGGTGCACGCTGGAATCATCTGGCAGCCTGGGGTTATGCCCTGAAATTGCCGGGCGGTAGCGAAGCCACGGCAAAAGAGTTTTTATCCAAGCTGTATAAAAACGTCCCTGTACTTGATTCAGGCGCGCGTGGTGCAACCACGACTTTTGTTGAGCGCGGTATAGGTGATGTCTTGCTGGCTTGGGAAAACGAAGCCCTGCTGGCGATCAAGGAACTGGGCCCGGACAAGGTTGAAATTGTTGCCCCATCTACCAGTATCCTGGCTGAACCTTCCGTCGCTGTGGTCGATAAAGTTGCGGACCGCCGTGGCACCCGCAAAGTGGCAGAAGCTTATCTGAACTATCTGTACACCGATGAAGGTCAGGACACGATAGCTAAACATTACTACCGTCCGACGACAGAAAAAGCCTCGAAAAAATATGCGGCACAATTCCCGAAATTGAAATTGTTTACCATCGATGACACTTTTGGTGGCTGGACCAAGGCGCAAAAAGAGCATTTTGCCGACGGCGGAATTTTTGATCAAATCTACCAGCCAAATAAAAAATAAATTTCCCGGTCCAGGAAAACAGGAGGCAAGAAAATGCGTATCTTACTGCTATCGGGAAGCCCGTCTTCCCCTTCACGTTCAGCACGATTGTTGAATCATGTGGGTATCAAGCTCAACGAACAAGGGCAACGTACCAGCAGTCTGCATGTCAGGGACTTGCCTGCTCAGGCTTTGATGCATGCCGACTTCTCTGATCCAGAATTGTCGGCAGCTAAAAGTCTCCTGGCGAAAGCCGATGCCATCGTCATTGCGACGCCCATCTACAAAGCAGCATATAGCGGTTTGTTGAAAAGTTTTCTGGATATCCTGCCGCAAGATGGTTTGAACGGTAAACTGGTCTTGCCACTGGCAACTGGCGGCAGCCAGTCACATATGCTGGCGCTCGATTATGGACTGCGCCCGGTGCTTGCCTCCTTATCCGCACGGCATATTTTGCCCAGTATTTACGCGACGGATGCGCAGCTTACCTGGTCCGAACTGCATGGTTTGCAGCTTGATGCAGCAATACAAGGCCGGGTTAAGGAAGGCGTACAACTCTTGCTCGATAGCCTGAATATTTTGCGACCATCAGTAAGAACAGAAGCAGAACTGGTTTTACCTTGTTGACCCTGGCAAAGCAGGGCAGGCTTTTATAGAAACACTGAGGCGGCACTAAGGCAACACTAAGGAAGTACTGAAGCAGCACTGCGCAAGTACTCGCTCTAACATCATTTATTAAAAACCTTTCTTTCATGCTGGCACCCCGGCAGGGGGAAGTCTTGTCCAAAATATGAAAGCAGAACATGAGCCGCAAATTTCAAATCACCAGCAAGGAAAAACGTCTTACCCTGGGCCGTCTGTCGGCTTTGACAGCAGCAGCTTTGAGCGTGGTCTTGCCGAAGGCCTTTGCCCAGAGCAAGACAACTGGCAGTCTGCGCATAGGGTATCAGAAGTATGGAACACTGACGGTACTGAAGGGGACAGGGGCGCTGGATAAGCGTTTGGCCACCCTGGGTGTGGATGTCAAATGGACAGAGTTTCCCGCTGGTCCGCAATTGCTGGAAGGTTTGAATGTAGGCAGCATCGATTTTGGTACGACAGGTGAAGCACCACCGATTTTCGCCCAGGCTGCCGGTGCAGATTTATTGTATGTCGGTAATGAACCGCCAGCCCCTGGCGGTGAAGCCATCATCGTACCCAAGAATTCCACCTTGAAGTCGGTTGCAGAACTCAAGGGCAAGAAAGTCGTTTTGAACAAGGGCTCCAACGTTCATTACCTGTTGGTGAAGCTACTGGAAAAAGCCGGGCTGAATTACAAGGATGTTGAAGTCGTTTTCTTGCCGCCTGCCGACGCGCGTGCGGCGTTCGAGCGCGGCAGTGTTGATGCCTGGGTGATCTGGGACCCTTTCCTGGCCGCCGCCGAAAAGCAACTGGGTGCCAGGGTATTGGCCGATGGTAAAGGCGCTGTCAGCAATCATCAGTTTTATCTGGCCGCACGGCCTTATGCGCAAAAAAGCCCTGAAGTCTTGCGCATCGTCCTGGAAGAATTGGCCAAGGTCGATGAATGGGCCGCAAAAAATCACAAGGAAGTTGCCAGCATACTGGCCACGCAAACCGGGCTGGAAACCAGTATCGTGGAATTGTCGACTTCCCGTTTTGGTTTTGGCGTCAAACCATTGACCGAACAAGTCATCAAGGAACAGCAAAGCATAGCGGATACCTTTGCTGACCTGAAGTTGATACCCAAGCGTATCAATATCCGTGATGCCGTATTCGCGGTCAAGACCTGAGGCTGATGATGAGATTGTCTTCCATCCGCCGCCTTTTATTGACTTTTGCTTTGAGCAGCATGCTGCCTGCCGGCAGTTTTGCTGCTGGCAATGACTTGTCCAAAGAGCTCCCTAAAGAGTTACGTATTGGATTTCAAAAAAGCTCAGTCAACCTGACTTTGTTGAAACACAGGCAGGCGCTGGAACAGCAATTGAAAGGTGTCAAAGTCACCTGGTTTGAATTTACAGCTGGCCCACAAATGCTGGAAGCCTTGTCAGTCGGTAGCATAGATTTTGCTACGACTGGTGAGCCACCACCTATCTTTGCCCAGGCGGCTGGCAGCAATCTGGTGTATGTCGGCGCCGAGCCTGCCAAGCCTGGCGTCAGTGCTATCCTGGTTAAACCGGATTCCACCATACGCACGCTGGCAGATTTGAAGGGCAAGAAGATCGCCATACAAAAAGGATCAAGTGCGCATTACCACGTCTTGCGCGCTGTGCAACAAGCTGGCTTGCAATGGTCAGATATTACGCCTGTGTATCTGGCACCGGCTGATGCACGTGCAGCTTTCGAACGCGGCAGTGTCGATGTCTGGGCTATCTGGGACCCGTACTGGGCGGCAATTGAGCAAAGTGCCGCGCCAAGAATACTGGCGACGGGCAAGGGGCTGGTAAATAATCTGTCGCATTATTTGTCTGCACGCAGCTTTGCTGACAAATATCCCAAAGTCATACAAGTGCTGTTTGAAGAGCTGACACGCAGCGATACTTTCGTGCAAAAGAACCGTGATGAAGCTGTCGCCATTATTGCCGCCAGTACCGGTCTGGATAAACCAACTATCGCCAGCTTTCTGGAACGCAGACCACGTTCACCTGTCGTCTATCTGACCCAGAACATCGTCGATGAGCAGCAAAGAGTGGCTGACAATTTCTATCAGCAAAAATTGATACCCAAGGCAGTCAATGTGCGCGATGCCGTGTGGCTGCCACCAGGTATCAAGCTGTAAATCTGTCGTTACAAAAAAACAGGAGCAAATAATGAGTTTGAATATATTCTGGTTCATCCCTACCCATGGTGACAGCCGCTATCTGGGTACTACTCAGGGCGCACGCCAGGTCAGTTACGACTACTTGAAACAGATTGCGGTTGCCGCAGATACCCAGGGTTATGACGGCGTACTCTTGCCCACTGGCCGCTCTTGTGAAGATGCATGGGTGGTAGCTTCCAGCTTGATCGGTGCGACCAGCAAGCTGAAATTTCTGGTGGCGATACGCCCCGGTTTGAGCAGTCCCGGCCTGGCCGTGCGCATGGCGGCCACCTTTGACCGCCTTTCCAAAGGACGTTTGTTGATCAATATCGTCACTGGAGGTGACCAGGGCGAGTTGGAAGCAGACGGCGTATTTGCCGACCATGAAAAACGCTATGAAATCACTGACGAATTCTTGCGCGTCTGGCGCGCTTCACTGGCTGGCGAAGGTGGTGATGCCGGTTATGATTTTGAAGGCGAGCACATTACCGTCAAGGGTGCCAAGACTTTGTATCCGGCTATACAGAAACCTTATCCGCCGCTATATTTTGGTGGCTCTTCTGAACCCGCTCATGAACTTGCCGCAGAGCAGGTGGATGTCTACCTGACCTGGGGTGAGCCACCGGCAGCCGTGGCCGTCAAGATTGCTGACATGCGTGAGCGCGCAGCCAAACATGGCAGGACTTTGCGCTTTGGCATACGCCTGCATGTGATCGTGCGCGAAACCAATGATGAAGCCTGGAAAGCCGCAGAAGACCTGATCCGCTATGTTGATGATGATGTCATTGCCCGCGCCCAGGCGGCATTTGCCAAGATGGACTCCGTTGGCCAGCAACGCATGATCGCCCTGCATGGTGGCAAGCGCGACAAACTGGAAGTGTCGCCCAACTTGTGGGCTGGTGTAGGCCTGGTGCGCGGTGGTGCCGGTACGGCCCTGGTGGGCGACCCTGAAACTGTCGCTGCGCGCATCAAGGAATATCAGGCACTCGGCATCGACACCTTCATTTTCTCAGGCTACCCGCATCTGGAAGAGTCTTACCGTTTTTCAGAACTGGTATTCCCTCTGATAGGCAAGGAAGTGCCCGGTGTTACCAATAGCCTGACCGGCCCGTTTGGTGAAGTCATGGCCAATGGTATCGTCCCCAAGGTATCGCAAAGCTAGGGAGGCAATATGGGACCAATGATTACTGAAGTGAGCGAATTTGCAGCCACCTATGTGCAAGGCGGTTCTACCCATGCAGCACAGTTTACCGCAAAAAGGCCGGATGTCTTTCGCCAGGTCAGCGTGCGCCTGCTGAAGCGGGGTTTGCCCTGGCTGGTGCCAGTAACATTGATCCTGTTCTGGCAACTGGCGGCACAGACTGGCTGGTTGTCCAGCCGTATCTTGCCTGAACCTCTGGCAGTGGTAAAAGCATTCTGGACACTGGCTGTTTCCGGCGAAATCTGGGTGCATGCCAAGACCAGTTTGTGGCGGGCGATTTCCGGTTTTGCCGTGGGTGGCGGGCTGGGTCTCTTGCTGGGTTTGCTGACAGGCAGTTTCCGTTTTGCAGAAACCTTGCTGGATACGACCTTGCAAATGGTCAGGAATATTCCGGCACTGGCCTTGATACCGTTGGTGATCTTATGGTTTGGTATCGATGAAATGGCCAAGCTGTTCCTGGTGTCGGTGGGCGTGTTTTTTCCCGTCTATCTGAATACTTTTCACGGCATACGTACTGTAGACAAGGGCTTGATAGAAATGGCGCAAAGCTATGGTCTGTCTGGCTGGGCTTTATACCGTGATGTGATTTTGCCGGGTGCTTTGCCATCGATACTGGTCGGTGTGCGTTTTTCCCTGGGCCTGGTGTGGGTTTTGCTGATCGTTGCAGAAACTATTTCTGCCCAGGCTGGCATAGGTTATATGACCATGAATGCACGTGAATTTTTACAAACGGATGTAGTGCTGGTTGGCATACTTTTATATGCATTACTGGGCAAGCTGGCAGATGTACTCTCGCGTGCGCTGGAGCAGTATTGCCTGCGCTGGCATCCGGGTTATCAGGGGAGGGCAGTATGATGCGTCAATTTCCGGAATTTCCTATGAGTGCAGTCGCAGATATCGTCGCCTTGCGTGAAGAGCTGGATGGTGGCTGGGAACAGACTGCCCAAGGTGAATGGGCACCTGCATCTGATGATGTGGCGAGTGATGGGGGCAGCAGTGGCACTGCACTTAATCTGCGTCTCATACAAAAATCTTATCAGGGACGCCAGGTATTGAAGTCACTGAATTTGCAAATAGAGGCTGGTGAGTTTGTCGCCGTCATAGGCCGCAGTGGTTGTGGCAAGAGTACTTTGTTACGCCTGATTGCAGGACTGGAACAAGCGGATAGCGGTAGCCTGGAATTTGGTGCAGAACAATCGCAAAAGAAACCAGATACCAGGGTGATGTTTCAGGATTCCCGCTTGTTGCCGTGGAAGTCTGTTATCGCCAACGTGGCACTGGGTCTGGGTAGTGACAAGACCAGGGCACGTCAGGCTTTGGAAAAGGTCGCGCTGGCAGAGCGCGCTGACGAGTGGCCATCGGTATTGTCCGGTGGCCAGCGTCAGCGTGTTGCGCTTGCAAGAGCACTGGTGCATGAACCGGCCCTGTTATTACTTGATGAACCTTTGGGCGCACTCGATGCACTGACCCGCATTGAAATGCAAAACCTGATTGAAAGCCTGTGGCAGCAGCGTGGTTTCACTGCGGTATTGGTGACCCATGATGTACAGGAAGCCATCGCCCTGGCAGACCGTGTGATCTTGATAGAAGATGGCCAGATCACACTCGATACCAGAATCGACTTACCCCGCCCACGTGCGCGTGGCAATCCAAAATTTGCTGAGCTGGAAGAGCGTATCTTGCAGCGTGTATTACAAAAACCTTCAGTAACACCCGACACAGAACTCGGCGATCTTTCCTTGCACAGAACAGTGCATCAGGTTGCCTGGGCTATTTAAACTCTTTTCAGGATTTATCATGAGCATACAAGCTATCAATGTCCGCAATCAATTTCGCGGCAAAATCAAAGCCATCATTGAAGGTTCCGTTGTGTCTGAAGTCGATGTCGAGACACCCGCAGGCATCGTCACTTCTGTCATTACTACACGCTCCATCAAGGACTTGAACCTGGTCATCGGTTCAGAAGTCGTGGCGCTGGTAAAAGCGACAGAAGTTTCTATCGCCAAGTTATAGATAGAATTTTTAAGCTGAGGCAGGCATGCATTATCCCGCATTGCAAAACTACCTGAGTCGTCTGCAAAGTACGCTGGCCACCACCAACTTGTGGCTGGATGAACAAGGGCGTGCGCGCGGACGTTATTTTAATTCCACCCTGACCAGCGCCTTCCAGGCCATACGAGGTGGTGATGATGGCCGTATTGTTGCCTATGAGGCGTATGCGCGTAGTTATGCCAGTGACGACCAGGGGCTGAATATCTGGAAATTGCTGGAAAACGCCGCCAATGATGATGAGTCGGTAGAACTGGATCGTTTGTGCCGGCTCTTGCATACCCTGAATTTTTACCGGCAACCAGAAAGTGCTAATCTGGATCTGTATCTGAGTGTGCATAGTCGCTTGCTGGCTGCAGTGGAAGGCAATCATGGCATGGCATTTCGCCGCATCCTTGATGTGCTGGAATTGCCACACCCTGATATCGTCTTGCAACTGCCTTTGATCACGCCCAGCCAGCGCTGGGTGTTGACCCATGTCGCAGAGAATTACCGGCGCAATGGCTTCCGCATAGGCTTGCATGCCGCCAGCATGGAGCAGGCAGCAGACTTGCTGGAACGCATACGTCCCGCTTCCATCAAGGTAGATATCAGTCTCGCCAATGACAGGGATGCCCAGGTGCGGTTGCTGGAGCAGGCTGATCGTGCCCAATGTCACATCATCTTTCGCCGTATAGAAAACCAGAAACGTCTGCAGGCATTGCGTGACGCCAACCATACGGCCAGCCCTTATCTATTGCAGGGTTTCTTGTTTGATTTACCCAAAGCGGCATTATTAAGCCGTGATGAAAGCAAGCTGACTTTCCATTACGAAGAAGAATTCAAACTGGCTTGAGTTTTTCAATATCTGAACAAATCAAGCGCAGGGATCACAGATGCATGAATGCAGAGGTGATCTCTGCGTTTTTGCGCGTTTCGCATAGGCAAAACAGGAAAATGCATAAATACCTTCAAATAAATGTCTTATGATTAATTTTTTGGCGTTTTTTGATATTAGAGACTAATCTATATGCGAAAAACGTATTTAAGAATAAGAAAAAATTCGTTTTCTATATAACAAAATACTGGGAAGATTGCTCATCGATAGTCATATCTGTAATAAAGGCTAAGCATGGCGCAGTTTCTAGGATCAAATAAAAGGGCAAGACGGGTGATGCCCGGCTTTCACCTTTCCCTGGGTTTTACCCTGTTTTATCTGGGCTTGATCGTCCTGATACCGCTTTCTGCCGTGTTCCTGAAAACCTTCACCATGACCTGGGAAGCTTTCTGGAATACCGTCACTTCTGACCGTGTCATGGCTTCTTATCGTCTGACTTTTGGTGCTTCCCTGCTGGGTGCTCTGATCAATGTCTTTTTTGGCGGCATCGTTGCCTGGGTGCTGGTGCGTTACAAGTTCCCTGGTAAGCGACTGGTTGATGCACTGGTGGATTTGCCGTTTGCCCTGCCCACTGCAGTTGCGGGCATTACCCTGGCGACTCTGTATGCGCCGAATGGCTGGATAGGTAAATTGCTGACACCGCTGGGCATCAAGGTCGCGTACACACCTTTGGGTATTTTGATTGCGCTGACTTTCATTGGCCTGCCTTTTGTTGTGCGCACCGTACAACCTGTACTGGAAGAAGCAGAAAAAGAACTGGAAGAAGCCGCCGTCAGCCTGGGTGCCAGCCATCTGCAAACTTTCTTGCGCGTGATTTTGCCCAGTATCTTGCCCGCCTTGCTGACAGGCTTTGCGCTGGCCTTTGCCCGTGCCACCGGTGAGTATGGTTCAGTGATTTTTATCGCTGGCAATATGCCCATGATTTCTGAAATTACCCCGCTATTCATGATTACCAAACTTGAACAATACGATTATGCCGGGGCAACTGCGATTGCCGTGGTCATGCTCTTGCTGTCTTTCAGCCTGTTGCTGGCGATTAATGCCCTGCAAGCCTGGACACGCAGCCGACAAAATGCAGGAAGAGACTGATCATGACAACAGCGACCATCATCGCCCCTGTAGCACCGCGCCGCTATGAGCCTGTGATTACACCCGCAGCAACGCTGGAACCATTCTGGGTGCGTATTGTTTTGACTTTGACAGCACTGGCTTTTCTGACCCTGTTTTTATTTGTGCCACTGGCAGCCGTTTTTGCTGAAGCCCTGAAAAAAGGCTGGCAAGTTTACCTGGCTGCCATCATAGAACCAGATGCCCTGTCAGCCATCAAGTTGACTCTGATTGCAGCTGGTATTGCCGTGCCTTTGAACCTGGTGTTTGGAGTGGCTGCAGCCTGGACTATCGCCAAGTTTGAATTTCGTGGCAAGAATGTCTTGCTGACACTCATAGACTTACCGTTTTCAGTATCACCGGTTATTTCTGGCCTGATCTATGTCTTGCTGTTCGGTGCGCAGGGATGGTTTGGCGAGTGGCTGCGTGACCATGAAATCAAGATTTTATTTGCCGTACCTGGCATCGTATTGGCAACCATCTTCGTGACCTTTCCCTTTGTGGCACGTGAATTGATACCACTGATGCAGGCACAGGGTAGCGAAGAAGAAGAGGCCGCACTGGTACTCGGCGCATCTGGCTGGAAGACTTTCTGGTATGTGACTTTGCCGAATATCAAATGGGGTTTGCTGTATGGCGTGATCTTGTGTAATGCACGTGCCATGGGTGAATTTGGTGCGGTATCGGTGGTGTCCGGCCATATCCGTGGCGAGACCAATACCATGCCGCTGCAAGTCGAGATTTTATATAACGAGTACAACTTCACTGCCGCCTTTGCTGTCGCATCATTGCTGACCTTGCTGGCCTTGTTCACACTCGCGCTGAAAACATTAGTCGAATGGCGTACCAATGAAAACCGCCAGTTGCCACAAGAATAAAGAGAGAAGGGGTTCACCGTGAGTATCGCTGTTAATCAATTACAAAAACGCTTTGGCAATTTCACAGCACTGGACAATGTCTCGCTGGATTTCCCGAATGGAGAATTGACTGCTTTGCTGGGACCATCAGGCTGCGGCAAGACCACCTTGCTGCGCATCATCGCCGGTCTGGAATATGCAGACAGCGGCCAGGTTTTACTGGATGGGCAAGATGCTTCGGCCCAGCATGTGCGTGAACGCCAGGTCGGCTTTGTGTTCCAGCATTATGCCTTGTTCAAGCATATGACGATTTTTGAAAACATCGCTTTTGGCTTGCGCGTCAAACCGCGTCATCTGCGTCCTTCAGAAAGCGAGATCAAGGAGAAAGTCATCAAGTTGCTGGAACTGGTGCAACTCGACTGGCTGGCTGACCGCTATCCGCCGCAATTGTCTGGTGGCCAGCGTCAGCGTATTGCGCTGGCACGTGCATTGGCGGTGGAACCACGTGTGCTCTTGCTGGATGAGCCTTTTGGCGCACTGGATGCCAAGGTGCGCAAGGAATTGCGCCGCTGGTTGCGCCGCCTGCATGATGAATTGCATGTCACCAGTATTTTTGTCACGCATGACCAGGAAGAAGCGCTGGAAGTAGCAGACAAGATCGTGCTGATGAACCATGGCAAGGTTGAGCAGGTAGGTGCGCCAGCCGAGGTATATCATCATCCGGCCACGCCTTTTGTCTACGGCTTCCTGGGTAATGTGAACCTGTTCCGTGGCCGCATCCATGAAGGCATACTCGACGCCGGCGGCGTGCCTTTTGAGGCCCCGGGCCATGCCGATACCCGTGATGCTTTTGGTACTGGTTATGTGCGTCCGCATGAGCTGGAAATAGACCGCTATTCCCCCGGTGCGACAGGTCTCAATGTGCAACTGCGCCGCGTCCACAGCATAGGCCCGCTGGCCCAGCTGGAACTGGAAAGAGATGACAACGGTGAACTGGTCGAGGCCATGATTTCCACAGAACGTTATGAACAACTGAAACTCAAAGTCGGTGAAGCGCTGGTTGTAAGACCCAAGCGTCTTCACGTTTTTGTTGACACTCAATAATAAAGAATAAGGTACCCCATGAATTTCCAACAACTACGCTCCATCCGTGAAGCTTCACGTCGCGGTTATAACCTGACTGAAGTGGCAAATGTGCTGTTCACTTCGCAGCCTGGTGTCAGCCGCCAGATCCGTGAACTGGAAGAAGAACTAGGCGTCGATATTTTCGAGCGCAATGGCAAACGACTGACCGGCTTGACAGAGCCAGGCAAGGATATTTTGCCCATCATAGAAAGATTATTGCTGGAAGCAGAAAACCTGCGTCAGGCTGGTGAAGATTACTCTGACCAGTCCAAAGGTACGCTGACGATAGCCACTACCCATACCCAGGCGCGTTATGTCTTGCCCAAGGTGGTGCAGGGTTTCCGTCAGGCTTTCCCGGATGTGCGTATCGCCTTGCAACAAAGCTCACCGGAACATATTGCTGAATGGGTATTGTCTGGCAAGGCTGATATCGGTATCGCTACTGAAGGTCTGTCGCAATTCAAGGACCTGGCATCTTTCGCCTGCTATGAATGGAATCACGTTGTCGTCGTGCCAGAAGGCCATCCCTTGCTGGAAAAGGGGGAGCTGACGCTGGAAGATCTGGCGAATTATCCATTGATTACCTATGATGTCGGCTTTACTGGCCGTGGCCATATTGATGACGCCTTCCGTCTGGCTGGTTTGCGCACAGATATCGTCCTGACCGCCATGGATTCTGACGTTATCCAGCAATATGTGGCACTGGGTCTGGGTGTGGGTCTGATAGCGTCGATGGCAATAGAAGTGCAGCGTGCACATGGTTTGAGAACTATTTCAGCCAGCCACTTGTTTGCATCGAATGTGACGCGTCTGGCAGTACGCCGCGGTGCTTATCTGCGTGCCTATACTTATGAATTCATACAACAGTTTGCGCCTAACCTGGACAGGGATGAAGTACGACAAGCAGTCAGTGAAAACGAAGTAGCGTAGACTTGCGCAAAACCGCCCCAGCTGCGTTGCAGCTCCGGCAGTTGATAAATTCGGTACTAAAGTACTGTCTTCGTCGTTACGGTGCAATCGGGGTTTCGGACAACATGTTGTCCGCCGATGAAACGAAGCTCCCTTGCAAGGGAGCTTTCCCAGGCAAGGCCTTGCTGGGACAATTTTGCGCAAGTCTTATCTTTCTGTTGTGTTGCAGCCTAAATTTTAAGCAATTCAGGCGTTGTCGTGAAGGTGTCACATCTCTCTGGTAAAATTAGGCAAATTATTCTAATTTCCGCAATTTTTATCAGAGGTTGACCATGCTTTACCCTGAATTGTTTAAGTCTTTGGAGCAAGTGCGCTGGAATATGGAGTCAGATATCCCCTGGGATAAATATGACGCCAGCAAATTAACGCCTGAGCAGGCGCAAACCATCAAGATGAATGCCATTACTGAATGGTCTGCCCTGCCTGCTACCGAGATGTTCTTGCGTGATAACCGTGGCGACAGTGACTTTTGTGCCTTCATGTCCATCTGGTTTTTTGAAGAACAAAAACATTCCCTGGTCTTGATGGAATATCTGCGCCGCTTCCATCCTGAGCTGGTGCCGACTGAAAAAGAACTCGACAATGTACGTTTCGAGTTTGATCCTGCCCCACCGCTGGAAACCCTGATGCTGCATTTCTGCGGTGAAATCCGCCTGAACCACTGGTATCGTTGTGCCTCTGACTGGCATACCGAGCCTGTCATCAAGCATATCTACAAAATCATCAGCCAGGATGAAGCGCGCCATGGCGGTGCTTATCTGCGCTATATGAAAAAGTCCCTGGCAGAAATGGGTGATGTGGCACGCGCTGCGTTTTCAAAAATTGGTGTCTTGATGGCATCGGCCAGACGCACAGAAAAACCTTTGCACCCGACCAATTTGCATGTCAATCAGGCATTGTTCCCTAATGACACCATACAGTCCCGCCTGCCTGATCCTGACTGGCTGGAACGCTGGCTCGATGGCCAGATCAAGTTCGATGGCGTATGGGAAAAGAAAGTCGTCGACCGTATTTTGCACAATATGTCGCTGCTGTTTGAGCGCACTTTTGAAACTGTGCAAGACTTGAACCGCTACCGCAAGGAAGTCGCACAAAGACTGGTTATTTTGCCTGGCAGTTTGCCTAGTGCTGCATAAACCTGGTTTGAGCCTGTACAATCGCCGCTATTGATTAGCGGCTTTTTTATTTATAAATTCAAGACCGTTCAACACAGAGATGGCACAGAGAAGTTCTAGATAGGAAAAACGCGAGTGATTGCAGTTGTAGGTTGGGCTGCGAATTACCAGCCCAACACTTGGCTGATAAATAACGTATATGTTTATCAAAGGCACAGTGTTGGGCTGGTAAACCGTAGCCTAGCGAGGCCCGGCCCAACCTACAATAAAATACGATTTCGGTTTTCTCTATGCCTTTCTCTGTGGTGTAGCAGGAAATTCGAGCGGCATGCCGCTCGCCTGCATAACGAAGGCATCTTGCAAGATGCCTTTCCTTCCTCCGTGTCTCTGTGGTGAATGGTTTTTCAAAAAAATACTGAACTATTCCTATGCCAGAATTCGAAAAAAAACTCACCACTCGCGAAGAATTAACTGAGCGCGTGCGTGCCTTACCCAAACCCGTAGTCATGACCAACGGCGTATTCGATATCCTGCACCGCGGTCATGTCAGCTATCTCGCTGATGCGCGCGAATTTGGGGCTTCGCTGGTTGTCGCCGTGAATACCGATGCCTCGGTCAAGCGCCTTGGCAAGGGTGATGACAGGCCTGTCAATTCCTGTGAAGACCGCATGGCGGTATTGGCTGCGCTGGAGGCGGTCAGCCTGGTGGTGGAATTTGATGAAGACACCGCTTTGCAAGCGGTGTTGGCGGCGCGCCCTGATGTGTATGTCAAAGGTGGTGATTACGATATGACTGCCATACCTGAAGGCCAGGCGGTGCTGGCTTATGGCGGCACGGTAGCGGCGATTGATTTTGAACATGACCGTTCCACCAGCAAATTGCTGGCCAGGGTCAGGTCAGCGACGTAAAGATTCTTGTTGGAGGAAGACTTCAAATTCTTCAGGCGGTAATGGTTTGGAAAATAAATAACCCTGGGCAAAATCGCAGCCTGCCTGCTTCAACAAGTCATGTTGCTGTTGCGTCTCTACTCCTTCGGCCACCACCTTCAAATCCAGCTTGTGTGCCATCATGATGATGGCTTCAGACAGGGCAATATCACTGGCATCCGTAGCCAGGTTGCGGATGAAGGACTGGTCTATCTTGAGATAGTCGATATCAAATTTCTTCAGGTAGGAAAGGGAAGAATAACCAGTACCAAAATCATCGAGTGCAACCTGTATCCCGGCATCGCGGAATTGCAAAAGCTTGCTGGTAATTTTCTGGCTGGCATCGAGCAGTAATCCCTCGGTAATCTCCACTGTAATTGCCTGTCCTGGCAGGTTTTGCTGCGCCAGGTCATGTATCCAGTTCACATAGCGTTCCTGGTCACCCTGGAATTCCATAGGCGACTGGTTGATGCTGATCTGGAAGTCTGGATGATATAGTCCGCGCCATTTCTTGACCCAGCGTACCGCTTCGTGAAAAACCAGATCACCGATGGCGACTATCAGGCCGCTGGTCTCCGCTATCGGTATGAATTCCATAGGGCTGATGAATCCCCTTTGCGCATGTGGCCAGCGCACCAGGGCTTCGGCTTTTTGTATTTTTCCTGTATGGATATCGACGATGGGCTGGAAATATACGCGCAAGCTATTGTCTGCAATTGCGGCACGCAAATCATTGGTCATGCGCAGGCGCGCCAACGCCGCAGTCTGAAGGCCGGGTGTGAAATAGCTGAAACGATTCCTGCCCTGTGCCTTGGCCGCGTACATGGCCTGATCGGCATGCTTGATCAGGTCATCCAGATTGTCAGCATCCCGTGGATAAATGGTGATACCCACGCTGGCCGATAAATAGATTTCTTCCCCAGCCAGTTGGAAGGGTGTGGACATGCTGCGTATGATGTTTTGCGCGATGATTTCGGCACGGTTCTGCTCATGCATTTCTGGCAGTGAGACAGTAAATTCATCGCCGCCCAGGCGCGCCACAGTATCGCTTTCCCTGACGCAGTTGCGCAGGCGATGTGCTGCTTCTATCAGCAAGGCATCGCCTGTAGCATGACCCAGCGTGTCGTTGACTTCCTTGAAAAAATCCAGGTCGATGAAGAGGACAGCAAGCGCCAGATTGTGACGCTTGCTGAGCTTGATATCATGATCCAGTCTGTCATAAAACATGCGGCGGTTGGGCAAGCCAGTCAGGGTATCTATATTTGCCTGTTGCCAGATCAGGGCTTCGGTTTTTTTCTTTTCCGTGATATCGAGTACGGTACCCAGCATGCGCTGAGGCTGGCCATCCCTGTCCCATTCGACTATTGCACCGACTGAGAGTATCCAGGCCCATTCGCCGCTGGCTTTCTTTTGCCGGAATTCGACACGGTATTCGTCACTCTTGCCTTCCAGATGTTCCCTGAAAGCGCGCGCTGCCAAAGGGAAATCTGCAGGATGAACCCTGGCTGCCCAATTCTTTCTGTTTTCCTGAAAACTGTCATGCGCATAACCCAGCATGAGTGCATATTCCGGGTTGACGATGGCGTCCCCGGTTTGCACATTTAAATCATACAAACCCTGATGAGTGGCCGATAGTGCCATGCGCAGGCGTTCTTCGCTTTCGCGCAGGGCGACTTCAGCCTGTTTTCTTTCTGAAATATCAGTATGGGTACCGACTACGCGTATCGGGCTGCCCTGGGCATCGCGCTGTATTACAGTACCGCGTGTCAGTATCCATTTCCAGCGGCCATCCTTGCATTGCACCCGGTGTTCGTTGATATAAATCGCTGTCTTGCCATCAAAGTGTGCCTGTCTGTCCAGGTTCATTTGTTTCAGATCGTCAGGATGAGTACGTCTGTCCAGTTCTTCAGACAAGTCTTCAATCTCATCTTTTTCATAGCCGTAGATTTCGCGCAGGCGGTCAGACAATATCTCTATGCCGGTTTGCGGATACCAGTCCCAGACACCATCGCCAGAACCTTCCAGCGCCAGTTGCCAGCGTTCTTCATGCAAATGTAATTGTTCTTCACTTTGCTTGCGCTGGCTGGTATCCGTAATCATTGCGTAGCAGCCTTTGACTTTACCACTTTGGTCAAAGACTGGTAGTAGCTGGGCGGAAATATTGCGGCTACCGCCATGCAGATACGGAACAGTGGTCTCATACGCCAAGGTTTTTCCACTTAATGCCTGGTCTACATATGAAAGCACGTGCTGAAAAGCCGGCTCACCAATCACTTCGATCATGTGCTTGTTAATAACGGCAGATCTGGGGACACCGAACCAGTTGAGATACACCTGGTTAATAAATTGGTAGTGGTAAGTTGCATCTACATAGGAGATGCAGACAGGCAGCGCATCGATCAGATGCCGCAGCTGTTGAAGATTATCTTCAAATTGCTCAATTCCCGAATTTTGCACGATCTTGTCCTGGCCTTGGGTCTATGCCCTGAAGAATGTGCCAAATTCAGGGGCAAAATTAAGGGGCCAAATTATAATTATCTGGAATCTGTTCTCCTGCAAGTATGCTAAAGGATTCTTGGAGAAATGGGCCAAATTTTCAAATGCCGTGTGGTAATTTGGATAATTGACATGCAGAAATGAAAATGAGTGCCAGAGTTTAACTACCGCCAGCAAAATCATTCTGACGCCAGGCTTCGTAGACGACGATGGCCACGGTATTTGACAAATTCAGGCTGCGATTGTCTGGTCTCATCGGCAGGCGTATGCGCTGGCTGGTGGGAAAGGACTCCCGCAGTTCAGGGGCCAGGCCGCGGGTCTCGGCACCAAACACAAAATAATCGCCGGGCTGGAAAGCCATATTCGCAAATGGCGTGGAACCATGCGTGGTCATGGCAAACATACGGCTGCTATCTGGCTGCTCACTGGCACAAAACTCTGCCCAGTTTTTATGTACCTTCATGGTCGCATAATCATGGTAATCAAGACCGGCGCGCTTCATCTTGGAGTCATCCAGAGGAAAACCCAGCGGTTCTATCAAATGCAGTTGTACACCCGTGTTGGCACACAGACGGATGATATTGCCAGTATTTGGCGGTATTTCTGGCTCGACCAGGACGACGTGAAACAAGGTGATTCCTTAATGACTTAGTGATTCAATGAATATGGGGCAGGGTGCGGGCAAAAACATAAGCTGTCACTTTAGCTGCACCGTAACGTTTCAGCATTGTAGCGATTTCATGCAAGGTCATGCCAGTGGTCATGACATCATCGACGACGCCTATGTGCGCGCCGCGCAGTTTGTCCAACTGATTTTCGTCTATACAGAATGCATGTTTGACATTACGTGCCCTGGCTGCAGTGGGCAGGCCACTTTGCATGGCAGTTTCCCTGCTACGTTGCAGTATATGCATGTTGGCAGGTATGCCCAGATGTTTAGCCAGGGGGCGGGTGATTTCCCAGGCCTGGTTAAAGCCACGGTCTGCCAACCTGTCCTTACCCAGGGGTACGGCGCAAAGTAAATCCGGCAGTTCCTTGCCCTGTTGCTGCAAGATACTATCTCTGAGCATGCGGGCAAACAGCGGTGCCAGGGCCAGTTGG
This sequence comes from Pseudomonadota bacterium, assembly GCA_040390835.1. Taxonomy (GTDB): domain Bacteria; phylum Pseudomonadota; class Gammaproteobacteria; order Burkholderiales; family Burkholderiaceae_D; genus Undibacterium. Next base: position 244,136 of record JAZJXP010000039.1, read on the forward strand.
TGGGCAAATTTCAGTGACAGCACCAGTTGATCTTGCGGGGCGGCATAGTCACAAACGGTCAAGCTACTGTCAAAAGCAGGGGGATTGCTGAGACAATCACCACAACGCGGACTCGCGCTTGCGCGTGGCAAGGGCAGGGCGCATTGCTTGCATCGTGTTTGTCCTGTCCGGAAATAGGCTAGTTGGCAGGCACTGCAGACCACATCGCGGCTGTCCAGACGGCATAGCGCACAAGAATTTGGTATCAGGGCAGCAATGCCATTTTTCCAGGCCAGTTTGAGTTTGTCTGTCATCATGAGTACAAGCGTGTAAACTGCCAGCTTAACTTAAAAACGCTGCTTCTTGCAATTTTGCCTATGTTGAGTGCTCCTATCAATCTGCAGCTGGTACGTCGCCTGTTTGCCGATGCCGAAAAAATCCGTGCTTCCGACTTTTTGCGTCGCGAGATAGCCACGCGCATGCGTGAAAAGCTGGAATTGGTCAAAATCCAGCCAACCGGCTTTCTGGATGCTGGTTGTGGCGAGGCGGATGATATCGCCGAGTTGCAAAAATACTATCCGACAGCCCAGGCTTATGGTGTTGATGCATCTTTGGCAATGCTGGAGGCAGGCAGGGATAAGCACACAGCCGCCAAGAGTGCAGTCGGACGTTTACTGGCGAAATGGACGCCTGCCGCCCTGCGCCAGGACGGCGGCCAGCATTTACTGTGTGCCGATTTTGCCCGCTTGCCTATGGCGAGTGCTGCGGTTGACCTGATCTGGTCGAATCTGGCGCTGCACTGGCATCCCCAGCCTGATCTGGTATTTGCTGAATGGCGCAGGGTTTTGCGGACTGAGGGTTTGCTGATGTTTTCCTGTTTTGGCCCGGATACCATGACGGAATTGCGCCAGGCCTTTGCCGAAGTCGATGATCTGCCCCATGTGCTGCCCTTCGTTGATATGCATGACTTTGGCGATATGCTGGTGAATGCAGGGTTTTCCACGCCTGTCATGGATATGGAAAAAATCACATTGACGTACACTGATGCCGATAAATTGCTGGATGACGTGCGCGCCTTGGGGGGAAATCCCTTGATGACACGCAGGCAAGGTTTGCTGGGTCGCAAAGCGTATGTGCAGTTGCTGGCAGCCCTGGATAAACTCAAAAATGCAGATGGGCGCATAGCCCTGACGCTGGAAGTGATATATGGCCATGCTTTCCGTCCTGTGAACCGGAAAACTGCTGCCGGTGAATCCATAGTCCGTTTCGATTTACCTAAAAAGTCACCTTAATACACATCAAAACCAGATCAAAAAATACCGAAAAACTGTAAATTCGCGCCATAAATCTTTGTGACATTTGAGCGGGATCATAGTTGCCGTTCGTGTATTCTGCTTGATATCACCCTGCTTTACGCCTTATACTCTCGCAGTTGTGGAAGTTGCCGGTACGCATTTGAAAAATTTTGAATCTGTGTCCCTGGCGCTCTGTTAAAAGAATTCTAATCGGGTTTTGGGGAAATTCATGAAACATGCTAAGCGATTAAAGTCGTTCATGCTGGGTGCCTCGCTCTTGGCTGCTAGTCTGCCAACATGGGCGGTGGTTAATGGTCCGGCGGTAGATATGAAGGGCGGTCCGGCGATAAAGCAGTTAAATCTGCAGCCGCCTGTTACACAAATTGCGGAGCAAATCTATTCCATTCATAACCTGATGTTGGTTATCTGTATGGTAATTTTTGTTGCAGTTTTCGGGGTGATGTTTTACTCCATACTGAAACATCGCAAATCTGTAGGCCATAAGGCTGCGACTTTCCATGAGAGTACCGCAGTTGAAATCGCCTGGACAGTCGTGCCATTTATCATCGTTATCGTCATGGCTTTGCCAGCGACAAAAACTGTTGTAGCGATGAAAGATACATCGAATGCGGACATCACCATTAAAGCCACTGGCATGCAATGGAAATGGGGCTATGACTATCTGAAGGGTGAGGGCGAAGGCATTTCCTTCCTGTCCACCCTGTCTACTCCACGTACACAAGTTGGCGCGCCTGGCGTGGAACCAACTGAAAAGCGTGGCGAAAATTACCTGATCGAAGTTGATAATGAGGTGGTCGTACCTGTTAATAAAAAGGTTCGTATCATCACTACTGCCAATGACGTTATTCATGCTTGGACTATTCCGGCTTTCGGCGTCAAACAAGATGCGATTCCTGGTTTTGTGCGCGATACCTGGTTCAAGGCTGAGAAAATCGGTACTTACCGTGGCCAGTGCGTGGAATTGTGCGGTAAAGAACATGCTTTCATGCCTATCGTCGTCAGTGTCGTATCTGATGAAGATTACAAAAAATGGGTCGATGGCAAGAAAAAAGAAATGGCTGCCAAGGCAGATGATCCAAGCAAGGTCTGGACTGTGGATGAGCTGAAACAACGTGGCGAAAAAGTCTACACAACCAACTGCGTGGCCTGCCATCAGGCAACAGGCAAGGGTGTGCCAGGTGCATTCCCTGCTCTCGATGGCTCTGCCGTTGTGACTGGCCCCAAAGCCGCGCAAATCAATATCGTCTTGAATGGTAAAGCGCCAGGCATGCCAGCATGGAAGGGTTCTTTGTCCGATACAGAAATTGCTGCTGTGATTACCTATACTCGCAATAACTGGTCTAACAAAGCTGCTGAAAACATCGTCCAACCGGCTGAAGTTTTGGCTGCGCGTAAGTAATAAACAGGAAGAACAGGAGAAAAGATGAGCACTACTACAGTTGATCACGCTCACGATCACTCTCACGACCACGCGCATGACCATCCACATGGTTGGCAGCGCTGGTTGTTTGCAACCAACCATAAAGATATCGGTAGCCTGTATCTGTGGTTCGCTTTCACAATGTTGCTGGCCGGTGGTGTCATGGCCCTGGGCATTCGTAGCGAATTGTTCCAGCCAGGCTTGCAACTCATGCAGCCGGAGTTCTTTAACCAGTTGACCACCATGCATGGTCTGGTCATGGTTTTCGGCGCGATCATGCCGGCATTCGTTGGCTTTGCCAACTGGATGATTCCTCTGCAAATCGGCGCGTCCGATATGGCATTTGCCCGTATGAACAACTTCTCGTTCTGGCTGATGCCTCCGGCAGCTTTGTTGCTGATGGGTTCTTTCTGGGTACCTGGTGGCGCTACTGCTGCTGGCTGGACTCTGTATGCACCATTGTCCACACAAATGGGCCCTGGTATGGATATGGCGATTTTCGCTGTCCACATCATGGGTGCGTCTTCCATCATGGGTTCCATCAACATCATCACCACCATCCTGAACATGCGCGCTCCTGGCATGACTTTGATGAAGATGCCAATGTTTTGCTGGACCTGGTTGATTACTGCCTACCTGCTGATCGCTGTTATGCCGGTCCTGGCTGGTGCGATCACCATGACTTTGACTGACCGTCATTTCGGTACCTCTTTCTTCAATGCTGCAGGCGGCGGTGACCCTGTCATGTATCAACACATTTTCTGGTTCTTCGGACATCCAGAGGTGTACATCATGATTTTGCCAGCCTTCGGTATCGTTTCCCAGATCGTTCCTGCATTTGCCCGCAAGCCTTTGTTTGGTTATGCATCGATGGTGTATGCAACAGCATCCATCGCGATCCTGTCCTTCATCGTTTGGGCGCATCACATGTTTACAACCGGTATGCCAGTGACGGCACAGTTGTTCTTCATGTATGCCACCATGCTGATCTCGGTACCTACCGGCGTGAAAGTGTTTAACTGGATTGCAACAATGTGGAAAGGCTCGATGACTTTCGAGACACCTATGTTGTTTGCCATCGGCTTTATCTTCGTGTTCACCATGGGTGGTTTCACAGGTCTGATCCTGGCGGTGACACCGATTGATATCCAGTTGCAAGATACTTACTACGTGGTTGCTCACTTCCACTATGTATTGGTGGCGGGTTCCCTGTTTGCACTGTTCGCCGGTTACTACTACTGGGGTCCAAAGTGGACAGGTTTCATGTACAACGAAACACGCGGGAAGATCCACTTCTGGGGTTCGCTGATTTTGTTCAACGTAACTTTCTTCCCTATGCACTTCCTGGGTCTGGCCGGTATGCCACGTCGTTATGCCGATTACCCCGCACAGTTCACTGATTTCAATCAGTTGGCAACTGTTGGTGCGTTTGGTTTTGGTCTGATGCAGGTGTACTTCATCCTGGCTGTCGTGATCCCTTCCATCAAAGGTGGTCAGCCAGCAGCGGCAAAACCATGGGATGGTGCTGAAGGTCTGGAATGGACAGTGCCTAGCCCTGCACCTTTCCATACTTTTGAAGAACCGCCAGAATTCAAATAATGTAGTACGGCTTAGGCTTGCTCCGGTTCTGCCGGAGCAAGACAAAAAATGAGTAATCGAAAAAAACCGAATAACTTGCGAACAGCCATCATTCTGTTTTCTGTGGCACTGGTGTTTTTCGCCGGTGTCTTCATTAAGCAAACCTGGTTACGCTGATAGGATAGCTTCATGTCGCAAGAGGAATCCGGCGTTGCAGTCAAGAACAAGCTGAATGCAAAAATGCTGGGCAAGTTGCTGGTGATTGCACTCCTGATGTTTGGATTTGGTTACGCTTTGGTGCCCATCTACAAACAGATTTGTGAATTGACGGGGGTGAATATTTTGACGCCCAAGGATATTTCGGTAAAAGAAATATCCAATTCCCAGATCGACAGAAGCCGTGAAGTGACGGTTGAGTTTGATGCAAATACGCAGGGCCCGTGGCGTTTTCGTCCTACCGTGGCGAGCATGAAAGTGCATCCCGGCGAAATGACACAAATCGTTTATGAAGTAGTTAACAAGCAGTCTTATAAAATGGATGCGCAGGCGATACCCAGCTACGCACCACAACAGGCTGCCAACTACTTCAAAAAGATGGAATGCTTTTGTTTCAAGCAGCAGACCCTGGGTCCGAATGAAGCGCGGCAAATGCCAGTAGTGTTTTATCTGGACCCGGCCTTGCCGAAAGATGTGAAGACAATTACCTTGTCTTATACGTTTTTTGAAGTTGGTGGCAAGCCACAAGCTGCTGCTGTAGCTGTAGAGGGACAGGGTAAGTCATGACAGATTTAAAAGAAGCAAGCAAGCGTAAGGCTTCGTTTGTGGCAACAATGAAAGCCGTATTCTGGTCGTTTTTGGGGATACGCAAGAAAAATGATTATGAGCAGGATGCAGCACAGTTGAATCCTGTTCACGTGATTATTGCAGGCATCATAGGCGCGCTGATCTTCATCGCAGTGCTGATCATGATAGTCAAGCATGTAGTCGCGAAATAACAATTCAAGTAGTACATTAAATTGCATCGGGAGATGGAAATGAGTTCTCAACACGCTAATGCGCCATACTATTTTGTGCCTGGCCCATCCAAATGGCCGGTCCTGGGTGGCACCACCTTATTGCTGACCATGATAGGTGCTTCTGCCTGGGTGAATGGTCTGGCCTGGGGTTCTTACCTGAATATTGCAGGTATCATCCTGACCCTGGTAGTCTTGTATAACTGGTTTGGCGAGGCGATTGCTGAATCTGAAGGTGGCAAATACAGCGCCCGTATCGACGTCTCCTTCCGCTGGAGCATGAGCTGGTTCATTTTCTCTGAAGTCATGTTCTTTGCAGCCTTCTTTGGCGCATTGTTCTATGCACGCACCATCAGTATGCCTTGGCTGGCTGATCTGGATCACAAAGTCTTGTGGCCTGATTTTGCTGCCAACTGGGGTAATGTAGGCCCGGCTGGTACAGTCGAAGCCTTCAAAACCATGGGTCCTTTTCCTATTCCTACGATCAATACTGCCTTGCTGCTGACATCCGGCGTGACGCTGACTATTGCGCATCACGCTTTGCGTGAAGGTCATCGTGCCAAGACAGCCATCTGGTTGTTTGCCACAGTATTGCTGGGCGCAGTGTTCATGGGCTTCCAGGCTTACGAATACATGCATGCCTATAGCGAACTGAACCTGAAACTGACTTCCGGTATTTATGGTTCCACCTTTTTCATGCTCACTGGTTTCCATGGTTTCCATGTGACCATGGGTGCGATCATGTTGTCGGTTGTTCTGTACCGTGTCATGAAAGGTCATTTCACACCTGAGCATCACTTCGCATTTGAAGGCGCTGCCTGGTACTGGCACTTTGTTGACGTGGTCTGGCTGGGTCTGTACGTTGTTGTCTACTGGCTGTAAGCAAGCATCAGTAGCGTAAAAAAAGCCGCACAGTTAGTGCGGCTTTTTTACATATATGAAAGTGCTAGTGTAGAGAACGGTGCTGGTGCTACCGTAAAAGCAAAACTTACCTGATACCAGTAGGCTGTATCAGGCCAAAATGATTGGCCAGCAAGATCAGTAAAAACAGGGTAATGGAAAACCCTACCCGGAACGCCAGTGCTTTGACCGTGCGATTACTTTTTCCCTTGTCTTTCATCAGATAAACCAGGGCAGATCCCAGACTGAAAAGGATAAGGAAAAAAGCGATGGCGACAAGAATTTTCATACTGAGCTATTGTTGGTGCTTTTGATTGATCGACTCCTGCATTGTAATACCTTAATACCTGAATGCCTATTTCCTTCCGCTTCCGTCTGATTCCCTTTATTGCCTGCCTGCTGCTGGTCAGCCTGGGTATCGCGTTGGCACAATGGCAGACGCACAGGGCGCAGGAAAAGGAAACACTGGCGGCACAACTAAGCGAGCGCCAGCATTTGCCAGCCCTGGTCTTGAATAGTCAGACATCGCCTGAACAGTTACAGGCATTTCGCAAGCTGCAAGTCCACGGGCAATTCATACGCGAATGGCCCTTGTATCTGGATAATCGCCCCTTGCAGGGCAAAGCTGGTTTGTACGTGCTGATGCCTTTCAAGCTCGCGGATAGCAGCAAGTATATTTTGATCGCCCGTGGCTGGCATCCGCGTGATGCGCGTGACCGCATGCATATGCCAGATATCCCTGCGCCTGCAGGTCAGATTGTGCTGGAGGGTATGCTCAGGGACAAGCTTGATCGTGTCATGCAACTCGGTCAGGCCGAGGCTGTCAAACCTGGCAGTCTCTTGCAAAACATCGATGTTGAAGCATTGGCAAAGCAAACGCGCTGGGATTTTTATCCCTTTGTGCTGGAACAGACGCTGGAACAGACGGCGGAACAATCTTCAGCCCAGAAAGATAGCCTCTCGCGTGAATGGCCCATGCCATCGGCAGGTGCCGACAAGCACAGAGGCTATGCTTTTCAATGGTATGCACTGGCCTTGATGGCCTTCTTATTTTTTGTTGTTACTGGATTTCGTCGTGGAAAAAACTGAAAAGCAAGTTTCGCGTGGTCGCTGGAAATTATTCCTGGTGCTGGCAGTGTGTGCCGCTCCCATGATCTTTTCCTATCTGACCTACTATGTCATCAAGCCTGAAGGCCGCACCAATTATGGCACTATTCTTGACCCACGTAATTACCCCATGCCCAAGCTGGCGGGACATTTGCTGGGTGCTGCTGCGAGCGATCCTGTCATTGGCCTGGATGCCTATAAAGGCAAGTGGCTGATGTTGCAGGCGGACAGTGGTGCCTGTGCCGACGCCTGCCAAAAGAGAATGTATGACATCCGCCAGTTGCGTACTGCGCAAGGCAAGGAAATGGACAGGATAGAACGCGTCTGGCTGATCACTGATGATGCCCCGATCGATACCATGCTGATACGTCAGCATGACGGTGCCCGCATGTTGAAAGTCGACGCTGCAGCATTGAAAGCCTGGTTGCCGACCGAGAGTGATACCCAGATCAGCGATCACATTTATTTGATAGACCCCCGCGGCAATCTGATGATGCGTTATCCAAAAAATGCAGATGCCAACAAGATTAAAAAAGACCTCAGCAAATTATTGCGTGCGTCGGCGATAGGGTAAGAGCAGACTTATGTGGTTGCAGATTGCATTGACAGCACTGATGATCGCCGTAATACCAGCGACCATGATTTTCTTGTCGAAAGAAAAGAGTAAATATCGCAAACTCATTGCGGTGACCGTGACGCTGACATTTGAACTCATCATGTTTGGTGCATTCACGCGCCTGACGGATTCTGGTCTGGGTTGCCCGGACTGGCCAGGTTGTTATGGTCAATCCAACCCGCTGCAATCACATGCAGCCATCAAGGCAGCTGAAATTGCTATGCCCACCGGCCCGGTTACTTTGCAAAAAGCATGGATAGAAATGGTGCATCGCTATCTTGCCATGAGTGTGGGTTTATTGATCAGTGCGCAAATGATCATGGCGTGGGTGCGCCGTAGACAGTTAAATAGCGCGCCCTGGTTGTCAACTTTCCTATTTTTTGCAGTTTGCCTGCAAGGCGCATTTGGTTACTGGACTGTAAGTCTTAAATTGCAACCAATCATAGTGACTACTCACTTGATCCTGGGTATGGGATTATTGTCACTGTTAAGTGCAAGTCTGGAACAACAAAGTTTATCCCCGATTAATGTGAATATCGCAGCCAGGGATGCCAGACACCTATTATGGCCTGCCAGCCTGGCCTTAATACTGGTCTTTGTACAAATCGCCCTTGGTGGCTGGGTGAGCACTAACTATGCAGCTCTGGCTTGCCATGATTACCCCATGTGCAATAGTCAGGTGATACCGGCGATGGATTTTGAGCATGGCTTCAGCCTCTGGCGTCAGCTAGGCCAAACCATGAGTGGTGAATACTTACCTTTCAATGCCCTGGTTGCCATACACTGGGTGCACAGGAATTTTGCTCTGCTGGTGGTCGCTGTCTGCCTGTGGACGGCATTAAAAGCACGCAAGATTGCCGGACTGGAAAAGTTGGGCCTTAACATTTTGCTCGCTACTCTTGCCCAATTCATCATTGGCGTTTCTACCGTATTTTTTTCCTGGCCCTTGCTGCTGGCAGTTTTGCATAATGGGATGGCCGCCATGCTCGTGCTCTTGCTGACCATGTTAAACTACCGCATAAGGCATGTGAGCCTTGCCGCTGCCAAAGATAGATCATGACCACTTTAAGTTTGCCTTCCAACCGACTGGCGCAGTATTGGGCTTTGACCAAGCCCCGTGTCACCCAGCTCGCCGTATTTTGCGCCGTTATCGGTATGTTCCTGGCTACGCCAGACTTGCCTGACTGGCGCGTTGTTGTTGCCGCCACTGTGGGTATCTGGCTGCTGGCTGGTGCTGCTTTTGCCGTGAATTGCCTGGTGGAAAAAGAAATTGATTCACGCATGGCAAGAACCGCACGCCGTGCGACTGCCCAGGGCGAAATCACCGTCCCGCAGACCCTGGTGTTCTCAGGTGTCATTGGTGGCATGGGTATGTGGGTCTTGTATACCATGGTCAATCCCCTGACCATGTGGCTGACCTTTACTACCTTCGTTGGCTATGCAGTTGTGTACACCATTATCCTGAAACCGGCGACGCCGCAAAACATCGTCATCGGTGGTTTGTCCGGTGCCATGCCACCGGCGCTGGGCTGGGCAGCTGTCGCAAATGATGTGCCTATGCAGGCATGGTTACTGGTGTTGATCATCTTCATCTGGACGCCGCCGCATTTCTGGGCGCTGGCCATGTACAGACGTGATGATTATGCCCGTTCTGGTCTGCCGATGTTGCCGATTACCCATGGCATGGAATTCACACGCTTCCATATCTGGCTATACACCATCGCCTTGTTTGCCACCAGCATGCTGCCTTATGCTGTGCATATGAGTGGTCTGATTTACCTGGTCAGTGCGATTATCCTTGGCCTGATTTTCCTCTGGTATGCATGGCGTATTTACAAGCATTATGACGACATCCTGGCACGCAAGACTTTTGCCTATTCCATCATCTACCTGTCCTTGCTGTTCGCAGCCTTGTTGATTGATCACTATATCAAGCTATGAAAATTCTGAAGCATGTGACCAGTATGCTGATGGCGCTGAGCTTGCTGACCTTGGTGGCTTGCAATCCGGCGCAGGAAAAATTCAATAATACCGATCTGACCGGCCTGGATTACGCCAAAGATTTTGCCCTGACGGATCACAATGGCAAGCCGCGCACGCTGGCAGACTTCAAGGGTAAGGCCGTCGTCATCTTCTTTGGCTATACCCAGTGCCCGGATGTATGCCCAACCACCATGGTGGAAATGGCCAATGTCATGAAACTGCTTGGCCCTGACGCTGACAAGGTGCAGGTATTGTTCGTAACGCTCGATCCTGAACGTGATACCCAGGCTTTACTGGCCAGTTATGTTCCCAACTTCGACAAGCGCTTCCTTGGTTTGTATGGTGATGCGGCAGCAACGGCCAAGGTGGCCAAAGAGTTCAAGGTGTTTTATCAAAAGGTGGAAGGTAAAACGCCGGGCAGTTATACCGTAGATCATACTGCCGGTAGTTACGTATTTGATCCCGACGGTCGCATACGCTTATTCTTGCGCCATGGTCAGGGGGCAGAACCGGTTGCGCATGATTTGAAAATCTTGTTCAAGTAAATCAAGGTGTAAATGTGTCGGATGGCGTAAATCATAGCGCTTTAGACTGGTAAAAAATCCTGCTAGTAAACTAGCAAACAGTACCAGCGCACAAAACAAAAGGCACTCTTGCGAGTGCCTTTTTCATTGCTACAGCATGTTTTGATCAAGCAAAACTGCTGAGGCTGCCCTTCATTTTCTTCAGAGCTGCACTTTCGATCTGGCGTATGCGTTCGGCAGAAACACCGTATTCATCAGCCAGCTCGTGCAGGGTAGAACCTGTGCCGTCATCATTTTTCAACCAGCGTGATTCTATGATGTGGCGTGAACGTGCATCCAGCTTGGACAATGCAGATTCCAGGCCTTCACTTTGCAGACGGTCATACTGGCGTGTTTCCAGAACACGGGTAGGCTCGTCGGATTCCGTTTTCAGATAAGCGATAGGAGCAAATTTTTCATCGTCATCATCCGTCGGTGCATCCAGGGCAATATCATGACCGGACAAACGCATTTCCATTTCGATGACTTCTTCGCGTTTGACATCCAGCGTTGATGCCAGAGCATCAATTTGCTTGGGTGTCATCGCGTCCAGACCTTCTTTATGGCTGCGCAGGTTAAAGAACAATTTGCGCTGGGCTTTGGTCGTTGCTACTTTGACCAAACGCCAGTTTTTCAAAATGTACTCATGCATTTCAGCCTTGATCCAGTGCATGGCATAGGACACCAGACGCACACCCTGATCAGGGTCGAAACGTTTGACGGCTTTCATCAGGCCGATATTGCCTTCTTGAATCAAGTCAGCGTGGGGCAAGCCATAGCCGAGGTAACCACGGGCGATGGACACGACCAAACGCAGATGCGACATAACCAATTGCTGCGCAGCAGCCAGATCATTGTCATTGCGTAATTTGTTTGCAAAATCGATCTCTTCCTGATGCGTGAGCATAGGCAGACGATTGACTGCAGAGATATAGGCATCAATATTACCCAGCGTGCCACTAAAGCCCAGGGCCAGTGCTGTGCTGTCAGTTGCAGGGATCAATTGTGTCGATGTAGTTGCCATTTTTCCTCCTTATTGCTGCCTTAAGAGTATCAATTACTCCTTTCGGCGCTATCAAGTTCCTATATTAGCACTCTCTTGAGAAGAGTGCTAATACTCAGATTCTATGAACTTCATCAAATAAATCTATTGAAAAACAAGCATTCATTTACAGCATTTATATGGCTTAGATACGGGCCAAGGTGGAAAGTTGCAATCTTAGCGATGCAAATTGTAAGAGGCTGTTGCAAAATCAGGATGCTTTAGCCAGCCAAACCATAGACGCATGCAGTACTTTATAAGCACCGGTAACACTATGTAGACGAAACAAGAGCAGATTTATTTTGTAATGACAGCTAATTATTCAGCTTGCACACTAGCTTGCACGCGCCAGCTGTCTTCTTACTGAAAGAAAAACGCCTATCAATCCTAGCAACATGCTAACAGCAAGAAGGATAGCGCTCTGTACGATACCCAACGGAGCCAGGTGAAATTCTGAAGCATATAATTTAGCAAATTCAGCAATAGCCTTGTTCAAAGGCTGCAGTGATGCAGCGATCAGGCCCAGTGCCAGGCCACCTGCCAATAAACCCAGCAATGCGCCGGTATAGTAATAAGGTTTATGGATAAAGCCATTGGTGGCACCCAGCAGACGCGACACGGCAATCTCTGCCCGGTGTGAAATAACTTGCAGGCGGGTAGCATTAAACACCACGACCACCACAACCACGCCCAGAGTAGCAGCCAGGAATAACAAACCCAGTTGCATGATCTGCACCAGTGCTGCCAGCCGCTTGACCCAGGCAGAATCAAGTTGTACTACATCCACATCCTGCATCTGCTTGATTTCTTCTACCAGTGCTTCTATTTTGCCAGCATCATTATTCGACATGGATAATATATAGGCATCCGGCAGAGGATTGCCGCCTAGCGTGGATAAGACCTCGGCCAGATTGGATGACTGCTCCAGGCTGGCGAGTGCCTTGTCCTTGGGGATGAAGCTCAAGTTTGCCGTGATATTTTTCTCTTTCAGCAATTTCTTCAAGGGTATCGACAAGGCAGTAGCAGTTGCCCTTGGTGTGTCCGGGCTGACGAAAATACTGATTTCAGGTTCTATCGACAGTTGTGAAGAGATAGGGCGTATATTTTCTATCAGAGTCAGGCCAGCAATCGGCAAGGCCAGTGCAATCGCAACAACCAGTACATTGAACAAAAAATTGCCAGGGCTGCCGCGCAAATGGGCAAACGCACTCTTGATGGCAAACAAGTGCTGACGGAACCAGTTGGTCATGAATTCATCCTTATTATTCTGTCATGCAGGATCAGGCGGCGAGCGAGGATTTCCAGGTACTGACTACCTGGCCCTGGCTCAGATAAATCACGCGGCTGGCCTGATCGAGAAATTGTTCATCATGGCTGGAGATAATGCAGGTGACCCCCGCGCTCTGGAAAGCCTTGAGCGCACCCAATACCTTGTTGGCATTGTCACGGTCCAGAAAAGCGGTAGGTTCATCCGCCAGGATGATCTGTGGCCGGTTGACGATGGCACGGGCAATCGCCACGCGCTGTTGTTCGCCACCGGATAAAGCCAGCGGCAGAGAATAAGCCTTGTCGGGCAAGCCAACTTTTTCCAGCGCAATACGGGCGCGAGTCTCGGCTTCGCTATGAGAAGCACCGGTAACGATGATAGGTAACATGACATTGGCCAGCACATGGCGGTCAGTCAAGAGTTTTTGATCTTGCAAAATCAGACCCAGCTTGCGGCGCAAATAAGGCAGGCTGCTAGTTTTTAGTTTGCCTATATCCTGGCCATTGACTTTGACCTTGCCCGCCGTCGGTTTTTCTATGCCGGCGATCATCTTCAGCAAGGTGGACTTGCCTGCGCCTGAGGGGCCAGCCAGGAAGATCAGTTCACCAGCGGCAATCGACAAGGAAACATCTTTAAGCGCATAGACATCCTGCGAATATTGTTTGCTGACGTGTTCAAATTCAATCATGGTCGCGTATGGTCTTTTTTGAGCTTCATCATGGGCCAAAACTACACTTGTACCTGGTACATTCACTGAGTAAATTCAGCTGAACACATTTAGCTGAGTTAGCTGAACTAGCTGAATTAGCTGAGGAGGGCGTCAACAAATTCCTGGGCATTGAATGGCTGCAAGTCTTCAATCTGTTCACCTATGCCTATGAAATACACAGGCACAGGGCGGTTCTTGGCAATTGCTGCCAGCACGCCACCTTTGGCTGTGCCATCCAGCTTGGTGATGACCAGGCCTGTCAATTGCAAGGCATCATCAAAGGCTTTGACCTGGGCCAGTGCATTCTGGCCAGTATTGCCGTCGATAATGAGCAAGACTTCTTGTGGCGCACCATCCATGCCTTTGGCGATGACGCGTTTGATCTTTTTGAGCTCTTCCATCAAATGCAACTGGGTAGGCAGGCGGCCAGCAGTATCCACCATCACGACATCGGTACCACGGGCGCGTGCAGACGCGACTGCATCAAATGCCACGGCGGCAGGGTCACCGGATTCTTGCGAGATAACGGTGACATTATTACGCTCACCCCAGATCGTCAGCTGCTCACGTGCTGCTGCGCGGAAGGTGTCGCCCGCTGCCAGCAAAACAGATTGCTGATGGGTTTGCATATGCTTGGCCAGCTTGCCTATGGTGGTGGTTTTGCCAGCGCCATTCACGCCCGTGATCATCATGACCATTGGTTGATAGCGACCCAGTTCTAGCGGTTTTTGCAAAGGTGTCAACATTTCCAGCAATAAGACTTTCAGGGCTGCCTTGACTTGCCCGGCATCCGTCAGTTTGTCTTCCTTGACCTTTTTCTTTAATCCATCCAGCAGGAATTGGGTAGCTTCCACACCTGCATCCGAGGTTAGCAAGGCGGCTTCCAGTTCTTCATACAAATCATCATCAATGCGGGCACCGATGAAGAGGGTGGTAAGATTCGAGGAAGTTTTGGCCAGCCCGGCTTTCAGGCGACTTAACCACGAGCGTTTTTGCTCTGGTTCTGGTGCTTGAGGGGCTACAACTTCTGCCAATACTGGCACTTGTGCTGGCGTAACTTCAGCCACAGGCGCAGTAACGGTAGTGGGTGTAGCAACAACAGCGGGCGTAGCAACAACAGATGCGGGGCTGGCTGGTGCAGTGACAACTGTCACAACTGGCGCAGGCTCAGCCACAACAACTGGCGCCTCTTCTTTGGGCTTCTTTTTGAAAAAACTAAACATCGGGATATTTGGGAGTGCGGGCGGCAAATAAGCCAGCCCTGATATTAGAATGCTGCCATTTTAACAGACAGCGCAACGTAAACTGATTTAGCCGTAGCAAGCATGCAATGAAAACAAATAGTAAAAAAAAGACAGTAAAAACGACAGCAGTAAAACGTCAAAGCCATCAAGTCCGCATCATAGGCGGTGCCTGGAAGCGCAGTCTCCTCAGCGTAGTTGATGCCGAAGGCTTACGCCCAACTCCAGACCGTGTCAGGGAAACTCTTTTCAACTGGCTAAGCCACTTGCTGCACAATAACTGGAGTGGCGTACATTGCCTGGACTTGTTCGCCGGCAGCGGAGCCCTGGGTTTTGAAGCCGCCAGCCGCGGTGCGGCGCAAGTCATCATGGTGGAAGCGCATACCCCGGCTTACAAGCAATTGGAGCAAGTCAGGGACAAATTGCAAGCCAGCCAATGCAAACTGCTCAGGGCAGATGCGCTCAAGGCAATCGAAAGCATGGCAAACCAGCCACAAAAAATGGATGTGATCTTCCTTGACCCACCTTTTGAGCAGGACTGGCTGGGCCGTATCTTGCCAGCATGCGCGCAATTGCTGAGTGCTAAAGGCTGTATCTATGTCGAATCCGAGTTTTCCCTTGCTGAATCGGCAGGTGATGAAGCAGCAAATGAAAAATTAGCTAAATTATTAAGCGGATGGCAACTTATCCGCGCCGATAAAGCCGGTAGTGTGTACTTCCATATACTGCAACGCAACATTTTGCCGCATGAGGCGCACGAAAATCAGGCATAATGCCTGCTCAACTTGGTGCATATCCTTATGCAGATTGCGAAAAAAGGGAGTGAAGATGGTCACAGCCGTTTATCCGGGAACATTTGATCCGCTGACACGCGGTCATGAAGATTTGGTGCGTCGCGCATCCGGTCTTTTTGATACTTTGGTGGTGGGTGTGGCGGATAGCAAAAGCAAGAATCCATTTTTCTCCCTGGATGAACGCCTGGAAATTGCCAATGAAGTGCTGGGGCATTATCCGAATGTCAAAGTAGAAAGCTTCTCTGGTTTGCTGAAAGACTTTGTGCGCAAAAATGATGCGCGCGTCATCGTGCGCGGTTTGCGTGCAGTGTCTGACTTTGAATATGAATTCCAGATGGCAGGCATGAACCGTTATCTGCTGCCAGATGTAGAAACTCTGTTCCTGACGCCTTCTGATCAATATCAGTTTATTTCAGGTACGATAGTGCGTGAGATCGCCATGTTTGGCGGTGATGTGTCAAAATTTGTTTTCCCTTCAGTAGACCGCTGGTTGAAGAAAAAAGTCGCTTTACTGGCCGAGAACAAGTCTTAAAGTAAATATTAGCAGGTGCTGCCAAGCGAGTATAAGCTGAGTAGCACATGAAAGTGACAACATGGCCCTGATGATTACAGACGATTGCATCAATTGCGATGTCTGCGAACCCGAATGCCCTAATGACGCCATTTACATGGGGCCGGAAATTTATGAGATTGATCCGCATAAATGCACTGAGTGTGTAGGTCATTACACGGAGCCACAATGTCAGCAGGTATGCCCGGTCAGTTGCATTCCTTTTAATCCTGAGTGGCGTGAAACTCCGGAACAGCTGAATGCCAAGTATGAGCAATTGCAGGCAGGAAAAAAGCCTGCGCAAGCATAAGCCACGTCTAAAAACAACGCACCTGGTTACGTCCGCCATTTTTTGCCTGATACAGGGCCCGGTCAGCACGCAACACCAGATCGCGGGCAATGCTGCTGGCATCATCGTAATTGGTATTTTCATCGATGGTGGTCAGGCCTATGGATATCGTGGCCTGGCAGGTGCCAGCCTCACTCAATACAAAATCCTGACCAGCGATACTCTTGCGTATACGCTCTGCCACCTGTATCGCATCATGCAAATTGGTGTTGACCAGCACCACCACAAATTCTTCACCGCCAAAGCGGCCCAGGGTATCGCTGAGACGCAACTCATCCTTGATGCGTTTTGCGACTTCCTTCAGCACATCATCACCGCCCTGATGGCCATAACGGTCATTGATCTGCTTGAAAAAATCGATGTCCAGATACATGCAGGCGATGCTGTACCTCTGCCTGCGCGCACGGGCAATTTCTTCCAGCATGCGCTGTTCTACATAACGTCGGTTGCTGACGTTGGTCAAAGGATCTGTCAAACCGATATAGGTCAGGCGCTCATTGTTGATGACGTTTTCCAGGCAGATCGCAATGATGGAACCCAGACGCTCAATAAAATCAGTCGCCATATTCGGCTGGAAACGGTCGGCCTTGAAGCTGCCCAGGTTCAGGCAACCGATCAGACGGCCTTGCCTGCGCATGGGGATGATGGCGATACTCGCCGGTTTTTTATTGAAGCTGCTGAAGTAAGATGAATACGCCAGGCTCTGGTATAAACCCAGTTGCGGTTTGCGCAGGGCAGTCTCAGGCTGGCTGAGTTCAACTTCATGTCGCAAGAAAATCAGATGCGGAAATTCATTCAAATCGATCTTGAGGTCGCACAGCATCTGCTGCAGATCGCCAAATTTGTCGAACAATACCAGCGACACGACATCCAGCTCTGAAGTGATCGCAAGAGCACTGAAAATATTCGTGATGAGTTCGCGAAAGCTGTTGGCACCGATGATCTTTAAATCGAAACTCTGGTGACGCGCCATGATGCTTTGATTGCGATGGGCGAGTTCAAGCAAGCTGTCGAGCCGGGCGCGCAGCGTCTGATTTTCATGCTGCAATTCCAGCAGCGCAGATGGAACTTCATCTGGCTCTATGTCGGTAGACGCTGGCATCATGCTTTCCATGTTGGCCCGTATTTAAAATGCGATATTCATATTGATGGAATCACCGACACGCAGTAACTGTCCTATACCCTGTTCGACAATGACATTCATGCCAAAGGTGATGCCGCCATCCACCAGAGGATTGGCACGGTAAGTCTGCAGGATATCCATAGGGTCGGGGCCGAATTCGCCGGTACTCTGGTCTATCGATGGCATAGGGCAGCGCGGGCAGGGCTTCACCGGGCGCAACTGTATCAGGCTGCCAACTTCAAAATTCTCGGCATAGTCTTCTTCAAAAGCCTCTATCCCATCCAGCACGATATTCGGGCGGAAGCGGTTCATGGGCAACGCACTGCGCCCCTGTTTTTCCAGCCTTTGATTAAGATCATTCAAAGAGGCAGATGCCGTCAGTAACATTGGGAAGCCGTCGGAAAAACGGGTTGCTACCAGCTTGTCGCCTGTCCATTTCTGACTCGCATAGCGTTGCGTCTGCGGCGTGCTGCGCACCAGGCGGCAAGGTGTATCCAGCGCCTTACTGAACCAGTCTGCCATGGCCTGACCACAATCAAGGGCGGCGAAATTTTCTTCCCAGATAGTGACTGAGGTGGCGCTGGTATCTTCTTGCGTATCCAAAGACAGCGCAGGCATGCCGGGTGCGTGGATATAGAGTCCGTCACTGCGGATTTCTGGCCGTATCAAAGCCATTTTTGGAAATTCTCTTTGCGTTAAAAATTGCCCTTGCAGGTTAACCAACATCCATTCCCTGTCATGTATGCCCTCAAAACTGAGGCCAGTTTCATTCAGGGTGGCCGCGTTCAGCGCGATACCAGCGCAGGATTTGATAGGGTAAATGCTAAGGGACAGTATGCTGGGCATGGTCTTGACGCAAATTAAGTAAGCTGGAATATATATTAGAACTCATCCCTATTTATGAAATGAGTCCTGGCTATTTTAATGGCTAAGCTCTATTCATGCTGATGTTTCAGGCATATTCCATGCCAGTTCATTAATTGATGATGTGCAGCAATCATGCATTTCCCTGAAAAGCACGTCGATAAGCTGAGGGGGAGATGCTGAATTCGCGGGCAAAATAACGGCGCAGCAATAATCCTGTGCCAAAACCGGTATCGGCAGCAATATCGTCAATCGCACGCTTGCTGGTTTCCAGCTGACGCTGGGCTTGCGCCAAACGCTGATTCAATAACCATTTTCCGACGGTCGTACCGGTTTGCTGCTGGAAGTGACGCGTAAAACTGCGTCTGCTCATCAAGGCTCTCTGTGCCAATTGATCCAGTTGCTGCGGCTCGGCCAGATGGGCCAGCATCCATTCCAGCACTTTGGATAAACGGTCATCCGCTGCCAGTGCTGGTACAGGTTGCTCTATGTACTGAGCTTGTCCACCCTGCCTGTGTGGTGCCACGACCAGACGCCGTGCGACATGGGCTGCTACATCGGCACCGTATTCAGTGCGCAAGACATGCAGGCAACAATCGATACCGGCAGCAGTACCTGCCGAGGTAATTACATCACCATGATCCACATACAAGACATTGGGATCGAGACTGATTTGTGGATAGCGCTCCGAGAAAGATTTGCACAATGCCCAATGGGTCGTAGCGCTGCGCTGATCCAGCAAGCCCGCTTCTGCCAGTACAAAAGCACCCAGACACAAACCTATGATGCGCGCACCACGCTGGTGAGCCTGGCGCAAGGCTTTCAATAAGGCCGGAGGAGCAGGGCGCAAGTCATCATGCCAGGACGGCACGATGACCATATCTGCCCTGACCAGGGTAGACAAGCCATGTCGCACACGTATGCTGAAACCGGCATTGGTACGCACTTCACGCTGTGCTCTGGCAGGCTGATCCAGGCAGACTTTGAGATCAAATACCGGCATCGCCAGCCCGCCATGATGTTCGCCAAACACCATGCAGGGAACAGACAGATGGAAGGGGCTGATGCCATCAAAGGCCAGCACGGCGATATTCACGGTATTGATCGTATTCATGGGCTTGGATATCTGCATGGCCTGATTGTATCGAATATTGGCAATCGGGTCACTTATATTAAAGTGCGTATTGACTGAAAATACAGTCCATGAACAGCGCCGCTGTTTGTTAAAACTATATTCTGTTAAAACCATAGTCACCAAAGGATAATGCCATGACCACTACTACCAACGTCAATGTGAAACGTGCCCTGATCGTTATTGACGTACAAAACGAGTATTTCACCGGCAATATGCAAATCAGCTACCCTGACCCGCAAGTATCCCTGCAAAACATAGGCAGGGCCATGGATGTGGCCAAAGCTGCGGGTATTCCAGTATTGGTGGTGCAGCATTCTGCGTCAGAAACTTCACCGATTTTTGCCCGTGGCTCCAAAACCTGGGAAATACATGAAGTGGTTGCCAGCCGCCACGCCGATCACCGCATAGAAAAAAACATGGCCAGTGTTTTTACTGGCACCGATGTGGCAGCCTGGCTGAAAAAGAATGAGATCAATACTCTGAGTGTAGTCGGCTACATGACACACAACTGCAATGCCAGCAGTATTCTGGAAGCAGCACACCTCGGTTATCAGGTCGAAATGCTGAGTGATGCAACAGGTTCACTGCCCTATGAAAATGCTGCCGGTTATGCCACTGCTGAAGAAATCCACCGTGCCTTCAGTGTGGTCTTCCACTCCAATTTTGCTGCCGTTGTCAGCACGGATAGCTGGGTAGCTGCGGTGAAGGCAGGCGAACTGCTAAGCCCGGACAATGTGTATAGCTCGCATATGGCAGGTCGCCAGCGCGCAGCGGCTTAAACTTAGATTTCCGCTCAGAACGTCCCGTCTTGTTGGACAGGAGCCCGGCTTGCATGGCAGCCGGGCTTTTTTTTCGCAGCCTTTAAAGAATCAGGTTTTTGAAAAAAGCATTTGACTTCTAAAAATGGTACCGCTACCATAATCGGCAGTATTCATCATCATATACAAGCGTGTTCATAAGAGCCGCGGCTAAGCAAAAAATAAGGGGCATGAGATGCAGGGTTTAAGAACATGGCTGGGCAGCGCCGTTTGCTACGCCGCACTGGCAGTATTGAGTAACATGGTGTCCAGCGGTACTTCATTTGCGCAAACCGGACCAGCCGCCAACGCAGAGACACCATCCGCCTCGCCAGCGCTGCTACAAAACATCTATGGCCGTTCTCATACCAGCCTCAACGGACGCTGGAATTACATCATTGATCCCTATGAAATGGGCTATTACGATTACCGCCGCATGCCATTTGATGAATCAGCCACTGGCAAAGGTGGTTTTTACGATGACAGGGCACCCAAGGATAAAAACGACTGGGTTGAATACAATTTTGACCTGTCACCAACAATGAAAATACCGGGTGACTGGAATTCGCAGGCAGAAAAACTGCAGTTGTATGAAGGCACAATCTGGTTACGTCAGGTATTTGATGCCGAGCCCAAAGCGGGCAAGAATTACTTCCTCTACTTTGGCGCTGTCAATTACGAGGCTCATGTCTATCTGAACGGTAAAAAACTGGGCACACATAAAGGTGGTTTTACCTCATTCCAATTTGATGTGACCGGCAAGCTCAACAAGGGCAAGAATTTTGTCGTGGTTAAGGCCGATAACACGCGGCATCAGCATGAAATACCTACCGTCAATACCGACTGGTGGAATTACGGCGGCATCACCCGCGATGTCTTGCTGGCGGAGTTACCAGCCACTTATATCAATGATTATAAAATCCAGCTCGCCAAAGGTAACCTCCGGCGCATAGAGGGTTTTGTACAATTGGCCGGTGTGCGCAAAACAGAAAACATCAGCATCAATATTGCTGAAGCAGGTGTCAGCGCTACGGTGAAGACCGACGCAAATGGTCGTGCTGCCATCAGCATCCCGGTAGAAAAAATGACCTACTGGTCGCCGGAAAATCCCAAGCTGTACAAAGTCGATATCACTGCAGGCGGTGACACCGTCAGCGACCGTATAGGTTTCCGCACGATAGAAACACGGGGCCAGGACATACTGTTGAATGGCAAATCCATATTCTTGCGTGGCATTTCCTTGCATGATGAAAACCCACTCATCGTCGGACGCCTGCGCGGTCAGGCAGATATGCGCATGATGCTGCAATGGGCCAAGGAACTGAACTCCAATTATGTACGCCTGGCACATTACCCGCATAGCGAAGAAATGCTGCGTCTGGCAGATGAAATGGGTTTGCTGGTCTGGGCTGAAGTACCGGTGTACTGGACTATCTCATGGACTAATCCCGACACTTACCAAAACGCCAGCCAGCAATTGACAGACCTGATGCTCAGGGATAAAAACCGCGCCAGCGTGATTATCTGGTCGATAGGTAATGAAACCCCGGTCAGTGAAGCCCGCAATGTTTTCATGGGAAAACTGGCGACTACGGCGCGCGCCAATGACGATACCCGTCTGGTTGCCGCTGCGCTGGAAGTACATCGCGAAGGACATGAAGTGATCGTCGAAGACCCGCTGGCAGACAAACTGGATCTGGTCAGCTTCAATGAGTATGCAGGCTGGTATTGGAGCAACACCAAAGAGATGCTGGATTATCGCTTCAAGATCAAATACAACAAGCCGGTAGTCATTACAGAATTTGGCGCTGATGCTCTCGGTGGTTATCATGCAGATGCGGATACCCGCTGGAGTGAAGAGTATCAGGAACTGCTATACCAGAACCAGTTCAAGATGCTGACAGCCATGCCCGGCCTGCGCGGCATGACGCCATGGATACTGGTGGATTTCCGCTCACCACGCCGCCAGCATCCTTACTTCCAGGACTTCTGGAACCGCAAGGGATTGATCTCTGACAGCGGAAAAAAGAAGAAGGCATTCTTCACTCTGAAGAACTTCTACGACGATGTCCAAAAGAAGTATCAATAAAATGAACATGGCAGAGCACGACATGAATAGTAAAAAATCCAGAGTGTGGGCAATCTTATTTGTCTTCCTGGTGCTTTCGACCAATGTGTCAGCACAAGATAAACAGATAGAACAAAAAGTCGATGCGCTGCTAAAGCGCATGACGCTGGAAGAAAAGGTCGGTCAGTTACACCAGCTCTCAGGACGTGACCTGACTGGTCCTGCCAACAATAAAAACACCAATATCCTTGCAGAAATCCGCAAGGGGAAAATAGGCTCGATGCTGAACGTCAAAGGCGTCGCAGAAACCCGCGAGGTGCAGGCAGTAGCCTTGCAATCAAGGTTGAAGATTCCACTGCTGTTCAGCCTGGATGTGATACACGGTTACAAGACTATCTTCCCCATCCCTTTGGCAGAAGCTGCCTCATGGGATTTGCCAGCGATAGAGCAGTCTGCCCACATTGCCGCCAAAGAAGCGGCCGCTTCCGGCATACACTGGACCTTTGCGCCCATGGTGGACATCAGCCGCGACCCGCGCTGGGGCAGGGTGATGGAGGGGGCGGGCGAAGATACCTATCTTGGCAGCCAGATTGCCAAAGCGCGGGTACTTGGTTTTCAAGGAAAAAAACTCGGCGGCACAGACGCAGTCATGGCCACCGCCAAGCATTTTGCCGCATACGGTGCTGCGATAGCCGGGCGTGATTACAATGCCGTAGACATGAGCGAGCATCAACTGTGGGAAATCTATTTGCCACCGTTCAAGGCAGCGGTAGATGCGGGCGTTGCTACTTTCATGAATTCCTTCAATACCCTGAATGGCATACCCGCAACCGGCAGTAGTTACTTGCAGCGTGACATACTTAAAGGTGCGTGGAAGTACCAGGGCTTTGTTGTCAGTGACTGGGCATCGATTGCTGAAATGGTCAAACACGGCTATGCCGCAGATATCCCAGATGCTGCGCAAAAAGCGATAAACGCAGGAAGCGATATGGACATGGAAGGCTTTGCCTATTCCAGCTCGCTGGAGCAACTGGTCAAGAGCGGCAAAGTGAAAGCGGCTTTGCTGGACGATGCAGTCAGGCGCATACTGTACAAGAAATTTGAACTCGGCCTGTTTGATGATCCTTATCGCTTTTCAGATGCGAAGCGCGAACTGGAGGTGATGAATGACCCCAGTCACCGGTTGATAGCACGCGATATGGCACGTAAATCCCTGGTGTTACTCAAGAACGACAAGCAAACCTTGCCCCTGAATAAAGCTGCGAAATCCATCGCCGTGATAGGTCCATTGGCAGATGCGCACCGCGACCTGGAAGGTGGCTGGATAGTCAAATCAGATGCGAGCAAGGTGGCTAGTTTATTGGATGGCATACGCAGCCATGTGACTAAAGATACGGAAGTGATTTTCGCGCCAGGCTGCGATGTAGTCTGTAACAAGACAGATGATTTTGCCACAGCACTGGCGGCAGCTGACAAGGCAGACACTGTCTTGCTGGTGCTGGGTGAAAGCTGGGATATGAGTGGTGAAGCAAAATCACGTACCGATCTGGGCTTACCGGGTTTGCAGACGCAATTATTCGAGGCACTGCAAGCAAAAGGTAAACCAGTCACCGTAGTGATCATGGCTGGCCGGCCCTTGGTATTCAATGCTGTAGCTGACCATGCTGCCGCAATTCTGTACACCTGGTTTGCTGGCAGTGAAGGTGGCAATGCCATTGCCGACGTCTTGTTTGGTGATTCTTACCCTTCCGGTAAATTGCCCATGACTTTTCCGCGTAACGTAGGCCAGATTCCCATTTCATACGATCATTATGAAACCGGTCGGCCTGTGCAAGACGTGAAAAATGTCGTCTATAAATCTGCTTATATCGATGCACCCAATACTCCGCGTTACGCATTTGGGCATGGCTTGAGTTACACCGAATTCAGTTATAGCAATCTGAGCTTCAGTAATACGAACATACTGCCTGGCGCCACCGTGACGGTCTCATTTGATTTGCGCAATACTGGCAAACAGGATGGCGAAGAGGTGGTGCAATTGTATTTACGTGACCCGGTTGCATCGGTGGTGCGCCCTGTCAAGCAACTGAAAGGCTTCCAGAAAATCAAACTGGCGGCGGGTGAGCAAAAGCGTGTGTTGTTCAGCATAGACCAGACTATGCTGTCGTTTTATGACAGTAAATTGAAATGGGTGGCGGAGCCAGGTAAATTCATCGTCATGCTGGGCAGTGCATCGGACGATATTCGTCTGACGGGTGAATTGCAGTTTCTGGAAAAATAGAAGTAAAACTGGCAACAAAAGTGCTACCGTTGGCAAATGGCTATGGGTGAATTTGCAATGCTATAATTTATGGATGAAAAACAAGCCATCCACTAAAGCGACAGCCAAACCTGATATTGCAACTGAAGCCCCAGCAACTGACGTGCTTGCACCTGATCCTGTGCGCCGCAGCCGTCGCTCCAGCGGTGGCTTTACTTTGCGCGACGTGGCAAAACTTGCCAATGTCGCGCCTATCACTGCTTCACGGGCATTGAATACCCCCGATGCAGTGTCGCCGGCTATTCTGGCGCGGGTACGTGAAGCGGTGGAGCGCACTGGCTATGTGCCCAATTTACTGGCAGGTGGCCTGGCATCGAAAAAAAGCCGCCTGGTGGCTGCGGTTGTGCCTACCATCACTGGTTCGGTATTTTTAGAGATGGTGCAATCCCTGACCAAGTCATTGGCAGACGAGGGCTATCAATTGATGCTGGGTCAGGCTGGCTATGAAAATTCGCGTGAAGATGCCTTGCTGGAAGCCATCATAGGGCGCCGTCCAGACGGCGTCGTATTGACTGGCATCATGCGTTCAGAACTCGGTCGTAAACGCCTGCTTGCCAGCGGTATCCCGGTAGTGGAAACCTGGGACCTGACACCTACCCCTATCGATATGCTGGTCGGTTTTTCTCATGAAAAAATCGGTGAAGCAGTCGCCAAATATCTGCATGGTCGTGGGCGCAAGCGCGTAGCCACCATCAGCGCCAATGATGAGCGCGCAGCACGCCGCAACAAGGCATTCTCTGATGCAGCTCTGGCCCTGGGCATGGGGCCAGCAGGGGCGACTGAAGTTGCGACTTGCATAGTCAAGGCACCGACCACGCTGGGCAGTGGCCGCAGTGGCCTGCGCACCTTGCTGGAGAATGATCCTGCCATTGATGCCATCTTTTGCAGCTCAGACATGATGGCTCAGGGGGTCATCATAGAAGCACAGGCAATGGGTATAGCAGTGCCAGCAAAGCTGGCGGTGATAGGTCTGGGCGACCAGGAGTTTTCAAAAGACCTTAATCCTCCACTGACCAGTGTACGCATAGACGGTACGACCATAGGCAGCCTGGCAGCGCGCTTCATTATTGATCGTGTGGACGGCAACCCTGTGACAGACAAAGTCAAGGACATAGGTTTTTCTATCGTCGAACGTGACAGTGCCTGACCTTGAGTTTTTATTCTTGAGCGTATTTAATTTCTCTGACCAGGCTTTTTAATTTTACCAAGCCTGGTCAGCTATCTCGCCTGCTTTGGTCCCGCTGTTGCATTAGTGTCATACGCATTGCTTTGCATATCTCTTTGTATTCTCGTTGCATTTTCGTTGTTGATTGCACTGCTAATTAATGCGATTTAACGCGATTTTTCAATCCCCTACAATTTGCTCAAGAAATTGATTGACTTCCAAAAAAGGTACCGCTACCATTAATTCATTGATTGGTAGCGGTACCATTGGGGTTAAGCAAGAATGGAATTGATTAGCTTTACTCCTCATGCATCAGCTTGTTCGCGATTGCGGTGCACTGATGAAGCAGACCGGCAGTTAAGCCTTTGAAGAAATAATCCAGAACAAATTTATATAAAAACGATCTCTATTTTTTATGCAAACACCAGTGTTTTCCAATGTAATCAACCCACGTCCTCAAGTGCATGTCACGCCTGTAGTGACCCGGTTGCAAGTGATCCCTGTGGCTGGTTATGACAGCATGCTGCTCAATCTCAGTGGCGCGCACAGCCCTTACTTCACCCGCAATATCGTGATTCTGACCGACAGTGCGGGCAATCAGGGCGTAGGTGAAGTACCCGGTGGCAGCGAAATTGAAAAAACCTTGAAAGATGCACGTCCTTTCATCATCGGTCAGCCTGTAGGCGCATTCAATAGCATGCTCAATCAAGTCCGTACCGTATTTGCCCAGCGTGACGCCAATGGCCGTGGACATCAGACTTTTGACTTGCGTATCACCGTGCATGCAGTCACTGCGCTGGAATCAGCCTTGCTGGATTTGCTGGGCAAATTTCTGGGTGTGCCAGTCGCAGCCTTGCTCGGTGATGGCCAGCAGCGCAGCCAGGTCGCCATGCTGGGATATCTGTTCTACATCGGCAACCGCCATGACACCAATCTGCCTTATCCTGATCCGGGCACTGTAGCCGGACCAGATGATGACTGGGCACGCCTACGCTGTCAGCCTGCACTTGATACCAAGGCTGTGATTGCATTGGCAAAAGCTGCACATCAGCGTTATGGTTTTCGCGACTTCAAACTCAAGGGCGGCGTATTACCGGGCGAAGAAGAAATAGAAACCGTCACTGCTCTCGCTGAAGCATTTCCTGGTGCACGCATTACCCTTGACCCCAATGGCGCATGGTCTTTGAAAGATGCCATACGCCTGTGCCGTGACCGCGCTGGCGTGCTGGCCTATGCCGAAGACCCTTGCGGTGCAGAAGATGGTTTTTCAGGCCGCGAAGTGATGGCAGAATTCCGCCGTGAAACCGGTTTGCCGACAGCCACCAATATGGTCGCAACAGACTGGCGCGAACTGGGACATGCCGTGCAGTTGCAGGCAGTCGATATCCCTCTGGCTGACCCGCATTTCTGGACTATGCAGGGCTCTGTCCGCGTCGCACAGATGTGCAAGGAATGGGGGCTGACCTGGGGTTCGCATTCAAACAATCACTTTGATATTTCATTGGCGATGTTCACCCATGTGGCTGCCGCCGCGCCTGGCAAAATTACCGCCATCGATACGCACTGGATCTGGCAAGACGGCCAGCGCCTGACTCAGGCACCACTGACAATCCGTAATGGCATGGTAGATGTACCTGATAAACCTGGCCTTGGTGTCGAGCTGGACATGGCAGCAGTAGAAGCGGCACATCAGCTATATCTGAATATGGGATTAGGCGCACGGGATGATGCAGTTGCCATGCAGTTTTTGATTCCAGGGTGGGCCTTCGATAATAAAAAACCTTGCCTGGTACGTTAGTCTTAACAAACAGAGTAAGCGCAATAAGCAGTACCGTAGTAATAAAAATATTATAAAAACCATTAAACCGTCAGGAGACAAAAATGTTCCGCAGTAATACCAATACCAAGCATAGTAATCAACAAAAAAAGCATCGCGCAAGCTACACAACTCAACAGTATCAATTGACGCCTGTTACGGCTGCAGTAGCACTGGCAATCTTGAGTTTCATGAATACTGCCAATGCGCAGCAAGCCTCTACCAATGTCCCCGCAGCTACAGCGAATAAAGCTGCACCAGCGAATACAGAGGTGGATGAAAAAGGCCTGGCCAAAGTAGTCATCTCCGCCAATAAGCGCGTAGAGAAACTCGAAAATGTACCAATGTCGATTTCAGTCATTGGTGAAGAACAATTGCAGCGCAATAATGTGCGTGACCTCGACGACATCATAGACTTGTCACCAGCCTTGACCAAGACTCAGAGTGACAACCCGGCAAATACGGGTTTGAACATGCGCGGCATAGGCACGCAGTCGATAGGCATAGGCGTGGAATCTGATGTCGCAGTGATCGTCGATGATATTCCTATCGGCATGCAGGTGCAGGCTTTCCGTGACCTGGCAGATGTCTCCCGTGTCGAAATCCTGAAAGGCCCGCAGAGTACCCTGTTCGGCAAGTCGGCCATTGCCGGTGCCATCAATATCGTGACCAAACCCATCTCAGGTCCTATCGTTTCGCGCGCCAGTGTATTGCTGTCCAGCGACAGGGAATGGCGTCTGGGCGCATCGGTAGGTGGTGAAGTGTCAGAAAAATTCGGCTTCCGTATCGCCGCCAGCAATAACGATTACCCAGGTAACGTCAATAATCTGACCACGGGAAAAATGACCAATGGCTCTGCCGGTAAAACTTTCCTGGGTAAATTCAACTGGCATCTGACTGACGATCTCGATATCGATTTTTCGCCACGCTATAACTATACAAAAACTGATTGCTGCGCTCTGGTCATCACCAGCCTGACTGGCACCAATATACAAAACGGCTTGTTGAATAATTCTCCCGCCATGCCTATCTCGCAAGTGCTGGCAGGTATTACACCCGGCCCGGACAACCGCACCATACGCAACGATACATTTACAGGGCAAGAATCGACTACACGTGGTTTCGGTCTGAGAGTAAATTACCAGTTGCCTAACGGCGCAACCCTGACTTCGATCACCTCTGGTGACCGTTACCATGCCTACGATTCACGTGACCAGGATTTTACCGATGCACCGGTCATGTTGTACTACCCGGTCACAGGTTCGACCAAGTCATCAGGCTTGAATCAGGGAGCAGAGCAACATGGCCGCTTTGATGTGATTTCACGCACGCAGGAAATACGCCTGGTGTCGGCCGATACTGGTAACTTCCGTTATGTTGCCGGTCTCTGGTATGGCAAGAATGAACTGGCACGTTACTTCAAACGCGGTGAAAACGGCCTCGTCGCAACCAGCCCTACCGAGTTTTATGGTGACACCTATAATATCAACAAGGCAGTATTTGGCCAGGCCAGTTGGGAATTCATTCCTACTTATACTCTGACTACCGGCATACGCTTTAACAGGCAAGAATCCGGTTATCATTTTTCCGGAACTGGAAACCCTTCCAAATTGGCATTGGGCAGTTCCTATGTCGCTGTCAATAACTTCTCCAGCGTTGGCAATGTAGAGAACGCCACCACCGGCAAGCTGAGTTTGCAAAAACAATTCACGCCTACATTGATGGGCTATATCTCGGCATCTACCGGTTATAAAGGCCAGGCTTACGATATCACCAGCAGCTTGTCTGCTTTAACCGCATCGCAGCAACCAGTCAAGTCAGAGACAGCAAAAAGTTTTGAAATCGGCATGAAGGGCAATTTCCTCGACAACCGTCTGACCGTGGCAGCCACTCTGTTCAACAGCAAGTTCAAAGACTACCAACAAAATTCCGGCAGCTATATTCCAGATACCCTGATTTACCAGACTCGCCTGAATAGCCTGGAAGGTGTGCAGACGCGGGGTGCAGAACTGGACATCAATGCGCTGGCAAGCAAAGACTTGCTGATCAATGCCAATTTTGCTTATACCGATGCCACCATCACCTCGTTTAAAAACTCTACCTGTTACCAGGTGACTGGCAGCCCTAATGGTGGTTTCAATGAAACCTGTATTTTGAAAAACCCCCTGTATGGTGATCAAAATACCACTGACGTGTCAGGTGGACGCATGCCATTTTCACCCAAGCGCAAAGCCAGCGTAGGTTTCAAATATGACGTGAAATTGCCGGAGATGAGTTTTGATGCCTATGTCACAGGCAATGTGGTTTACGCCAGCGATATGATTTCCAACCTCGATCAAAACCCGCTTAACTTTGTGCCGGCAACTACCTATGTCCATGGCGGTTTTGGCTTCCGTGAAAAATCTGGCCGCGCTACTTTGAGTTTCAGGATCAATAATCTGTTTGACCGTCAATACCGCGCCAACCGCTCCTTCCCATTGGCCAGCTTCAATGCCACCGGGTCTAATCCACCAGCCAATATTACGACCACGACATGGACGCCGACACGTAATGCATTCCGTTATATTTCCGTGCGTCTGGATGTGAAGTTTTAAGTACTAATTAGTGCCCTGGTCGTCGCAGGCAACCGGGGCGCTTACTCAAAATTATTGATATTGACTCGACAGGCATGGAGGGAAAAAATGCAAACTTATTTAACCGGCATGCTGTCTGTTGAGTGCAAGGCTATGCAGTTGCGGCCTGCATTTTTAGCCCGGTACAATGCCTGATCTGCCGCCTCTACCAGTGCAGCCAGATCCATGCCGATCCCCAAAGAATCTGCAATGCCAGCACTCAGGGTGCTTTGCAGGGACTGGTTTTTCCATGCGATCTGTAATTCTGCATACAGCAGGCGCACACGTTCAGCCAATTGGGCGGCACCTTGTTCGCCAGTGCCCATGAGCAGGACACAAAACTCTTCGCCGCCATAGCGGGCCAGGCAATCTTCACTGCGGACTACGGACTGCAGCAACGCTGCCAGACGGCGCAAGACTTCATCACCCGCCTGATGACCATGTACGTCATTGATGCGCTTGAAGTAGTCCACATCAATCATGATGACAGACAAGCTCTCGCCAGTTCTGGTGGCGCGGGCCAGCAAACGTCGGGACTCATCTTCGAAACTGCGGCGGTTCAACAGACCTGTCAGGCTGTCATGCGAGGCTTGTTCGCGCAAATCGCTGACCAGGCGGAAAGTGATCAGTAATACCAATGATAGCGAGATGGATAGTTGTGACAAGCCACCCAGCACCAGGAACACCGGATTGACATTACCCTGCGCAAACAGGGTAATTTCTTCAGCTGGTTTAAGCAGGATATTCAAAGCCCTGAGAAAACTCATCAAGGCAATAAATGAAAAGGACGCTGCGGCGAGGTTGTAAGCGGTTTTCAGTGGCTGCGTGGCTTTGACGACCAGACTCAGCGCGCAGGCAGTGAATATGGCGCTGACCAGCAGGGAATTGGAGGCGACCGCCATGCGGATATTGTCATGCACCATGCCCAGCCACAGACTCTGCAGCATCATTTGTCCGCCTATCCATACCGGAACCCAGTAATGGCAGCGCTTTCCCTTAAAAGCTTCGATCCCGTTAAAGAGAAGGCCAAAGCCACAACCCGCGATGAAAGGCACGCTGGCAATAATCAACAAAGGCCATTCGGGGGACATCTGGGTACTGGTGAAAATACCTATGCTCATACAGCAATGCCCCAGCGCCCACTGACGTGCGCCCCTGACATTGTCCGCATGAAAACTGATGAGCGCCATCATACCCGCACCCAGCAGATTAATACCGCTCCACATCAACATGATAGTACGGACATCAAGATTCATGTCTGGCTCGCATGAGTGGCGGGGCATGGATATTTATCAGGCAAATTCTCTCCGCGAGGTGATTAATGCTGCTGGACAGCGAAGCACTTAAAATATTACATCTCAGACACAAGGGCAATAAAGGAAGCAAAAAAGCCGCGAATGTCGCGGCTTTTTGTGGGATTTTCTGACTCTGGCCAGATTTTTTTAGACCTTATTTAGACATTAAACAAGAAGTTCAGCACATCACCATCCTTGACTACATATTCCTTGCCCTCAGCGCGCATCTTGCCTGCTTCCTTGGCACCTGACTCACCTTTGAAATTGATGTAGTCATCAAAGGCGATGGTCTGGGCGCGGATGAAGCCGCGTTCAAAGTCGGTGTGGATGACACCAGCTGCCTGCGGTGCTGTGTCGCCAACGTGGATGGTCCAGGCGCGTACTTCCTTGACACCAGCGGTGAAGTAGGTTTGCAGGCCCAGCAATTTGAATGCCGCACGTATCAGACGATCAAGGCCAGGTTCTTGCATGCCCATGTCGGCCAGGAAATCGGCTTTGTCGGCATCGTCAAGATCAGCGATCTCAGATTCTATGGAAGCGCAAATTGCCACGATAGGGGCATTTTGTGAATTTGCATAGGTAGTCAGTTGATCCAGCAAAGGGTTATTGGTGAAACCATGATCTGACACGTTGGCTACATACATGGCTGGTTTGGCAGTGATCAGGCACAGTGGCTTGATGAGCAGCATTTCTTCTGCATCCAGACCCAATGCACGCACAGGTTTTGCATCGTTCAGCGCAGGCATGATGCGTTCCAGTACGGCGACCAGTTTGGCTGCATCTTTATCGCCAGAACGGGCTTTCTTGTTTTCGCGGTGGATGGCTTTTTCTACTGTGCCCATGTCGGCCAGGGCCAATTCTGTCTGGATAACTTCGATATCATCCAGCGGACTGACTTTGCCTGCTACGTGAATGACATTGTCATCTTCAAAGCAACGCACGACGTTGACGATGGCATCAGTTTCGCGGATATGCGCGAGGAACTGATTGCCCAGGCCTTCACCTTTGGATGCGCCAGCAACCAGGCCGGCGATATCGACAAATTCAACGATGGCGTTCTGGATACGCTCAGGCTTGACGATGTCAGACAATTGTTTCAGACGTGGATCAGGCACTTCAACGACGCCCACATTTGGCTCTATCGTGCAGAAAGGATAATTTTCTGCCGGTATGCCCGCTTTGGTCAGCGCATTGAACAGTGTGGATTTGCCGACGTTAGGCAGGCCGACGATGCCGCATTGGAGACTCATGATGTTTTGCCAGTTGGATTTGATTAACCCGCTATTTTACCGGAAAGCGCGGCCTTCAGACTGATTCTGGCCACGATACTGGGAATAAAGCCGGGAAATCTTGCTAATAATTCAGGCAGCGCGACAGGAAGGGGCAGTGTTCAAATCATTCATTAAATGATGCTCGCCTTATTTTGGGGCAGTTTTCTTTAAAAATACAGGTATGAAGTTTGCTTTGTGAATATTAATCCCAACAATTATTCAGGAGCAAGACATGGACAGACGTGGATTTATTGGCAGGACAGTGTTGACGGTGGGCAATCTTGCAGTGCTCTCTTATGCGATTGGGCAAGTCATCAGTTTGAATGAAGCGATCAATAAATCCGGTCGTCAGCGCATGTTGTCACAGCGTCTGGCCAAGGCCTATCTGCAATTGGGGCAGGGGATAGAGGTTGAGCAGTCGCGCAAGATACTTGATACCTCTTTGGCGAGTTTTGACAAGCAACTGGCTGAGCTGAAAACTTTTGCACCCACCAATGACAATAAGCAGTTGTTGTCTGAAATGGAAAAGAACTGGCTGGGATATAAAAAAGTCTTACTGGAAAAACAACCCAATCAGCAAGATGCCCGCCTCATCATGGTGCTCAATGAAGATGTCTTGAGCATCGCCCACAAGGCCACGGTGCAACTGGAAACTTATTCAGGCACGGCCATGGGGCAATTGGTGAATATCTCAGGCAGGCAG
Source organism: Pseudomonadota bacterium (assembly GCA_040390835.1). Classification (GTDB taxonomy): domain Bacteria; phylum Pseudomonadota; class Gammaproteobacteria; order Burkholderiales; family Burkholderiaceae_D; genus Undibacterium. Next base: position 277,732 of record JAZJXP010000039.1, read on the forward strand.
CGCATGCTTTCGCAAAGAATGGCAAAGTTTTACCAGGCTCAGCAATGGGGCGTGGCACCACCGGATGTGATGGTCAAGCTGGAAGCCGCGCGCAAGGACTTTGTTGCTGGCATGACGACCCTGCAGGCAGCAACATCGAATACCCCGCGTATACGTGAAGAGCTGGCATTGGCGCAGCAACAATGGATGTTTTTTGATGATGCCTTGCGCAAGATCAGTGAACCCAAAAATGCCCGTCAATATGCCACCAATGTTGCCACCACCAGCGAACGCATACTCAGCACCATGGATGGTATTACCGGCTTGTACCAGCAGCTTGCATGATCCTGCGCTGGCTGAGTTTATGCAGCAATCCAGTCAGCATGATGCCGGCAATAGTCAGGCCGAGTACCAGGCCTATCCAGAAGCCGCGCGCTGCCATCGGCTGTTCAGGATGCCATGGCAGCCACGCCGGTGCCAACCCCAGCACGCAGCCTATCGGCAGGGCAAAGCCATAAAAGGCCATCAGGTGTATCAGCATAGGTGTGCGCGTGACTTTGTAGCCGCGTATGGCGCAGGATGCGGTGACCTGCGCTGCATCAGACAACTGGAAGATCGCTGCATATAACAGCAACTCTGACGCCATGGCCTGCACTGCCGGGTCAGACGTATAAGCCGCCGCCACCAGGTCGCGGAAGATCATGACGCCCAGCGCCGATATGACGGCAAAACTGGTTGACAGTGCATAGCCTGTCCAGGAAATAAAGCGCACCCGTTCCGGGTCACCTTCACCCAGGGTTTGCCCGACCCGCGTGGTCAGGGCGATGCCCAAGCTGAGCGGCACCATGAACACCAGCGATGAAAAATTCAGGGCGATTTGGTTGGCCGATACCGGCACCACGCCAAAGCGGGCGATCAACAGACCGACTGCACCAAATGCTGATACTTCAGCAAAATAAGTAACACCTATAGGCAGGCCAAGACGCAGGGTAGAGCGGATTTCTGCCCAGTTCGGTGCCTCATAATGGCTGAATGGAAAAGTCTCTTTGTAGGCTTCAGCACGCCGCATCCAGAATATCATCGCACCCAGCATCAGCCACAGGCCCATGCCGGTAGCCATTGCACAGCCGGTAGAACCCAGCTTGGGAAAACCCAGGTGACCATAAATAAACAGCCAGTTGATGACGATATTGAAAGCCAGGCCAGCCAGCGCAATCACCATCACAGGCTTGGTCTGGTTCAGGCTGGTAGTGTAACCATACAGGGCGCGGTACATGGCAAAGGCTGGCATGCCCAGACTGATGACATGTACAAACTGCGAAGCCTTGGCATTGATGGCAGGGTCCAGTTGCAGGTAATTGAAGACCAGGGTGGCGACATTCAGCAACACGCAGCCAAGCACGCCCACACCCAGGCCCAGCCACAATGCCTGGCGCACCATGTGCGGCACGCGCTCATGATTTTCTGCGCCGACTTCATGGGCAATCACGGTATTCACCGCCATCATGATACCCATCACGCTGACCAGAATAATCACCCAGACATTCGCACCCAGTGACACCGCAGCAAGGTCATTTGCACTCAGGTGGCCGGTCATGGCAACGTCGGCCACACTCATGCCTACGGTGGCAAGTTGTCCTATCAGGACAGGCCATGCGATGGTCCAGAGGGCGGCGGCTTCGGTGCGGATGCGGGTTTTCATGCTGTACAAACAAAGGATAGCTGGATCAGCATCTTACCGTAGAAAGCAATTCCCCTGCTATGGCCGGAATTTCATATGCACTATCAGAACCTGCTTAGCGCCGCAGCCACAGCTCATTGAAGGACACAAAACCAAACGGCGTCATCCTCACCCCCGCCACATGCGGGGCGATGCTGACTTGCTGGTTTTCATGCGAGACCGGTATCATCCAGCCTTCTTTGACCAGGCGTCTTCCTATGCGCGCATAGGCCAGCATGCGGCGCTTGCTGTCTGCCAGTTCCTTGACCTTCATCAACTCAGCATCCAGAGGTTTCAGTGCACTGGCAGGCATCCAGCGGCGGAATACGCTGTCGGCAACAAACCATTCATAGCAACCAAAATCCTGGTCATCGTGCATGACTTCACGGGTCACGAAGAGGTCGGCATCTTTCATCCATTCGCGTGCCAGCAGTTGGTCATAGGGCAGGCTGGTCCAATTAACGGTGATGCCACCTGCCTCCAGTCTGTGCTTGACGGCTTGCGCCAGGCTCAGCATTTCAGGTGTCTGGCCGCTGACCATACGCAGTTTGCTGCCAGCTTTAAAGCTGCTGCATTTTGGCTTTTTGGCGATGCGGTGTTTCCAGATTGCCAGCAAGCCTGATGCCGGTTTCCTGCTGCGTTCTTCCGGATCAAACAGGGTTTCTGGCGCGAGCCAGTCTGCCAGCGCGAGTCTTTGTTCGGCAGCTTTAAAAAAACTGCGTGAAGAATTGCAGATGATGTAGGTGCAGCCGGATTCTGCACCAGCGATGGTTTGTTTTTTTGAGCAATCCTGATTGGCATAACCAAACTGCAAATCAAATCCTGATGGGCCGGATGGCGGCGGCAACATCCACAAATCTATTTCATCCAGCAAAGGGCGTTCACGGTAATAATCCTTGAAAGCCTGCAAGGTCAGTTGGTAGGTATTGTTGCGTATCACGCGAAATGCACCACTGCCAACCGGGAAGCGTGCAAAGTCAGCCGCACGTTGTCGCGGGACGATGGATGAGTTAGCCGTGGCCAGGCAATTCGGCCATAACTGATCTGGATGCTCCAGGTAAAAACTCACGCGCTGGCTAGGCCCGGTCTCTACATATTGCAAGTGACGGTACAGGCGCTGGTAAATTGCCGACTCATCTCGCAGACGCAAGAAGCTGGCTTTGACATCTTCTGTGCCCAGTTCAGCACCATCATGAAAGCTTAATCCTGGCCGCAACCAGAAATGCCAGACGCTGCCATTTTTTTCGCTTTCCCAGTGATGCGCGATAGCGGGGCGCAAGGCATTTTGCTCATGATCAAAGGTTGTCAGGCGCGAAAATATTTGCCGCACCAGATGTGCCTCCAGACGACCATATACTTTCAAAGGGTCCAGGCTTTCTACTGTACGGAACAGGGGCATGCGCAAGCTGCGGCAGGCACTGTCCGGCATGCCCAGATAATCAGGCAGGCGGGTTGCCAGTTGCTGGCGCTGGTGATCATCCAGGCTGGCAAAAGCCTGTTCCAGATCACCACGCGCCAGAAATTGTGAGAGGTGATCAAGTGCCAGGCTATCCGGGGTTTGCAAAAACTCAAGCTGCGAATGATTGCCACGCCCGCGTCCGGCCTGCCAGTCCAGCCAGCCACGTTGCTGCATTTTCGCCAACAGATTGCGCATATTGCGTTCACTGCAATGCATGGCCAGCGCCAGGGCGGGCAAGCCTGGCTGTTGCTCATGATGCTGGAGGAAGGCATGTAGTTTGCGGTATTGATCGAGCAGTTTCATGGTGGATAGTCTATGCGTTTATCAAGTCGATAAAAGAGGAAAAATTTTTTTAAATTATATCCATTTTTCCTTTCTGCTTTTTTTACCATACTGTCACACATCAGCCCCCGTCAGTTCTTGAATGTACAAAAAAGGAAGATGATGTCCCGCTTTCCCGCACCAGTGATACGGCTTTTATTCAGTTCCTTTGTCTTTGTCATGGGGCGCGCAGTCGCCCTGCCTTTCATGGCGCTATATCTGCATGAGCATCTTGGCGTTAACCAGCAAACCATAGGCTGGGTCCTGGGGGGCAGCATTTTCTCTTCTACTCTGTTCAGCCTGTATGCCGGTTATCTGGCAGACCGGGTCAGCAAGAATTTGCTGATGAAACTGGCAGGTGTGGTGGTGGCTATTTGCACGGTTTCATTGACGATAGCACCGAACGCATGGACGGCTTTGCTGGCTCTGATGTGTATAGAATCAGCACTGACCTTGCGCGGCATTTCCTTGAAAGCTACGCTGGCTGACTTACTGCCGCCTGAGCAAAGGCCAAAAGCATTCTCCCTCAACTATACCTTGATCAATGTAGCGTTTTCCCTTGGACCTGTGCTGGGAGCATGGTTGTTTGCCATCAAGGTCTCTGGCCCATTGTGGCTGGCCGCAGGTTTCTCGCTGTTGGCTTCGCAGGTATTGGGCAGGCCAGCCCCTGTAGTCAAGACAGCATCAGAAATTAAATCCAGCCCGGCAGGTTTCAGCGCAACCATGCGCGTGCTCAGAAGTGACCGCCGCCTGATCTTGTTTACCATGGGTAGTGTGCTGACTTCTTTCGTGTTCGGCCGTTTTGTCTCTGGCTACTTATCGCAATACCTGATCGTCAGTCAGGGCACCCAGGCAACTGCGCAATTACTGCCATTCATCCTTATGACCAATGCTGTGACTGTAGTGGTCTTGCAATACCCTGTTGGTAAACTCATGCAACAAAAATACCTGTTCCGTTGGGTGAGTCTGGGGGCCATGCTGTATGCCGTGGGTTTGCTGGGTTTCATGCATGCTGGCAGCGCCATGAGCTGGGTGGTGGCAACACTGGTTTTCACTGTAGGTGAAGTCATAGTGATTCCTTGCGAATACATGTTCATTGATATGATCGCACCTGCAGACAAGCGTGGCAGCTATTATGGAGCGCAAAGCCTGGCCATGTTTGGTGCAGCACTTAATCCCGTCATCTGCGGTTTTCTGCTGGCACATTTCCATAGCGATGTCATGTTTTGGGTATTGATCTCGGCAGCACTGCTGGGCGTACTCTTGTATTTTGCCGGCAGCCGCAGCAAGCCTGCAGAAGAGCGTATGCAGGAACCCGAACCCTTGGAAGCTTGCAAGCCACAGACCTGCCTTTCGGTGTTGGCTGCCAGCAAAAAGCTCGCCGGTAACCGTGTGAAGAATTTGTTTCCTCTGTCTTGAATTCCTTCTTTGAATTCCGGCATTGAATTTTTGCCCTGACACTATTCTGGGCTTCAGCAAATCTAAAGAAGGCTGCCCATAGAGGGTAGCCTTTTTGCCATCCCGTGCTGTTTCGGCACATCTGCATTGATTTTTAATCTCTCTTGACATTTTCAGGCTTGCGCTCTAAAGTGATATCACTTTGATTTCAAAGTGCCATCAATCAGGAGAAAGTATGAGTACTACCTCAGTGCCAGCGACTGCTAAAAAATTAATACAAGAGCGCTCCCGCCCATCGCTTGACGGTTATTTCATGATTATTGTCGGCCTGCTGTTTGTGGCAGGCGGTGCCTATAGTTTTATCGACCTGGTAGGTTCAGGTCAACCGAGTGTGCCCGCGGTATTGGCGCGTCTGGCGATTGTTGTTGTGGGTATTTTTATACTCACTGGTCTGTACATGTTACAACCCAATGAAGCCGCCTTATTGTCGCTGTTTGGGCAATACAAGGGCACAGACCGCAGCGAAGGCCTGCGCTGGGTGAATCCTTTTTATTCCAAACGCAAACTCAGCCTGCGTGCCCGCACTTTGAACACTGCACCGCTTAAAGTGAATGACAAGCGCGGCAATCCCGTGGAAATTGGTGCCGCCATCATCTGGCGTGTGCAGGATACGGCGCTGGCAATTTACAATGTCGATGATTTTGAACGTTTTGTGAACATCCAGGCTGAAGCTGCGATACGTCACCTGGCAACACAGTATGCCTATGACGATGGTGAAGACCTTGCCGATGGTGAGACGACATTACGGGCAGGCATGGATGTGGTGGCCGGTGCCATGCGTGACGAATTGCACAAGCGCTTCACCGCTGCCGGCATTGATGTGGAAGATGCCAAGCTCACGCACCTTGCCTATGCCGCAGAAATTGCCCAGGTCATGCTGCGCCGCCAACAGGCAGAAGCCATCATCAGCGCCCGCAAGAAAATCGTGCACGGTGCAGTCAGCATGGTGGAAGCGGCTTTGCAAGGTCTGTCAGAACGCAAGATATGTGAACTTGATGATGAAAGAAAAGCTGCCATGGTCAGCAATTTGCTAGTGGTGCTGTGTTCAGATAAGGAAACCCAGCCCGTCATCAATACCGGCACTTTGTATAATTAATTACGTAGCGAGATAAGACGATGGAACATCCAGTCTATGTGGAAAAACAGTGGTTCAGGTTTTTATGGATATTCATGCCATTGTTAACCCTGTTTTCCATGGGCACGCAGATCTTGGCTGGCCTGCCCTTGGCTGCGTGGGGCATGCTCAGTATCCCCATCATCAATGCGCTGGTATTGCTGATGCTGGGTTGCCTGACCATACGTTTGGATGCCAGCCATCTGACCTGGCGTTTTGGCTGGCTGGGATGGCCAGTCTGGAAAGTGGCGCTGACAGATATACAATTTGCAGAACGCACGAGTACTGCTTTTCTTGAGGGACTGGGTATTAAAAAAACGGCGCAAGGGATGTTGTATAACGCGACAGGAAAGCTGGCAATCCGTCTGGTACTTCGCAATGGCAAGACTCTGCGTCTGGGCACGCAAGATCCGCAGCGTCTGCTCAGTTATCTCACGCCACGATTGAATGTCAGATAATGGCTAGCCCAGGAAAAAAATCCTTCCCCCTGCGTATCGATCCCCTGTTGTGGAATGAGATCGAACGCATGGCAGCGCAAGAGCTGCGCAGTGCCAATGCCCAGGTTGAATATCTGCTCAGGCAGGCATTGAAGCAGCAAGGGCGGCACGTGCCTGCCGCCAAGGCAGTTGCTGATGTTGCAGGTAATGATGGTGAGCAGACAGGAGAGTAAAGCTAAAGCACTGGACGCAGCAGGCCAGCGAAAAGCCCGCTATACTTGCGTTACGTATGAATTACCTTGCCCACATTTACCTGGCCCAACATAGTGATCACGCCATGTTGGGTGCCTTGCTCGGTGACTTTGTCAAACTGAAAGACACCGCACTTTATCACCCTGAAATACAGACTGATATCCAGCTACACAGGCTGGTCGATAGCTATACCGACAGTCACCCCATCGTTTTACAAGGCAAAGCCTTATTCCAGGATCAGCACCGTCGTTATTCGGGCATTTTGCTGGATATTTTTTATGATCATGTGCTGAGTCAGCATTGGCCGCAACATAGTCCGGTTTCTCGCCAGGAATTGATACGGCGTTTTTACACTGCCCTGCAAGAGCAATCAAAAATAGTCTTGCCAGAAAACCTGCAGGCAGCCTTGCCGCGCATGGTCCACCAGGATTGGCTGGGGTCTTATCATGAATTTGATGGTGTAAGAATTGCCGTAGAGCGTACTTCGCAAAGGCTGTCAAAGAACGGTGATTTGTTACGCGCAGGCTTGCATGATTTGCTAAGCAACTACGATGCATTGAGCAAAGGCTTTCAGGAATTTTTCCCGGAACTTATTCAGTACGTGGCTGAGCAGCGTTCGCGATTACCATCACCATTGCCATCATAGTCAGAGCTGCAGAGTTAAGGGCGCTTTAGAAATTCAAAGCCTGTACCAGATCAAGATTTGGCTTTTCAACAAATGCCGCAAAATCATCCCGCATGCGTCCGCTTTCGCTGATCACCAGCTTCCAGTTCTGGATACGGAAATCATGGTTCGTACCGTAATAGAAAAAATCTTTTCTATCAGGCAGCTTGCCACGTGTCAGCGTCTTCAGGAAAGATGGTGACGGTGAGACCATGATGACATTGTCCAGCCATTGACGGTTGACACCCGTGCCAGCCCTGCGCCAAGGCAGGGGTTTATCCAGCCAGCCAGGCACGATGTGATCGGTAAAGTGCGGGTAGAGCACCAGGTCACCATCCTTGCTGCCAGCTACACGTGAGTAGGGCAGGGCCAGGTGGTAATCGATGATGCCGCCATCCCAGTAAGTACCCACCGGCGTATGCGGGATATGCGAGACTGGTTCCATGATCAGCGGCAGGGTGCCGGAGGCCAATAAGGACCAGCCCAGGTTATCCGTTTCCAGCGGGCAAAAGTGGGTATCAAAACCATCGAACTTGGCTTTCAGCCAGAACAGCGGATCACGCGTATCACCAACAATCACGCGGTCCATGTGTCTGGCCAGGCGCGAGCGCGAAGCCAGGTTGGCAAATGTCGCGGCTACAAAACCGGCCTTGGCCTTGTGCACAGATTTTGGTGCTGTCAACAAGCCACGCCCGCGTACTGCCAGCAAATGCAATCGGTGCAAAGGCTGGTTGACAACTTCTGCTTCATGCCCACCTATGAAATCGTGCAAGAGATTCTGGATTTCGCGCGTTACATATTGGGCAGAAGGTTTTTCCGGGTAACGCTGTTCGCAATACAAATCACCCAGGCGTTGGAACGCCGCCACCGGGTCAGCATGGCTGGCCGCCGCCATGCGCCAGGCACCGATAGACGCACCGATCAGCGTGCGTTCACGCGGCGCAGTCGGCAACCATTCACCAAATATCCATTGATCCAGAGCCTGCAATATCAAACCCTTGGGGCCACCTGCCGCTGCCGGGATGATGGCAATATCCTGCGCACGCAAGCCATGCTCACGCAGATGGGCGTAGGCTTTGCGGCCGGCATGGATTTGTATTGCTGAACTCATTTTGTTGTATGGAGTTGCATCATCGCTTCAGAAAATTTACCTTCGACCAGTAAGGGTAACACGGCCAGGCTATTGGCTATCGCTTCGTCTATCGGCCCCTGCTCTTCCTTGCGTGGCCTGTGCAAGACAAAGTCAGCCACGCCCTGTGTTAAATTCAGGCTGCGCGGGTGGCCTATGCCTATGCGCAAACGCCAGTAATCCTGGGTGCCGAGTGCCGCTGTAATATCTTTCAAACCATTATGACCGCCGGACGAACCGCCCAATTTGAGCTTGGCAATGCCTGGCATGATATCAAGTTCATCATGCACCACCAGTACCTGGTCTGGTGTGATCTTGTAGAAACGGCAGATCGCACCTACTGATTGCCCTGAACGGTTCATGAAAGTTTGTGGTTCCAGCAACCAGACTTCCTGATTGGCAATGCGGGTCTTGCCGACCAGTGCATTAAAATTCTTGTCCCTTTGCAGGCTGACTGGCAATTGATCTACCAGCCAGAAGCCGGCATTGTGGCGGGTTTGTTCGTATTCAGGGCCGGGGTTACCCAGACCGACGATAAGGCGTATGGTCATTGCTAAGCGGATGTCTTGGTGTTATTGCAGAACCGATGTTCTGTGGAATTGGGGGCTATTATAACTAAGCTCAATGCGCTAAGGCGAAAGCGGGGTCGTGAAAATAGCTTTGAGTGGTCTGTTGCGTGATTGTCATTTGCTAACAGGTCTATGTGCTATTTGAGATTGCGAATCAATGGCAGGTTGATAGCCATACAGTTTTTGTCTGTCCTCTCACAGGTATGTCAGGATATCAATCCTGAACAATCTTATTAACGTCATTCCACCGGGCTGGCGCTCCACCGGGCTGGCGCTCCACCGGGCTGGCGCTCCAGTGGCGTTTGTTGCATACCATGTTGTTCGTTGCCTGTCGCATTTTGACTAAAGCGATTACCCTCCGTAGACACAAGCCGGGTCTCGGCCCGGCAGCCGAAATACTTTCTTTGCGTCGCCAAAGAACGTATTCAAAGAAAGGCGACCCAGGCGTCATCGCCCCCTAAAGGGGGCCCCGTTTGTGCAGTACAAAAAATGGGAAGGCCCGAAACTCGCTACCCTTGCAGGGCGCACAATCGTTTGCAAGCGATTGCCGTTACGCAGGCGGACAGCATGCTGTCCAAAACCCCTGCTACGCCTCAAACAGCGGTCCTTCTTTTTCATTTTCTTTACCGCACAAACGACGTCGACACATGGGAACTGCAGAAAGTCAAAAACAAAAGAAAAAGCAACATCACCACGACCTGTTTTCATATTTCTTAAGGCTGGGACGGCTAACTTTTTTGGATGATGAGATTCTCTTTTGAAAAAATTCCCGTGCCTGCATGTTCAAAGAACACGCAGTTTAAGGGGGGCACGGGACAAAGGGTTTGCGTAAGCGTGTTTTATCTATGCCTCCCAAATGTATATCCGGGAGGCTACAGGCTTCACTCAGGCATGCAGGGTCAATGCAAGTCGCTGGCGGGTTGCCTTTCTGGCTTGCAGGGCGACGGCGATAAAGGCAATGGTACCCGACCACAGTAATGAAAATACCAGCGGCCACCAGCCTATCGGCGCGCGTTCTGCAAAACTGGCCAGGTAGCGTTCTGTCATGACAGCGGCGACAGGCAGTGCTATGACGGCAGAGAGTAAAGTCAGCAGGCCAATTTCTTTGATCACCAACCCGGCGATATGACGTTTGCCTGCGCCATAAAGTTTGCGCAAGGCGATTTCTTTTTCCCTTCTTTGTACCGTATAAGCAGACAAGGCATAAGTACCGAATGCAGCAATGCCCAGGGCGATGACGGTGGAAATCATGAGTAGTCTTGCCAGACGCTGGTCTTCTTCGTAATTGGCATCAAGGATATCCTGGGCCCTATGCATGTTCAGTATCTTGCCGGGGAAATAGCTGGGCCACAGGCTTTGCAGGGTGTTGGCCGTCGCTGCAACGGAAGTACGGCTGCGTATGCTGAGCACAGTTCCTGCTGGCCAGAGTTCGTAGGCGATGGCGCGCGGTGCTTCACGCAGGGAATGGAAGCGCAATTCAGGGGCTATGCCTATGATACGTTTGCTGGCTTGCTTGCCGTCGATTTTTCTGTACACCAGGATTTTGCCGACTGCAGCCTCTGGTGTAGCAAAACCCAGTTGGCGCGTTGCCAGGGCATTTAATACCATGGGCTCGGCATCCCCCTCTTTGTCCAGCCGGGCATCAAACAAACGTCCTGCGACCGGCTTGATCTGATAAGTATCAAAGAAATTGGCACTGAAAGATTTCATGTCAGGTGCAATCGCTGCCCCGCCCGGTAACCTGACATCGATCATATAGGGATTGATATAGCGGCCTACCGCATCTGTGGAAACGGCCATGCTGGCGACATCAGGTTTTTGTGACAAGGCGGCAATCAGGCCCTGGGCATTTTCGCTTTCGCTGACAAACTCGGGCAAGTCAACCACCAGGATGGGAGCGGGATCAAAACCGGGCGTGGCCTTGATGACAAAATCAGCTTGCCAGGCAATCGCCAGAGTGACACTGGCCAGTCCCATCGCAGTTGCAATCTGCAGAACTGTCATCAATCTGCGCAATCGCCTGCCTTGAGCAGATTCACTGTCCGGTCGGCCTGCCAGTACTTGGGTAGGGCGGGTGTGGACAGCGATCCAGGCCGGGTAGATGGCAGTCAGCACAGCCAGCAAGACACCCAGGCTGATGGCGGCGAGAACATTGCCGCCAGAGATCATGCTATCAAGCTTGCGGTTCATCAATTCTGCAAACAGCGGCAGCGTAAGATAAGCCAGCAGCAAGCCCAGGCCAGTCGCCAGCATGGACACCAGCAGGGATTCTGCCAGGAATTGCAAAATGATCCTGGGTATGCTGGCCCCCAGCACCTTGCGCATACCTATTTCGCGCTGTCTGCGTAGCGTGCGCACGGTCGCCAGATTGACATAATTGATGGCCGCCAGTGCCAGGATCAGGATGGCGATGGCAGCCAAACCCTTGATGATGACCGGGTCGCCGCGTTCTCCCGGGACAGTGATAGGATTTTTTGCAATTTCCTGATCAAAATAAGCCTCCCGCAACGGCACCAGACTAAGATCCATGGCTTTGCGTGTGCCCAGACGTGCTTTGGCATCGGGTAGCATATTATTTTGCACGCTGCTTGCATGATCGACGATATCTTGCAGGCTTGCTGTAATGGCGGCAAGCGAACTGCCAGCTTGTATGCGTATGAACAGCTTGGCATTTGACGCGTGCGCACCGGTCAGTGCTTCGGCCCGTTCTTCGTCTGAAAACAAGGAGGAATTCACCCCCACGACAGCAGAATAAGGTATCGTCGTATTGTCAGCAGCATCGCGCAAGATAGCAGCCACGCGCAGGCTCTTGTCATTGACCTGTATGGATTGAGACAGGGCAGGTGAAGGACCAAATATTTTCCTGGCGACGCTTTCGGTAATGGCTATATTTTCTGGTTTTTCCAGTGCGGCTTTCAGGTCTCCTGCTACTGCCTGTAAGCCCAGCATTTCTGCAAAACCTGGCAACGCAGGAAGAATTTTCAGCTTACTGAGATTTTCACCCACACGGATTGTGGCATCAGGTTGTAAAAAATAACCACTGATATCAAGGACCCCAGGGATATTCTTGCCAGGTATGCGCAGCATGGCGGGGGCCTGATCAAACCTGGCTTCTGCCGGATCGACATTGTATTTGTGTTTGATGACATACACTTCATCGGCATGCGGAATCTGGCCATCGTACTCAAATGTATAACGCACAAAGCCCAGCATCAGCAGACAGAAAGCCATGCCTATACCCAGTATCAGGATGCTGGCTGTTGAATAGCCAGGTTCTTGCGCCAGCAAGCGCCATCCTATGCGGAAATCTCTCATTTTCATCTTGATCTCCGGATTATGCCGCCTGCAAGGCATCGACTACGATGCGGCCATCGAGCAAATGCAGGGTACGCGAAGCCTGCGCAGCATGCGAGGGCGAATGCGTCACCATCACCACGGTCGTGCCTTCGGCATTGATCTTGCGCAGCAGGCGCATGACCTCGTCACCGTGGGCAGTATCCAGGTTGCCGGTAGGTTCATCGGCCAGCAAAACTGCCGGATTGGCAATCAGGGCGCGGGCAATCGCAACGCGCTGTTGCTGGCCACCAGACAGTTGCGAAGGTCTGTGATTGGCCCTGTGGCTGATACCCAGCTTTTCCAGCATGGCAGCAACGCGCTCCCGTCTTTCTTTGGTGGGCGTGGCGGTATATTCAAGAGCCAGTTCCACATTCTCTGCCACGGATAATTCTTCTATCAGATTAAAACTCTGGAAGATGAAGCCTATGCGGCCACGGCGTAATTGATTGAGTTTGTTTTCTGCCCAGGCAGAGATGTTCTGGCCTTCAAACACATATTCTCCATGCGTAGGCACATCGAGCAGGCCAAGCAAGCCTAGCAAGGTGGATTTGCCACAACCAGAAGGCCCGGTGATGGCCACATATTCACCAGCATCTATCTCCAGGTCTATCTGGTCCAGTGCCGTGGTTTGCACTTCGCCACTGAGATGGACTTTGCTGACAGCTTTGAGTTTGATCATCTTATGTCTCCCGTTTTAATTATTAATCTGCAAGCGTTTTGCGTTAAGAAAATTTGCATAACTGGATACAATCACTTTGTCGCCTTTTTCCAGACCTGACAAGACCTCGAGCTGGCGGTTATTGCGTCTGCCGAGTTTTATCTCTCTTCTTTTTGCCTGCCTGCCATCAGCTTCGATTGCAAATACCCAGTTGCCGCCCGTATCGCTAATGAAGCTGGCATTGGGTAATAATACGGCCAGGCCCGGTTCACCCAGGGTGATATTGGTTTCCAGGCTTTGCCCGGGGCGAATCGCATAGTCCTGTTCTTGCGCAAACACCAGTTCCACCTTGAAGCGACCATCCTTGATTTGCGGGAAAACATTGCGCACCACGATGGCAAGTGTTTTCTCACCCAGATGTGCGACTCCGCTTCGTCCACTGGCAATGCGGTTCAAATAATATTCATCTATCTGCGCTACCAGTTTTACCAGTCTGGGGTCATCAATGCGTCCTATGCGTTTTCCCGCCGTCATTGTTTCGCCAACTTGCAAATGAAAGTCAGTCAGCCTGCCTGTCACCGGGGCGCGCACTGACAATGCGGCGACCGTGGCATTTACCAGTTGCAAGCCTGACTGCAAGCCCCTGATGCCATTTTCCATTTGCAATTGCGCATCACGCTTCACTTTCTGCTCTGCCTCACGGCTGGCTTTTTCTTCATCCACGGCAAATTGTGCACGCGCCAGTTTGTCTGCCGATTCTTCCAGTGCCACTAAAGAGATAAAACTTTGCGCTGCCAGTTTTTCATTTCTGGCATGTTGCTTTTTTGTTTGTGTCAGTTCAAATTCCAGCGCAGACAAACGGCGCTGGTGATCAGTATTGCCTAACTGAAAATTGACACGCAAATTTGCCAGATTGGATATTTGCTGCGTATGTTCTGCCTGCCGCGCCAGCAATTCCAGATTGCGCTGAGGATTGGACAGACGGAACAATAATTGTCCCTGCTTGACCATGCTGCCATCCTGGGTAAATACTTCTTCCACGCGACCAGATTCAACTGTGTCCAGCACCACAGAGTTCAGCGGCTCTGCGGTAGCGCGTATCATCAGATCATCCAGATAAACACCTTGCTCAACACTGGCAATACGCAGATCTGCGGCATGCACCTGCAAGCCCCGTGGCATCATATACCAGGCCAGATACACCATGCCGGCTATCAGCATCAATGCCACGCAAGCACGCAGCCAGCGCTGGCCACGCCTTCTGGGTATGATTTTATCCATCGCCACACCAGTGATGGCGAGATGTGCCTTCAGCTTGCTCATTGGTTTGCATTCTCATGAATTTCATGAGGACTATTGCAATGCTTGTGCCAGGTCAAAATGCTATGTATTCGCACGAAAACACAGGGGTTTCAGGATATTTCCTGATAATTTGTCCGTAAATGAACAAGTACTATTGTTCATTTACGGACACGTATTATCCCAAATGCTCCAAATAAAAAAAGCGCTATCCCCATGACAGGAATAGCGCCTCAATAATTCAGGAAATTTATTTTGATTTCTTCAGCAATGGTGCCAGGTATTTGCCCGTCACACTCTCAGGATTCGCCGCCACTTCTTCAGGTGTGCCTGTCGCAATAATCTTGCCACCACCAGCACCACCTTCAGGGCCAAGATCGATGAGCCAGTCAGCGGTCTTGATGACATCCAGATTATGCTCAATGATGACTACCGTATTACCCTGGTCACGCAGCCTGTGTATCACCTTCAGCAACAGGGCGATATCATGGAAGTGCAAGCCAGTGGTTGGTTCATCCAGGATGTACAGGGTGCGGCCAGTGTCACGCTTGGATAATTCCAGCGACAGCTTGACGCGTTGCGCTTCACCACCCGACAGGGTAGTAGCACTTTGCCCCAGGCGTATGTAGCCCAGGCCCACATCCAGCAGGGTTTGCAATTTGCGCGCAATGATAGGCACGACCTTGAAGAATTCATGCGCATCTTCTACCGTCATGCCCAGCACTTCATTGATGTTCTTGCCCTTGTAATGCACTTCCAGGGTTTCGCGGTTATAGCGCTTGCCGTGGCAGACATCGCAAGGTACATACACGTCAGGCAAGAAATGCATCTCTACCTTGATGACGCCATCACCCTGGCAGGCTTCGCAACGACCACCCTTCACATTGAAAGAGAAGCGGCCTGCGCTATAGCCACGTTCTTTTGCCGTAGGCACGGTAGCAAACAGGTCACGTATAGGTGTGAACAAGCCGGTATAAGTGGCAGGGTTGGAGCGCGGAGTACGACCTATCGGTGCCTGGTCGACAGAAATGACTTTATCAAAATGCTCAAGGCCGCTGACATGGTCAAATGTTGCAGGTTCAGTTTGTGAACCATACAAATGACGCGCAGCGACGTGATAAAGCGTGTCATTCACCAGCGTCGATTTGCCTGAGCCCGATACACCCGTCACGCAAGTCAGCAAGCCCACCGGCAATTTCATCGAGACTTTTTTCAGGTTGTTGCCACGCGCCCCGGCAATCAGCAATTGCTTGGACGGGTCTGCTTTCGTGCGCTTTTTGGGGACTGCAATTTCCAGCGCACCACTCAAATATTGCGCAGTCAGCGAACGCGTGTTGCTCATGATGTCTTCCAGCGTACCCTGGGCAATAATTTCACCACCATGTACACCTGCACCTATACCCATGTCGACCACAAAGTCGGCGCAGCGTATGGCATCTTCATCATGCTCGACCACCAGCACGCTATTGCCGATATCGCGCAAATGCTTGAGTGTATCGATGAGCCTGTCATTGTCGCGCTGATGCAGGCCGATAGATGGCTCATCCAGTACATACATGACACCGGTCAGGCCAGAACCAATTTGCGATGCCAGGCGTATGCGCTGGGCTTCACCACCGGAGAGGGTGTCGGCACTGCGTTCCAGTGACAGATAATCGAGGCCGACGTTATTCAGGAAAGTCAGGCGTGCCGTGATTTCCTTGATGATGCGGTCAGCGATATCTCGTTTGGAACCTGTGAGCTTCAGGTGCTCAAAGAAATGCAGGGTCTCGCGCAAAGGCATGGCGCTGATATCGTAAATAGCTTTCTCTTGCTTGCCTGTACCTACCTTGACATAACGCGCTTCTATGCGCAGGCGTGCGCCATCGCAAGAAGGGCATTGCTTCTCATTGATGAACTTGGCCAGCTCTTCCTTGACGGCCATGGAATCAGTTTCGCGATAGCGGCGTTGCAGGTTAGTGACCACGCCTTCAAAGCTATGTTCCTTGATGACGGTACGGCCTTTTTCATTGATATAGGTAAACGGTATCTGCTGTTTGCCTGAGCCATACAAGATGATTTGCTGTGCCGATTCTGGCAATTGCTCGTAAGGTGTGTCGATATCAAATTCATAGTATGCCGCCAGGTTGGACAACATCTGGAAGTAGAACTGATTACGCCTGTCCCAGCCCTTGACCGCACCACTGGCCAGTGACAAATTAGGGAAGGCGACGATACGTTTGGGATCAAAGAATTCTATATGCCCCAGCCCATCACATTCAGGGCAGGCACCCATGGGGTTGTTAAAAGAGAATAGGCGCGGTTCCAGCTCTTGCAATGAATAACCGCAAATCGGGCAGGCAAATTTGTTCGAGAATAATTGCTCATGATTGCTGTCCATATCCACAATCAGGGCGCGGCCATTGGCCAGGCGCAAACAAGTCTCAAATGATTCTGCCAGACGCTGTTTTATATCTGCTTTAACTTTGACACGATCAACCACTACATCGATAGTATGTTTCTCAGTTTTCTTCAGCTTGGGCAGATTATCAACTTCATAGATTTTTGCTTCATGCGTGCCACTCTGTACGCGAAAGCGTACAAAACCCTGAGCCTGCATTTGCTCAAACAAATCCATGTGCTCACCCTTGCGGTTGGCAACTACAGGCGCAAGTATCATCAGCTTGGTGTCGTCCGGCATGGCCAGCACGGCATCCACCATTTGCGAAACTGATTGCGCAGCCAGCGGGTTTTCCGGGTGATCCGGGCAATACGGCGTACCTACACGTGCATACAATAGACGCAGGTAATCATGTATTTCGGTGACCGTGCCAACAGTAGAACGCGGATTATGCGAAGTGGCTTTTTGCTCGATGGAGATAGCCGGTGACAAACCCTCGATCAAGTCCACATCCGGTTTTTCCATCAACTGCAAAAACTGGCGCGCATAGGCCGACAGCGATTCCACATAACGGCGCTGACCTTCCGCATACAGCGTATCAAACGCCAGCGAAGACTTGCCCGAACCCGACAGACCGGTGATGACCACCAGCTTGTTGCGTGGCAGATCAAGACTGATATTTTTCAGGTTGTGTGTGCGTGCGCCGCGTACGCGTATCAAATCACGTTTTTGTGCCAATTGAACATCACTGGCATCAAAGTCGATTTCTGCCGGTTTGGGCGCTTTTACTGCTTTTGTGCGTGTCGTCATAATCTCTGTGCTGAATTTGGGCCGAATTTGAAGGAAGTAGGCGTGCAACCTGATACTATAACGGGTTTTGAAAATTATCGCGGGCTCGTCTTTGCTTTGCGCAAACTAAACACATTAGACGAGCTTCTTGAATATGACTATTGCAACATCTTCCGACGCTTCCGCACTGAGTGAGCAAGAGCCTGCCGGCATGAGCCGTGAGGAAATCAGCTCCAGCGCCTCTCTCGCTTCCATCTTTGCCTTGCGCATGCTGGGCCTGTTCCTCATCCTGCCCGTGTTTGCGATACATGCCAAAACCTTGCCTGATGGCGACAACGCCAGCCTGGTTGGCTTGGCCATGGGTATGTATGGCTTGAGCCAGGCATTTGGGCAAATCCCCTTCGGTATCGCATCTGACAAATTTGGTCGCAAGCGCATCATCGTCATTGGCCTGCTGCTGTTCGCTATCGGCGCTTTTGTTGCAGCATCTGCAACCACAGTGGTCGGTGTCATCATCGGTCGTGGCATACAGGGCGCAGGCGCGATCTCCGCCGCCATCACCGCCCTGATTGCCGATACAACCAGAGAAGAGCACCGCACCAAGGCCATGGCCATGGTAGGCGGCTCCATAGGCCTGACTTTTGCGTTTTCTCTGGTAGCGGCACCCTTGCTGTATCAAAGCATAGGCATGAGTGGCATTTTCGCCATGACTGGCGTCTTGTCACTGCTGGGTATTGCCGTTGTCTTGTTCATCACGCCAGAAGCACCGGCCATACGCCATAAGCCCGTGCCCCTGTCCGTGGTCTTGAAGAATACCGAACTCATGCGCCTCAATTACGGCGTGTTTGCCCTGCATCTGACACAGATGGCCATGTTCGTCGTGGTGCCAGCGGCGCTGGTGCAATATGCCGATCTGCCCGTGGCCGCGCACTGGAAAGTCTACCTGCCCGTGATGTTCGCCTCTTTCATCGCCATGCTGCCAGCGATTTTCATCGGTGAGAAATTTGGCAAGATGAAACAGGTCTTTGTTGCCGCAATCGCACTCTTGCTGGTGGTTGAGCTTGGTTTGTGGCAATACTTGCAATCCCCAGCCATGCTGGTAGGCTTGCTGTTTGCATTTTTTATTGCCTTCAATATTCTGGAGGCATGTCAGCCATCCCTGGTATCGCGTATCGCCCCGCCCGCCGCCAAAGGTGCGGCACTGGGTGTGTATAACACCTTGCAGGCCCTGGGCCTGTTCTGTGGCGGTTTGCTGGGGGGATGGATTAAACAGAATATGGCATCAAACTCGGTTTTCATCGTAAGTGCAGTACTGACAGCGGTCTGGCTTATAATCGCTATCAATATGCCCAACATACCCAAGCGCAGCAAAACTGTGCTTGCGGTCAAGGCATAAATTAATTTGTATCAGGAAAAATTAGGAGAAATACATGGCATCAGTGAACAAGGTCATTATCGTCGGCAACCTTGGGAGAGACCCGGAAACCCGTTACATGCCATCAGGCGATGCAATGACCAGCATCACCGTGGCAACCACCGATAGCTGGAAAGACAAATCCAGCGGTGAAAAGAAAGAACAGACAGAATGGCACCGCATCACCTTCTTCGGCAAACTGGCAGAAATCGCCGGTCAATACCTGAAGAAAGGTTCGCAAGTCTACGTTGAAGGCAGCCTGCGCACCCGCAAGTACACCGACAAAGACGGCGTAGAAAAATACGCAACCGACATCAAGGCCGACAGTATGCAAATGCTGGGCAGCCGCCAAGGCATGGGCGGCGGCGCAGGTATGGATGATGGTGGTGGCTACGGTGGCGGCGGCGGTGGAGGTGCGCCAGCACCACGTCCACAGGCAGCCCCATCACAACAACGCCAGGCCCCAGCCTCACGCCCGGCACCGAATTTCTCGGATATGGATGATGATATTCCGTTTTAGAGAATCGATGAATTGAATATGTAGTCAAGTAGTCTTGAGCCCGCATGCGGGCTCTCTTTTTTTCAGAACATCATGAGCAAAAAATCCAGATCTGGGATTTCTTTGATGCAGGATACTTTGCTTATTTACCCCTTACTTATTCCTCATTTGGTCTTCAATTGCTCGATGAGTCCGCTGACATCTTCGACATGGTGATTCGCGACGAATTTATTGTCCTTGATTGTGAAAATATCGACGCCGACAAAGGACACTTTGTTTCCAGTTGGCGGGTAGGAAAAGAACGGGCCGGTATGTGTGCCGGTAAAAGTAAAATAAACCACTACCCTATCTTTGTTCAAAGATTCAATTATTTCAAAACTGCGCTTACCATCTGGAAATCCCACGGATAGATTCTTCAGCAGGTTCAATACACTTTGTTTTCCACTCACGCCAGGTGCATTCTTGCGCACTGGATAGCTTTGGTAGCTTTCATCAAAGAAACTGGACGTGGCTTCTTCTTTGTATGGCTGCGTTTCTGCTGCCAGATAATAGGCCTTGACCATATTTTCATAGTTGTTTGCTGTAGATGCAGCATGTACTTCAGGATACATAGTAGTTTCCTCTGGGGTTCTCGCCCACGACGTTGATGGAAAAAGTAAGGCATATGAGCCAACGGCCAAGGCCGTACCTGAAATTATTTTTGAAAAAATAAGTTTTTTCATATGATTTCCTTTTTATATTCATATGCAATTTGTTGCATATGAATATTATCACGCTGATTTTCACTATGCAATAAGTTGCATAGCTGTGATATCCTTTCTGTATGGCTCTCGCACACGCAATCCTCTCCTCCATCCTGAAACACCCAAGTAGCGGTTATGAACTTGCGAAAGAATTTGATCGTGTCGTTAGTCATTTCTGGAATGCGACGCACCAGCAGATTTACAGAGAACTTGCGAGTATGGAACGGGATGGCCTGGTGACAGCAGAATTGATCGAACAAAAAGATCGTCCCAACAGTAAATGGTATTCCATCACGGATCACGGGCGGCAGGTGCTGGCGGCATGGGTAGCCCAGCCTATCGGCGTATCAGCCATGCGCGAGGACTTACTGATTAAACTGCGGGCAGAATCCCTGGTGGATCGCCACATATTGATCGGGGAAATTGAACGACATCGACAGATTCATCTGGATAAGCAAGCATTTTATGGCGCGGTGATTGCGCGCGATTTTCCAGATGTGACAATGCTGTCTTCAACAGCGCTGGCGGATTATCTGGTCATCCGTTGTGGAGTTCGTTACGAGTTGGCCTATGTCGATTGGTGTGATGAGGCGCTGGCAGCCCTTAATGCGCATGATGCGATAAAAAATTCTTAGGGTTACACAGGCATGTGTCATTCTTTTTGAGAGCGTAGATTGGGTCTGCAACTCTGCAACAACAAAAATTTGCGAAAATCACTAAATCGAATAATGATTCTTCCCGCCAGCAAGTCTGCTGATGGTTTATTTCGTCATTCATTTTGGGCCCTTTGAAGTCAAGTAGCCGCGTTTCGCTAGTGGTGTTCTTGATTATGCCTTCTACGCAAGGCACCTGAATGGCTGCTTGCACTTCTGAAAAGCGAACTCTGTCAGCCGCCCGATTGGATGCGGGAACGTTCACAAGTGCTTATGGAAAGTCTGCTACTCAAGCTCTTGGGCGAGGCCGATGAGAATTCCTTCGGGACCCCGGATGTAACACAGAAGATACTTGTCTTGGTATTGAGCCACTTTGCTGACAAGTGCCGCGCCGCGTTTAACGAGCCGGGCCAGTGTATCGTCAATATCCTCCACGGCGAACATGACGCGCAGATAACCGAGAGCATTTACCGGGGCGTTACGGTGGTCTGCAACTACATCTGGAGCGATGAAACGGGAGAGTTCGATCCGGCTATGACCGTCCGGCGTGCGCATCATGGCAATCTCGACACGCATGTTGTGCAATCCGGTAACGCCATCTGCCCACTCTCCTTCGATAGGGGCGCGCCCCTCAAGTTCGAGACCAAGTTCGATGAAAAACTCAATCGCGGCATCGATATCTTCTACAACAATGCCAATATTGTCCATACGCTTGACGGTCATCATGTGTCCTTGAAATGTTTGGGAAATAAATTCGATTTGCATTGTCAACAAATCATACGTTCTCAATTCGCAGTTTTAGACAAAGCCAAATCAACAATAGCCTGCGCTTCCGCCACAATCTCGTTCAGATGCTGTTCACCCTTAAAACTCTCTGCATAGATCTTGTAGATTTCCTCAGTGCCTGAAGGACGGGCGGCGAACCAGCCGTTGTTGGTGATGACTTTCACACCGCCTATGGCGCTCATGTTGCCGGGGGCGGTGGTGAGGATGTCTGTGATGTTGTCGCCAGCAAGTAATTTGCTGGTGATCTGTTGCGGGGACAGGTTGGACAGTGCTTTTTTCTGTGCGGGTGTAGCGGGGGCTTCTACGCGTATGCTGACGGGCTTGCCAAATTCTTGCGTAAGTTGTTCATATAGCTGGCCGGGGTCGCGGCCGGTTTTTGCTCTTATTTCACCGGCCAGCAGGGCGGCGGCTATGCCGTCCTTGTCGGTGGTCCATGCTGTGCCGTCCATGCGTACAAAGCTGGCTCCTGCGCTTTCTTCGCCACCAAAACCCAAGCTGCCATCAAACAGACCGGGGGCGAACCATTTGAAGCCGACTGGCATGTCGTATAGCTTGCGCCCTAGCCGTTTGCTCACATGTTCTATCATGCGGCTGCTGACCACGGTTTTGCCTATGCCAGGTTTGCTGCCCCAGGCAGGGCGGTGCTGGAAGAGGTAGTCGATGGCGACGGCCAGATAGTGGTCTGGCGTCATCAGGCCAGCGCCGGGCGTGACGATGCCATGGCGGTCATGGTCGGTGTCGCAGGCAAAGGCGATATCAAAATCTGATTGTATGTCCAGCAGGCGGCGCATCGCATAAGGTGATGAGGGGTCCATGCGTATCTTGCCGTCCCAGTCCAGAGGCATAAAGCGGAAAGTCGGATCGACGACATCACTGACTACAGTCAGGTCCATCTGATATTTTTCGGCGATTTGACCCCAGTAATGCACGCCAGCACCACCGAGTGGATCAACGCCCGGGCGTATGCCGGATTGCCGTATCGCGGCGAGATCAATGATTTGCTCAAGCTCGCTCACATAGATGTTCATAAAGTCGTAACGGTGTGTCGTGTCGGCATGTATCGCCCGTTCAAAGGGCATGCGTTTTACATCCTTCAAGTCTGCTGCCATGAGTTCATTGGCGCGCTTGCCTATCCAGTCGGTAGTTGCCGTATCTGCGGGTCCACCATTGACTGCATTGTATTTAAAGCCGCCATTGTCGGGTGGATTGTGAGAGGGCGTAATGACGATGCCATCAGCCGGCCCAGTGTTTTTTGCCAAGCCACTACCAGTATGACGAGTCCGGTTATACATCAGGATAGCCAGCGATACAGCAGGTGTCGGCGTATATTCATCACCAGTTGACAGCATGACGTTGACGCCATTGGCTGCAAGCACTTCTATCGCGCTGATGCGTGCCGGTTCCGACAATGCATGGGTATCAATACCCAGGAATAAGGGGCCGCTGATACCCTGATGCTGACGATATTCACAAATCGCCTGTGTGATGGCGAGGACATGATGTTCATTGAAGCTGCTCTGGAACGATGAGCCGCGGTGGCCAGAGGTACCAAATGCTACCCGTTGTGCAGCGACTTGTGTATCAGGGATTTGCTTGTAATAGGCGGCGATGAGCTGGCTCACGTCGACCAGCGCAGATGCTGGTGATAATTGACCAGCGAGCGGATGGATATGCATGGCATTCTTTCTGCGTGATTTTGCCACTTGTGTGACACTATAAGATGTTCAGAATTGTCGTTTCTATTTACCATTGAGTCTGTTCGTTGACGAACTAAATTAACCACTGCCGGTAGCAGGTATAATTTCCATATCAGCTAGACAATCATAAGCATGCCTGGTGGCAGTTTATCCAGCGTAATTTTTTCCACACAAGAGAATTTTCTATCGGAGCTGAAGAATTAAAGGTGCCACTACTCTTGCAGGTTTGATAAAACCTAAGTTCATAGAATAAATCTGTGTGCTTCCAAAATTCTTTTGCTTAATTCTTGTCAGCAATCTGTTTGCGCAAACGGTTATCCTGCTCACGCAATTCGGGGGTGAGCACTTCGCCAAAATCTTCATTCTCAAACACGGGTCTTATCTCAATTTCTGATTCACCCGGCATGGGATTGGGGCAGCGTTTTACCCAATCTATTGCCTCCGCAAGTGATTTAACCTGCCAAATCCAGAAGCCAGCCACCAGTTCACTGGTTTCGGCAAACGGGCCTTCTATCACTTTGCGGTCAGTTCCTGAGAACCTGACTCGCGCACCCTTTGAGGATGGATGTAGCCCTTCGCCCGCAAGCATGATGCCGGCATTCACGAGTTCTTCATTGTATTTCCCCATTTCTGTCAGCATTTTTTCGCTTGGCATTACACCAGCTTCGGAATCTTGCGTCGCCTTGACGATAACCAGAACTTTCATTGTTTATCTCCGTCTTGTGGGCAGGGTGCTTACCTGCTTGCTTATTTGCTTGTGTATAGGGATGATCTCTACACCTTTGGATAACTGAGTTTGGGATACCAGTCAGACCCACGCCCTTCGGGGGTGGAGTCTAGAATAGTCCAGAGTGGCATGAGGTCGGGCGCGCCACGGGGATCCTGGCCAGGGTCGGCAGTTTCTGCGCCCATCTCACCGCTCCAGAAATGCCGGATACTGCCATCCCGTCGGGTAAAGACATTGAAAGCAGGAATATCGGCATCGTCGGCACTGACGTAATCGCGAGTGTAGTCGCCACTGACATCTGAATAGAGCCTGAGGTGTTGCCAGCCACGTTCTTTTTTAAAGGCGACAAGGCGCTCAATTGGTGAACGGGCGATGACCACCAAAGAAATGCGTTGTGCAACATCATCCGCTTCGCCATCCCAGGCCGACAATAAAGAGGTGCACATGGGACATGGCCGTTCTCGTTTCGGGCCAAACATGTAACTGTAAATTGCCAGGGTCTGTTTGTCGCCAAACAAGCTTGCGAAGTCGGCAGGGCCGTTTTCACCTTCGAAGCGATATTGTCGGGGTACTTCACCTCCTGGTGGCAGGGCGCGGCGCTGTTCTGCTACGCGTTCTATCTGCCGCCGGAGCTCAATTTCTTCAGCGAGCAAAGCATTCCGGGCCAGTCTGTATTCTTTACTTTCGTTAGGGAAATGCACAGTGTTCTTGCTTGCCAATTCAACTGCGGGCTTGAGCTGCTGTTGGGTACTCATCTCAACTCTCCTGGTGATGCATGATAGAAGGATTCATTTCTGTGCTTCTGAGGCCACATTGACCATCCATGACACACCAAAACGGTCGACCACCATACCGGACAGGGATGTCCAAAAGGTTTTTGCCAAGGGCATTTGTACCTGGCCACCATTGCTGAGTGCTGCAAACAATTGTTTGGCCTCGGCATCGTCTTTGGCTTCAATGGCGAGTGTACAGCCCTTGAAGTCCGGTTGTTTCAGGGTCTCAACACCATCGGTTGCCATCAGCGTGGTGTCGCCTATGCGAAATGCAGCATGCATGATCTTTTCCGGATCTGAGGAAGCAGTGCGTAGTGCCGGATCGGGGCTGTCTTTCCAGCGCATCATGACAATTAGCTCTGCACCGAGCGCTTCGGTATAAAATTTGATAGCTGCTTCGCTGTGGCCGCCAAAAGCCAGAATAGTTTGAACTTGCATAGCACGTCCTTTCGCAATTCCTTGAGTTGCTAAGGTCTACTGAAATAGTAGACGTTCTTGAAAGCAAGATGACAGGCTCGAAATTTTATGAGCGATTGCATTCCAGAACAGCTTGTTCCAGTTGTGTGCGATTGACTGTTCGTCAACTCACATAGCGTAGATAAACTTTTCATGCGCAGAAGAAATATCAATGAGTTGGCGCTATAGCGTCAATTCGATGACATGACATCTGGATAGGATGATCTGAGTGCGGACAGGCATGTGTGTCGAAAAATCGAAATTGAAGAATTATTCATTGATGAATTCATATGTTGAAACCGCTATTTCGAATGGGTAGCTACGTAATAGAAATACAGATGTCGTTACATTTAATTAAAGAGAGACAGGACTTTTTGGACTTGGTGGCTAACAAATTTGTGTATAACTGAGCTGTGTATAACTACGTTGTGTATAACTTAGGTAGTAATGCGAGTCTGCAACACTACAACAACAAAAATTTGCGAAAATCACCAAATCGAATAATGATTCTTCCCACCAGCAAATCTGCTAATGGTGTATTTCATTTTCATCTGTTAGTCTTTTTCATAGCTTAATCTGGTGTTGCCCGAAAATTAGATAGGCTGTTCACAGAGCAATTAAACAGATACGACCGTGCGACCTCGGCCATAGCTTTTCATGGCCCTCGTTTAAACGGCGTGGAGTACGCGAGGTGCTCCGGTTAGCGTCATGTCACAGAGTCACAGACATGCGCATTCATAATAACTGGAGACTATATATGTACTTATTCAATTTCGCCCAAGCACGTGGGCATTTCTTGCGTTTGCAGGCCTTGGCCGGGGTTGCGGCTATTTCCATATTGACTGCTACAGCACAGGCGCAAGATACGCGCTCGGTTCGCGAGCCGGTCATGCCAGCTACCTGCACAAATTTGCTGGCGGAAGCATCGACGGCAAATCAGAATGATGCGCCACGCATACAGGCTGCACTGGATAGCTGTGTGCCAGGCAAGGCTGTGCACCTGGCTGCCGGTGCTGGCAGCAAATCATTTATGGCTGGCCCCTTGAAGTTGCGTAGCGGTGTCACGCTGGTGGTGGATGCAGGTGTGACCCTGTATGCCAGCACCAATCCCTTGTTGTATGACCGTGGTGCAAAAACCTGTGGCACTAACGATGTCACAGGCAAGGGCTGTCAACCCTTTATCACCGTCGAAGGAGTGTCGGGTGCTGGCATCATGGGTGAGGGTGTCATTGATGGTCAAGGCGGCCAGCTCATAGAAGGCAAGAGCGAAACCTGGTGGCAGATCGCACGCCGGGCACAGAAAGAAAAACAGCGCCAGAATGTGCCGCGCCTTATACAGCTGGACAAGGTTCAAGACTTTACGATGCATCGTATCACCTTGCGTAATTCACCAAACTTCCATGTGGCGATGAACCGTGTTGATGGCTTTACGGCTTGGGGCATACGCATCGATACGCCACATGATGCGCGCAATACCGATGGTATAGATCCGGGAGCATCGCGCAATGTGACGATTGCACATAGTTACATACGTACCGGAGATGACAATGTCGCCATCAAGGCTGGCAGCAATGGCCCCAGCGAAAACATCTCTATTCTGCATAATCATTTCTATAGCGGCCATGGCATGTCGATAGGTAGTGAAACCAATGGCGGGGTGCGTAATGTGCTGATTGAAGATCTGGTCATGGATGGCACTACCTCGGGCCTGCGCATCAAGAGTAATGACAGGCGTGGCGGCGTGGTTTCTGGTGTTGTCTATCGCGATGTCTGCCTGCGTGATAATCGCTGGCCGCTTTATATTGATACAAAATATGAGCCGGGCCCATCGGGTCAGTTAATTCCTTCCTATACCGATATCCGTATGGAGCGTGTACACAGCCTGACACCTGGGCAAGTAATCTTGCAGGGATATGACGAACAGCGCCCGCTGCAACTCGCACTGCAAGACGTGATCGTTGACGGCAAACCAGTAGTCAAACTGGAGTTTGCCAGACTGACGGGTCAGCTTAACGCGGCTGATGCAAAGACGCTCAATTGCCAGGAACGCTTCGTGCCGTTTCCAGAATAGCGACAGTGGGCATTTGATGGTATCTGCCAACAGATGCCATCAATGCCATCAATGCCATCAGATGCCATCAGATGCCAGCAGATGCCAGCAGATGCTTAGCTGATAAATTCTTCACACATATCTATGAAAATTAGTCATTTACTGCTGGCTGTGCTGGCGAACGTGTATGCATTGCATACCCATGCAGCAACCTGCCCTGGTGGTGCAAGCTGGTGCGAGGACTTCGAGAATGGCGCGACGCACTGGGTAAGCAAGGTACCCGGCACATCTGATGCGAAGGTGCGCAGCCAGGATGGATCGAGTAATCACGTACTGCTACTAAGCGGACAGGGTAGCTCGCTGTTGGTATCCACATCTGCATCTGAGGCAATACCGGGCGGCGATTACTTTGTCGAGGCACGCGTGCGTCCCATCGCTAGTACAACTGCTGCAGATGGACAGGCTTATCTTTTGGCACGCTACCAGGACGATAGCAACTGGCTGGCTGCCAGTCTCGGCATGCAGCGTGACAAGCAAAAGCTGTTCATAGAGTTGGTGAAAATGCAGAATGGCAAGCTGAGCAGATTGAAGCAGTCAGCAAAAGAGCTGGGGCCGGAGGGTAGTTTTTACACGCTCAGGCTGGACGTGGCTGGTGACTTGCTGACGCTCTACCTGAACGGTGAATTGCTGAGTACTGCCACAGATGCTTCGCCATTTGAAAGACGGATAGGCTTGCTGGCCAAGGGCCAGGGTTTTGAATTTGACGATGTTCGTAGTGGTGTGGCTGCGGACAAACCGCTGCGCATTGGCCTGGCGCGCATGAACGATAGAGTCAGCTTGCAGGCTGGTGATGCACCGCTGCATTATGCTGCGCGTGTAATTGCGGGCAAGAACAAACCTGCAATGCCAATCACTGCGTTATCAAGTGCGCCAGGCATTGCCAGTGTGGCAGTCAAGGATAGCGAAATCATACTCACGGCGCTGAACCCCGGCACCGCGACCATCACGGTAAGTAGCCAGGTGGATACCAATGTGGCTACCTATCTCGCAGTCAGTGTCACCCCGGCTTTTACTACATCTGCACAAAGCTATGCACTGCAAGGCAAAGTCAGCCCAGCGGCACATGCTGAAGATGTGCCGCCAGACACGCCTTTGCAGATCGTGTTTGATCAGGCCCCCGGCCTGGGGCAGGGTGGCTCAGTGCACATTTTCCGGGCCTCCGATAATGCCTTGGTCGATGTCATTCGCCTTGGTGATGACATTGATGAGATCGGCTATGCCGGGCAAGAATTCAAGCGTGTGCTGCGTTACAAACCCATCAGGGTAGATGGCAAGACTGTGACGATCAAACCGCACAATGCGCGTCTGGCATATGGCACGGAATATTACATTGCGGTGGATGCTGGTGTCTTCATCAATGCCAGTCTTGGCGGGCAGGTGTTTGCCGGGCTGGGTCGGGCGGCGGGATGGACATTCAGCACGCGCAAGGCAGCGCCCTCTGGCAATAAGCTGACTGTCGATGATGATGGCCCGGCAGATTTCCGTACTGTGCAGGGTGCTTTGAATCACGTCATGCGCACTATGTCGCGTACAGAAGCAGTGACCATACATATCGCCAATGGCCGTTACGACCAGTTACTTTATCTGAAGGGCAAGGACAATCTCACTCTGCGTGGCGAAAGCCGCGATGGTGTCATTCTCCAGGCTTATAACGACGATGGTAATAATCCGGGAACGGGTATCAGCCAGGGACCATACACGCCATTCATCACTGGCGGGCGCTCAGTGTTGTTGATTGAAGATGCCGACCTGCTGACGCTGGACACGCTCACGCTTGTCAATACAGCGGTGCGTGCCAGGAGCAAGGGGGCGCAGGCAGAAACCCTGGTATTCAATAGCGACCGTGGTCGTCTGGTGGCACGCAATGCCAGCTTTTTCAGCGAGCAAGACACGATACAGGTGAAGGGTTATTCCTGGTTTTATCGTTCGCTGATTGCTGGCAATGTGGATTTTATCTGGGGTGGCAACAGGGTCGCCTTATTCGAAGAAAGTGAAATCCGTTCAGTCGGCGACAGTGCCAATCCCGGCAAGGGTGGCGGCTACATAGTGCAGGCCCGCACGGTCGCTGCCGATGAAGCAGGATTTGTTTTTCTCAACAGTCGCCTGACACATGGACCTGGTCCTGGCCAAAACGATGTCTTGCCCGGCACGGCTTATCTGGCCCGCCAGGGGCCGCCCAGCACTTGGGACAAGGTCATTTTCATCCACTGCAGGATGGACACGCATATCGCCCCTGTGGGTTGGCTGCTAGCAAAACCAGAGTCGGCACAGGCACAGCCAGGTGCTGGCTGGGGGGAATACGGCAGCATGGATATCAACGGCAAGCCTCTCGATGTATCACAGCGTTCGCCAGCTCACACATTAACCGAAAAACAGGTGGCAGAGCGCTTTGCCAGTCGCCGCCAGATTTTCGCCAGTTTCGATAACGGCAAAGGCTGGAATCCCTCGCCGTCGGATAGCAGGTAAGACCATAAAACTATAAAACTCAATAAAACTACAGGTGGAGACAAAAGATGGAAAAAATCAGGCGCACCAGGCTTCCTCAACATGCCAGCATCAAGATCAGCGCAGTGACGCTGGCGGTGCTGACTTTGATGAATCAGAACCAGGCGATGGCAAGGCAAAATCAGGCGCCTCAAGCTCCTCAAACCCCGGTCACCAAGATAGAAATTACCGGTTCGTCGATTAAACGGCTGGCTACAGAAAATGCCTTGCCGCTGATGACCTATAAGGCAGAAGAGCTGGAAGCACAGGGGCTGACGACCATGTCCGAGGTGGCAACTTCGCTGGTCATGGGTGCTACCAATGAACCGGTCGGTGGCGGTGGTGGTGGCACCATGATCAATATGCGTGGCCTGAACACCAACCGCACCCTGGTATTGCTGAACGGACGCCGCCTGCCTAACGAAGCCATCGGCGACAGCTCGATTAACGTCGATGTCGTCCCCATGAGCGCCATCGAAAGGGTGGAGGTCTTGCGTGATGGTGCATCGTCGATCTATGGTACTGATGCTATTGCCGGGGTAGTCAATTTCATCACCAGACGCACCCTCAATGAGATCAGGCTGGTAGCAAGTGTCGTCGCACCGCAGCGCTCTGGTGGTGGTGACCAGCGTCGTTTTTCTATTGCTGGCGGCAAGGGTGATCTGAATAAAGATGGCTGGAATGTGTATGCGGCATTTGACATTCAATCACGCTCCTCCTTGATGCAGAAAGACAGGCCGGAGCTCTCTAACCCGGATACCATCGCCCAGCTTGGCGGCAGCGTGTTTTCTACCAATACTTCAGGCTCATCGTCGTCACCAGCCAACTTTACGGTGTACACCAACGGCAAGGCGACTACGACTACGGGTAATCCGTATTGGGCAACTGGCTGCACCAGCAATTATGGTGCGCAATACAGCCTGCCATCGACCAAGGTATCAGGTTCCGGCATCAAGACCTGTATTCTCGACCCCAGTCTTTATCCGCAACTGCTGCCTGAGAACAAGCAAACCACGTTGTTTAGCAAAGGGTCTTTGCGTCATGGTGACAATAAGCTGCTGACGGTTGAGGTACTTGCCAGTGAATCATATATTGATGCACTGAATCCACCGCAGGTATTTGGTGCGCAGACTGATTACGACAAGCTCAATCCCGGTGTGCGCAAACCGCTGTTCATCGGCAAGAACAGCAAATGGTACCCAGGTGGTAGCGGTGGCGTGCCAGCAGTTGCCGGGGTAACCGGGCAGGACCTGGCCTTGACCTGGAGCCTGGATGAACTTGGCCCGGCAGGCACGGATGACCGGCAAAATACCAACCGCCTTGTCGTCGCCGACGAGGGTGAATTCATGGGCTGGGATTACCGTGTCGGCTTCAATGTCGCAATGAGCAAGCGGCGTGTCAGCTGGAAGAGCGGTTTTGTCAGCACACCTAAACTGTACGAGGGCGTGGCAAACGGTATCCTCAATCCCTTTGGTGCGCAGGATGCGACAGGGCAGGCCTACCTCAATAGCATCAAGGTTGACGATACCAATTATCGTACCGCAAACGTGAAATACTTTGGCCCTGATTTCAATCTGTCACGCGCATTGAAAGAATTGCCTGGCGGTTCACTCTCCATCGCAGTTGGTGGTGACCTGCATAGAGAGACATATACCGATTCGACCAGTACCCTTAGCAACGATATCGTCTACAAGACCTCCGGCACACCGGGTGCCAACCCCAGTGGTGCGCGCACCATTGCTGGTCTGTATGTGGAGATCGATGCACCATTGAGCAAAGGGCTGGACCTGACCTTTGCCGCCCGTGCTGATCATTTCAGTGATTTTGGATCTACCGTGAACCCCAAGGCCAGTGTGCGTTGGGAACCACATAAGGCCGTCATGCTGCGGGGCACGGCCAGCACCGGTTTCCGCGCACCGACCCTGCCAGAACTGTATGGCACGCCACGCACGAAGACACCATCCACCAATCGCTGGGATGACCCCCTGCTTTGCCCAAGTGCAACGCCATCGCAACCAAATACAGGCACTCTGACCAGTGACCCCAAGTATGCAGGATTGAATCTTGATCCTGCCCGCGTCTGTAATACCCAACTGACGACACTGACAGGTGCGAATCCTGATCTGCAACCGGAAAAATCA
Organism: Pseudomonadota bacterium; assembly: GCA_040390835.1. Lineage (GTDB taxonomy): Bacteria > Pseudomonadota > Gammaproteobacteria > Burkholderiales > Burkholderiaceae_D > Undibacterium. Next base: position 309,779 of record JAZJXP010000039.1, read on the forward strand.
CGTACCCTGACTGCGGGCATCGTGCTGGAACCAGTCAAGAACATGATGCTCTCTTTCGATATCTGGGACATACGCATGAAGGGAACCATTGCCCAGATCACCGAAGAAACGATATTTTCTGATGTGAACAAGTATTCCAATCTGTTTGTCAGGAACCCGGATGGTACGCTGAACTATATCGTAGTCACCCGCCTGAATATGGGCGGTGTGCATACGCGCGGTATTGATACCAGCTTCCGCTACCTGTGGCCGACGACTAGCTGGGGTAAATTTGGTGTCAGTATGGACGGCACCTACGTCAACAAGTATGAGGGGCAAAACGACGTGGGCGGCGCCTGGGTAGACAGCGTGGGCAGGCCGGGTGCATTGGCTACAGGTTCGACTTCGGCGAATACTTATATATTCCGCTGGCGTCATAATTTGCGCTTGTCCTGGAATATGGGCAAGTTCGCCACCCAGTTGTCGCAATCCTATACTGCCAGTTATGAAGACACCAATGCCCTGCCCACGCAAAAATTTGGGCAGCCGTATTACAACGTGATCGATCCCTATATCATTTATAACCTGAGTGCCAATTATCGCTATTCTGATAAGTTCAGGTTGAGTATGGGTATCAATAACCTGTTGAATGTCGATCCACCTTTGTCGAATCAGAGGCTGAGTTCTCGCGTCGTGTTCGCGCAAAATATCGCCAAACCCATAGGCCGTGCATACACGGTCAAGGCAGAGTATTCATTCTGATGGTATTTGCACAAGCAGTAAGCGAAGGGCTGCCCGGCCAGCTCTTCGCGTCAGCTGGCAGTTATCGTTCTGCTGGCTAGCGATTTTCATAATTGCACAGGCTGGCAGCTGGCCGCAGAATGCAAGCTCACATTCCAAAGGCAGCCTTCATGTTCAAACCACCTTTGTTCGTCCTGGCAATGCCGTTCTTTTTCAGCCTGCTCGGCCTGCACAGCCTGTTCAACGTCTCACATGCCGCCGGGCCGCGCCGTATCAGCATTGATGTCAATGCCCCCGGCATGCCACGTGATCACTTTGCTGATTTATCCATAGGTTCAGATTATCCTGGCACCCTGATGAGGGAAGACAGTCTCGCCCAGTTACAGACCATCAAGGATGAACTGGGTTTTCGCTATTTGCGATTTCATGGCATCTTCCATGATGTTTTGCATACCTATACCGAACAAGACGGCAAACCGGTCTATGACTGGAGCAGGATAGATGCCCTGTATGACCGTTTGCTGGGCATGGGCATCAAGCCCTTTGTGGAGCTTGGGTTCACGCCGCATGCAATGAGAAGTTCTGAGAAAACCATCTTTTACTGGAAGGGAAATATTTCACATCCCGATCCGGTAAAGTGGACAGCCCTGGTGGATGCCTTTGTGCGCCACCTGGAAACGCGTTATGGGAAAGAAGAAGTCCGGAGCTGGTATTTTGAAGTCTGGAATGAACCTAATCTTGCCATCTTCTGGGAAGACGCAGATCAGGCGGCCTATTTCGATTTGTATGAAAGAACTGCCCGCGCCATCAAGGCGATAGACCCGCAATTCAGGGTAGGTGGGCCAGCTACTGCTGGTGCTGCCTGGGTGCCGGAGTTTTTGGCATTCACGCAAAAAACTGGTGCGCCGGTGGATTTCATTACTACCCACACCTATGGCGTGGATGGCGGCTTCATTGATGAACATGGTGTCAGTGATACCAAACTCTCCACTTCACCGCATGCCATCGTGGCTGATGTGCACAAGGTAAGAACCCAGATCAGGGCTACTGTCCGTCCTGAATTGCCCCTGTTTTTTACTGAATGGAGTAGTAGTTATACACCGCGTGACCCGGTACATGATTCTTATATCAGCGCCGCCTATATCCTCAGCAAACTGAAATCCAGTGAAGGGCAGTTGCAAGGCATGAGTTACTGGACTTACACCGATCTGTTTGAAGAACCAGGGCCGCCAACTGCACCATTTGAAGGTGGCTTTGGCTTGCTCAATCCCCAGGGCATACGCAAGCCAGCATTCTTTGCCTATAAATACCTGCATCAGTTGGGTGATGAAATACTCGCCACAGAAGGCAAGCAAGACGCGCAAAGCTATGTAAGCCGCAGCGGCAAGACACTGCAAGTGTTGGCGTGGGATTATCGCCAGCCTGTGCAGGACAAGAGCAATCGTGCGTTTTACACCAAGGTATTGCCATCTGCCGAGAGTAGCCCGCTGGAGTTGCAATTGACTGGCCTGAAGCCGGGTAAATACACGGTACAAATTTATCGGACTGGCTACCTGGCCAATGATGCGCATACCGTCTATCTGGAAATGGGTTCACCGAAGGCACTCAGCGCCGGGCAATTGCAGACTCTGCAAAGCCTGACTCAGGATAAACCTGAGTTGCGCAAACTGCAGTTCAGCCGCTCAGGCAAGGCGCATATCAAAGTCACTATGCGTGAAAACGATGTGATACTGCTTAAGCTGACAGCGGCACAGCGTTGATAAAGAGTGCTCACGATAGATACCGGACAGCATGACGACTTCTGTGATTGTGGTAAGCCAGGTTTTTAGCCTTCTTGAAAATAAAAACTATGCATAAAAAAATATTCTGCGGTTTATTGCTAGCTAGCCTGGCCGCTGTGCTTAATGAGACTACCGGTGCCGCTGAGAGCAATGATAGAGTCTCTGCTACCATAGCATTGAAAAACATGGCATCCTTTCCCATCGGGGTGGCAGTCAGCGCTGGTGACGAGAAGCGCAGCCTTTTCAAGAAAACCGATCAACAGGCACTGATCAACCAGCAATTCAATAGCCTGGTTGCTGGCAACATCATGAAGATGCGTTACCTGCATCCTGCAGAAAACCAGTTCAGCTATGATGATGCAGATGCACTCGCCAATTACGCCAAAGAGCACGGCATGATCTTGCATGGCCATGCCCTGGTATGGCATCCAGACTATCAGGTGCCGACATGGATGAAAAACTATGCTGGCGACTGGGATGCCATGCTGACCCAGCATGTGACACAGATATGCAAGCATTTTGCCGGACGGGTTGCTAGCTGGGATGTCGCCAATGAAGTCATAGACGAAAACGTCCCGGCAGGCTACAGGAAGTCGCTGTTCTATCAAAAAATGGGTAAATCCTATATAGAAAAAGCCTTCATTGCAGCGCATGCAGCCGACCCGGCAGCAGACCTGTATTACAACGATTTCAATACCGAGGCCGTGCAATCCAAGCTGGATTTCATGCTGGGCATGATAGATGACTTTCAGGCGCGGCATATACCAATACATGGCATAGGTTTTCAAATGCATGTGAACAGCGATTATCCTGCCATTGCACAGATCAGGAAATCCTTCAAGGCAGTGGTAAAGCGCGGCTTGAAAGTACGTATTTCAGAACTGGATGTGGCGATGAATCAGCGCAATGATCTCAAGGCTTTAACTCCTGTCGCTGCCGCTATCCAAAAAGCGCGTTACAAGGCTATCGTCACGGCTTATCTGGAAGAAGTACCACCAGCGCTGCGCGGCGGCATCACCTTCTGGGGTGTGGTCGATGGCGAGACCTGGCTTAGCAAGTTCCACAAACGCACAGAGTGGCCGCTGCTGTTCAATGATGATTACACCAGCAAACCTGCTTTTGATGGCGTACTTGAGGCTTTGACGGGGAAATAAGCCCGCCCTTGTTGCTGTCAGGGCCTGTCTTGCACGTAATCATGATTCAGCTTGGTGAGTTTCATAATTGTGGATAGGCATGATACCAGCGAGTATACCTAGGCTAGATACCTGAATTAGTTCGGGACACCTGCTGCCTGTCGGGCATCAACGACAGGAAACTCTGAAGCGAAGAGTCAGGTGAACAAAAAAATCGCTATACGGGAGAAGATCATGAATAATACATCCGCCATATCCTATTTGCCGGATCAGTTTCAACAGGCTGTATTGCTGGGGCGCGTATGGCGTGCCGGCAAGATCAACGGGCCATGCGTGGTGGTCGTGCGTCAGGGACAAGTGTTTGATATCACAGCCCAGGTGCAAACCGTGACTGATTTGATGGAAAAAGAAAAACCGCTGGCCTTCGCACTGAATGCAGGTGGTGAGTCCCTGGGAGACGTACGGACTTTGATTGAGAATTCCCTCAACAGAAATGCCGATAGTGAAGCTCCCTATTTGCTTGCTCCCTGTGATTTGCAGGCGATCAAGGCCTGTGGTGTCACCTTCGCGGTCAGCTTGCTGGAGCGCGTTATCGAAGAACAGGCTGGCGGCGATGCTTCGGCGGCGGACAGCTTGCGTGCCGCCATGCAGGCCAGTATAGGCTCTGATTTGTCGCGCATACGTCCGGGTTCTGACACGGCTGAAAAGTTGAAGCAGGATCTGATCAGCCGTGGTGCCTGGTCGCAATATATGGAAGTTGGCATAGGCCCCGATGCCGAAGTATTTACCAAGTCTCAAGCCATGTCGGCAGTCGGTTTTGGTGCTGATGTTGGTCTCCATCCTGATTCCAGCTGGAATAACCCTGAGCCGGAAATTGTGCTGGCCGTCAACAGCCGCGCGCAGGTAGTAGGTGCCACGCTGGGCAATGATGTCAACCTGCGCGATATAGAGGGGCGCAGTGCCTTGTTGCTGGGCAAGGCCAAGGACAATAACGGATCTTGTGCGATAGGCCCTTTCATCCGCCTGTTTGATGACACATTTACTCTCGATACCATACGCCAGGCCGAAGTCAGGCTGCTGATAGAAGGTCTGGATGATGATTTCAGGCTTGATGGTATCAGCATGATGCGTGAAATCAGCCGTGACCCGCTGGACCTGGTTAACCAGGTTTGTGGCAATACTCACCAGTACCCCGATGGTTTCATGCTGTTCTTGGGTACCATGTTTTCACCTATCAAGGACAGGGATGCAGCAGGCAGTGGCTTTACCCACCATATAGGTGACCGGGTCACCATTGCCAGCTCCAGCCTGGGGGCTTTGGTGAACCATGTCAAGTATAGTAATGCGATCGCTCCCTGGAATTTTGGGGTCAGTGCCCTGTACCGCAACCTGGCTGCGCGTGGCCTGGCTTATGGAATGAGTGAGCAGTCTGCCTCAGGTGCTGCACAAGTATGAGTAATAGCAGAAGTAATAGCATAAGCAAGGCGTCGACAGAGACCGGGAATTCTGGTCTCAATGCGGACAAAGAAAGAAAACCAATGATTTATGCAAGTTACCCGAATCTGGCGGGGAAGAGAGTCGTCGTGACAGGTGGCGGTACCGGCATAGGTGCTGCCATCGTCGATGCCTTTTGCAAGCAGGGGGCGCAGGTTTTTTTCCTGGATATCGCCGACCAGGCTTCGCAGGCGCTGGAAAAAAGTCTGCATCAGTCAGCCAGGCCGCCAAAATTCATGCATTGCGACCTGACTGATCTGGATGCGCTGGCAAAAGTATTGGCCCATATAGAAAGTGAATATGGTGCTGTTGAGATTTTGATCAATAATGCCGCCAATGATGACAGGCATGAGGTGCAAAATGTGACGCCCACTTATTGGGACGACAGTTTTGCCGTCAATTTGCGTCACCAGTTTTTTTGTGCCCAGGCCGTGGCACCAGGTATGAAAGCCATGGGTGGTGGTGTTATCCTTAACTTTGGTTCCATCTCCTGGCATCTTGCCCTTGGCAAGCTCAGCCTGTATATGACAGCCAAGGCAGCGATAGAAGGCCTGACCCGTGGCCTGGCCCGTGATTTGGGGCCAGACGGCATACGTGTCAACTGCATCATTCCCGGTTCAGTACGTACCCCACGCCAGATGGCACTGTGGCACACGCCGGAAGAAGAAGCGCAGATACTGGCCGCCCAATGCCTGCATGAAAGGGTGGAAACCGAAGACGTCGCTGCCCTGACTTTGTTTTTGGCCTCTGACAACGCCGCGCGTTGTTCAGGACGTGATTATTTTGTGGACGCGGGATGGTACGGCGCATGATATTGGATCAGTCTCACTGCATTTGGGAAGTGGCCACACATCTGGGCGAAGGCCCGGTATGGCACGCTGGCGCGCTTTACTTCGTGGATATCAAAAGCCATAAAATCCATCGCTGTGCAGAAGATGGTTCGGCCCGCCAGAGCTGGGACGCGCCAGACCAGATCGGCTTTATCCTGCCTATTATGTCCAATAAGGGTGAGAGCGGTAATTTCATCTGCGGCTTGCCCGGTAAGCTGGTGCGCTTTTCCAGCAGCACCGGCAGCTTCAGCACCATGCTGGAAGTGGAAACCGATCGACCTGGCAACCGCCTTAATGACGGCTATATCGATAACCACGGTTGCTTGTGGTTTGGTTCCATGGATGATGGTGAAAAAGCGCTCAGTGGTTCGCTGTATAGGCTGAAATATCGCCTGAATACGCTGGCTGATTTGCAAGCAAAAGACCATGACTATGTCATCACCAACGGCCCCTGCATGAGCCCTGACGGCAAAGTGTTTTATCACACTGATACTCTGCGCAAGAAGATTTATGCCTTTGATGTGACGCCTGATGGCAGCTTGTCCGGCAAGCGTGTGTTTGCTGACATCACCAACGGCGGCCATCCGGATGGGACGGTGGTCGATGCAGAAGGTTTTCTGTGGGTGGCGATTTTTGCTGGCAAGCGTGTGGAACGATATTCACCCGCTGGCGAAATCGTCCAGGTCATCAATTTCCCCTGTTCGAATATCACCAAGGTCTGTTTTGGCGGTGCCGATTTGCGTACCGTCTTCGTTACCACCGCCTGGAAAGGCATGTCGGCAGAAAAACGTGAACAGCAGCCATTGGCGGGTGGTCTGTTTTCTTTCCGTGTAGACGCGCCCGGTCTGCCGCAATATCAGTTCAGTGAGTCAGCATCATGATGTTTGACGACAGCAAGGAACGCCGCTTCCGCTCGCAAGACTGGTTTGACAATCCCGATCACATCGACATGACAGCGCTGTACCTGGAACGCTTCATGAACTATGGTATCACCCCTGACGAACTGCGTTCTGGCCGCCCCATCATCGGCATCGCCCAGAGCGGTAGCGACATCAGCCCCTGCAACCGCATCCATCTGGAACTGGCGAGGCGGGTGCGGGATGGAATCCGTGACGCTGGTGGTATTGCGATGGAATTTCCGCTGCACCCGATTTTTGAAAACTGCCGCCGACCAACGGCGGCGATAGACCGTAACCTGGCGTATATGGGTCTGGTTGAAATTTTGCATGCCTATCCTATCGACGCCGTGGTGCTGACCACAGGCTGCGACAAGACCACGCCAGCGCAGATCATGGCCGCATCGACGGTGGATATCCCGGCGATTGTCCTGTCTGGTGGCCCCATGCTGGATGGCTGGATGGATGGTGAACTGGTAGGTTCCGGTGCCGCCATCTGGAAAGGCCGCAGGCAACTGGCGGCAGGCGATATCGATGAAGAAAAATTCTTGCAGATAGCAGCGGCATCCGCACCATCAGCAGGCCATTGCAATACCATGGGCACCGCATCCACCATGAATGCCCTGGCTGAAGCACTGGGCATGTCGCTGACTGGTTGTTCGGCCATCCCTGCGCCTTACCGTGAGCGTGGTCAGATCGCTTATGAGACAGGCCGTCGCATTGTCGAGATGGCGTACCAGGATATCCGCCCATCCAGTATCCTGACGCGTGAAGCCTTCCTCGATGCCATCGTGGTGAATGCCGCAATAGGTGGCTCTACCAATGCACAGCCGCATATCATGGCCATGGCCAGGCATGCCCATGTAGAACTGCATTCGGATGACTGGATGGCGCATGGGCATGACATCCCGCTGATGTTGAACATGCAGCCGGCGGGCAAGTTCCTGGGCGAGCGTTTCCACCGCGCCGGTGGTGTGCCAGCCATCATGTGGGAACTGCTGCAAGCAGGGAAACTGCGCGCCGACCGTCTTACCGTGACCGGCAGGACCATGGCGCACAATCTGGATGGGAGGCAGACGAATGACCGCGAAGTCATCTACCCGTATGCCACACCGCTGAAACAGCAGGCTGGTTTCATGGTACTCAAGGGTAATCTGTTTGATTTTGCCATCATGAAGACCAGCGTGATTTCACCCGCATTCCGCGAGCGTTATCTGAGCAAGGCCGGGCAGGAAAACATTTTTGAATGCAAGGCCGTGGTATTTGACGGTTCCGGTGATTACCATGCCCGCATCAATGACCCGTCGCTGAATATTGATGAAGACAGCATACTGGTGATACGTGGTGCCGGCCCGGTGGGTTGGCCCGGTTCGGCTGAAGTCGTGAACATGCAGCCGCCTGATGCCTTGTTAAAGCGTGGCATATTGAATTTGCCCACGCTGGGCGATGGCAGGCAATCCGGCACTTCGGACAGTCCATCCATCCTGAATGCATCCCCCGAAAGCGCTGTCGGTGGTGGCCTGGCTTATCTCCGCACCGATGACACCATACGCATCAACCTGAATACGGGTCGTTGCGACATGCTGATCACGCCAGAAGAACTGGAAAGCCGCAAGGCTGAGGGCATACCGGCATATCCGGCCAGCCAGACGCCATGGCAAGAGATTTATCGTTCTACTGTAGGGCAACTGGAAACCGGGGCCTGCATGGAACTGGCTGTGCCATATATAGGTATAGGAAATACTTTACCCCGCCATAATCACTAAGATGCTCAAATTAATATGCTTAAATAAGTGACAATGCAAGAAATAGAGTGTCCAGAATAACGAATACATAAAGCAATAATAAATGGGATTGGCAATGCCAATACCCATGCTTTAATCCAAACGGAGACAAAAAAATGAATACCAAAGTAAAAATTGCTATCCTCAGTGTCATGCTGGCCTTGGGTGGCAGTATGGCTGGCAGTGCCCATGCTGATGCCAAGAATCCAAAAATCGGTTTTTCCATCGATGATCTGCGGGTAGAACGCTGGGTCAGGGACAGGGATTTCTTTAGCGCTGAAGCAGAAAAACTCGGTGCCAAGGTGTTTGTGCAATCAGCCGACGCCAGCGAACAGCGTCAGATTTCCCAGATAGAAAACCTGATTTCACGTGGTGTTGATGTCCTGGTGATCGTGCCCTACAACGCCACGGTATTGAATAACGCCATCCGCGAAGCCAAGAAGGCCAATATCAAGGTGGTGTCCTATGACCGCCTGATCCTGAATGCAGACATCGATGCCTACATCTCTTTCGACAATGCCAAGGTCGGTGAAATGCAGGCCGAAGGCCTGGTGCAATTGAAACCGAAAGGCAATTACTATTTGCTGGGCGGTGCGCCGACTGACAATAACGCCAAGATACTGCGTGAAGGACAGATGAAGGTCTTGCAGCCCCTGATCGACAAAGGCGATATCAAGATCATAGGCAAACAATGGGTGAAGGACTGGAGTGCTGCTGAAGCCATGTCCATCGTCGAAAATGCCCTGACTGCGAATAACAACAAGATTGATGCCATCGTTGCTTCCAACGATGGCACTGCTGGCGGTGCGATACAGGCGCTGGCTTCACAAAAACTCAGCGGCAAGGTGCCAGTCTCCGGGCAGGATGCCGATCTTGCAGCCGTCAAACGCGTCATGGCGGGTACCCAGGCCATGACCGTCTACAAGCCTTTGAAACTGATCGCTTCTGAAGCTGCCAAACTGGCCGTGCAACTGGTGCGCAATGAAAAACCTGCCTACAATTCCCAATACGACAATGGCTTTAAAAAAGTCAGCACTTTACTCTTGAAACCTATTCCCCTGACCAAGGCAAATGTGAACCTGCTGGTTGATGAGGGTTTCTATACCAAGGCACAGCTTTCTGCTAACTGATACAGCATGCAGCTAACCCAAGCCTGACGGGCCAGGTTTGGCTGTTTGCGTTGGCTTGTTGTATTGATTGCTGTGTTGACTAGTTCCAGGTTTTCCCGAGAAAAATAGCATGTCTGAATATTTGCTGGAAATGAAGGATATCGTCAAACAGTTTGGCGGTGTCAGGGCTTTAAACGGTATCGACATCAAGGTCCGGGCTGGCGAATGCATAGGCCTGTGCGGTGAAAACGGTGCTGGTAAATCCACCCTGATGAAGGTACTGTCCGGTGTCTACCCGCATGGTACCTGGGATGGTGAAATCCTGTGGGAAGGGAAGCCCCTGAAGGCGCAGTCCATCCGCGATACTGAATCGGCGGGCATCATCATCATCCATCAGGAATTGATGCTGGTGCCGGAATTGTCAGTCACCGAAAACCTGTTTTTGGGGAATGAAATCACCTTGCCCGGTGGCCGTATGGATTATGCCGCCATGAACAAGCGCGCCGAAGAATTACTACGTGAATTGAATATACCTGAAGTCAATGTAGTACTGCCAGTCAAGAACTATGGTGGTGGCCACCAGCAATTGATAGAGATAGCCAAGGCACTCAACAAGCAGGCCAGATTGCTGATACTGGATGAACCTTCATCTTCACTGACGACATCAGAAATCACGGTCTTGCTGGATATTATCCGCGCATTGAAGGCCAAGGGCGTGACCTGTATTTATATCTCGCACAAGCTCGATGAAGTCGAAGCCATCTGCGACACCATCGTGGTGATACGCGACGGCCAGCACATTGCCACGACGCCCATGGCCGATATGAGTGCAGAACGCATCATCGCCCAGATGGTGGGGCGTGAAATGAACCAGCTTTATCCAAGGCAAGACCATACCATCGGTGAAGTGGTGTTTGAAGCACGCAATGTGACCTGCTATGACACAGAAAACCCGCAGCGCAAGCGTGTCGACAACATTTCATTCACTCTGCGCCAGGGTGAGATTCTGGGTATCGCCGGTCTGGTTGGCGCTGGCCGTACTGAACTGGTGTCGGCCCTGTTTGGTGCTTACCCCGGTGAATATGAAGCCGAAGTCTGGCTGAATGGCAGCAAGCTTGATAGCAGCAGCCCGTTGAAATCTATCCGCGCTGGCCTGGCCATGGTGCCGGAAGACCGCAAGCAACATGGCATCGTCCCCGACCTGGATGTGGGGCAGAACATGAGCCTGAGCGTCTTGCACGAATTTGCCCGCATGAGCCGCATAGACAAGGAAGCCGAACTCAAGACCATACGCACAGAAATCGCCAGCATGACCCTGAAAACCGCCAGCCCGTTTTTGCCGATTACCAGCCTGTCTGGCGGTAACCAGCAAAAAGCAGTGCTGTCGAAGATGTTGCTGACCAAACCCAAGATTTTGATACTCGATGAACCGACACGCGGTGTCGATGTCGGTGCCAAGTATGAAATCTACAAACTGATGTTTGAACTGGTGAAGCAGGGTATGTCCATCATCATGGTGTCATCTGAACTGGCTGAGGTGCTGGGTATTTCTGACCGCGTGCTGGTGATAGGTGAAGGCAAGTTGCGCGGCAACTTCATCAATCAGGATTTGACGCAGGAAACCCTGCTGGCGGCGGCGCTGGATCAAAGTCATGCACTAGAGCAGAGCCAATCAAGTCAAGCAAGTCAATTAAGCCCTGTGCCATGGTCACCCATCTGATGCCATTCATCGCTATCGGTAAAAATTAAAATGAAAAACCTGAATATCAAACAGCTGTTCACACAATACAAAATGCTGGCCCTGCTGATTGCCATTGCCTTGATCTGGGCTTTTTTCAGCTGGAAAACCGAGGGTGGTTTCATCACCCCGCGCAATCTGTCCAACCTGATGCGGCAAATGTCAATTACCGGCATTGTCGCCTGTGGCATGGCGCTGGTGATTATCGCTGGTGAGATTGATCTGTCCGTCGGTTCCTTGTTGGGTTTGCTGGGTGGTGTGGCAGCCGTGCTGGATGTGACCCATCATTTGCCCTTGCCATTAAATCTCATGGTGGTGTTGATTTTCGGTTTGCTGATAGGGCTGTTCAATGGTTACCTGACTGCCTACATGAAGATACCATCCTTCATTGTTGGCCTGGGTGGCATGTTGGCTTATCGCGGTATTGTGCTGGGTGTGACTGGTGGCACCACAGTAGCGCCAGTGTCTGCTGACATGGTGTATCTGGGCCAGGGTTATCTGTCGGCGACGACCGGTATCTTGCTGGGCATAGCCCTGTTCGCGCTGGCTGTGTTTTTGACCTGGCAGCAGCGCAACAAGCGTGCGCAGCATAGCCTGGAAGTCGCACCGCTGTGGCGTGACAGTATCAAACTTGTTGCGATTGCGGCGGTGCTGCTGGCCTTTGTCATCACTTTCAATAGCTATGAAGGCATCCCCTTGCCTGTGTTGTTGCTGCTGGTCTTGCTGGGCATCTTCAGCTACATGACTACGCAAACCGTGTTTGGCCGCAGGATTTATGCGGTGGGTAGCAATATGGAAGCCACCCGCCTGTCGGGCATCAATGTGAATGCCATCAAGCTGTGGATATTCGGCATCATGGGTTTGATGTGCGCATTGGCTGGTCTCATCAATACCGCACGTCTGGCGGCAGGTTCACCTTCTGCCGGTACTTCGGGCGAGCTGGATGCGATTGCTGCCTGCTTTATAGGCGGCACTTCTATGCGCGGTGGTTCCGGCACGGTATATGGTGCCCTGATTGGTGCGCTGGTCATGGCCAGCCTGGACAACGGCATGTCCATGCTGGACGTGGATACCTACTGGCAGATGATAGTCAAAGGCTGCATCCTGACCTTGGCAGTGTGGGTAGATGTCAGTACACGCTCAGCAAAACGGTGATTAGAACTCATTTCATAAATAGGTTGAGATGCGTTTGTCTCATAACGCGGGCTGGCAAGGCGGACAAGGCAGTCAATAGCGTTGCTATTGATAACGAGTCCAACGCAGTCCAGCACGCGTTATGAGGCAAACCCTTCGG